>CAWIRT010000047.1:0-273127 GCA_963838445.1 uncultured Acidobacteriaceae bacterium
CGGTTACGGACGCGATTTGATGGGAATAAATTCGATGGCTTAGGAAAGTGAACCGCAGATCTCTCCACTCCGCTACGCTCCGGTCGAGATGACAATTCCGTTGCAACGAAATGTAAGTTTTTCCATGGAAAGACCCCCGCGGCTAACCGACAACAGATTGGTCATCTCGACCGGAGCGTACCCGGATTTACTGCTTCACTACATTGGGGCGCAATGGAGAGGTCTGGGGTTTTGAGTATGCTCAGTCCACTTCGACAGCAATTGACGAGGCAAACCTAGAGACCTGTTCGACACAATCGGGTTCCATGCCGCGACTCAGCACTGCCTCAAATACGTGCCCGACCAATAGCAGAGTGGGGGCAAAGGAGGTGGGCAAATTAGCCAGGCCGCCCAGTCGCGAAGCGGTGTACGCCGCTTCAGGGCGCGATGCATCGGTCACTGCCACACACGGCATCGCCGCGGATGCACCGCTGCGCAATAAGGAAGCGGCTACCTGGGCGAGGTTTTGCCCCGGCATGTAGATAGCCAGGGTCGCGTCGGTGGGCAAGGTACCCGGCCAAAGATCCGGCTCTGGAACAGTGCGCGCGGCATGATGGCCGCTCAACACAATCAATCGGGATGACACTCTGCGATCGGTGAGCGAGGCCTCCAGAAAGGCCGCCGCAGAGGATGCCGCAGTCACGCCTGGCACCACTTCGAAGGGGACGCCAGCCTCACGGAGGGCGTCGATCTCCTCGGCGGCGCGGCCGAAAATCATGGGGTCTCCGGACTTGAGCCGGATCACGGCCAAGCCTCTGCGCGCCGACACGATCATCAAGTCGTGGATGGCCGCCTGGGTGATCTTCTTCCGGCCACAACGTTTGCCCACGCTGATGATCAAAGCCTGCTTGGCGGCCAGGTTCAAAATGGATTGAGGAACCAGGTCGTCGTGGAGCACCACGCCCGCCTCCGCCAGCAGCCGGGCAGCTTTGAGGGTGAGTAAATCCGGGTCGCCAGGCCCCGCACCGACCAGGTATACCTTGCCCGCTTCTGCCTTGGTCATTGCGGAACCTCATGCTTGATTTCTGCGCTTACAAAATTGCGTGCGGGGCACCCAGGCAGGCCACAAACCTGGCGATGCGCCAGTTCATGCAAGAGTGCTTTGCGCTCTGCCCCGGCCGGCATCGCCTGCAAGACTTCGCGCCGCAGCTGACCCAGCTCGGCGAGCCACGGTCCCAGGTCGGAAGGCAGTTGAGTATCGATTTCCCGCCGCAGGCGCTGCGCCAGCGCCGGACTTTGACCCGCGGTCGAAATAGCAATCTGCAGATCGCCACGCTGGACAATCGAGGCAAAGAAGAAGTCGCACAAGGGCGGGTCATCGGCAGTGTTGCACAGGATTCGGTTGCGTGTGGCTTCTGCAAAGACCGCCCGATTCACCTCGCGATCGTTGGTGGCTGCGATAACCAGATCACAACCGCTTACGTCGGCAGCTTCGTAACCGCGGGCCAGCCAGTCGATGACTCCCCTGGAACTCAACTCTTGAACCCGCGCAACGGCGTGGGGCGCCACGACGCGGATCGTTGCACCGCAGCGCAGCAGGCTTTCGACCTTTTCCAGACCAATCAGGCCCGCGCCCACCACCAGGCATCTCTTCCCTTCCAACTTTAGAAATAAAGGAAAAAGACTGGCACTCTCACTCAAGGTGTCTACCTCCGACCGGAGCGGCATCCCTGGGCACGGCCTCGAGCACTGCGCCGGCAAGCTGCTCGCGCAACTGCTCGTCACTGGTGCGGGCAAAATATGCGCGCAGGTTTTCGCCCGGGCGCCTCACCTCTAAATACCCGCTCAACAGGCGTTCCAGCGCATCCGGGACTTCGGTTGCCAGGCAGCGGTATCCCACTGGCCTCGCGGTCTGCTGATGCAGGCCCACAGAACCACCCACGCAGAAGTAGTACGCGTCCTCAAGCTTGCCCTGGTGCTTGATCTTCTTGCCTTCCATCCCGATGTCTGCGATCCAGTGCTGGCCGCAGCTATTCGGGCAGCCGGTGACGTGAAGCTTAAGCTGCTGATCGAATCCGGGAAGCCGCTCTTCGAGTTCATCGACAATCCAGCGAGTGAAGCCCTTGGTCTCGGTAATCGCCAGCTTGCAGAACTCGCTTCCGGTGCAGGCGATCGCGCCTCTCCAAAACGGGGAACCTTCGACCGGCAAGCCCAGTGCTTCCAATTCCACCGCCAGTAGCTGGGCTTTATTTGAGGGCACGTTCACAATCACCAGATTCTGCATGACTGTGGTTCGCAATTGGCCATTGCCGTAGCGCTTCGCCAAGTCGGCCACAGCGCTCAACTGTGCGGCGGTCATGCGCCCGCGCAGCACCGAAAGACCGACGTAGCAAAGCCCTTCCTGCTTCTGCCGGTGGATGCCCACGTGATCGCGATAGATGTCGTCCGGGACCTTTTCCTCCACCGCCGGATCGAGTTGGTAGCCAAGCCGCCGGTTAAGGTCGGCAAGGAAGGTCTCGGCCGTCCACCCTTCGCGGAGAAACAGATGCTTCATGCGCGCCCGGTCGCGGCTCTCACGCAATCCCTGCTGATCGCGAAAGAGCTCGGTGATTTTGCGTACCACGGTGACCGCCTGGTGCTGTTGCACGAAGGCATTCAAGCGCACCGCCAGATGGGGATCAGCGGAGAGACCACCACCCACACGCAGGGAGAATCCCACCTCCTGCCCGTTGCCGATTGAGCGCACTGCGGGAGTCAGCCCAATGTCATTGATCTCCGGATAGGAGCACCACACCGAGCAACCGGTAATCGAGACCTTGAATTTTCGCGGCAGGTTATAGAGTTCGGGGTTGCCTTTCAGATCTCCGGCCGCAGCAATGGCGATGTGGGATGCATCGAGAACCTCGTCTGCATCCAGGCCCGCCAGAGGGCAGCCGGTTACATTGCGCACCACATCGCCGCAGGCGCCTTTTGGCGAAAGGCCGGCGGCATCGAGACGGTCGATAATCCCGGGGAGCGCTTCAATGGGGAGCCAATGCAGTTGGATTGCCTGGCGAACGGTAATGTCGACCAAGTCCCGGCCATGCTTGGCGGCGATGTCAGCGATTAACTCAATCTGCTCCGAAGTAGCGATGCCGTTGGGCAGCCCAATGCGCATCATGAAGTATTCGGTGGCCTTGCCTTCTCCGCCTTTGCCGCCGAGAGCGCCAGCCCCATCTCCCTGCGTATAAACGCCCCACCATTTGAAATAGGCGGAGGCCCATTCGGGAAGTACCGATTCCCTGCCGGCGGCGGCAAAGGCACGTACTTCATCGAGGGCCTCCCATGGGTTCTTCTCCCGCTTAAGCCGCTCCATGCGCTGGGCTTTTGTTTCCTTAACCTCGGCCATCGATATTCTCCCCTGAAACGAAAAACCCGCGTGCCGTTGATTGCCGACACCCGGGTTTCCGAAGATTGGTGATTTGCTGAATTCTTAGGACGTACCCGTACGGCGTGATGGGATCACGCAACAGCCAGCGCTACGGCGACAGTACAGGGACATACGTTAAGGCTAATCCCGTAGCGGACCCAAGTCAATACATCCGAGGTAGCCGCATCTACGGCGCTCGCCGATCGTCATCCCACTGAGAGACAGCCCTTCCGGGCTGGGCTGGGGTTTGGCGGGCCGGCCCTCACGGGCCTAGGAGCGGCTGGATCAGCTTCTGAGGTTCTGTCACCCTATTGTGGCTGGGAAGCTGGGACAAGAGCATCTGCCAACAAGCATCGCCGGGGTTCCTTCGGCTTCGCTCAGGACAGGCTCTTCGGCGTGCGCGCCATAAGCCGCTCTGATCATCCGATAGATCTGCTAGGCGCTTGGCTCAGGATGACGCCTTTTGGGAGGGCGTTGAAAAACATCGGGCCGGGTGCAAAAAGCATCGAGAAGATCCGAAAAGTCACAGCCCGCTCGCCTGTGCGTTGCTTTAGTCGATGGCGGTACTTACCTGGTGCCGGATGTCGGCGCCGCGGATCCAGAAGATGACATCCCGGGAAATGTTGGTGGCGTGGTCGGCGATGCGTTCCAGGGCCCTTGCGATGATGATCGCGTTCAAGGCCTGCAGGCTCACGTCCGGGTGCCCTTCCATTACCTTCATGAGCTCGCCCCGAGCTACCCGGTTCATGCGATCGATCTCATCATCCATGACCACAACCGCCTCGGCGAACTGAGCGTCGGCATCCAGCAGTGCCTGGATGGCCGATCGAATCATGCGCGAGGCATATTCGCCCATGGACGCGATATCCACCGGCAACTCGACTGCGGGATACTCCAGCAATTCCTGAGTTCGGATAGCGATACTCATGGACTGGTCACCCACCCGTTCCAAATCGCCGTTAATCTTGATCACTGCCAGGATGAAGCGCAGATCGATGGCCATCGGCTGTTCCTGGGCCAGCAGCTCATACGCCATCTCGTCCACTTCGCGCTGGGCGGCGTTGATGGCGGTCTCATTCTCCCGGACATACTGGCACAGCCCGGCATCTCGCTGCAGATAGGCATCCACAGAGGAAATTACCGCTTGCTGGGAGAGCGCAGCCATGGCCAACAGTTTGTCTTTGAGTGCGGCGAGCTGCTGCTGAAAGTGAATACGCGGCAAAGGAGCCTCCTTGTCAAAAATTGTGCACCATCGCCGATGACAGTTTGAAGAATATACGGCTATTTGGGGTCCGGATTACTCCTTACCGGTCCCGGCAAAGACGCTTTTCGGCTTCGCGCGTGGCCTCATAGATCTGATCGAAGGACTCCACAGCGTAGAGAACCGGCTGCATTTCCGAGGTGGAAAACTGCTGGTTCAGAACCTGGTCCACGTCGAAGTCCCTGATTTCGGGCCGCCCCTCGATTACATGGGTGGATTCGCCCTGGGAGGAGATCAGCCCGCTCCCATAGAGACGGTAGCCTCCTTTTTGCCGAATCACGCCAAATTCAACCGTAAACCAGAACAAACGCCCCATCTTCTCCAAAGCGTCCTTGTCGGTCAGGGCGGCACATACGGCGCCGTAATGCTGCAGGAAATCGGCAAACACCGGATGGGCGTGCATGGGAACGTGACCGAAGACGTCGTGGAAGATGTCCGGTTCCGGAATGTAGGCGAGCGATTCGCGGCTCCGGAGCCAGGTGGTGGTGGGAAATTGCCGGGCTGCGAGCATGGCAAAGAATGCATCTGGAGGAAGAAAACCGCTGACCGGGGTAGCCCTCCAGCCACTCCGCGGCCTCAGGCGCTGATTCACATCCGCCAGGTTGGGAATCAGATCGGTTCTAAGACCAATCTGTTGAAAGCCTTGCAGATACTCCTCGCAAGCGTATGCCTCGATCTGGGGCATACGGCGGCCCACCAGTTCCGCCCAGGTGGCGTGCTGCTCCGGCGTATACGCCAGCCAGTCTTGCTGGATTAAGAAGGGCTCAGCCGCCCCAAGTGTTGCTGAACCAATCGCCATGGTCTTTCCTCTTCCTGATGCCACCTACACCCACCTATATAAGACGCATGCCCGAGCATTTCCTCTCTGCGACGCATCCAACCGAGTTGACGGTTTGAAAATGGCACTGGCCCCCGGGATGGCCGTATACAGACAGTTAATCCTACCTTCCGGGGTCTATCCAAGTACCTCCCCAAAGGTATATCTTTCTTCCGGCCCTGAAGAGGTTGGCCGCTTGATGTGGATTGAAGCAATGGACGCTCTCCCTGGTTTTCCCGGTCGAAAGCCATTCCCAGCGGTCGTTGTCACACCTCGCAGCGGTGAAACCTCTTGAGAGAAGGGCGACCCAAGGAGTAACCCCGGATCTATGACTACGCTTACGCACCAAGAACAACAAACAACCGAAGATGTTCTTCAACTGAACGGGACCGATTACGTCGAGTTTTATGTCGGCAACGCGCGGCAGGCCTCCTACTTTTACCGCATGGCAATGGGCTTCAGCTTGATAGCCTACGCGGGTCCCGAGACGGGCCAACGCGACCGTGCTTCCTACGTCTTGCAACAAGGCAAGATTCGCTTTGTGCTGACCACCCCTTTGCGGCCGGACAACGAGATAGCGGAGCACATTCGCCTGCACGGCGACGGCGTTCGCGACGTCGCTCTCTGGGTGGACAATGCGAAACAAGCATGGAGAGAGACGACCAAGCGAGGCGCGCGCAGCGTGCAGGAGCCATTCGAAGCTTCGGACGAACACGGAAGCACGAGAAGAGCTTCCATCGCCATTTACGGAGACACCATCCACACCTTTGTGGAGCGCAAGAATTATCACGGGCCATTCCTGCCCGGCTACGTTGGGAAAGGAGAAGATCACCTGGCGCGTCCTACAGGCTTGTTGCATGTGGACCATGTGGTCGGCAACGTCGGCTGGAACGAGATGAACCGGTGGGTAGAGTTCTACGCTACGGTGATGGGCTTTTCTCTCTATCAGCACTTCGACGATAAAGACATCTCGACCGAGTATTCGGCGTTGATGTCGAAGGTGATGGCAAATGGCAACGGGCGGGTGAAGTTTCCCTTGAACGAACCCGCGGAGGGCCGGAGGAAGTCGCAGATCGAGGAGTACCTGGAGTTCCACCACGGTCCGGGCGTACAGCATATTGCACTGGCCACCAACGACATTTTGCATACGGTGGGGCGGCTGCAGGCGCAGGGCATCGAGTTTCTGCGCGTGCCTCACTCCTACTACACCGAGTTGCTGGCGCGCACCGGCAACATAGACGAACCAGTGCACGAACTGGAGAAACTCGGCATCCTGGTGGACCGTGACGACGAAGGCTACATGCTGCAGATCTTCACCCGTCCGGTAGAAGACCGGCCGACCCTGTTCTTCGAGATCATCCAGCGCAAAGGGAGCCGCAGCTTCGGCAAGGGCAACTTCAAAGCTCTCTTCGAGGCCATTGAACGCGAGCAGGCAGAGCGCGGCAATCTTTGAGCATGCTGGCTTTTGATCCCGCGGATCACTGCTCCTGGGGATATTTACAAACTGATGATTGGTGCGATCGTGCCCCGGCCGATCGCACTGGTCTCCAGTGTGGACAAGGCCAACGTCAGGAATCTCGCACCCTTCAGCTATTTCACCGCCTGTAGCTCGAACCCGCCGGTAGTCGTGTTTTGTCCTATCCTGCGTCCCTTTCCGCCCACGGCGAAAGACACACTGCGCAACATCATGGCGACGCGGGAATTTGTGGTCAACATTGTGTCGGAAGAATTTGTCGAACGAATGAATGCTACCGCGGCCACAGTCGGCCCGGAGGTCGATGAGTTCGCACTCTCCGGGCTGACCCCGATCGCCAGCGATCTGATCAAGCCGGCACGAGTCGCGGAGAGCCATGTACAGATGGAATGCCGCCTGCTCCAGATCGTGCAGGTGAGCGACAAGCCCGGTGGTGGCAGCCTGGTGCTGGGCGAAGTCGTGCGCTTTCATGTCGACCAGGATCTGATTGAGAACTTTCGCATCGATCCGGACAAGCTGCGGGCGGTGGGCCGCATGGCAGGGTCGACCTACGTACGCACTACCGACCGTTTTGAACTTGAACGACCTAAGTGACCTATAACGCCGCAGTGAAATGTACTAGGATCTAGGCTGAGGGTCCCAATGCGAACTCTGGGGACAGTCGGAGTGATTGTGATGTTGTTGGTGTCAGGCGCGGGCGCCAAGCAGACCAACAAACCCGACCTGAAGTTGACCGCTTCCCTCGATATGGCGGCGCCGGAACAGCAGCCTATCCTGGTGATCCACATACTGAACCAGTCGGGCCATGTGTTGCACATCCCCGACCCACCCCTGCTATGCAAGGCCGCGCCGGGAGCGTTTTCACTCGAGGTAAAGTTCATTCCTGAGAATTCGAGCCAACCACAGCCGGCTACGGATTGCGGCCTCGAAGTGGACGGGAGTGGGCTGCCCGACATCCGCGAGCGGGCGAAAAAATGGCTGGTGCTGAAGCCGGGTCAGGACTATGAGGCCAGGCGGCCGCTGGCCATGGGCGTCGACGCGAACGCACACGGGACCTACGAGCTTCGCGTGGTTTACGACGGGCCGAGCGCGACCCCGGCTGATGACGAGAAGCTAAAGGAAGCCGGGGTCGCGGCACCGAGCGGAAGGTTCGAATCGGACAAGCTGACGTATAAAATCACCGCGCCCAAATCGTAGTTAACCAACCGTATTGATCAGCGTTCCAATGCCGGTGATGGTGATATGAATTTCATCCTGCTGCTGCAGCGTGAACTCATCGGGTGGAACGATGCCTGTCCCGGTGAGCAGGAAACAGCCGTCAGGAAATGAATTGTCGCGGTAGAGATATTCGAGCAGGGTGGCGAAGGTACGCTTCAATTCAGTGAGCGCAGTGGAGCCGGAAAAGACGGCCTTGCCGGCGCGCAGAATCTGCAGCTGAATTTCGGTTGAGGTTGGGATCGGTTCGCCGGCGAGGAGTATCCCCGGCCCCAGGGCACAGCTTCGGTCATAGACTTTGGCCTGCGGCAGATACAAAGGGTTCTCGCCTTCAATGTCTCGCGAGCTCATATCGTTGCCGATGGTATAGCCCACAATCTTGCCCGCCGGACTGGCGAGAAGGGTCAGTTCGGGCTCGGGTACGGACCAGGTAGCATCTTTTCTTATGGCCACTTTGCCGCGATGTCCGACCACGCGATTGGGCGTCGCTTTCATGAAGAGTTCGGGACGTTCGGCAGCGTAAACGCGGTCGTAAAAATCCCCACCCCCGGCGCTCTTTGATTCTTCCATGCGGGCGTTGCGGCTGCGATAGTAGGTGACCCCGGAGGCCCACACTTCCTGGCTGCCGATGGGGGCCAGAACCAGTTTCTCGATGTCCGCGAACGAGCCGGCGTCCATTGGCTTCAGCTGGGGCAATGTTTTTGTCAGATGGGCTTCGAGGTCTTCTCGGGTGAGTAGTTGATCCCAGGATGCGTCCGCGCCTGCATAGAATCGATCCTGGTGCTCGGCTATGTAGCCGCTGGCGGTGCGATAGAGTTTCATTCGTCGTTTGCCTTTCTGGTCAAGAAGTCTATCGTGCGGATGAGGTTGCGGCCGATATGCCTGCGGAATTCCAGAGCGGTCGAGATGACAATCTTCATTGAGCTCTTCGTATTTTCGCTGGGTGCAGATGAGATGCGTGAGAGACCATCCTTGGCAACCTCAGACCGTTCTTCTCCTGCGGCGATAGAAGTCCGGCGAGAGACAGGGCTGTGGTTATCCACATATCTCGCGAAGGAAATACGGAGTACGCAGCGATAAGTCGAAGGCAGGCACTCGGATGACATGCCGTTCACATTGTGGTTGCTGAATCGAAAGGGCTAGATCACGGGAATGGATTGTGGGTGCGGAGCTCGGCGACTATTTCGGCGGCGGCGGCGCGAGCCAGATCGCCCTGGTCGGGCGGGAAAGAGATGGCGCCCACGCGCGCGTGTCCCCCTCCACCGTAGCGTTCGCAAATCTGCGCCAGGTTAACCATCTGTTCAGGCTTGGCCTTGGTCCATGGATTCGAGCCCACAGCAACCTTGGTGCGGAAACTGGACTTGCTCAGCCCTACGCTATAGGTCGCCTCAGGGTACAGGAAATAAGGAACAAATTTGTTATAGCCCTCCACCGGCTGGTCGGTGATGTCGAAGTAAAGCGTGCCATCCAGAGACTCGGTGCGCTCACCGATAAGAGCCAATGACTTGTGGTGCCGTTCGAGCAGCGGCGGAAGAAGCTCAGCCACAAACGGCTGCTTCAGCACTTCGCTCAGACTCATGTCCGTCAGCAGCGGAATCAGTTTGGGAATGAAGGCCGGGTCCTGACTCGATTCGATCACCAGGGTCAGCTTCATCGCGGGCTCGGCCATTTCGACCGCTGCTTTGGGGCTTTCGTACAGTGCGCCATCCACAATGTCTGCCCAGCGAATCAGTTCCGCCACCGGCCTGGGATCAAAACCGAAACGAGTCTGCGCGATGTGGGCGATAAAACTGGTGCAGGAGGTGTACTTCGGGTCGTAGAAATGGCGATCGCGCGCGCTGCCGTCGCGCTGCCCTTCAAGAAAGTGCTGTTGATCCGCAGGAGTGAGAAACGCGCTCAGATGATGATCGAACCACCAGGTGATACGCGGCGAAGCGCTGTACTTGAAGTCGACAATGGCGTTCTCGTCACCAGTAAAATCAGACTCTTGAAAGAGTGCTCCGGCTCGATGCACCAACCCGTGATAGTGGTAGTGTGCATCCGGGCGAATGCATTCGCGGTGGAAGCGCATGAAGAGCGAAGCGGAACACGCTCCGTCAAAGCACCGGTCGTGATAGAAAACGCAGGCCTTCAAACAGTTAAATCCTCTCCATCGACGAATGACTAGGATTGCCGGGAGGCGCTTGCGTGTCAAGCTGCCGGCGCAGAAATCCGTGCCGCGATGAGACAATGAGCGCTGGAAGACGAGATGGAATGATGGCGAGGATCGAGGTTGGCGCCGCGCAGCGGCGAAGATTGCCGGTGCTCGTACGGATTGCGGCCGGTCTGGTAATCAGCCTGTTGATTGCGGCGATAATAGGCGTAATCGGCAGTATGGCGTGGCTGAAGGGCGCCATGCGCGAGCAAATGCCGGTGCTCGATGGCAATTTGCAACTGCCGGGACTCTCCGCTCCGGTGCTGGTACGGCGGGACGTTCACGGTATACCGCATATCCAGGCTGCAACCATGGATGACCTGCTGGAAGCGCAGGGCTTTGTCGTCGCCCAGGACCGATTGTGGCAGATGGATATGGCCCGGCGTTTCGCCGCCGGCGAGCTGGCGGAGCTGCTGGGTCCCAGCGTAGTGGAACACGATAAGGTGCAGCGGGTACTGCAGATCCGGCCGGCTGCAGAGCACCTGACGGCAACCATGCCCGAAGACCAGAAGCGTCTCTTTGAAGCCTTCGCCAGGGGGGTCAACGCATTCATCACCAGCCACCAGGACAACCTGCCGGCTGAATTCCGGTTGCTGGGCTACAAGCCCCGGCCATGGCAGCCGGTGGATTCCTGGCTGGTGGCTCTGAACATGGTGGCCCGGCTGGACACGCTGTACCCCTGGAAACTGGAGCGGGAGAAGGTAGAAGCCAAGCTCGCGCGCAACCTGACGGCAGAGTTATATCCCACAACCACCTGGCGCGATCATCCGCCTACGCAGTCGATTCCGGACCTGACGGCTCCCCCGCAGAATATTCCCGAACGCTCCGCCCGACGAGTCGCAAACCAGCCTCGAAGACCTGTTGCGCCTGCGAGCGATTCTCAAGTTGGGATCGGATGGGTGCGACGGCTGCAAGCCCGGCTCCAACGAATGGGCGGTGAGCGGCGTCCGCACGGCCAGCGGAAAGCCAATGCTCTCGAACGACATGCATCTGGAGCATTCCATCCCCGACATCTGGCACGAAGAAGACCTGCAGGCCGGAAGCTTCCACGTATCGGGGGTAACCACCCCCGGCATTCCGCTCATCATCGAAGGGCACAACGATCACATTTCGTGGGGCTTTACCACGTTAAATGGAGATGTTCAGGACGTTTACGTGGAAAAGACGAACGCCCAGGGCGAGTACTGGGCGGGCAACGGATGGCGCCAGCCGGAGCATGATCGCGAACATATCCATGTGCGCTTCGGTAACGATGTTCTGCTCGATGTGGAGACGCACCGACCACGGGCCAGTGATCACTCCAATGCTGCCCCACGAGACGCGCATGTTGGCCCTTAAGTGGGTCGCTGTATTCACCTGATCTGCGCGGTTTGCCGCTGCAGGGAATGGACGCAGCCAGCAACTGGACGGAATTCCGCCAGGCGACCAGCGAATGGTGGGGCCCGACCCAGAACATCGCCTACGCGGATGACCAGGGCCATATCGGCTACCAGGCGGTAGGATTATTTCCAATTCGACCGGCTGGCTTGAGCGGGATCCCCATCGTTGAAACCGGAACCGCGGCAGACAGCGAGCACGAATGGCAAGGGTATGTCCCATTCCAGTTGCTGCCAACCGTGCTCGACCCGGAGAGCGGCATTGTCGCCACCGCCAACGCACGCATTACGCCCGACGACTATTCCTACCCTCTGGCGCTCAACTGGGACGCCCCCTATCGCAATGAGCGCATCTGGAAGTGGCTTTCAAGCCACACCAAACTCACGCCGGCGGACATGCTCACACTGCAAACGGATACTTATTCCGAGGTGGATCGGGAATTGGGCCAGCGCTTTGCTTATGCCATCGACCGCTCAACGAATGCGGACGCAAAACTGCGGCAGGCCGCGGACCTGATGCGCACCTGGGACGGGGTGATCACTACGGGTTCGGTGGCGGCGGAGATCGTGGACGCCACCAAGAAAGCGCTATGGCCGCTGGTCCTGGAGCCTAAACTGGGCCCCGAATGGCAGCTCTACGATTGGCAAAGCAAGAACTTCGTGCAGGAGGAAATGGTCGAGAAGGCCGCACCGGAATGGCTTCCGGCGAACTACAAGAGCTGGGATGACCTGATCGCGGCCGCAGTGCAAAAGGGAATGGTCGACGATCATGCTCCGGCATCGCTTCGCGACTGGACCTATGGCAGCCAGCACGTAATCGATGTAAAGCACCCTTTGTACGGGATGATGCCATTTTTCAAATGGACCAGCACCGGGCCACACCAGCTTGCCGGCGACGAGACCACTCTCGACCACGTTCGCGGTCTGCTGGGCGCCAGCCAGCGCCTGACGGTGGACTGGAGCAACCTGGACGGATCGACGGAAAACATCGTGATGGGCGAGTCGGGCGATCCACTCAGTCCGTACTATCTTGACCAGTGGCCGTACTGGTATAGCGGAAAAACTTTTGCCATGCCCTTCACTGAGGGAGCGGTAAACGCGTCCACCAGGCATACTCTGCGACTGGTGCCGTGACGCGCGCGCTATCCTGCCCGCGACCATGGGATACCCCTGGTCGTGGGTTAAGTGGAAATTCTCGATTGATGTCTTCTTCACAGCTACGAAGCCTTCTGATCGGTTGCACCGCGTTGCTGGCGGCCGGAACGCTGATCGTGCGAGGCAATTCGTGCGGCCACGATTTCGATTTCCACCTGCTCTCGTGGATGGAGGTCGCGCGGGCCTGGCATACCGGTCTCGCCTATCCGCATTGGGTGCAGGATGCAAACTACGGCGCAGGCGAGCCGCGGTTGATGTTTTATCCTCCGGCTTCCTGGCTGCTTGGAGGCCTGCTGGGAACCATCAGCGGGTGGCATGCGGCCCCGGTTCTTTTCGTGCTGCTGGCGCTGCTGGGCGCCGGGGCCAGCATGTATCTGCTGGCGCGGGAGTGGGCGCCGCCGGATGCGGCTGCGTTTGCCGCCTGTCTTTACATCGCCAACCCCTACGCCATGTTCGTGGCCTACGAACGCTCAGCGCTGGGCGAGTTGCTGGCCGGCGCGTGGCTTCCTCTGATGGTGCTGTTTGCCTTGAGAACCCGCTCCTCCATTGCGCCGCTCGGCTTGTCGGTGGCTGCCCTGTGGCTCACCAATTCGCCCGCCGCGGTGTGGGCAGCTATATGCTGGCAGTCCTCGCGCTGGGAATGTGGATCGCGGAAGGCAGACCATGGCCCGCTCTTCGCGCCGCGGGTGGAATGGCTCTGGGGCTGGGACTGGCCGCGTTCTACATCGTGCCCGCCGCATTCGAACAGCGATGGGTACAAATCGAGCGCGCGATCATGCCCGGGATGCGGGTCGAAGACAGCTTCCTCTTCGCGCACACCACGAACGCTTTTCATGACCAGGTATTGTGGACGGCATCCTGGATCTTTATCGCGGAACTTGCCGTGGCCTCGATCGCTGCCTACCTGGCGTGGAAAAGCGAACCGGCGGCCAGGCGAGAGTGGTGCTCACTGGGTTGCTTCCCGTCATTGTGTTGCTGCAATTGCCGGTCAGCGATGTGATCTGGAAGCTCACCCCGCATATGAAGTTTCTGCAGTTTCCCTGGCGTTGGACGCTGGCGCTCAGCGTATTGACCTGTGTGCTTGCAGGTATGGCGGTGAAGAAAACCGGCGGACGCAGCGCGACGTTGGCGGGTGTATTGATTGTCGCCATGGCGATCGGAGGCGGCCTCCTTTTTTTTCAGCCCTGCGACGACGAAGATGCGGTGGCGGCACAGGTCGCCGGCTTCCGCCTGGGGCAAGGCACGCAGGGCACAGACGAGTACACGCCCGTGGGAGCGGACAATGCCTCGGTGCAACAACATCTGCCCCTGGTGCGGCTGTTGCGTGCCGCGCAGGATGACACCGCCGACAGTGCCAGGGAGACAACCCGGAGTGGCGAGCTGGAGAGGCCGGCAGTATCGCGGCAAGGGCAGATACCCAACGATGGAATGCCGAGCATTGGCTGGTTAACATTGTCACCCCGGAGAGCGGCTATGCGGTGTTGCGATTGATGGACTATCCTTCGTGGCAGGTGACCGTCGATGGCAAGCCGGCGCAGGGCCGCCCGCTGCGGGACGATGGGCTGATGGCGGTGCCGGTGATGGCCGGGAGTCATGCGATTGAAGTGCAATGGTCCGCGACCAGAGACGTCATCGCCGGGCGCGCAGTCTCCGCCATCGCATTGCTGGCGCTGGCACTCGTGGCCATGCTGGAGCGCCGCGGGCGTCGGGTATGATTACCAAAATGCAGCAAAGTGTGCGCGAGATTCTGGAGAGCGATGCGGAGTTTATCGATCACGCTCTGGATCGTCTGTTGCCCGGTCCGGATCAGGCGCCGGTCTCGATTCACCGGGCAATGCGGCACAGCGTTTTTGCCGGAGGCAAGCGGCTGCGGCCGATGCTATGCATGGAAGCGGCAAGAATGATCGCCGCCTCCGGTCAGCTTCCTGCCGGGGTGGAAGAGCTGGGCGCGGCCATCGAAATGCTGCACACCTATTCCCTGATCCATGATGATTTGCCCGCCCTGGATAACGATGATCTGCGCCGGGGCAAGCCGACCTGCCATGTCGTCTTTGGAGAGGCGATAGCCATCCTTGCCGGGGATGCGCTGCAGACCCAGGCTTACGAGGTGCTCGCCGGCATGCAATGCCCGGCTCCGCAGACGGTAGAGATTGTGCGCTCCATCGCGCAGGCGACAGGAACCGTCGAGGGCATGATCGGCGGGCAGGTCATGGATCTGGAAGCCGAGGAACACAAGCCAACCCCGGAGCTAGTGGAAGCCATCCATCGTGCTAAGACGGGCGCGTTGATTCGCGTCAGCCTGATCACTGGTGGCATTTACGCGGGCGGGGATGCAGATGACATCGAGCGGCTGCGGGAGTTTGGACGCAAAGCGGGACTGGCGTTTCAAATCATGGACGATGTGCTGGATGTAACCCAGAATTCGTCCCAACTGGGCAAGACAGCGGGCAAGGATGTGGCCAGTGAGAAAGCCACATGGCCGGCGGTCTACGGGGTGGCGCAGAGCGTCAAGGATGCGGAGCGGCTGATCGATGAGGCGTTCACACAACTAACCAGCTACGGTCAGCGCGCCGATCGGTTGAAGGCGGTGGCACGGTACCTGGTGGAGCGCAAGAACTAATATGGCACTCACCGAAGAAGACGTTATGCAGGCTTTGCGGGATTGCTACGATCCGGAGATCCCAGTGAACATCGTGGACCTGGGATTGATTTACAAAGTCATGTTGACTCCGGATGCGCACTCCAAACGAGCGTTTCCCCGGCAACGGGTGGAAGTGGAAATGACAATGACGTCGCAGGGTTGCCCGTCCCACGTCACCATCATGGAACAGGTACGTAACCGGCTGGCGGGTATTCCGGAGATCAGCGACGCCCTGGTCAACCTGGTGTGGGAGCCGGCCTGGACGCCGGACCGTATCAGCCAGAAGGCTCGCGAACAACTGGGTATCGGTTAAGCAACGCCAGACGGAAAGCAGGGTGGCTAGTCAGGTGCGGACAGCGTAAAGGACGTTTAGCCCAGGACGCCCACGTCCTGGGGCATGACGCCATGGAAAAGTCCCGGGCGACTGAAAACATTATCGCATTCGAGATGATCCTGCTGGGGGAAAGGAGCGGAGAATTCGCAATCAATCATCTTGCGCCCAGGTACGCTGGGGCGTAATTCCATGTGTCCCTACAGCTGTTTGTCTTTTGATATCTACTGACCCGGGACTGCGTCCTGGGCTTAAGTTCAGCCGTCCCTGCGGGACCCGCGGCACGCCGGGACAGGCTAAATTCGTAAATCCCGAGTTCTCACACGCGTACCGAGAGACGTCTTCTTGCCGACGGAAGGTTTACTGCCGCACGGCTTTTTCAACCACGGTGCGCAGCTTCTCGCCCTGGGCCGTCAGCTCTCCCACAAACTTTTCAAAACGGCTCAGCATGCCGTGACCGCTGTCGAGATAGTCCGGGATGTTGTTCCAGACCTTCTTGACGCCCTCAGGATCTTCGAGCAGGGCAAAGACGGTTCCGGCAGCAGCAACGGCTAATCCGGCTTTACGCTTGCCACTGGCCAGCAGAACTGCTCCGGTCACCAGCGAGCCTGCGGCCACGGTGCGGACCCAATTCTTGTCCCAACCCTGGTCGAGAAGCCGGTTTCCCTGGTATTTCAGGGTGTCGGTGGCGTCCTGAACGGTAGATGCCACTTGCTGTGGAATGCGTGTGATCCCCATCGCTGTCTCTCTTTCGCGTGCACTCTGTTATAGATGCGGAGAAATGCCTTAATCGAGATCGAATTCACGCAGAGGTCGTCCCTCGTCGGGAGATTCCTTTGCCTTGCGCAACGCTTCCTCGAATCGCTTGTCGAACAATTGCTGTTTATTTTTTTCCGCTTCGACCGACTGGCGGAAAATGTCTTCTTTGCGCTCGTCCTGTTCGCGCATGGCCTTGGCGGCCGCTTCAAAATCTTCAAAGGTCCGTTTACGCGGCGCAGAGGTATGCGAGAGTATCCCCCTGGTCTCGGGGTCAACCTTCAGGATTGCCCCGCAATCGGGACAGATGACATCGAACGGCTTGGCCGGTTTGCCCTTCATTGCTGCCAACATTCTAAAACATTTAACGCTGACCTTGCTGGAAGCACCAGGGATGCTTTGGATCAGGGCCCGACTTTAGTGGGGCTGCAGAAAAAGTCTCGGTTGAAGAAAAACCGCTCCCTCAGCGGCTAAAGGCGGACAGATTTGCAATTACCTATGGACGGCCTGAAGGCCGTCCCTTTCAAAGAAGCCTCTTTAGCCGGTCCGGGGAGTCCCGTCCCAAGGGGAGGGCGGAATCAAATCCAGATGGCTTTGTGCCCGGGACATTGCTGACCGGCTTGCTCCACCAGCAGTTCGGGAAGGCCTTCCCCGTAGCGGGAAAGAAACCAAGCCGCGCCCGAGGATCCGCTCCTGTGGGTGGCGATCCGGGAACAGGTTGAGCGCGATCAGCCCGGCATCGCGGCCCAGAGATTGCTCCCGCCGGAGCTCATAGTTCGCTGCCAGCCGACGCATGCGGTTCATCTGGTAGCGCATCTTGGAGCTGCTGACATCCGCAGCCCGGCCTAGACCGGGGTCAAGCGAATGCATATAAGTAGCGAGTGCCGAGAGTTCAGTATCGAGAGCATTCCCGGCGGCAGCGAGCTTGCGCTTGCCCATCACGGAAATCGCCCGCGCACCCAAGCGTTGGGCCAGATCCAGTGGATCTTTCAAGGCGCTCTGGATCACATCGGGCAACGAAACGTCGTGCCGGGCCAGCAAGCCGGCGATCGGCGGCTCGATGAGCGTGGCCGACAGACGGGGAAGGACGGGCGTAGTGCGACCCAGGATGCGCTCATAAAGTACCTGCGACTGAGCGAAATAGGCAACTTCAGACGGGCCGCCCACGTAGGCGGCGGTGGGCAGAATAGAATCCTGAAACACCGGCCGCAGCAGGGCGTTGGGGCTTAGCCGCTCCGGCTCCGTATCCAAGATGGCCAGCAACTCTGTGGTGGAATAGTTCTGCCTCGCCGCATGCCATCCACCCTCCGCCGTGCGCTTCAGTGGGACCCGCGCCCCGGTGTTGCCATCGAAGAGAAAGAGCAGGCTGGACAGTGGTGGAACCAAAACCTGGGAATGATAACCGGCGGCCGCAAGCTGCTGGTCGCGATCGTTGAGGGCCACCCGCAGTTCATCCGCGCGGACGATTGCCTGGCGCAGAACATCGCTGCCCAGGGCATGGAAGCCGCGGGCCGAGGCATCAATCACCACCAGCCCTTGAGCAGCAAACGTCGTGGGAGATAAATTGCGCAAAAGCCTGGCCGAGACTCTGCCCCTGGCGATAACAGGCAGCCATCTGATCAAGCATCGGGCCCGGGCCGAGGATCGCAGCCGCCTGTTCCACCAGTTCCTCGATGTTCTTTCCGATGGTGACGGCGCCGACCGCTGAGCCATTCCCATGCTCCGCAGCGAGCCGCAGCGTCCTGAGCTCGTGACGGTCGGGAAATGTCACATGATCCGCTTCCGCCAGGTCATGGTCCTCGGTCGCCAACCAAAAAATCGGGATGTGCGGGGTGCCGGCGATAGAAGCGTCTTTTGCTTTGCGAATCGTCGTCGCTGCTTTGAGGATGGTGAAGAGCGGTCCGCCAAACAGCGTCACCTGCTGGCCGGTGACCACCGCGGCGGCGCCGTTGCGCAGCCGCGCGATATTTTGAAATACCGCATCCGCAGCGCCGAAACTGCGGTTTTGCTGCTCCAACAAATCGCACAGGGTCTCGCGACCAGCCGAGGGGAAGAACTGGACGCGTGGTCATCCACTCAGTGGAATAGGCACTTGCGGGGTAGAAAGGCGACAACGCTTCGCGGCGCTCCGCGAAGTCCAGAAACAGGCGGCTGAGACCAGGCAGCATCGCGATGGGATAACACTCGGTCTTTATGGCCGTCCCTTCCACCATTGCCATTTGCTCCCTACGCAGCTTGGTCTAGTTTCTCATCATTTCCGCTGCAACGAAGCGCGCAGCTCCTTCTTGCCGGAACCGGGTAAAGCTTCAAGAGCATACAGCGCCAGCGAGCGATACACGCCCGCCAACATAGGATGGGGCTTAAGGGCCTGAAGATGCAGATCAATTGTCTGCACGTCTCCCCGGGCAATTGGCCCGCTGAAGCTCTTGCCAGCCCCCCTGAGGAAGAAGTTGTCGAGGGTAGCCCGGACGATGGGCTCAATCAGCCTCCGTGCCTGGCGGGTGCTGAATCCGGCCAGTGCAGCTGCATCCTGGGCCGCGGCCAGATGGCTGACCAGCAGCGGCGATGACAGCACGCCTACCGCGTGGTAGAGCGCTTTGCTTGCAGCCTCATCGCAATGGGCGACCACCCATCTGGCGGACGATCGCGTTCAGGATGCGACGGCTACTGGCATCTGCTTCGACGCCAAACGGCACTCCTTGCAGCGAAACCGGGACGCGGGTGGGAAAGCTCATCACCGGATGCACCGAGGCCACGGAGGCGCCGGCGTGGGCGGCTGCCTGCAACACCTGCGCACTGAGGCGCCGCTGGAATGAACGACGATTTGCCCTGCAAGGCCGCGTTTCCCAACCCGCTTCATCAGGCGGCTGGTTACCCGGGGAATCGCGGCATCCGGCACGCAGAGCCAGAGGACATCGGCTTCCAGTTGAGCGCGATCGAGTGTGGTCAGCGGCAGAGTGCGTGCTGCGCGGCCAACCACGGAGCGCGCGCTGCCCACGATAACCTCGTGCAAGCCCAACCCCGGTGACACGGAGAGCGTGGGCCAGCGAGCTGCCCCAGTTGCCGAGTCCAATGATGGAAACGCTGCGCTGCATACCGGATCGTACTTTAAAATTGTCCGGCACAGTGAAGGAGTGGCATGGCGAAAAAAGCATCCGGCAAGAACAAACCTAACGTGGAAGTGGTCTCATCGACATTGAGCTATGACGGCCCTCTCTTTCGCGTATACAGCGACAAAATCGTCGAGAACGGGCGGGAAGTGACCCGCGATGTGGTACGGCACAACGGATCGGTCGTGATCCTGGCAATCGATGACGCGAAAAGCAAGCGAGATCCCATGATCGTGATGGAGCGCCAGTATCGCCACGCCGCGAAGGAATATTTGCTTGAGGTTCCCGCGGGAAAAATGGAAGAGGGAGAGGATGCGCTGGCCGGGGCCAAGCGTGAGCTGCTGGAGGAAACAGGCTTCAAGGCGAAGCGCTGGCGAAAAATGGTGCGCTACTTTGCCAGTCCCGGTTTTTTGGGTGAGTTCATGCAGGTGTTCGTTGCCGAGGGTCTGACCCTGGGAGATGCGCAGCCGGAGTACGACGAGCAGCTCGAAATCGAAATGATGCCCCTGTCCAGGGTGCTCGCCATGATCGATGAGGGCAAGATCCACGACGGTAAGACGCTGATTTCAGTCATGCTTTATGCACGTCTGAGGCAGGCGGAGAAGAAAAAGACCAGAAAATAGGGCACTTGTTCCGGCGTCTCCTGGAAGCGGCGCGCAAGTCGCCCGCGATTTGGGGAAAACCAATCGACCCTGTGATGCGTCTGTAAAGGAGAGCAGTTTGTTCTCTTCATGCTCGATCCGCATCAAGGAAGGTCGACAGGCTAGTGGCTCAATACAAAGGCAAAGTCAAGTGGTTCAACAACGCGAAGGGTTACGGCTTTATCGGCCGGGACGACGGCCCCGATGTGTTTGTTCACTACAGCGCGATTCAACTCGATGGATACAAGAGCTTAAAGGAAGGTGACGAGGTGGAGTTCGACATCGTTCAGGGGCAGAAGGGACCTCAAGCTGATTCCGTTACTCGAGTTCGAGAAGTAGCCTAGCGCCTCACGCCGTGGATGTGCCAGCGAATCAAGGGGCCCCATCTCGCAGGTATTCCTGCGCGCGATGCAGGGGCGCCATGCACTGAATCCTCAGCGCTTCGATTATCCTGCGTCTCGCAAGATGGTTTAATGTCCATGGAATGGACAACAAATCCATTGCGCAGCTGCTGGGCGAAACCGCTGACCTGCTGGAGATTGCAGCGGGAGATCCCTTTCGTATCCGCTCTTACCGGCGGGCCGCGGAAGCGGTTGAGAACAGTACCGAACAACTCAGTTCCTTCGTGAACGAGCCGGACCGGCTGCTTGCCATTCAGGGAATTGGCAAAGGCATGGCGGCGAACATCCAGGAAATCGAAACTCGCGGAAGCATGAAGCTACGCGACGAACTGCTGACCAAATATCGGTCCACCATGCTGGAATTGCTCAAGCTGCCGGGCATGGGACCGAAGACAGTGGCCCTCCTCTGGGAAGCGCTTCAGGTTAGCGATGTAGAACAGTTGCAGGCGGCAATCGACGCCGGAAAGCTTGCGACTCTGCCTCGCTTTGGACAAAAACTGATCGACAAGTTGTCCCGAGGGATCGCCGAATATCACAAGAATAGCGGCCGCTTTCTGCTCGACGACGCTGAGGCCGCTGCGGAACGAGTGACCCTCTACCTGGAGCAGTTCCCGGGGATCGAACGGGTCATGCCGGCGGGATCCCTGCGCCGTGGACGGGAGACCGTAGGCGATCTGGACCTGCTGGTAACCGGTCCGGCTTGCAGCGAAGAAGCGGTTGCCGCCGCAGTCGAGTACACGGCAAGCTATCCCCCAATTGCTGAGCTGCTGGCGAAGGGCCAGAACAAAGTGAGCTTCCGTTTGCGCAGTGGGCTGCAGGTAGACGTACGTTTATTGCCCAAGGCGTCGTATGGAGCGGCCCTGCAATACTTCACGGGTTCGAAAATGCATAATGTTTCGGTGCGCCAGCGCGCGCTGAAACGCGGCTACACCTTGAGCGAATATGCGCTGGCACGTTTGGACGATGGAGCGGTGGTAGCCGCCGCATCCGAAGAAGAGATTTATCAGGCGCTGGGCCTCGATTGGATTCCCCCCGAGCTACGCGAAAACCAGGGGGAAATAGAAGCGGCCGCGGAGCACCGCCTGCCTCGGCTGATCGAAGCCAGTGACCTGCGCGGCGATGTGCATATGCACACCCAGGCCACAGACGGGCGAAATACCATCCTCGAGATGGCCGAAGCAGGCCTCGCGCGCGGCTACGAATACATTGCGATTACCGATCATTCAAAAAATCTGGCCATGGTCAACGGACTCGATGACCAGCGCGCGCTCGAGCATATGAAACAGATTCGCGAGGTCGATGCGCGGATGGAAGGCCGCATCCGGGTGCTGACCGGGATCGAAGTGGACATTCTGGGCGATGGAGAAATCGACCTCTCGCAGGAAGTGCTGGCGCAGATGGATGTGGTGATCGCCAGCGTCCACTCTCTTTTCCAGCAGCCCAGAGAACAGATGACAGAGCGTCTGCTCAAGGCTTTGGAGAATCCCTACATCAGGATTCTTGGCCATCTGACGGGGAGATTATTGCTGCGCAGGGACAGTTACGAAATGGATTTGACGGCAGTGCTCAAGCAGGCGGCGAAGGCCGGCGTGGCGGTAGAACACAATGCGTATCCCGACCGGCTTGACCTTTGCGACATCGATTTGCGCCGCGCTCGAGAGCTGGGTTGCAACATTGTGATCAATACCGATTCGCATCACATCAGCCATCTGGACGCGATGCATTATGGAGTCCGGCAATTGCGACGCGCCTGGCTGACGAAGGCAGACGTCCTGAACACCAGGCCGGTAGAGGATTTTCTGGGGGCTTTGCGTCCGCGACCGTCGTGAAGCGCGAAGAAGAGCCGCACTCGCTCTCCAATCTGTCACTGTAGCTTGGCAGCTTTCATCGGCTCGTTTAAGTCGAGAAGTCGTTCGTGGCTGAGCAGATCCTACGCTACTCGATTCCAGGGTATCAACGCAGATTCAGGGCTCGAGAGGTGCTCGCAAGAGATTAGGGCTGTCGAGCCGTGATCCCACATCTCGCGAAAAACGAGCGAGATGTGGGGCACCCGATTGTTTGTGGTCGAGGGACGGAGTTCGGTCAAGAAAACGCGCTCGTCCAGAACGGAGCGAAGATATCTTCCGTAGCCACTCTTCGCTACCCTGGCGATCAGCTTTTCCAGACCTGCGGCGTCGATCCAACCCAGGCGATAGGCGATCTCTTCCGGACAGGCAATCTTGAGGCCTTGGCGTTTCTCGATGGTTTCGATAAAGATAGCGGCTTCGATCAGCGAGTCATGGGTCCCGGTGTCGAGCCACGCGAAGCCCCGTCCCAGAACCTGGGTACGCAGCTTGCCCCGCTCCAGGTACCAGCGATTGACATCGGTGATTTCCAATTCACCGCGCGCGGAAGGCGCGATCTGGCGAGCAACCTGCGATGCGGAGCCATCAAAAAAATATAATCCGGTGACCGCGTAACGGGATTTTGGCTTGTCTGGTTTTTCTTCAATCGACAACGCGCGGCCGGAAGCATCGAACTCCACTACCCCGTAGCGCTCTGGATCAGAGACGGGATAGGCAAAGACGACAGCGCCATCCTCGATCTGCGCCGCCTCCTGGAGACTGTGGGCGAAATCGTGACCGTAGAAAATGTTGTCCCCAAGAATCAGCGAACACGGCGCACCGCCGATGAACTCTTCGCCGATAATCAGCGCCTGCGCCAAGCCATCCGGGGAAGGCTGCACCGCGTATTTAAAGGAAATGCCCCACTGCTCTCCAGTCCCCAGAAGCCGCTCGAAAAGCGCCGTATCCGCCGGGGTAGAGATGATCAGAACCTCACGGATACCGGCCAGCATAAGCACCGACAGCGGATAGTAGATCATCGGCTTGTCGTAAACGGGAAGCAATTGCTTGGAGACAACATGGGTGACGGGATAGAGGCGGGTCCCGGAACCGCCCGCCAGGATGATGCCCTTCATCGCGCAGCGCCTCCGCGATGAGCATAGTTCAGATCGATCCACTGGCGATAGGCGCCGCTGGTCACCTGCTCGACCCAGTCCTGATGGGCGAGATACCACTCAACTGTGCGGCGCAGACCCGAAGCGAAGGTCTCGGCGGGACGCCAACCAAGCTGATGTTCCATCTTGTCCGCGTTGATGGCATAACGCCGGTCGTGGCCGGGCCGGTCGGTCACGAAGCTGACCAAATTACGATGGGGCACATGGGGCGAATTGGGCAACAGCTCATCGAGCAGGCTGCAAAGCAGCTCCACCGTATCGAGATTGGCCTGCTCATTGCGGCCGCCGATATTGTAGGTTTCCCCGATCTCCCCGCGCTCCAACACCGCCCGCAGAGCCGAGCAGTGATCGCCTACGTAAAGCCAATCGCGCACCTGCCGGCCATCGCCGTACACCGGCAGTGGTTTGCCGGCGACCGCGTTGGTGATCATCAGCGGCAAAAGCTTCTCTGGAAACTGATAGGGACCGTAGTTGTTGGAGCAGTTGGTGGTAACCGCCGGCAACCCGTAGCTATGCACGTAGGCGCGCACCAGGTGGTCCGAGGCTGCCTTGGAGGCGGCGTAGGGACTGTTGGGCGCATACGCAGTGGTCTCCTGGAACGGCGGGTCGTGAGGATGGAGCGTGCCGTAAACCTCGTCGGTCGAGACATGCAGAAAACGAAACTTCTGCCGGTCCTCCGGAGAGCTTTTAGCCACATATGCCCGGGCGGCTTCAAGCAGCCGGAACGTACCTTCCACATTGGTCCGGACGAATGCCTCCGGGCCGGAGAGCGAACGGTCTACATGACTCTCCGCCGCAAAATGCAAAATGGCGCGCGGTTGATAGCGGTCGAGCAAACGATGGAGAAACGGCGGGTCGCAGATATCACCCTGCTCGAAGTGGTAAGCGGAATGCCGCTCCACTGAAACCAGGTTCTGCAAGTTGCCGGCATACGTGAGCTTATCGAGGTTAACGACCGGAGTGCCCACCAGGCCGAGCCAGTCCAGCACGAAGTTCGACCCAATAAAGCCGGCTCCACCCGTGACCAGAATGGGCGACAAATCGTTCATCACTCACCTCTGATTAAGTGCGCGTGGGCAGGCTGGCTCGAAAATAATCGAGGGACAGTTCGAGACCCTGGCGGAGACTGATCTTTGGCTCCCAGCCTAGCAGGGCTTTTGCTTTGGTGATATCGGGGCAGCGCTGCATAGGATCGTCGATCGGCAAGGGCTCGAAGCGGATCTTGCTGCGCGAGCCAGTGACCGCCAAAATCTCGCGCGCACAATCCTTGATCGTCCATTCCACCGGGTTGCCAATGTTCACGGGAAGATGCTCGCTCGAACGCGAGAGAAGAACAATGCCCGCGATCAAATCGGACACGTAGCAGAAGCTTCTGGTTTGGGTGCCGTCGCCATAAACAGTGAGATCTTCATCGAGCAGCGCCTGGATCATCAGGTTGGAAATGACGCGCCCATCGGTCGGCTGCAAGCGCGGCCCGTAGGTGTTGAAGATGCGTACCATATGGGTATCGACACCGTAGTAACGGTGGTAGGCCATGATGAGGGCTTCGGAGAACCGCTTGGCCTCATCGTAGACCGAACGCGGCCCAATCGGGTTTACGCGGCCCCAATAGCTTTCCGTCTGCGGATGAACATCGGGGTCGCCATAGCACTCGGAGGTGGAGGCGTGGAGAAAACCGGCTTGATATTTGCGCGCCAGGTCGAGAACATTCCTGGTCCCCTGGGAGCCGACATTCAGCGTCTCTGGACCGAGCCGCGCGTAATCGGCAGGGCTGGCAGGGGACGCGAAGTTGAACAGATAATCGACCTTTCCCAGGTCGAACGGCTGGCAGATATCCTGCTCTACCAGGGTGAATCGCGAGTCATTCTTCAGGCCAGCCAGGTTGGCAGCTCGTCCGGTAGCAAAATTGTCTACGCCTACCACATGATGGCCCTGGGCCAGAAGGGCGTCGCAGAGATGAGAGCCGAGGAAGCCGGCGGCGCCGGTGACCAGGACACGATGAGTCGTCAAAATACGGTTTCCCCCGTCTTAGAGTCGATCTGGAAAATCGAACGAATAGATCTTAGGGCCAGCGCTTGGTCGACGCCGATTCAACCGAGGTGTGCTGGGAAGGCCTGCCTACACTCAGATAGGTGAAGCCGAGATCCTGCATGACCCAGGGGTCGAAAAGGTTGCGGCCATCGATGATGATGGGATAGCGCAGGGTGTAACGCAGCCGCTTAAGGTCCAGGCGGGTGAATTCCACCCAGTCGGTGAGGATCAATAAGGCATCGGCATTGTCCGCGGCTGCATAAGGATCGTCGGTGTATTGCAGGTTGGCATGGGGCGGCATTTCGAGCTTCGCCCGTTCGATAGCGGCCGGGTCATGGGCACAGATGGTGGCACCCGCATCGAGCAGCATGCGGATGATTTCGAGCGCCGGGGACTCGCGAATATCATCCGTGCCCCCCTTGAAGGCCAGACCGAGCACCCCGAGACGTTTCTTTCGCAGGGTCCACAGTGCGGAGCGAATCTTCTGGAAGAACCGCTCTTTCTGCAGTTCATTGATCTTTTCCACTTCCTCGAGCAGGCTAAAGTCGATACCCAGCTGCTGCGCGACGTAGCGAAACGCGGCGACATCCTTGGGGAAACACGAGCCCCCATAACCGATGCCGGCGCTCAGGAATCGCTTGCCGATCCGCTTATCCATTCCCATGCCGCGGGCCACATGCTCCACATCCGCATCGACCGCCTCGCACAGGTTGGCGACCACATTGATAAAGGAGATCTTCATGGCCAGGAAGGCATTCGAGGCGTGCTTGATGATTTCCGCCGCCTTGGTTGAGGTCTGCAGAATCGGTGGGAGATCGGCGGCAGACCGATGACCGGGAACGGCGTCGGAGCGGTCGTAGTAGCTGCCCGAAGTGAGAGGCTCGTAAATGGCGGCCAGCAGTCCCGCGGCCGCCTCACTGTCGGCGCCGAGAACAATGCGGTCCGGATGGAGAAAATCCTTGACCGCGGTGCCTTCGCGAAGGAATTCGGGATTCGAAGTCACGTCAAATAGCGACCTCGAGACACCATTCCGTTCGATCGTGCGTCGAATCCAGTCGTTGGTGTAAACCGGCACCGTGCTCTTCTCGACGATGACTTTGTAGGAGTGAATGGAACGGGCAATCTCGCTGGCCACCGCGTCTACATAGGACAGATCCGCGTTGCCGGTCTCGCTTTGCGGTGTGCCCACGGCGATGAAGATGACCTGCGACGCCTGCGTGGCGTGGCCAAGGTCGGTAGTGAACTGAACCTGGCCACTGGCACGATGCCTGCCGAGCAGCTCGGGGAGGAACTCCTCATGAATCGGCACCAGGCCCTGGTTGAGTTTGTTTACCTTATCTTCATCGTTGTCGACGCACAGGACCCGGTGGCCGATTTCAGCAAAGCATGCGGCCGCCACCAAACCAACATATCCCGATCCGACTACCGTGATCGCAATGGATTCGCTCATCTTGTCTTCTGGACTCCGCCTAGCATCAAATGATGTGATGTAACTACTAATTTTGGGGGAAAGCCATACTCAAATCGTGCAAGATTGATACGAATTGGCCGGTCGAGACGCCGCCGAATGAGCAGTTATGAGCCCTCCTGACTGCTATCGCTAGCAGCATTTTTTAACCGTTTACGAGGGAAGAAGAACTGCCCTAAACGGTGGCCCCTACGCTGTCTGTGTTCTTGGTGGGGGAGCCGGAGGCCCGTGCTTCATTCTTTGCTTCTTCCTCATGATATTCCATCTCGGTGTTGATGGACCAGACATTGTCCTTGTCCCGAACGCCGGCGATGATGTTATCGACCGCGGTCATGGCGGTCAGCATGGAATGGTCCTGATTGTTGTACTTGTGCATTCCATTTCGGCCAACCAGGTACAGATTATGGAAGCGATCGAGGAATTCGCGGATGATATGAAATCGGTCGTAGGTACCAAAATAGGCAGGGTAGGTCTTGGGCACCCGCACCACATGTGCGTCGGTTACGTCGCAAGCCCGCAGAATGCCAATTTTTTCCACCTCGGCAATGGCAAATTTCTTCAAATCCTCATCTGCCATCTTCCATAGGGCATCGGTCTGGTAGCAGAAATACTCGAGGCCGATCCAGGTCTTGCTGGGGTCGGCAACCATATATGGGCTCCAGTTGTTGAAGATTTGTAGCCGCCCTACCAGTACGTCCGGCTCCTGAATATAAATCCAGTTGTCCTTGAGCGGACCTCCATCCGCTTCGCGCACCGTCAGGTGGTCGACCAGAAGCCCCACGGTAATGAAGTCGCGATATTGCAGGCCGTCACTCACTTCGCGGACCTCTCCGGGTATCGGGGTATCCATAGCGTCAATCAGTTCACGTACCGGCATGGTGGAGAAGACATAGTCGGCTGAGAAGCGGCGCCGTTGCCCGGTATCGCTGACCGCCTCGACGGCGGTGATCGTATCCCCCTCGACGAACAGCCGGGTGGCGCGCCAACCGAGAAGAATCTCTCCTCCCTGCTCGCGGATCTGATCAGCGGCGTGCTCCCACAGCTGACCCGGGCCATATTTCGGGTAGAGAAATTTCTCAATCAGTGACGTCTCGGTCCCTTTCTGCTGGATCGCCTCGTCTTTTTTCGAAGCAAAGGCCTTCTTGAGGAAATGAAGAATGGCGGTCGTGAGCGACAGTCCCTTGATCCGCTGTGCCCCCCACTCGGCGCTGATCGACTCGCAGGGCACGCCCCAGACTTTCTCGGTGTAAGACTTGAAGAAAGTGAGGTACAGCTGGCGGCCGAAGCGGTTCACCAGGAAGTCTTCCAGCGACTTCTCCACCTTGCGTGGAAAGAGCCTGGCCATCAGGTAGCTGACACCGATCTTCAGGGTGCGGACCAGGCCGAGTTTGCCCAGTGTGTCCCCGGTCAGCTTGATGGGGTAGTCGAAGAAGCGGCGTAAGAAGTAAATGCGGCTCTTGCGCGGACGCACCAGCATCACCAGATCCGTAGTCTCAGGAGTTGGCCCTGGGCCTGCGGTTTTGAGGGTTCGCTGCTTATTCTGGTGGCGCAACGCATGCTCGGCATCCGCGGTCGCCTCGGGCGGCATCAAATCCATCCACCAGTTCATCACCCGGTCTGATTTGGAGAAAAATCGATGCCCTCCAATGTCGATGCGGTTGCCGTTATGACGGATGGTGCGCGAGATGCCACCGATCTCGTGGCTGGCCTCAAGCACGATGGGATGCACCTCGGAACGGCGAAGGAACTCCAGGGCGGCCGTGAGCCCCGCGGGCCCGGCGCCAATGAGTAAAGCGGTTTTAGGCATGAAAACTCCAGCTGCTTGCGATCAAAGACCACTGAACGATAAGGCTCACCACCCCGGAGGGGTTGCTTGACTCATCAATACCACGGTAACAGGGTAGATGGTTGATGAAACGCTGCATTGCCGCTGGAGCGAACTGCGCGGGTTCAGGTCGCGCGACCCTGGTGAGATTTCACAACGTCTTGCGTGCTCTTCGTGCTATTACCCTGAAAGGTTCCGGCTGATCTTCTGCAGGCCCGGGCATCTGTCACTGCTGTGCACACGCTTGCCGTGTAAAGCCTACCACGATGGGTCTCCGTTCTGATCGCGTCTAATTGATGCAGTACCTCGCGCGCTAATTGTTAGCACTGTTCTGTTCTGGTACAGCATTGTTTCTCTTCTAGACAGACGAGTACGTTTTGATTACCCTGAACGTGCATCAGTAGAAGTGCTGTTGCAAAAAAACGAGCTTCGCGCTTTCATGCATAGATGTGCCGCGAGGATTTCGTTCTTCCAGCTTCGAGAGTGGGTTTCTCTATTAGAGTTTCAGTATTGGGAATCACCCCGCAAGCCGCCCTTTGGGCATCATACTGTGTACTAGCGCTGCAACTATTGTTGGATTTGTAACCAGCGAGGTTACTTGGTAGAAACGATTGGATGCAGCGCATGCTCTAATTATGTCTGTACTATGCGTGACGAGATGGAAGCCTTAACCAGGGAGCGAATGGGCCATTTTTGCCCTGGCTTTCCGATATCTCCAGACACCGAAGGTATCAACATTTGATTTCACGGGCGGCTAACATGCGACTTCTCTCTAGAGCACTAGCTTTGGCAGTTCTCGTGGCGGGAGCCATACTGCCGAATGCATTGGATGCCCAGGTGGTACCCGCGATCAAGGGTGGCGGAAGTCAAATCAACGTTTATGGGACCTATACCCTGGTAAAGACCGACTTCAATTCTGCTCTCGACTATCCGCCCACAAATCCTCCGCCCGCCAGCTTCGAGGATGCGAATGGCTGGAACCAGGGATTTTCGGTGGGCGCCGATTTCCGCCTGGGCCGGTTCGTGTTTGGCCAGCCGGCGGTGGGAGCGCGTTTCACCTACAGCACCGGCACTCAGGTCGGGAAACAACGAACCTTGGTGTTCGGCCCTGAACTTCACTACATCTATCGCCGCTTTCGCCCCTATGGCGACTTCATGATTGGCCCCGGGAACATCACCTACGGTACGGGTCAGACCGACAACAGCATTGTTTACGAGTTCGGTGGCGGGGTCGACTACCACAAAAATCGAGTGCTGAATTTTCGTATGGTTGACTTTCAGTACCAGCTTTGGGACCTGGGGAACCACTACTATCCTCCGGGATTTTTGCCTGGGCAACCCGGCGTTTATATCGACACCAAGCTCAAGCCATATACTCTCAGCTTCGGCGTTCTCATCCGGGTAAGGTGAGCTGAAGCAAGCCTCCGGGTTTTCTTCCTGCCAAAGAGGAGAGGCCCTCATCTCGCGGAAAAGAAGTGAGGTGTGGGATGCCTCCTCTCCTGGTCAGACGGAAACCTCCCCCTCTGATGTCATCGTGAAGTTAAGATGCATCGAGCCACCCAATCCGCCGACCCTTACCTCAGGCCTTCGTTCTCCGTGTCGAATCGCATGGGCAGGCTGGCGTGGTCCATAGTATGGACTCTCTTGTTTCGCACATCGCCCCGGCCCTTTCACTCCTGGCGTGCTTTTCTCTTGCGCTGCTTCGGCGCTAAGCTTGGACCGCATTGTCACTTTTATCCCAAGAGCCGGATATGGGCTCCCTGGAATCTGGTGTGCGCCGACGGGGTGAGTCTGGGCGACGAGGCGGAGATTTACAACCCCTCGCCCGTCTCCATGGGATCGCACGCCATCGTTTCCCAGCAGGCTTACATCTGCGGAGCCACGCACGACTACAACGACCCGGCGTTTCCCCTCATCTCCTTCCCTATGAGCGTGGGCGCCTACTCGTGGGTGTGTGCGCGCGCTTCTGTTTGTCCGGGGGTGAACGTCGGCGAAGGAGCGGTGCTTGGCCTCGGCTTCCGTGGCCACGCGAGATCTTGAGCCCTGGACGGTGTATGCCGGCGTTCCGGCAAAGCCGTTGAAACGGCGAGTGGGACGAGAGCCAGGCAGTGCCGCCACGTAATGAATTGGACTCCATACCCGACAGCAGGAATGATTTCGTCCATTTCTCCTGTTACTGTGATGAGGTAGGCCTACAGGAGAAATGCTTTCAACGATGCAGCCTGTCTTGCGAACTCTTAAGCCGGCGATGGCGGGTGCCTGGCACCCCGTACTTTGGGCAACGATTGCATTCCTGGTCTCGATAGGCGCCCTGAGTCCCAGCCAAGCCAAGGGACAAGATAACGGCGGTCTTTCTTCTCAGAGTTCGGCCCCGATTGCGATCACGCCCGCGCCTAGTAACCCCTCAGCGAATACGCCGCTGGAGCCTATTTTCCCTCAATCGAACGCGCCCGCGGTGGCGGGTCCGGCCCGCCCTTCGAGAGACGCGGCGACGATAGGCCCGGCATCGGGGGCCGGCCTGGGCTACGGGCCCATCCGCCCAGGAGATATCGTAGAGGTACAGATTTTCGATGCCCCGGAGTACTCGGTGAGAATGCCCGTCTCGCCCGCCGGGCAAATCGCGATCCCGTACGCAGGCCTCTTCCGAATAGAAGGGATGACTTCGATTGAGGCGGCACAGGCAATTGCCCGGCTCTTTGTGCAAGAGCAGATCCTGCGCGATCCCCGCGTGATTGTGACCACGCAACAGTTCGGTTACAGCGTAACCGTGATGGGCGAGGTAAGGACTCCGGGCATCTACACTTTGGCGGGCAAGAAGCGGCTGGTCGATATGCTGACCGAGGCGGGCGGCGTAAGCGACCGGGCGGGACACGTCATCGAGATCTTCCCCTCCGGCTCGATGAAAAATCCGCAGACGGTCTTATGGGACCCAACACTGCGCGAAAATGACAATGCCGAACTGGAGATCAAGACCGGAGAAACCATACTGGTTAGCCGTTGCGGCGTGGTTTACGTGGGCGGCAACGTAGGCCGGCCGGGAGCCTTCCCGCTGTGCGAATCCAACCACACCACACTCTCCGAAGTCATCGCGCTGGCCCAGGGAACCAAGCCGAACTCCTATGGGCAACGTACGCTCCTGCTGAGAAGTTCAGGAAACGGAACCAGGGTGGTGCAAAAGGTCAAGCTTGAAGACGTGCTGCGGGGACGGACAGTGGACATTACCATGCAGCCGGACGACATTCTCTTTATTCCCCCGAGCATACTCAAGGCAGCCGGAAAAACTGCTTTGACGGCCGCCGTAGGATTCGCCACGCAGGCGTATTTCTACACGCGCTAGAGCGTTTCTCCACATCCCCTTCCCCAGGGAGAGCCCAGGGTCGTGACGTGCCGATGAAGTTCAGCGTGGTTACCATCTCCTTCAATCAGCGGCAGTACCTGGAGGAAGCTCTCACCTCGGTGCTGGCGCAGGATTATCCTGCGATCGAATACATCGTGGTGGATCCGGGTTCGACGGATGGGAGCCGGGAACTGATCGAAAGCTTTCGCAGCCACCTGGCGAGCATGATTTTTGAGCCCGACAACGGAGCCGCCGACGGCCTGAACAAAGGGTTTCAGCGCGCCTCCGGCGATATTTACGGGTTTCTCAACTCCGACGACGTCTTGTTGCCAGGAGCGATGAAGAGCGTCAGCCGGGCCTTCGAACAGAACCCCGATTGCGACATCGTGATGGGCAACGGCTTTATTGTCGACGCCCAGGGCAAACGCATTCGCCGCATTCGGGCAGCCGGTTTTACCCTGGATCGATATTTCTATGGAGGAGCCACCTGGCTGCAACAGGCGACGTTTTTCCGGCGCTCGGCGTTTATGAGAGTGGGAGGATTTAACGTGAACAATCGCTCCTGCTGGGATGGCGAACTGCTGGTGGACATGGTCCGGGGGGGCGCAAGGATCAAATACCTCAATCAGGATCTGGCGCTTTTTCGCATCCATGCGCAATCCATCACCGGCTCGCGCCGCCACAGTGAAATGATGAAAGCAGACGCGGATCGCATGTTTTCGCTTTCCCGCGGACGTCGATGGACGGCTGTGGATACACTGCGTGGTTACCTGTTCCGGGTCGAACGCATCCTTACCCATCCGGGCGCGGTCGAGTCCGCGATCCGGGCCCGCATGCGCAGAAGCTAGAGCATTTTCACTTCTCCTCTGCGCAGGAAGGTGTAGCGATGGGCGTCTTTTCTTGAGGAAAAGCCGCGTCGGGAGTGGTTGCTTTGTATACACCAGAAGTGAAACTGCATTAGCCGGTGCGCGAGCGGCGAAAACGAAGTTCCGGCTTATCATGGACGGATTAGCGAAACCGCTGAGCACAGTGGTTCGCCCTGCGAGAAAGATTGGTGAACCGGCCCGCAGCACTCTATAATTTGGATTCTAAAGGGAAAGAACCCGACCCACTTTCCGGCAGGTGGAGGTTGAAATCGAGGGACGTCCACCACTTTTGACACCTCCAACCTACCGATTCGGTGAACTTCCAAGCGCATGAGTATTTATCCCCCACCATCGGAACCGGCCGTACTACCCGAGTATCGCGAACCAAGCGAACGCGAGCGTTCCTTTCTCTCCCTCGGATTGAACGACGGTCAGACGCTGCAGCACTTCCTTCTGATTGCCAAGAAATATATATGGCTGGTGCTTACCTGCGCTCTTCTCGGCACGGGCGCGGGATACATTGAGAATGCCACCTCTCCCAAAGAATACCGCTCCACGGCAAACATCGAGATTACCCAGGATACTGCCGATCAGTTCCGGGTGGATACCGGCGGGGGCTACGACAGCGGGTACATCGACGTCACCAAGCTGGATACGGAAATCGCAATCCTGAAGAGCTCTACCCTGGCGATGCAGACGATCACGTCGCTGCGCCTGGATCAGAATAAGGATTTTTTGCCGCTGGGATCGAATCACGTCTGGGATCTATCCAAAATCCAGGATCGTCACGCTCTGATCGGGATGTTTGAAGCGGGGCTGGCGGCCGAGCGCTTCGGACACACAAATATCCTCGACCTCAGTTTCACGGCGCGCAATCCCGAGCTTGCCGCACTCATTTGCAACACCCTCATCGACAACTACGTGCAGCACAACTTCAGTGAAAACTATGCGGCGACCAAGGAGGTCTCCCTCTGGCTGTCGCAGCAATTAGGTGACCTGAAAGCCCGCCTGGAAGCAAGCCAGGAGCACATGCTCACGGTGCAGAAAGATATTGGCCTGGTGGGCATCGATCAGACGCAGAGCATCGTGCTTTCGCGGTTGGTCGACATCAGCCACGATGTGACCACGGCTGAATCGCAGCGGCTGGTCGCCCAGGCCAAGTTGATCACTCTGCAAAGTGCTCCGCCCGACGTGCTGGCCACCCTGAGCGGAGACCCGGTCCTGATGGGGCTCAAAGAAAGAATGACCGCCCTGCAGGCTGAAAATGCAAACCTGAGCGCCAAGTATGGCGCCAAGAACCCCCGGCTGCTGGAGATACGCTCAGAACTCGCCGAGGTTGAGCAGAGCATGAAGGTCGAGCAAGGTACGGTTCTTGCCCGTGCCCAGGAGGAAGTAAATGCGGCCAAGGAAAATCAGGATGCCCTGCAGCGAAGACTGGATCAGGAAAAAAGCAGCGCTTACATGGGCAATTCGAAGGCAGTGGAGTACTCACTTGCCCGCCGCGAATACGAAGCCAATCGAGCGTTGTACGACGGCCTGCAGCAGCGCCTCCAGGAGGCAGGCATCATCGCCGGCCTGCACTCCACCAATATCCGCCGCATCGACCCTGCCGATGCTCCAGACTTCCCCAGTTCCCCGCGCAAGTCGGTTAACCTGACCCTCGGCCTGCTCTGCGGCCTCGGCATTGGCCTGGTGCTGGCCTTCCTGGTGGAAGCTCTGGATACAAATATCAAGACTATTTATGACATCGAAGAGCGGCTTGGCCTGCCGATGCTTGGGCGTCGTTCCCCAGGTCGACTCGAAGCTGCTCTCACCCGAAACTTTTGTCAGGGATGCTACCTCACCGGTTCCCGGCGCCTGGTCACGGCTAGCCGAAGCTTACCGGGCGCTGCGCACCACCATCCTTCTCTCCCGCGCAGGCACGCCGCCCCAGGTCATCCTGATCAGCAGCGCCAAGCCCTCCGAAGGCAAGACATCGATCACCACCCTGGAATCGATCGTCTTTGCGCTCAATGGCGCCCGTGTGCTGTTGATCGACTCTGACCTGAGACGGCCATCGGTGCATCTCCGCTTCAGGATTGCCAACAAGGTTGGGCTCACTTCGGTGTTGACCGGCAAGACCGCGCTGCAAGAGGCGATCGTATCAGTGCCGGGTGTGCCGTCCCTGCATATACTGCCCGCTGGCCCCGTAGCTCCCATGCCCGCCGAGTTGCTGGGCTCGCTGCAAATGCAAAGGCTGGTCGAGGGATTGCGTGCCAATTACGACTTTATCCTGATCGATACCCCGCCGGTGCTGACGGTAACCGACGCAGCGGTGCTGGTATCCATCAGTGACGGGGTGGTGTTGGTTCTGCGTTACGGACAGGCCTCGAGGAACGTAGTCGCGCGGGCGAGCGAAATCCTGTTGCGTTCGGGAGCCCACCTGCTGGGTGTGGTGTTGAACGCAGTGGACCTGCAATCTTCCGATTACGCCGAGTACTATGGCCGCGCTTATAACGACTACTACCAATCGCGCGTGGATGTCGAAGAGTAGGGTTTGAAAGCAATCATTGCCACGGGATTCGGCAAGCTCCACTTCCACGAAACAGCCCGCGCTCTGGCCGCAGCCGGGGTCGAAGTAAACTTCCTCACCGGCTGGGTACCCAGGGACAATCAGACCGCCCTGGTGGACTTGGTGGGAAGGTTCCTCGGCGAGAAACACCTGGCGGCGCGCATGGCTGCCCGGCAGATTCGGATTCCGGGCGCCACCGTCACCCCCGTAGCCTGGGTCGAGGCCGCCGGAACCTTCATTGGATTGATCCAACGTACCCGGGTTATTCCCCTTGATCTGGCATATGGCATGGAGTTCCGCCTGGCAGCCTGGGGCAGCCGGAAATACCTGAAGGAGGCCGATGTGGTGCTGGTCCGCAGCGGAGCGGGCCAATCCGGCGCTATCCGGAGAGCTCGCAAGAACGGCATGGCCATTGTTACCGATCATTCGATCGCTCATCCTGCGTTTATGCATGAGGCCCTGCGGGAGGAGTTCGCCCGCTTCGGTTTGCCGGCCGGCTACAACCCGCGGGCGGATCTCTGGAAGTTGGTGTTGCGGGATTGTGCCGATGCCGACCTGCTCCTGGTCAACTCCGACTTCGTGAAGAAGACTTTTGTCGAACAGGGCTACCCTGCGAGCAAGGTGCGGGTCGCCTACCTGGGAGTTCGGGAAGAATTTTTCGACCTCAAGCGCGACTACCGCATCGAGGGGCCTGTGCGGATTCTGTTTACCGGAAATTTCGATGTTCGCAAGGGTGTGCGTCTCTTGCTGGAGGCGGTTCGCGAATGCCGCCGATCGGGGCTCGATGTTCGTCTGGAGTTGATGGGAAATCTGGGCAATGGAGCGTCATGTTTAGAGCCGGGCGACGCAGTATTTTTTAGCCACACTCCCTTCGCGCCGCTTAAGCAGGTGGCTGCGGCGTTTGCCGGCGCAGATCTATTCGTCTTTCCCACCTTTGCCGAGGGTTCATCGCGGTCCGGAATGGAAGCCGCCGCGGCGGGTTTGCCCATCATTACCACGGAAAATTGTGGCTTACCGCTGGAGCACGAAAAGAGTGCCATCTATGTTCCGGTGAACGATTCCCGGGGTCTCGCCGAAGCCATTGCCCGGGTTTCGTTGGATGAGGCTCTGCGAAAATCCATCGGCAGAAACGCAATGAGCACCGTGACGGAGAACTATACCTGGGCGCATTATGGGCACCAGGTTGCGGAATACCTCAAGGAAGCGGTTGAAAGAGGTCGAGATGACAAATTTGTTAAGCCATGAACCGGCGTGCATCCTCTGGATAATTTGCAATTTCCGTGTAACAAATTTGTCATCTCGACCGGAGCGCAGCGGAGCGGAGAGATCTGCGGTTTCTTCTCAGCCATCCCTTCGGGACTCGTTTCTTTCGCCACTTTTGTAGAGAACGTCACAAGGGACCAGGGCGACGGTTATTCCACTTCGCTCACTCTTCCGCTTGACGCCGTAAGCCCCAGCTGCGTTTCGACCGCTTGCAGGAGGGAGCCGGCGCCGGCGTCAGCAAGTGAGGCGGCAGTGTCGGCTCCTGTTTTCTGACGATCTGCCTCACCCTGGATGAAGATGGTCTTCATACCGAGTCGCCGGCCGGCCTGAATGTCGGAAAGAGAGTCGCCGATGACCACGCTGTTGTTCGGGTTGATTTGTGGAAAGTCTTTCATGGCCTTTTCAAAGAGCCCAATATCCGGCTTACGACAATGGCACTCCCCATGGTCATGAGGGCAGTAATAAATTGCGTCCAATCCCGCCCCATTTCGCGCCAGGTGGCCCTGCATGTTGTCGTGAATAAGTTCCAACTGCGCGGCCGTGACCCGGCCCAGCGCGATACCACGTTGATTGCTGACCACGATGACGGTCAAGCCAGCGCGATTCATGCGGGCGACTGCCTCGACCGCTCCCGGCAGCCATTGAAACTGCGCCCAATCGCTGACATAAACGCCCTCGGGCATCTTGCGGTTCAGGACTCCATCGCGATCCAGGAAGACGTAGCGCACTATAATTATCAAGGCTACCATTCATGTCCGACAGTGCCATCAGGCGTATTACCTTGCTGAGTTTTCGCACGTTTGGCGATTACGTACTGAAGGCGCCCTTTCTCTTCGAACTCGGGCGGTTATATCCCAATGCGGAAGTCACCATCGTTACCAACCGTAAGGGCGGCCAGGTATATCCCCTGGTGGACTCACGACTGAAGTTGGTAGTCGTCGACCATGGCGACCCAAAGCTGGCTATGCTCCGCACCCTTTTTGCCATCCCGCGGGCGGACCTGGTTTTCGCGCTGGATGACAGCCGCACAACGTTGGTGCTCTCGTTAGTGGTAAGGGGCAGACGGAAAACAGGATGGGTTCAAGGGATCAGCCGCCTCTATGCGGAGGGCAGCTTCTTTGAGTGGAAAAGCGTTCGGCCCTGGCTGTCAGCGATCGTCAGATCGGTCTACAGGCCGGGCGTGGTTCGGCACCCGGAAGACAAGCATGATGGCGAAGTGGAGCTCGAGCTGCTCGGCCTGAAGGGACGCGGCCAGCCGCTCGCCCTTTACCGCAGCGCCCACGCCTCTCCGCTGGCACCACGGCCAGACCCACCCTTCATCTATTGCGCGGCGGAAGCCGGCTGGCGTGCCCGGCAGCTTACCGATGAGCAATGGACCGGCATTATCCGCGGCCTTCTGCAAGCCTTTCCAAAACATACGATCGTGGTTCACGGCGCGGTGCATGCAGTGGAAGAATTCATGTTGGAGCCGCGCGTCATTGGCTACGGCCAAAAAACCGTCAGGGAGCTGTTTGAGAAAGTTTCGTCCGCAGACCTGGTGATCGCTCCAGATAGTTTCGCCCTGCACCTGGCTTCATTCTACGACGTACCGGCGATCGGATATTTCGGTCCGGCCCATCCCCACCGCTTCCAGCCAACGGGCCCGGGCAGCGCCAGCCTTTTCCACCAACCGGATTGTTCCCCATGCCTGCAGCTTCGCGGCGACCAAGCCTGCCGCAAGGGGTTGATTCAATGCAGTTCGCTGGCGACGATGGAGCCCAGTGAGTTTGTGGCCGCGGCAGAAGCTGCGCTGGCGTTACCGAAGGTCTGAAGGCCTGCTCGAGAGGGCGATGTACCCATCAAAAATGCGTTCACGTTTAGTCTGGATGATTAGTTCTTTCGGCGCGCGCGGGCTTTCTCCAGCAGCAAATCGATATCGCAATGAAACTTCCTGGGGAAACCGAAAAAGTTGGTGGTCCCCGAATCGACCTGCGATTTGAGCCGGTCGCCGTCTACGAATCGATAGCCTTCGCGTTCCAGATACCCCAGGCACTCGTGCTCGGGATGAAAGCATTCGACGAAGAGTATCGGCTGATCCGAAGAGATTGTTCTTTGAGCGCCCCGTAACACGGCCGCCTCATGCCCCTCTACGTCGATCTTGAGAAGGTCGACTCCAGGGCGGCGCGAGCGTTCGTCATCGATTGTGACGAGGGGAATATGGGTCTTTTCTGAAGGGATGCTAAAGTGCTGCTCTTCGAATGTTTGCTCTGCTGAGTCATCCAGTGTAGAGGTGGCGCCGGCCAAAGAGTCCACACGTAAATAACCGTCGCCCTGGCGGTCACTTGCTCCTGCGGCGATCAACTCGACGTCGGAAAGATGAATTCTTTTGAGTGTTGCGCGGACAAGCTCGGCATTTGCCGGCGAGGCTTCAAACAAGAGCGCGCGCAGGCTCGGGGAAGCTGACTTAAGCAGCCAGGTGTAGTAGCCGATGTTGGCGCCGACATCCCAGAAAGACTGCAGCTTTAGGCGATCGACGCACGCGAGCGCAAGGGCCTCGGACCCCGGCTCCTGAGATCCGATTGCGGCAAAAGCCAAGCCGTGGGTAACCAGGCGGCCGCGCACCTTGAAATTTACATCCGGAATCGAGAGCCATACCGGCAGGTCAACTAACCGGATCACAAATCGCCCCGTAGCCGACTTCCGCGCGTAGTACAGCGGATGGAAGCGCTCTCGAAGTTGTTGCAACGGATTGCGAATAGACTGCCCTTTTAACCTGCCTAGTTCAGATATACCATAGGCCTCACGATCACTCCCCGCATGAAGTTTTCAAACCCGAACCTGCACTTGCTGGTCCTTGGTATCTCCGCCGTCATTTTCTTTGGGGTCGGAGGAGCCAGAGCGTTCCGTTTTTCACATGACTTCGTTCCCGTTTACACCGGGGCCGGATGTCTCCTCCATGGCTGCGATCCGTACGACACGTCACAGCTGGAACAACAGTTTTTTCGCCAAGGCGGCCGTGTTGTTGACTTACCGTCCTGGGAAATCGACGTACCGGTCTATCCGCCTTCGACATTCCTGGTACTCACACCGCTGACACTGTTCCGGTATCCCCTCGCCCGCTTGCTGTGGTTTCTGCTGAATGGCTCTCTGTTCGTTTATTCTGCTGTTCTGGTTCTATCCGCTTGCCCACAGTCACACCGGTGGCTGGCTACAACCCTTGGATCGTTGATTCTGGCTACGAGCGGAATTCTGCTGGTACTCGGTCAACCGGCAGCTCTCGCCATTTCGCTCGTGATCATCAGTAGCTATCTCTTTCTGCGTACGCGCTATCTGCCTCTAGGCGCATTCCTCCTGATGCTGAGCCTCGCTGTCAAGCCCCAGATCGGTGGGTTGATTGCACTTTATTTTCTGGCGCAGAAAATTTACCGCCGTTACGCTGCAGTAGCTCTGGTTGGCGCTCTCGCACTTCTTCTCTTCGCGGGTGTGTTTCTCAAGGTGCGTCCGCAGAGCGCCAACTGGGCTTCGACGCTTCGAACAAATCTCGCCGCAACGTTGAGTCCGGGCGGCAGCGCTGACCCCAGGCCGGCAAATCAAGTAGCTGTCGGCGATGTAAATCTACAGACTCTTACCAGCATCTTCTTCGCGGAAGCGGGGACATTTAACCTCCTCGCCTACGCGGTCTTTCTGGGCCTGGTGGCAGTGTGGGTCCTGATGGTCGCGCGATCGAATATGTCTCCGGAAATGCAGTTTCTTGCCCTGGCCGCCTTGTCGATTCTGTCTCTGATGCCGGTGTATCACCGCTTCTACGACACCCGCCTGCTCTTGTTGACCCTGCCGGCTGTCATCGCCGTTTTTCAGAGGCGTCGTCTCCTGGGCGCGATCATCGCTGTTCTGACCGTTCTCGCGGTTATTTCCGTGCAGTACCGTGTACAAGTCTTTCTCGTCCAGCACAAAGAATGGCAAAGCGTATTCCAACACAAATTCCTATTTATCCTGCTTCTGCGGCAGCAAAACCTCGAACTGCTGATTCTCTTTGGTCTGTACATGATGGCGATTCCTGGCATTCGCTCCTCCAATGTCCGGGAGATGCAATCTTCCGTCTATCAACCTGCGGAACGGCTCCACCATTAGCCAAAAAGCCTGCGGGCCATCGCGCTCCCCGAATCCCGCGACTCGGATTTATTGGCGCCTTTGAGTCGCCCTTCCGGATCTGCCTCTTTCTGGGAAAGCGCACCCCGATCTAGCCGGGCCAGTTGTTTCCCAACGGGCACCACAATTTCGTGAACGCCGCGGTTCCTTCTATAAGCTAATTAGGTCCGCCCAAGGCGCAGCTATGGCTATCGTTTCGCTCACCCTCGAATTGCATATCGAGCAGGCTCACTCGCTGAAGGACCGCCGCCAGGTGGTCCGCAGCCTCAAAGAGAAGCTTCGTCACAGCTTCAATATTTCAGTTGCGGAATTGGATGAGGCGGTCACCTGGCAATCCGCGACCATCGGCGTCACCGCGATATCCCGCTCACGAGACTATCTTTCCGGGCTCATGCGGCAGGTTGAAAATGCGGCGGTGCGCATCGCCAATGACCTGGGCGCCCAGGTAGCCGATTCATGGTGTACCTTCCTCGAAGAGGATGCTGAGGAATAGGCCCCGAAGGCGCTTTCTGATAATCTTAGGGGTTTAGCTAAGGACTTTTTTCATGGTGGAGCCACGGGCACGAAAGTACCATCGGGATCGCGTCGCCGAAACGCTACGCGAAGAGATCAGCGGCATGATTGTGGGTGAACTTGCCGACCCGCGCATCAGTTTCGCCTATGTCAGTGAGGTGGTTCTGAATCCAGGCGGCAAGTCCGCCCGGGTGTACATCGCCGTCGATGGGGGTGAAGTTGAGGAGGAGAAGACACGCGAGGCGCTGACGGCAGCCCGTGGCTTCATCCGCCATGAATTGTTGGAGCGCATGGGGGTGCGGCACGTTCCAGAACTGTCGTTTCAAATCGATAAGTCCAAGCACCTCAAATTGCGGATCGACGAATTGCTCGGGCGCACTAGAAAAACGCAGAAGGCGGATGCAAAGGATGGCCTCCCCAAGCCCCTGACGACCGCGAAATCCAAGGAGTAGTTGCGGCCCTTCGCCGGCTTATCATGCCATCCACTCCGCCAACCACGCCAACGATAGACGCGGTGCTCAGCTCCATCGCAAGGGCCGGGCGGCTTTTGGTAACTGCGCACGCACGCCCCGATGGCGATGCCGTGGGTTCGCTGATTGCTTGCTGGATGATGTTGCAGCGGATGGGCAAGAACGCTGACATGGCGCTGAGCGATCGGGTGCCGTGCATCTACCGGTCACTGCCCTGCGCATCGCTGGTGCGGCACTGGAACCGCGTAGAAGGCGAGTACGACACCGTTATCCTGCTTGAATGCGATGGCATTCCCCGGACCCGTCTGGATGGCCTCGAAAACCGCTTCCTGATCAATATCGACCACCACACGAGCGGCCGTGCTTTTGCCGACTTGAACTGGATCGACAGCAACGCCTGCGCTGTTGCGGAACTCGTCTTTCAGCTCGCCTTCGCTGCCGGCATCGAAATAACGCCAGAGATGGCAACCTGTCTCTACACCGCCATGCTTTCCGATACCGGATCCTTCTGCTACGAGGGTACCGACGCCCACACCTTTGAACTCGCGCGCAACCTGGTTCGCTATGGGGCGGACCCGGTCCGTATAGCGCGGGAGGTTTACTTCTCGAACCCACCGTCAAAGATGCTCCTGCTGGGCGCCGCGCTGGCTAACCTGCACCACGATGGAAATTTGGCATGGCTGTGGGTGTCCGAAGACGATATGGATCGTACCCATGCGGCGGAGGAGGACTGCGAGGGGATCGTCAACTATGCCATTGCTATCTCCGGGATCGAAGTTGCGGTGTTTCTGCGCGAAATGCGCGACCACCATGTGCGCCTCAGCCTGCGCAGTAAGGGGCGGGTGAATGTGGCCACCATAGCCGAGCAGTTTGGCGGAGGCGGTCACGAAAGTGCGAGCGGGTGCACGCTGGACGGGCCACTGCCCGCGGCCACGGAGCGGATCCTGAAGTATCTCCGCAATGAGATGGCGGTCGCCGCCTCCGTCAACGGGATAGCATGATGGCCGCGTTTTCGTGCTGTTTCATTGAACAAGGCGCCATCCTCTCGGCTGGCCAGCGAATCTGATAGCCTTGTGCCCGTAAGATACCTGGCAGAACCGATGGCTGAGAAAAAAGCAATGCTGGGTACGCCTCAAGTCCTTAACCGGCCGGGCAACGGCCTAAGTGCGTTGAAAACCCGCTTTCCTGCCCTGCACGATACTTTGGAGGCCTTCAGCCTTTTCATTTTTACCCCCTTCTTTCTGTTTTACGGTTTGGTGCCGGTCTTCGGCGGCGATGGGCTGGGACTGGTGGGTGCCGACGAGCCCAGGTACGCGCAGATTGCGCGCGAGATGCTCCTCCGCCATGACTACGTCACCCCGGTTCTCTGGAGCCATCCCTGGCTGGAAAAGCCCGCGCTCTACTACTGGCGGGCCATGTTTGCCTTCCTCGAGTTTGGCGTACACGACTGGTCAGCGCGTCTGCCTTCGGCCAGCTTCGCGTTCATCCTGGTGGCGTTGATCTATTTGCATCTTCGACGCTTCCGGCCCGGGAGCCAGTTGGATGCGGCTTTGATCACTGCCTCCTGCGCCGGCATCGTCGGCTTCGCCCGCGGAGCCTCGACCGATATGCAGCTAGCTGCACCTTTTTGCATCGGCATGCTCGGCTGGTACGCGTGGTATGAGACGGACAAGAAATTCTGGCTCTTCGACCTCTATTTCTTTGTCGGCGTTGCCACGCTGGCCAAAGGTCCGGTGGCACCGGTTATGGCCGGGTGCATCATCTTCAGCTTTGCCGCACTACGGCGGGAATGGTCGCTGCTACGCCGCACATTCTGGATTCCCGGGGTCCTTCTCTATTTCGCAATGGTGCTGCCCTGGTATATCGCGGTGCAACACCGCAATCCGGATTTCCTCCGCATCTTCTTCCTGGAACACAACCTGGAACGGTTTGCCACCAACCGTTACCTGCACGAGCAGCCCTTGTGGTACTACATCCCCATCCTGGTGCTCGCGCTTATGCCTTGGTCGGTCATTGCCATACGCGCACTGGTGGAGGCGATCCACCAATCGATGGCGGAATGGCGCGCGCGGCTGGCCAAGCACCACTACATCGGCCACACCCGGTGGGGGGATGCCTTCCCCGAGTTCCTGGTGTTATGGACGCTCTTCCCAATCGTCATTTTCTCCCTTTCCCGATCCAAACTACCGGGTTACATCCTACCCTCCATTCCACCGCTCACCATCCTCACCGGCGATTACATCAACCGCATTCGCCATAAGGGTCTGAACCTATGGCTGCTTTTGCTGCATGCCCTGCTGTCTGCGGTGACCATCATTCTGGTGCTGCTGTTGCCGTGGCACATCGTTCATCCCGGAGGCATGCCGCCAGCCAGCATTTTGCTGCCTGCGGTTTCGAGCGGCCTGGCGGCAGCCCTTCTCATCCTGGTCGTCGTGGCCCGGTTCGGGGTCAAGCGCCTGCGCGTGGCTACCATGGTGCCATTGGTCGTGATGCTGCTGTTTATCTTCGGTGTCGGCCCATTTTTTGGCCTTCCTGCGGTCTCGGCTACGAAGAAGAACATCCGCCTGCTTGATGCTGCTTACTCCGCCCGGCCCCTGGCCGCCATCATCAGCCAGATTGCCCGGCCGAACGAGGGCGTCGCCGTCTATCGGGTGCGGCGCGACGTAGAATATGGTCTTTCGTTCTACCGCAATCACCAGGTCGCGAATTATGAACCAGACGGCATCCCGCCGGGGGAGCACATCCTTATAACCCGGGAAATCTATGTTGGCCAGTTGCATACTTTGCTGGCCGGCCGGTCGTACCAGCCGCTCTTTTCCTATCCTGCGCAAAACCTGGCGGTTTACCAGGTCTTCGCCAAGCCTTGAGGTCCGTGGGCAAAGGCCGAGGTTTCCTTAGCATGGCTTTGTGCCGTACACTCCTGTTCAAACGCGGATGACACCGGCCCTGAACCTGGAAATTCTCGATTTGCGACACTTCTCTGCCAGCAATCTCAAGCCGGTGCTGGAAGCGGAGAGCCTTGTTTGGAACCAGCGCCTACGTTGGGATTTCCACGCTTCCGCCAACCTGCTCCTGCAGTACCTCGACTCCCGTCTTCTGCCCGGCTACGTGGCCATTGAGAACGGCCGAATCTGCGGTTATGTCTTTTGCGTTTACGAGAGTGAAAAGGCCCTGGTTGGCGACGTTTTCGCGATCCCTTCCGCCAGCAACCCTGAATTGACCGCGGACGTGGAACGCCGTCTGCTCGAACATATGATCGAGTTGCTGCAACATTCTCCCGGGGTCGATCGCATTGAATCGCAACTGCTACTGCGACCGCATGGCACCCATGCGGAAACCCTGTACAAGGCCGGATTTCAGATTTACGAAAGACTGTTTATGGAGCTCGAGCTAAGCTCCGCGACCCTGCTCGAAGGGCCGCCGGCCGACCGGCTGAGTGAATTGGAATTGCGTGCCTGGAGAGACAGCGATTTTGCCGCAGCCGGCCATCTTATCGCGCATGCGTATGAGGGTCATCTGGACGGCATCATCAACGACCAGTACCGCACCGTCGCCGGCTCCCTGAGGTTTCTCCACAATATCGTTCGTTTCCCGGGATGCGGACTGTTCGACCCCTCCACCTCGCGCGTGCTGGCTTTCCGCGGCCGCGAAGAGATCGCAGCTCTACTACTTTGCTCGCGGGTGCGCGATGATGTCGGCCACGTCACCCAGATTTGCGTTAGCCGTCAATATCGTCGTCGCGGCCTCGGAGCATGGCTTTTGGCCGACTGCTCACGCGCGCTCCGCAGTCACGGCTTTCAGGCTCTCACGCTGACCGTGACGCGGCAGAATTCCGAGGCAGTTGCGCTTTATCAACGTAGCGGATTTATCACTCGCCAAACCTTTGACGCCATGGTTTGGGAGCGTCGCGGGAGGGCCCGAACATGACGGCCCAGTGTATTCTTGAATGATGGCGCAAAGAGTAGACGCGGCGAAACAATCGGCGGCAGCGAAGGCTAACCGGTTGGGATATATGGCACTGATTGCCGGTTGGCTGGTCCCTGGGGCAGGACATCTGATGCTCAAACGTTGGGGCCGCGGTCTTCTGGTGTTGGCTTCGATCAGTTGCATGTTTGTCCTGGGCATCATGATGGGCGCGAGGCTCTACGCCCCCAACACCGCCGACCTGTTGGACATGTTGGGATTTCTGGGTGATCTGGGTGCCGGGCTGCTGTATATGGTTGGCCACTTGCTGGGACTCGGCCAGGCGCCGGTGCAAGTAGTCACGGCGGACTACGGGGCAAAGTTTGTCGTGGTCGCGGGGTTGCTGAACCTGATCTCCGCTGTTGACGCCCATAGTATCGCCGTTGGGAGAAAGCCATGACTATCGCGCCTTCTCATTTCACGACGGTCATTCTCTTTGCCGTATTTGCTTCGATCATCTTCGGCATTACGCAGCGGAGTACGCCGAAGGCGATGGTCCGCTACGGAGCTTACTGCTTCGTGCTGTTTCTGGGGGCGGTGATCGTCGCCAGCTGGGTTATGTACTTTATTCGGCACTAGTGATTCCGATGGTTGAACAAGAGGGTAAAAGCGCTCCCTCACGGCCTGAGGGCCATATAGATTTTGGTGGTTGATGTACGCGCTGAAGCCCGTACCGTCCAGGAAAGCGTTTCAGCCGTCCCTGCGGGACTGGTTCCTCCTTCAAATCCTACCCAGGACTCACGTCCTGGGCTATTTTCAGACGTCCCTGCGGGACTGAGTTTGGAAATGCTTTTCTCACGCAAACCCTGAAGCGCGTGCCCGTCGTTATGTCGGCAACCGCCCTCAAGGCTATAGAGCTTTCATGCATTCGTTCCGTTGAGGATTGCATGAAGACTCGTGGTATCCCACATCTCGCGAAACACCAGCGAGATGCCCCGAATTTCCTGCACGCTGCCCTGGACAAGACCGCTTGTGCGCCTTTCTTTAAGGAAAGGCGTATGAAGTGCGCGGAACCCACCGAGCTTCACAGAAAATCGGGGATGTGGGGCACCCGGCATAGGGGCGGGGTCTAGCCCGGATTTCTCACGAGTGGTGAGTTTTTCGTGGTTGATGTGGTTTGAGGGATCTGCGGGGTATTTTGTGGTCAGGATTTTGGTTGCGGGGCGGTGTTTGTTGCTGAGCTGCCGGTTGGGTTGAGTTTTTGGTCGTATTTTGCGCACGCCGGGGCGGAAGCGAGGCCAGCAACATGTTGGAGAGGGCTAAGACGTGGAGGCCAGCGGGCTTCAACAGCGCAGGGCATAGAAGGCTTGTGCGTAGAGGTCTTTCCAGGGATAGGTGGAACTCATTTCCAAGCGCACGCGGCGCGCGCTGAGCCGCACGAGGGCACCGATTTTGAGCAGTTTCAGGCGGATGGTATCGACCTGGGCTTGAGCCCACTCGGTTCCCTTCAGGGCCAGCCGGCGCAGAGCCTCCATGAGCGTGTAGGCCAGGGCGGAGAAGTACAGCCGTAGCTGGTTGGCTTTCATTTCGTCGCTGGAGAGCCGGTCGGCAAACAGGCACATCTGTTCCTTGATGCGATTCTCCATCTCGCCGCGGGCGCAGTAGAACTTCTCGTATAAATCCTGTGCGGGCCATTGCTGGGCAGCTAGCGAAGTGACTACGAAGCGCGGGTTGTCTCCCTTATCGAGATACTCCGCCTTGGCCACGACGCGGCGGGAGCAGGACCAGCTCTTATGCGTTCGATACAGGAACTCTGTAAACATGCGGCTGGCTTTGCCGGTGGCCTGATGTTGCTTTTTCACCTCCTGCATCGGTTCCCCGATGATGGTTTGCAGGCGCCGATTGCGCTGCAGGCCGAAGACGTATTCCACCCGGTTTTCTTTCTGTTCACACCAGGCCATCAGCGCTTCGCGGCAGAAGCCGGAGTCAGCGCGCAGCACGATGTTGACTTGCGGCCAACGTTGCCGCAGTTGGCCAACGATACGTTTCAGTTCCTCGATCGAGCCGGCGGCTGCGTCCTGGTTGGCAGCTCTGAGCCGCGCACACAGCAACTGGTCTCCGGCAAAGATATACAGGGGCAGATAGCAGTAGCTGTCGTAGTAGCCGTGAAAAAAACGCTCCGGCTGATGGCCGTACAGCGGGATATCGGTGGCATCCAGATCGAGCACGATCTGCTTTGGCATCGCCGTATGGGACTCGATAAACAGATCCACCAGCAGCCGATCGATCGCTTCGACGGAAGGACTGATCTTGTGGTAGCGCTTACTGCGCCCTGACAGCTCCAGCCGGTTGAGCGTGCTCTTGCCGGCCAGCGGCGCTTCCAGTTCGCGCTTGCCGCTCAGCAAACCGAACACGACATCCTTGCGCAACTGCTCGTGGTCGTTCAGATCCTCATAGCCCAGTGCCAGCCCGTAGATACGCTGAGAGAGCATCTCAAAAACCGTGTGCTCGATTCGCTCTGGCCTGCGGCCATCGCTAAAGCAAGCTGCTAGTCGATGCAGAAGATGGATCTTGCCATCCACGGCACGCAACAGCATCGATCCCCCGTCACTGGACACATGCCCAGCGCTGAACCCGGCTTCCACTCGGCGGGAAAAATGACGTGCAAACGAGAAGCTCTCTTGGCTACACTCTGTCATAAGAAAGGCCGCTCTCCGCACGGCATTCACTACGCTTCGACAACGCAGTTATGCCACGAAAAACGGCCTTTCCCAACCCTTTTCCTCGCCACTCCTCTAGCTCAACACCCCCAACCCGTGAGAAATCCGGGCTAGATGCGGACCAGTTCGGTTTGTATGGGTCCGGTCACGACGGCGCGGCCAGGCTCGGTCAACATGTTTATTTCGCTACGCACGCCGAATTCCGGGAGGTAGATTCCCGGCTCTACGGAGAAGCAGGTGTAGGGCAGGATCAGGCGCTCGTCGTGGGTCTCCAGGTTGTCGAGATTGGCTCCGTTGCCATGGGTCTCGGTGGAGATGCTGTGGCCGGTGCGGTGCGTGAAGTACTCTCCGAAGCCGGCCTTGCGAATGACAGCGCGGGCCGCGTCGTCGGCCTGCCATCCAGCTAATGGCTTACCTGCGGTAAATGCCCCCTGCACCGTCTTGATGGCAGCGTCCCTTGCTTGTGCCACTATTGAGAAGACTTGGCGTTCACGTTCGGTTGGCTCGCGGCCGACGACCCCGGTCCAGGTGATGTCATAGAAGCAAGTTCCCGGGCGGTCCATGCGTCCCCAGATGTCGATGAGCAGGAAATCGCCTTCGTGGATGGGCTTCGAAACAGCGGACGTTGGTTCGTAATGGGAGTCAGAGCTGTTGGCGTTTACGGAGACGTTCGGCCCATAGCCTTCGGCAATTCCTGCACGGCGCATCGCCTCCTGCAACCACACCATCACTTCATATTCATTGAGCGGAGTTCCGCTGCCGGAGCGCAGCCGGGTGGCGATGTGCTTCCAGGCAGCACTGACAATCTCGTCGATGTGTCGCTGCGCTTCATAGTGACTGGCGATCTGCTCTGGTGTCAGGACGGCCTCGAAGCGGCTTACCAGATCGGCGGAACTGACGATGGACTTGCCCATTTCCCGCAGTAGTTCGATTGTCCCCGCATCGACCAGCGACACGTACATGATGGCGTTGCGGGGGGAGTACTGCATGGCCAGCTTTTTGTACCCCTCGAGCATGGTGCGCAGGCCGTCTTCCAGCTCCTGCCATGACGAGTAAAGGTGCCCGCTGCCGGGGAGGGACGCGAGCTTTCCGCTCTCAACGCGGTGAGTCAGTTTGCGCGGCGAGCCTTCAGCGGGAATGAGGTAATACCAGCGCCGCGACACATGCGATGAATCGCTCAGCCCCAGGATCCGATAGGCAATCGGATCCCGGTGGTGATGGTCGTAGAAAAGCCAGCCATCGACCTGTTGTTCGCGAAGCGCGGCCTGGATTTGTTCCAGATTCATGAGCTGACTACTGAGCAGTCAGCTCGGCAGCGACCCGCTCGGTGACAAATGCCTCGACCGTATCGCCTATCTGGATGTCATTGAAGTTGGCAATCCCCATGCCGCACTCCATGCCGTTGGTTACCTCGCGCGCGTCATCCTTGAAGCGCTTGAGCGACGACAGCTTGCCCTTGAAGACCTGCTCTCCATCGCGCATGAGGCGAACTTCTGCATCGCGCTTGATGGAGCCGTCGACCACGCGGCAACCGGCAATGGTGCCGACTTTGGGGATCCGGAAGATGTTGAGTACCTGGGCGCGGCCAACGTAGTTCTCCTTGATGGTCGGCTCGAGCAAGCCCAGCATGGCTTTCTTGATCTCGTCCTGCAATTCGTAAATGATGGAGTGCAAGCGAATCTCGACGCCATCCTGTTCTGCCAGATCGGCTGCTTTGCGCTCGGGGCGCACATTGAAGCCGATGACAATCGCGTTAGAGGCCGAAGCCAGCAGGATATCGCTTTCCGTAATGGCGCCTACCCCGGTGTGCAGGACCTTGATGCGGACCTTCTCGGTCGACATCTTCTGCAGAGAGTCGGCCAGGACTTCGACCGATCCGGTCACGTCTCCCTTAAGGATCAGTGGCAGTTCCTTAACGCCGGCTTGCTTGATCTGCTCGGCCAAGCCTTCCAACGAAACCCGCGAGGATTTCGCCAGCTGAGACTCGCGTTCCTTCATCTTGCGGTATTGCGCAATACCCTTGGCCTTGTCGCGATCAGCAACCACGAGGACTGTGTCGCCGGCATCGGGCATACCTTCCAACCCCAGGATTTCTACCGGAGTTGAGGGTACGGCTTCCTGAGTCGCACGACCGCGGTCGTCGAACATGGCGCGGACCTTGCCGAACGTATTGCCCATGATGAAGCTGTCGCCTGCTCGCAGGGTACCGTTCTGTACTAGAACGGTGGCTACGGCGCCGCGTCCGCGATCGAGTTTGGCTTCGATCACGGTACCTACCGCCGGACGATCGGGGCTGGCCTTCAAGTTGCCCAAATCGGCGACCAGGCAGATCATCTCCAGCAGCAGATCGAGGTTCTGCTTCTTCTTCGCCGAGACATCGACGAATACGGTGGAACCTCCCCACGCTTCCGGCACCAAGCCACGATCGCCCAACTGCTGTTTCACGCGGTCTGGCTGCGCATCCGGCTTGTCGATCTTGTTGACGGCCACAATGATGGGCACGTTCGCAGCTTTGGCATGGTCTACTGCTTCCAAGGTCTGAGGCATCACGCCATCATCCGCCGCGACCACGATGACCACAATGTCCGTGACCTTGGCTCCGCGTGCACGCATGCGGGTAAAGGCTTCGTGACCCGGGGTATCGAGGAAAACGATCTCACGACCGAATGCGGGCGAGTCAGGTTTGGAGATGCGCACCTTGTAGGCGCCGATGTGCTGAGTAATGCCGCCGGCTTCGCCGGAAGCGACGTCGGTCTCGCGAATGGCGTCGAGTAGTGACGTTTTGCCGTGATCGACGTGACCCATGACCGTGACAACGGGAGGCCGGGTCACTTCAATCTCGCTGACATCCTCATTGCTCATGAGGTTTTCAAGGGCCTCGTTGGCCATCTCATCTTCAAAGGTGATGACCTGGGTGTCGGCCCCGAACTGGGAAGCCACATCTTTGACCAGCTCAGCGTCGAGCGACTGGTTGACAGTGACAAAGACCCCGCGCATCAAGAGCGATGCGATGAGATCTTTGCCGCGCACGCCCAGCTTTTCCGCAAGATCTTTTACGCTGATGCCTTCGGTCACCGTGATGGTACGGGTGATGGGCACTGGCTCCTGGGGAACCTGCGCTCCGCCGAAACGAGGCGGGGGCGCAAAGCCCTTCATTGGGCCTTCCTTGGTCTTGGGGTATTGCTGGCGTCCGCGACGCTGCTGCGGAGCCGCTCTCTGCGGCCGCGGAGCTTCGCCGGGAGGTGGGGTCAGGCCGGCTGCGCCACCGGCGCCTGGCCGGGGTGCGCCAAAACCAGGACGAGCACCAAAGCCGGGACGCGGTGCGCCAAAACCAGGACGACCGCCCGGGCCTGGAGCTCCGCCGGGCTGGGTCCGAGTCGGGTGCATGGGCCGGCGTGCCCCGCCGGGTCCATCCTGTTGCGGTCTTGGGCTATAGCCCGGTCCACCGGGACCGGAACCGGGTCCGCCGCCGGGGCGGCCGCGATCGAAGATTGGCCGTCCTCTTTGGATGACCCCTCCCGGTGGCTGGGTCGCGCTCGACGGGGATGGCGCGGCCTGCTGAGTCACGGGTGGGGGCGGCGGGGCCTGGTACACCGGACGCGGGCCGGTTTGGGGCATAATAACGCGCCGTGCTGCGGGCGGAGGTGGCGGAGCCGGGGCCTGGACTTGAGGAGCCGCGGCTTCGACTGCGGGAGAAGCTTGCGCATTGGCGGCAGCAGCGGCAGCGGCGATCTCAGGAGCACTGGGCACTTGCGGCGGCAGCGGCGGCTGAGGAGCTTGCACCCGAGGCTGCTGGGGAGCTGCTGCTACCACACCCTGACTGGCAACGGGCGGCCGCACCTCAACTCCTGGGACAGCAGGGCGGGCCATGCCGGGAGCAGTCGCCGGTGGCCTTACTTCCGCACCCGAAACGGGTGGCCTGGCCACCACTGGCCCAGCGGGCGGTTTCGCGGCAATGGCGGGCGCGGGTGGCGGCGGGGCGACCACGATCCGTGGCTCCTGCCGAGGCTGGGGAACGATCCGGCGCGGCGCTGGGGGTGGAGGAGGAGCAGGACGTTGCTGGCCCTGACCACCCAGGGTTGGACCACCCAAGTTGGGGCGGCCCTGCACTAATGAACCCTGACCGGAGGCCACCGGTTGACTCGGTGGCGTACTGGCGGGCGGTGTGGCTGCCGGCGGACGAGGCACGGCTGCTGAGGGCACCCCTGAGGCCGGGCTGGCCACTGGAGAGGCGGAGGCCACAGGGTGAGCCGGCGTAGCAGGCCTGACCACCGGAGTCTGGGGAACGGGGGGCCGTTGGGCTATGGCTGCGGCTTCATCTTTTCGCTGCTGAATAGCCTTAAGTACGTCGCCTGGCTTGGAAACTCGCGACCAGTCGATCTTCTGCTTGGGCTCGCTGTCCACGACCTTCGCCGCCCCAGCGCCGTTCTTCCCGGTGCGTTGGAAGTGCTGGCGTACCCGCTCAGCCTCATCTTCTTCCAGTGAGCTGGAGTGCGTCTTTTTCTCGATCACGCCGACGTGCGTCAGGGCGTCAAGGATCGCCCGGCTCTTCACTTCCAACTCGCGTGCTAAATCGTTAATCCGAACTTTGCTCATCCGTCCCTTTGTGTCGTACCCTCAAGCCATTCAGACGCTCATCGCAACCTCACGACCCTGGGAATGACAGGTATTATTATTATCCTCTGAAAACGTGAAATTGCGTCATCCAACCACGCAGTGGCGTTCATTTTAAGGCCGTCTATGCAATTACTTTGCTCTGAGAAAGTCCCAGAGGTGAGGTTTTCTTTGGGGGAAAACCAAGTGAAGGCCATCTTCCCCGTCTTAGACCAATTGCCCGACTGTCTACACGCCACCTTCGTCTACCTTCGAGTCCTGCCGGCTCTCCTGACTGGCTTCTTCCACGTTTCCTTCATCCACGGTCTCCGACCGCGCTATCTCATAGTTGGGCACATGACTGGCGAGCGTCTTGCTGGTGTCTTCCTGCCCGGGAGCCTCTGATACCCCACCAATGTCATCCAAATCCGGGCCCGACTCGGTCAGCTCTTCCAGCCGCATCCGGGCTACGTCATCGCTGATGCGGCCTGATCCATCCACAGTGTCCGGAGCCTCGCGCTCCCCTTCCTGATCGAGGGTAAGGGCGTCAAGTTCCTCGTCAACCTGGGCATCTTCAATGGCCCTGGCTTTTGCGACCAATTCTTCATCTGACTTAGCCAATGCACCTTCCCCGGCTGGACGCTCTTCGCCGGGCTCGTATTCGCCGAAATAATGGCGTACGGCCAGGCTGATTTTCTCCAGCGTCTTTTCTCCGATGCCCGGAATCTCTTCGAGTTGCTCGGGCGTCATGTCGGCCAGGGCTTCAACCGTGGTAATACCAGCAACCACCAGCTTCTGGATGATCTGCTCGCCCAACTCCGTCACCTGTTCTATCGGCGTCGAGGGGCCGCCGCTCATGGCCTGCATTTGCTGCTCGACTTCCTGGCGCTTTTCTTCCTCGCTCTTGATGTCGATTTTCCAGCCCAACAACTTGGCCGCCAAACGCACATTCTGGCCCTTTTTGCCGATGGCGAGCGAAAGTTGGGAGTCGTCGACGATGACTTCAATCTGCTTCTCGCCCAGGTCTGTGATGCTGACGCGGCTCACTTTGGCAGGCTGTAGGGCCTTCTCCGCAAAGGTGGTGATCTCCTCGCTGAACTCGATAATGTCGATCTTCTCGCCGCGCAATTCGCGAATGATGGACTGTACCCGCATGCCCTTCATGCCCACGCAGGCACCCACCGGGTCCACGTCTTTGTCACGAGACAACACAGCGATTTTGGTGCGCTCCCCGGCTTCGCGGGCAATGGCGCGGATGACCACGGTGTTGTCGTAAATTTCCGGCACTTCACTCTGGAACAGGCTTTGCACCAGCTCGGGGACAGCCCGGGAAACGATGACCTGGGGGCCCTTGGCAGCGCGATCCACGCGCTGCAGGACCACGCGCACGCGCTCCCCAATGGCGAACTGTTCCAGCCGCGACTGCTCGCGCTTCGGCATCCTGGCCTCGGCTTTGCCCAGGTCGAAGATGACGTCCTGCAACTCGAGCCGCTTTACAGTAGCGTTCAGGACCTCGCCCAGGCGATGGGCGTATTCCTTGTATACGGTGTCCCGCTCGGCTTCGCGCACCTTTTGAAAAATGACCTGCTTGGCCATCTGGGCAGCAATGCGGCCGAGCACGTCGGTCGGCTTGTAATAGCGGATTTCGCCGCCCGTCTCGACTTCCGGGGCGAGCGCGCGGGCGTCATCGAGCGTGATCTGGTTCACGGGATCTTCGAGCTGCTCCGGAGCCTCAACCACGGTCTTATAGACGTAGGCACGGATCTCGCCCGACTCCCGGTCGAGCTCGGCCCGCATGTTCTCCTGGGTCTTGTAGTACTTGCGCGTGGCCAGCGCAATGGCGTCTTCGACTGCAGAAACGACAATCTGTGGATCGATTCCCTTGTCCCGGCTCAACGCTTCGATACTTTGATAAAGAACACTCGCCATGATTTTTCTTCTACCTGTTCGCTCTAAATTTCGGGGGCCAGATTAGCTTTTTCGATATTGGCAAAGGCAATCTCGACCGTCTGCGCTGGGGCCGGCCCCTTTTTGCTCGGTTTTTGTTTTCTTGCCGTAAGGTCGAGCACGATTCCTTCCGGCCTCACCTCTGTGAGCTTACCCAGCCAATGGCGGTTGCCTGCCACCGGGGTGAAAGTCTGCACCTTCACCGGACTTGCCTGGAAGCGCTCGTAATCGGCCCGTGTTGCCAACTTGCGATCCAACCCCGGGGAGGAGACTTCCAGGGTATAAGCGTCTACCGGGACCAGCCCTTCGACGTCGATGACGGTGCCAAAATCCCGGCTGAATCGTTCGCAATCCTCGTGCGTGACCCAGGCCAGCTGGTCGAGGGCGATACCTTCCGCTTCCAGGTGCTCCAGCAGATTTTGTTCCGCGGCCTCCTGTGCTTTGCGGGCACGCTGCTCGGCGTTCTGCTCGATAAACACCCGCAGGACCCGGTGCTTGCTGCCACCGAGGTACTCGATCTCGACTACTTCCAGCCCGTGCGATGCCGCCACCCGATCCGCCGTCTGGCGGAGTTGCTCAATACTCAATGCCATAGTTGCCGCTTCAAGGTGAAGATGCCGCCACGGGCCCGGGCCCTCCCGGATTGCCTGTCAAAATTGTTAGCGTTGACCAACTTTATGCGGCTTTCTTTGCGGAAAGCCGCACACATTGTCGTTGGTAATTGCCGCGTGGCAGGCAATCCGGGCCCCCCGGATTACCTGTCAAAGTTGTTAGCGTTGACCAACTTCATGCGGCTTTCTTTACGAAAAGCCGCATACATTGTCGTTGGTAATTGCCGCGTGGCAGGCAATCCGGGCCGCACCAAAAGAAAAGTGGGCTTTCGCCCACTCATTTCTCCGTGTTTCTCCGCAGTAGCGCTTAAGGCGAAGCCAAAGGACAAATTCGTCTGCTTTTCAAGAATACGCCGTTTTCGGGTGAATTTCAACGGATCGGCGCCGGCCTCCTGTAGGTTATAGGATTAACAGCAGCGCTATTTATGATCCAGACACCCGTACCGGAAGCCCTTACCTTTGACGACGTTCTGCTGGTCCCCGCATACAGCGACGTTGTTCCTGCCCAAGTAAGCACCCAGACCCTGCTGACGCGCAACATTTCGCTGAATACGCCGCTGGTTTCCGCCGCCATGGATACGGTGACGGAGTCGCGCCTGGCGATCGCCATGGCGCAACAGGGAGGCCTGGGGGTGATTCATCGCAATCTTTCGATGGAGCAACAAGCCAGCGAAGTGGACAAAGTAAAGCGGTCGGAGAGCGGAATGATTGTCGACCCGGTCACGATCGAACCGCAGCAGCTTATATCGGATGCGCTGGAGGTGATGCGGCGTTACAAAATCTCCGGGGTTCCGGTGACCCAGGGCAAAAAGCTGGTCGGCATTCTCACCAATCGTGACCTGCGCTTTGAAACGCGCACGGACATACCCATTGGCGATGTGATGACCAAGGAAAACCTGATCACGGTTCCTGTTGGCACCACGCTTGAAGAGGCAGAGAAGATCCTGCACAAACACCGGGTGGAGAAGCTGTTGGTGGTGAATGGCAATTATGAACTCAAGGGCCTGATCACGGTAAAAGACATCCAGAAGAAACTGAAATACCCCAACGCGGCTAAAGATGATCAGGGGCGGCTGCGTGTGGGGGCCGCCATTGGCGCAACCGGTGATTTTCTGGAGCGAGCTACAGAGTTGGTCCGTTTTCGAGTCGACGTGCTCACCGTTGACTCGGCCCACGGTCACCAGACCAGGGTGCTGGAGGCGGTGCGTGCGGTCAAGAAGCGTTTCCCCGAAGTCGCGCTGATCGCGGGGAATGTGGCCACGTATGCGGGCGCCAAGGCATTGATTGAAGCGGGCGCAGATACGGTGAAGGTCGGCATCGGGCCGGGATCGATTTGCACTACGCGCATGGTCACGGGCGCGGGAATGCCGCAGATTACCGCGATCAGCGAATGTTACCGGGCAGCGCGGGAGCATAACATTCCGGTGATTGCCGATGGCGGGATTAAATATTCCGGCGACGTGACCAAGGCGATCGCCGCAGGGGCCAACGTGGTGATGATCGGCTCTTTGTTTGCCGGAGTGGATGAGAGCCCGGGGGAAACGATCCTTTACCAGGGACGCAGCTTTAAGACGTACCGGGGCATGGGTTCCCTCTCTGCTATGTCGCAGGGGTCCGGCGAGCGCTACTTCCAGGGGAAGGGCGACGTAGAGGACAGACCCTCGACCGAGGGAGTAGTGGCCCGCGAACGCAACGGGGAAAACCGCCTGGCCAAGTTCGTGCCGGAAGGGATCGAGGGGCGAGTGCCCCATCGCGGTCCGCTCGAAGCCATGGTCTACCAGCTGGTAGGTGGATTGCGGTCCGGGATGGGGTACGTAGGGTGTAATACGATCCAGGAGTTGCAGGAGAAGTCCTGTTTCATTCGGATATCCAGTGCCGGGTTGCGCGAGAGTCACGTGCACGACGTGATCATCACCCGCGAGGCACCAAACTACCACGTGGAGTAAGGGGGTCGCGCCTATTGCGCTCCCACGGCAGATTTCGACCCAGCCCTTCCGGGCTGGGCTGACGGCTTTTAGCGGGCGGCCCTCCGGGCCTCGATGGGGTCTGGTCCGACTATCCTCAATGATGTCCGTGGTTTCAAAATCCCGTGACAAGTAAGTCAGGAATTGCCTAGATAGGTTGTTCCGCAACAAATCTCACATCCCGCCGGATCAAGCCTTTGGAGACAGAGCTTGCGGTGAAAGTCACGAGGGTCCCAAATGCGGATTTGGATTCATCCTCAGAGACCTGGTTACCCCGTTTTCCTCGCGCTCGCTGACTTGAGCGCGGTTACCATCTCGCAAGTCTGGTTTTTACGGCGCCAATCAGGAAACGGTTTGCAACTGCTTACCCTTGGACTCTATAGCAGTAAGCAGGTTTTGCCAGGATTCATCGAAGGACTTCGCGCCCTGGGATTGAAGGTCGGCCGCCAGTTTTTCGAGATCGATTCCGGCTTTTCGAAAATCCGCCAGGACCGTTTCGCAGTCGCCTCCGTCCCGGGGCATAGCTCCGGATAGCTTGCCGTGATCGCCGAATGCCAGAAGAGTTTTCTCAGGCATGGTGTTGACTGTGTTTGGCGCAGCGAGAGCACTGATGTAAAGAACGTCGGAAGCCTTTGGGTCTTTGGTCCCGGTACTGGCAAACAGGAGTCTTTGGGGCCGAGCGCCGAAGTTGGCTAAACGCTGCCAGCGGTCGGATGCCAGGATATCGCGGTAGGCTTTGTAGACCTGCTGCCCAACAGCGATGCCGAGCTTGTCGCGCAGTGGGTCGGGTACTTTTTCCATGGTCGCGCCATCCCAGCGGCTGAGGAAGACCGAAGCTACCGATCGAACGTCGGGACTGAGGCCGGCGGCAATCCGCCGCTCGAGCCCACGCATGTAGGCTTCTGCCGATGCCTGATAGTGCTCGCGGGAAAAAAGAAGGGTGACGTTGATGGCGACACCGCTCGCGATCGCCTCTTCGATCGCCGGATTCCCTTCCTTGGTTCCGGGAATTTTAATGAAGAGGTTGGGACGATTTGCTTTCTTGTGCAGGGTTGCGGCGGCGGCGGCCGATCCCCTGGTGTCATAGGCAAGAAGCGGAGATACCTCGAGCGAAACGAAACCATCGTTGCCCGCTGTTCGATCGTGCACGGAAGCGAAAAGATCGGCGGCTCGGGTCAGATCCTGTATGGCCAGTTCAAAGAACAATTCTTCGCCGGATAGACCCTTGGATAGAAGACGGCCAATTTCTGCGTCATAGGATTTGCTCTTGGAGATGGCATGCTCAAAGATGGTTGGGTTCGAAGTGAGCCCGGTGACGGACAACTCATCGATGTAGCGCTTGAGGGTTCCGTTATCCAACAAGTCACGTGTAATGTTGTCGAGCCACAAGCTCTGCCCGAGATCGTGGAGTTCCTGTGTTGCCTTCATTGCTCCTCCTGCTCTTTTGCCTCTTTGGTTGCTTTCTAAAGTCTCGCCGCCTGTCGCAATCATTCTGCTCCCGAAGGCTTTGCTTCGTCACCCCTCACTAGTGGAAAAGCTACGGCGCGAGAGGAAAGTGGAAGTCCAGATCCCGGAGATGAGGAGAACGGCTTCGGGTTCTGAGAGCTACAGGTTTAAGTTTGTGGTATCCCACATCTCGCCAAAAACGAGCGAGATATGGGGCCCAGGGTTCGCGGTCAGGGTAGAAATGGAACCCTCGGGGTTCGCGTCAAGCGGCGCGATGGGGAAGGCTCCAATTGGGCCGGATGTAGTGACAGGTGTAGCCGTTTGGATATCGTTCCAGATAGTCCTGATGTTCGGGCTCAGCTTGCCAAAAAGGACCGGCCGGTTCTACCGCGGTCACGACTTTTCCGGGCCAGATTCCTGAAGCATTGACATCGGCGATGGTGTCTTCCGCGGTGCGTTTCTGCTCCTCGGTGGTATAGAAGATGGCGGAGCGATAGCTGGTACCGCGGTCGTTTCCCTGGCGATTCAATGTGGTGGGATCATGAATCTGAAAGAAGAACTCGAGCAGCTTGCGATAGCTCAACTGCTGTGGGTCAAAAACGATCTCGATGGCTTCGGCATGGGTTCCATGATTGCGATAGGTGGCGTTGGAAACATCTCCGCCGGAATATCCGACGCGGGTCGAGATGACACCGGGGTAGCGGCGCAACAGGTCCTGCATGCCCCAAAAGCAGCCACCGGCCAGGATTGCAGTTTCGTGGGTTGATGACATTTCTATTTCTCCTTGATTTGCTCAAATAGTTTGAGGTATTGACCGTAGCCTTCGCTTTCCAGCTCGTCCAGCGGAATGAAGCGCAGGGACGCCGAATTGATGCAGTAGCGCAATCCGCCAGCATCCCTGGGGCCGTCGTCAAATACATGACCCAGATGGCTGTCAGCGTGGCTGGACCGCACCTCAGTGCGGCTCATTCCGAGAGTGTTGTCAGACCGCTCCTCGACGTTTTCAGGGTCAACGGGTTTGGTGAAACTGGGCCAGCCACATTCGCTGTCAAATTTGTCGAGGGAAGAAAAGAGCGGCTCACCGGAAACGATGTCCACGTAGAGGCCTGGCGCATCGTGATCCCAGTATGCATTCTCGAACGGACGTTCGGTAGCTCCCTGCTGGGTAACCCGAAATTGTTCGCGAGACAGGCGAGATATAGCGTCAGCATCTCTGGTGTAGTTGGCCATGGGTCCTCCTGGTTGATCCGATCCAACCGCAGGCAGTCATTTGATCCTTCGACTGGCGGAATGGATGCAGGGCAAATACGGAGCGCTGCAGGTAGGTGATTCCTATGGGGCACCGGCACGCCGGCTTGCTCCACCACGATCCACAATTGGGAATCCACAATTCGGGACCCCCAATCCGGCTGATTCGGCGCCGTAACGATAGGATACGCCGGGTTTGTCAGGGTAGATTGGGGGCGCCGGGGCGCGCTACCGATTTTCCAATGAGGCTAGAGCATCCCCTCCAGACGGGCGTAGCTGGCTTCCATTCCGTGCTCCATGCCGGTCGCGAGCATCGCAGCCCGTGTTTGAGCGTCGGGCAGTGTCATTCGCATCGTCATCAACGTACCCGCGCCGTCTGCGTCGAATCGTGTTTCCACATGATTGTCCGGTGTCGCATTCGGCAGGTGCATCCGCTCGACATGGACGATTCTGCTGTGGGGCTGAAGTTCAAGATATTCTCCGGTAAGGTAGAATCCACCGCCTTTGCCGTTGGTCCACTCGTAACGGATCTTGCCTCCTGGCTTAGCTTCATTGATGCAGACGGGCATCGTCCAACCTTCTGGACCGAGTAACCATTTCTGAACTAATGCCGGATCTGTGTGCGCTCGGTAGACGAGTTCCGGAGGCGCGGCGAAGCGTCTCTGAACAATCAAGTATGTATCCCCTTCTGTTTTGAGTTCCAGTTTGCTCATCGCGATTCCCCTTTCTGGTTTGGTGGTAACGTGGCCAGAACGTTGTCCAGCTGGTCATAGTTTTGCTCGAAGGCTTTTCGGAGCATCGCGAGCCAGCGGTCCATGGCTTCAATGCGCGCCTTTACGAGACGACGGGGGCGTCTTGTTCCGTCGACTCGCCGGACGATCAGTCCCGCATCTTCGAGCACCTTGAGGTGTTGGGAGATTGCTGGTTGCGTTATGTCGAAGGGCTCCGCTAATTCGTTGACGGTGGCTTCCCCTTTGGCAAGGCGCGCGAGAATCGCTCGCCGCGTCGGGTCGGCCAAGGCAGAGAAGGCGGAGTCGAGACTCTCTCCTACGTTCATAATCATTACCTTATATAACAAAATGACTATTGTCAAGAAAGACCGGATCACTACCCGCAAGAGCCGAAGAAGACTGAGCCACAACCTATTCCTCGGGATTGGGTCTGCACAGAAGTAGTGGATGTCAATGCAAGAACGAACTAAGGAGTATCTTCTATGCGTAGTTTATTTCCCTCACTGGCTCTCGGAACTGTGTTGATCGCTGGACTATCCGGCAACGTACTGCTGGCCCAGGACCAGAGTGCGCCCCCCACAACCGCTGCCCAGCCGCCTGCGGCATCTTCAGGACAGCAGCCGGCTCATGTTCATAACCCCCAGCACCAGGCAAAGAGGATGGCTAAACAACTCGGCCTCACGCCCGATCAGCAGTCAAAGATCGAGCCGATCCTCGCCGACCGCGCTGCGCAGATACAGAGCGTACGGTCCGACAGCACGCTTGCGCAGAAGGATCGAAAGGCGAAGTTGCACGGGATTCGCCAGGACAGCGACAGCAAGATTGAGGCGGTCCTGAACGACACTCAGAAGCAACAGTACGAACAGATCAAGCAGAGCCATAAGGCAAACCGAAGGCAGCAGACCGCCGCTCCCTCTAACAGCTAACGTTACAGAACTGTGATTGTGACGTAAACCTGCCGGCCACAGTTAGCCAATCGTTAAGGCGACCATTCAACGGGTAAGCCTTTCGAGCGCAGCTGTGGCCGGCGGCGCTTTTGCTCCTGCGATTTTTTCCGATGATTAAAAATCCTTGGAATAGTGAGGGGTCGAGATCGTGGTGAAACAGGACGCTATCGCTTGTCTGCGGATGAACCGGCGGCCATCAGGGCCTGTATCGCGTCGGGGTCTTCGGGTAGGTTGGCTGACAGATTTTCAACCCCGGAGGCCGTGACCAGGAGCATGTCTTCTATGCGCATGCCGGTGTGGTGATCGGTAAAGCGAATCATTGGCTCGATGGTAAAAATCTCGCCCGGTTGCAATCGATCGCGGAGGGCAGACTTCTCCCACACATCATCATGTACCTCCATGCCGACGGCGTGGCCCAGGGTAAAGGGTTGGCCAGAGCTCAGGGTGTCTTTATCTCTCTGTGCGTACTTCTGGAATGCCTCCCGGGTGGCGCGCCCGGTTGCGTCGGTCGAAAACGAATGGGCGGCGAGGATAGCGTCTATTTTCACCGACGCCTGTGAAAGGATTTCGCGCGGCGTTTTCCCCGGTGCGATGGATGTCAGCAGCGCTCGGTAACACTGCAGGTAGAGGGTGTAGCGCTCGCGTTGCACCGGAGTCCACACACCGTTGGCCGGGAACACACGGCTGAGATCGGAAGTGTAGCCCTTGTAGTCGGGAGCATCGTCGATCTGGACGATATCCCCATCCATAAGCTGCGCGGTATCGCGATGGTAGTGGGTAAACCAGGTATTTTGCCCGGCGGCGATCAGGGCGTAATAGGAGGTTCCCAGCGCGCCGCGAAGTTTGAACACGTACTCAATTTCCGCCTGGAGCTGATACTCGAACATACCCGGATGGGCCCTTTGCATAGCGCGTTCGAGGCCGGCCGCGGTGATACTGGTGGTTTCGCGGATCATCGCAATTTCTGCCGGGCTCTTGATGGTGCGAAGTTCGTCCAGGATAGGATCAAGGTCCCGTATCTCAGAGAATGGGGCTGCCGCGGCCAGCCGCTCGCGGAAGTGCGCTGCGCGCGATACACGACCGTCCCACGGATCCGCCAGGTTGAGCCGGTTGAGGAGCACGACATCGTAGTTTGAGGATTCGCCCAGAACCTCGGGCCGGAAGGGAATGTAGATGGTGCGATGTTGTTTTGCGAACTGGGCCAGCGCGGCGGCGAATTGATCGCGCGGGAGGGTTTCGTCGAGGCCGGTCTGCCTGGTTGCGTCAGGACCCGGCGTAAGCATACCCGGTCCAAATTTTGACTCGAGGTCTGGCGGATTCAAAGGCTCAAGGTAGGCGGTGGCGCGGCGGGTCTTGCCGTCGAGCACCAGAATTGCTCGCGGCTCAAGGATGCCGCAGAGGTAAGAAAACTGATTGGCTTGACGAAAAGGCTGTTCCCCCGGACGCTCCGTGGCGCCTTGAAGGATAGCCACGCCATCGCCGATGCGGGCAAAGACCTTAGCCCGGCGGTCTGCGTATTCGTGCGCAGGAAATGCGCCAGGAAATACGGGTTGTGCGATGACTAGTGCAGGAGACAACACCAGGAACAATGCAACACATTGCCTGATCATTGGGGTACTTTAGCATGAAGATTTCAGGCTGCTTGGTTGGGGGAGTGACCAATCGCGGCGGTTCGGTCTGAGGGTCGATTACTCAAGCCAAAACAAGGCTTGCGTGGGCCCACCCGGCCAATGCCGGGCCGCGTGACGTGTGCCCTGTACTATCAGAGGGTCCCATTTACTTCCGGTTGTTGTTTGTATACGGGATAGTATGCTGTCGCTGTATCTCCCTTGAGTTCCCCCTGGTTCCAATTTCTCTTTCTGCATAGCTGCGAGGGCAAGTGATCGACTGGAAGGCCAGGCTCATGGGGATCCCGGGAATGCGCCGGGTTTCCACTCTTCGGAGCAAATTGTCCGCACAATGGTTCGACTGGCGTTATAAGGTCAAAACCTGTGGTGACGAAGATCCGCGGAAATTGAACGTCGTTGGCGAGAACGCTTCTCACGCGATCCCCTATATACCGACAACCCCTGGATCCGGGCGGCACATGCTGCGCGATCTGCCGGTTACCGATTTTTCGGGCTACACATTCATCGACATGGGATCGGGCAAGGGCAGAATGTTACTCCTCGCCGCCGAGCTCCCCTTCCGCCGCATCATCGGCGTCGAGTTCTCTTCGGATCTTGATGCTGTTGCCCGGAAGAATGTGAAGAGTTATCAAAATTCAAGCCAGGTTTGCTTGCAGATTGAACCGGTCAACATGGACGCGACGCAGTACGAATTTCCACCTGAACCATTGCTCATCTACTTTTTCTACCCATTTGACCGGCATGTTATGGAACCGGTCATCCGAAACCTTAACCGATCTCTCGCCGAACACCCGCGTGATGTGATCCTGGTGTACTTCAATCCGGTTTTGTCGGAGGTTGTGGAGGCAGCGAGCCATTTGAAGGTTTACACCAGAAACAGCTACTTCGGGAGCCGCTATACAGTTTTTCGAAGCGTTGTCGTAATTGGAAGCCGGCGAGCTCGCAGGTATTTATGGACGGGCCAAAGAGTGTGCCGTCCCCACGCTGTCGAGGTCTTCCGGCAATCGCGGCACTAGGAAATGAGGATCCATACTAGAGCATGACCTTACAGATGTTCCATCCTTTCGATCAGCTTGCAGCGAAGCTTCTGGATGCCTCCGGGGGCGATGAGGACGGAGCACACGATCTGTCGCACATGGTGCGGGTGTGGCGCAACGCGAAGTTGATCCATGGGGAGGAGGGCGGTGACCTCGAAGCCTTGGCGGCAGCGGTTCTGCTGCATGACTGTGTTTCGGTAGCGAAGGATTCTCCTTTTCGCAGCCAGACCTCGCTGCTTGCGGCGAACGAATCGCGGGTTCGCCTGGAAGCACTGGCGTGGGAGCCAGCGCGCATAGATATGGTTGCTTGCGCAATCGAGAGCCACAGCTTCTCCGCCGGCGTTGCTCCGACGAGTATCGAGGGCTGCATCCTGCAAGACGCCGATCGCCTGGACGCCATTGGTGTTAGCGGCATCGCCCGATGTTTCTATACCGCAGGCCGTATGGGCTCACGTTTGTATGACCTGGCCGATCCAGGAGCGAAAGCACGCCCGCTCGATGATGGCCAAAATGCGTTGGATCACTTTCCTAAGAAGCTGTTGACCTTGGAGGGGAGCTTCAAGACCCGCAAAGGCCAGGAGCTGGCGAAAGAGAGACATCGGCGGGTGCAGGAGTTTTATTGCGCCATGCTTTTGGAGGTGCAAGAGTGATTCAACGCCTGGTCTCGAGTACCAATACGCACGATCCCACAATGACCAATATTGCTGACAGTGCCGCGCCCGCGAGTGCCACATTCCCGGTCAGTACGGGTGACGTAACGAGCGGCCGGTAGACGGACTGAGGCAGCTGGAAGATTCCCCACAACAGAAAAACGACGGAATATAGTGCGCTGAGCGCGCCGACAATGAGAAACGGGCGGCGCGTGGCTCGCTGCATCGCATCGTTATGCCGCCTGGTCTGAGCGCGACGCCAGATCATACCGGCCGGCGGAAGATCGAGCTGCCGTTCCGCCTTTGCAGCATCCTCCCGCAGGGACGACGCAATCAACTCGGTTTGCGTGCATAGCGCGCAATCTCGCAGATGCGCGCGCAATGAGGAGGCCCACACTCCGTTGCGGGTTGCTTCCACGACTTGCTGTTCCCTTTCACACTTCATGAACGGCTCTCTCCTTTCGTGCCAGCAACTCCGCCGCTCTCCGGCGCGCGCGAAGCAGCAAAATGCGAACACTCATCGATTGCAGCCCAGTGGCCTTTGCGATTTCGCTGTGCGACATGCCCTCGACATAGGCTAACCAAAGCAATTGGCGCTCCCTGGGCTTGAGTTGCTGCATCAGATCACGAACGTCAATCTGGGTGTCGAGGTCTCGTTCGACGCCGAGTTCCGGAGGTTCGGACCAGGTCGTATCCTCGCCGTTGCGCCATCGGTCGTGCATCAGATTGGTCGCGATGCGGAAAAGGTAGGGCCTGGCTTCCGTTAGCTCTGCCTTGCCCCGTTGGGATGTCAGAAAGCGGCAGTAGGTCTCCTGCAGAAGATCGTTGGCCAGGTCCGGGCGTCGAGACATGCGCGCGATATATGTCCAAAGAGGTTTCGCGGTAGCCGCGTAGAGCGCGTGGAATGTTTGCTCTTCCATCCGCGACGACTCCTCATCGCACTCAAGGCCAATTGCTGCCAGGCCAGGCATCATGCGGTCACCGTCCGTCTTGCCGGCTCAAGAGACCAAAGGAACGCGAGAGGAAGTATGAGACTGCCGCGGCCACACCGAATCCAAGTCCGAGAGCGAGGGCGAGCGTACCAAAAACGAGCGGCCCTTCGTCGCCAATGTTCCAGGCGTGGAGCCGCAACAATCCCCCGCCAAGAAAGATGAACACAATACCTGCCTGGACCCCTTTGAGAATCTGGCTGTAGGGCGTACTTCGATCGATCTCCATGCTCATGCTTTTGATAAATTGACTGCCGGCATCGCTCTGGGCATAGCCCAAGAGAGTATTGGGAGAATCGAATCGTTGCAGCAGAGTGCTTTGGATATCTGCCTGGAGCTGGGCTACTTTGTAGCGGCGAATGGAAGAAAAAAGCACCCATGCGACCCAGCTGATGGTTGAAAATACCGCGATTACCGGAATTGTGTCCCCGCCCATGTTCGTGCCTCCGTTTGCAGCTTCACCCTATACAACGTTCCTGGAGCCGGGTGGTTAACAGGTGATACGCAGATTCAGGACAAAAGGATCCCGGTTTTAGTATTCGTCGATTCGCAGTTGCCGCTGAGCTTTGGTACGCGGATCCGTTAACTTAACGTCTGCTCCGAAGCCGCCCCGTTTCGTTTCTTCTCCTGTAAATGCCGAGCGGACGGTACGCTCCAAAGTAGAGTGATTTTGGAACGTTTCGGGTATCCCGGGTAGCCCTTGGCACGCCTCTCCGTCCACCCTTGTGGGATTCTTGCGCCATCGCCCGTGCTGTAGCCTGTGCAGGCGATCGGAGCCCGATTGAATATTGCTCGCACGCTTAGACAATTGGGTGTCTCTTTGCCGGTTGTCCTGCTATCGAGTGTCCTCGCTTCCTGTAGTAACGGTCTTGTCTATAAAGACAACGGCGTCATTCCGCGCGCGTTCTTTGGGATGACCGTACTCGATTCCCAACATGTAAGTCCTCCACTTAACTATGGAACTACGAGGACCTGGGACTCGTTTCCGATGCTTGACTGGGCGGAGATCAACTCCTCATCGGGCGTTTACCAATTTCAAGATCTGGATGCCTTTGTCCAATTAAATCAGGCACGCGGCGCCGAAGTGATTTACACCTTTGGAAGAACGCCACGATGGGCGTCCTCGAAACCGGAGGCTCCCGGTCCCTACGGGCCCGGACAGTGTGCCCCGCCGGCCGACCTGCAGAACTGGGATAACTATGTAACTGCGATTGCTTCTCATGTCGGCCCGCGCATCACTTATTGGGAACTGTGGAACGAGCCCCAGGATCCGAACTACTACTGCGGCGACATGCAAACGCTGCTTACAATGGCCGAGCATGCGTACCGAATCATTAAGTCGATCAACCCTGCCGCGCAGGTGCTTACACCCACCGGTACGGCGTCCGACGGCCCCGCGTGGCTCGATGCCTATCTCTCCAAGGGCGGAGGCGACTATGCCGACATCATTTCCTTCCATGGCTATTGCGATACCGAGGCTGAGTCGATTAACCCCGTGGTGGCGCGGTACCAGAAAGTAATTGCGGCGCGCGGTCAGGGCAGTAAGCCTCTATGGGACACCGAAGCCGACTGGGCAGGCGATGCTGACGATGTACTTGAGGGAAGTGGAAACCGGGCTGATTTTATGGCCAAGTACTATTTCCTGCAGTGGTCTGACGGGGTAAGCCGCTTCGTTTGGTATGCATACGATGGTGGCACCTGGGGTGGACTATGGAATCCAGTGACCGGTGCTGACCCGGACGTTGCATCGTACAACGTCGTTCAACAATGGATGGTAGGGGCATCGATGACTTCAGCGTGCACGCCTGATTCAAACGGTACCTGGAGCTGCCCTCTAAGCCGAGAGGGAGGGTACCAGGCACTCGTCCTTTGGAACTCCAAGAAGACGGTGAGCTATCCAGTGCCAGGGCAATATACCGACGTCCGTGATCTCTATGGCAATGTACGACCCTTGCCTAAAGGTAATTTGCAGGTTGGGGACAGTCCGGTGCTGGTTGAGACCGGCATGGCTTTCTAGAACGGCACGCAGCACCACCGGACATAGGCGGCGAAGGCCAGTTGATCAGTCGATTCTGCCACGGGCGGTCCGATCGTACCAACGGAGCACCCGCATTGCCCGGAGTGTGTTCCAGCGGCTCGGCTCACCGGCCGATTCTCCGAACGGCAGGGCGAGCGCTTCGTCGTAGGCGCAATCGAGGAGCCATCGACCGTCGGCCTGCCGCCTGCTCTCGATGAGATGGACAGCATCGCTGATGCGGGCGTCGGGCTGGACACCGGCGTCTCTGAAGTAGTCGAGCGCACGGAGAACGTCGTAATGGTAGCGGGGCGGGAAGGCGAGCTCCAGGAACGCCGGATTGGCGACGTCGCCGGTGGAGCGCCGCCGGAAGAGGCCACGCACGAGCAGGTACTCCTCGCCGCGCCGTCTGGCCGCCGCGATCTCCGGCGCGGACCCGACAGCCCGCTCGTACTCCAGCAGCCCCTCCAACACGCAGATGGTGGTGTGGAAAGACGAGCGCGCACTCTTTGGCGCTTCGCAGTTCCAGCCGCCGTCATCGAGTTGCTCGCCGACGAGACGGCGCGCGAGATGGGCCGCCGGGCGCCCGAAGTAGCCGCCAAGCGCGAGCGCACCCCCGTTGATGCAGGGCTCCACTTCGCCTTCGAAGAACGGTTTCCCACCGAATTCCACTCGACGCAACTCCCAGCAGCCGTCCTGGTTGTTCCACCGCAAGCCCGCCTCGAGGCGCGCCACCGCCGACTCGACGGCCGGTGCGGTGCGGTCGACGCCGGTCGCGCGCAAGAGGAGAAAGGTAAAGAGGGTCGACAACCAGACGGGCTCATCGGCCCGGCGCCACGAGCCGTCCGCTTCCTGGCGAGCCAATATTTCAGCGCCGAGCCCTTCGCGCGGGACGCGGGCGCGCTCCGCGGCGATCGCTGCCGGGGAGGCATTCGTGAGATCGCGCATCGCCTGCCAACGGATGGCGGGGTCCGCAGCGAGTAGCCAATCGACGGTGTCCACTCGGCTATATTACCTTTTCAGATAGCGACCGCTCCACGTGAACACACGCCTAAGTGGCTCTACTTTCTTGTCGTCAATTCACGGATGGTTTTTCCGCGTGGTCAACGACGAGAACCTCGATCGGGGCTTTCGCAGATACGAGTTTGAGCCCAAGTTGTTCCTGGACGAGTGTGAACAGTGAGGGCCCATCCGGTTGCAACATTGCGGTGGCGGCACCTTTCAGGGTGATGTCGAAGACTCCCTTGACGCCGGTACGGTCTACTACGGGACGGTCGATGTCTCGTAACTGCGATAACTTCTCCGCGAATTCAGGCATGGAAGTATCCTGAAAGACGAAGTTTCCATCGCTGACCCGAGGCAGCGATTCGCTGGAATGAGCACCCAGGATCTCGCCTTCAGCTTTCGGCGCAGGGAGTCTGGGACCACCTTTCGCAGGGACCAACTCATAAACGCCGAGCATCTTCGTCTCCCGATGAAGTGTGAGGTTAAATCTCTTTGCCAACAGATCCTGAAGCATTGCTTTGAGCTGGCTGAGTGGGACCGGACCCTCTGCCTTGGCAAAAATATCGTAGCGTTCGGTCTTCAGCGAGCTCAGTCCTAAGATCCGATAAAACGGAACGCCGTACGCCCTCTGTATGCACTCACTCAGATCGACGTTACGCATCGTAAGGCTATCCGCAGCGAACTCGATTTTGGAGCGGTAACTTCCCTCGCCTCCGGCCTTCGAAGCTGAGTTGGGCCTGATAGACGCGACTTCGAACGTGGCAGCGTGGGAGGCCGCCAGGGATTGGGCCCCACCAGGAGATACGCTTCCTATCGCGAGATCCCCAGTAAGGGCTGAGATCGCGGCAATGGCTAGTACGAGCCTGCACCCCGAGTTCAGGCGACGGTTTGCAAAGCGGATTACCATGATAGCTTCGCGAATTGAAACATAGCGGTGCCAGTTTCTTTATTTCGACATTAGTACGGGTTTAAGATGCTTCTGCCGATTGCATCGCAGACATGTCCCCTTCAATTCTTCCTGTTCACGATCACGGCAAATTTAACAGCCGGTCAGGAAATAATTTCTCATGCATTGAGCGACGCCATCCAGCTTGAGTCTTTATCCAGGAGTCACGTGCTATTGATCCAACCGATCCCTCTTCTGTTGTTCGATAAACCCAATAAACGACCAGGGCGCGCGGTCCAGAATCGCTCACATAAATAAGCTTTTGCTTGGGAATTGGTCTTTGACCAACGGGGATGGATAGGAGCGCGAGGAGCTGTTCCTCCGCTTGACTGCGAGACATCTTCTCTCCCGTTGGCGCCACGCCCACCCAGTCCGACGAATCCATGGCTTCAACCATTTGAATAATATCCTGGCGTGACTTGGACGATTGCATCGCCGACAAGGTCGAATCGTAGACAGAAGAGATTGCGGAGGGCAAAGTTTCCTGAGCTTGCGCAGCAAAGTGAAAGAGCACCGCGATCAGAATTCCGATCACGATGCCGCGCATCGTCCGCTCCATTTCAGCATGTACTCCTCATACCTATGTAGCATACACTATAGCGAAGTACCGGTCTAGAGAACGGGCTAGCCTGGAGGCCACACGTAATCCAGCGCAGAGTGAATCATCGAGAAGCTGAAACAGCAGGCGGAGGCGCCTGGCATTGCAGAAGTGGGGGCCAGAAAAGGCTAACTGAGGAGGCGTGCCAGGGATGTTCCGCCGTTTGCGTTCGGCTTATTGGCGGGCACGTTTGGCCGGGAGATTCTAACCCAGAATAGCCCGGATGCCTCAATCTCGAATCTTAGGCACGACGCTGTCGAGAATCGTTATGTGTTCCCCGGTCGTGAGTGCGCCTACGCTTGATTGTGTGACCAATATGGTTGCGCCAGGTTGCAGTACGGGGTCGACGGCCTCAAAGAAGCCGCGTGGCATGTGGACGCGATTGAGGGTGGCCTCGTCGAGTTCGCGGCCTTTGTCGTCGTCGTGCCCGGGTAGACCCACATAGATCCAGTGGGTCTTGCCGTCTGCGTCATGGGTCAGGCTGATGACGTGAGATCCGGGGTCGTCGTCGTTGATCTGGGCCACACTGCGGCCGATCTCGACACCGTTGCGGAGAACCACGATGCGCTGGTCATGCTTGGAAACAATGATGGTCAATGGCCCGGTTGGCGACTTGTCGGGCTCCCAGCGAAACTCGGCGGAATCAAGGTGCTGTTGAGTTACTTTCTGTCCCTGGACATTCATGGGAGCCAGTAGACTGGCGTCTGTGGTGGTGATGTGATTGGCGGCATCGCCTTCCACCACAACGGTGGCTCCGAGGGTGGTGATGCCGAAAAGCTGCTGCGAAAAGGTATAGGGAAGGTGAACGCATCCGTGGCTCTCAGGATAGCCGGGCAGGCCACCAGCGTGGAGAGCCACTCCATCCCAGGTGAGACGCTCCTGGAAGGGCATGGGCGCGTTGTTGTACCTCTTCGATCGGTGACTGGCGTCCTTCTGCAGGATGGTGAAGACCCCGGTTGGGGTTTCATGCCCGGGCTTACCTGATGAGATGGTGCTGACGGCGATGCGTACTCCGTTGCGGTAGACAGTGGCGCGCTGGCGGGAGAGATCGACGTAGATAAGGATTGGCCCGGTGGGCGCGACGGACGCGGCCCAGACCCATTCGCCGGGTTGCAGAGCGTCGGCGATGCGCGCGAGCTCGGCGGGTGAGCTGACCTTGGCTCCCTGGGCATATAACGGCACACTGCTCGCAAGAGCACCGGTCAGGAGCGCCATCATCCAGGCGCGGAACCATCTGCTTACTTCGCTCCGACATTCACCCTTCATGTCTGTCCGTGGCACCTCAATCTCACGCATTGTCACACGAAAATACCCCGGCTACCAGATGGAGCTTGAGACTTTTCGGAACCGTCCCCAGGTTTCCAAATACCCAGGATTCTGTGCAGGAGATTTCGTCAGAGGAGGCGCTGCATGATCGAAACGTTCAGCCACTCTCCAAACTTCTTGCCCGCCTCCGACAAGGTTCCAACCGGAACAAAGCCAAGTGAGGCGTGAAGAGCGACGGACGGCGGGTTGATGCCACAAACGCACGCAACCATGCTGTGACAGCCCCTCACCTTGCAATTTGCGATCAGCTCGGTCAGAAGCCTCTTGCCCACTCCGTGCCCTTTGCAATCTGCGCGCACGTAGATCGAGTCTTCCACGGTGAATCGATAGCCTTCGCGTGGACGGAATGGCGAGGCGTAGGAATAGCCGACGATGTAGCCTTCGAGCTCCGCGACCAAATAAGGCAGACCGTGATCCAATACGACCTGCCGTCTGCGTAGCATCGTGGCTTGCCCTGGTGCGACGAGGTCGAAGGTAACCGTGCTGGTTTCGACGAAGTGGGCGTAGATCGCAGTGACTGCGGCTATATCGACAGGTGATGCTGGCCGCACCAGACACTCGGACATCGCCGCAGTAGGAGTCATTTCAATAAGCGCAGATGGGGAGCGCCTGCGGACACCATCAAAAACGAGATGGGCCACGGCGCAAAGGACTGGCAGCGCGAAATTTCCTGCCAGCTTTCCTGGTGAGGGCGCGACCTGTTGGAGCTTCCGGGGTAGTGGAACATGGCTGCAAGCAGGCCTGCACTCCATAGAAGGATTTGAGGTGTAGGCAGAGCAGTTCGTGAGCTAGTAGTGATGCATTACGCATGGGAGTAGTGTCCTCCGTTATCGATCAAGCGCCAATACCTCTAGTAGAGGACTTTCGAGGTAAAGAAGGTGACTTGAATTTGTTATGAATTTGTAAAGCATGACCGCGTTGTGGGAGTTGGCCCTTACACATAAGGGGGAGGTGAACATCCGGTCACCGGGATCAACGCCCAACTGACCAATGCCTCCGACGCCATTACCGGATCAACAATGGCCACGCTTCGGCCATACCTCCTACCCTTCGGCGGCGAGCCTTTGCCCCATCTCGCGAAACACCGGACTCAGCCCAAGAATGTCGGTCCGCACCAGGACAGCCGGCCACCTTCCCCTGCCCTCGGGATTACCAGACGCGACAGCGGTTTTCACGAACCATCGGTTGGCCGGCTTTGCAGCTGAAGGCTTTCTGGAATTCATCCATATTCACCACCAGTCCGTTTACACGGTACTTGCCCGGTGAGTGCGGATCGGTGATGGCGGACACACGCAGGTTCTCGGGGCGATCGTTCTCGCAGGCCCACTGTGCGTTGCCGACGAAAAAGCGCTGTTCGGGCGAGAGCCCGTCGCGCGGCTCAAGGTTCATGTTCCTGGTTTGATCCTTCCAGGCCATCCAGGCAAGCAGGAGTCCACCGAGGTCGGCGATGTCTTCGCCTTCGGTCAGCGCGGAGTTGATCTTGATGTCGTCGACGACGGTGTACTGCGCGTACTGATCGACGATGCACTGGGCGCGATCGGTGAAGTTTTTTGCATCGTCCCTGGTCCACCAGTCTTTCAGGTTGCCGTGCGCGTCGAACTGCCGCCCTCGATCGTCGAAGGCGTGTGTGAGTTCGTGGCCGATGGTTGCTCCTGTATTGCCGTAATTGGGTGCGTCATCCATCTTCGGGTCGTACAGCGGAGGTTGCAGCACGCCGGCTGGGAAGTTGATGTCGTTCATTTGCTGGCTGAAATAGGCGTTGACTGTGGGCGGAGTCATGCCCCACTCGCCGCGGTCAAGCGGTTTGCCGATCTTGTTCAAGTCGCGTTTCGACTCAAACTTGGTGGCACGCTGCACATTCCCAAAAAAATCGTTGGGCTTGATCTCGACGGAGCTGTAATCGCGCCATTTGTCGGGATATCCGATCTTATTTACGATGACGTGCAATTTGGCGACCGCCTGCTGCTTCGTGGCCGGGCTCATCCAGTCGAGGGTGTTGATATCCTCTTCCATGGAGTGCTCGATTTGCCTGGTCATGAGGCTGGTTTTTTGTTTCAGCTCAGGGCTGAATGCGCGGGCGACGAATTCCTGCCCGAGCGCTTCGCCGAGTTGATCGTCAACCAGGTTGACACAACGCTTCCAGCGAGGACGAAGCTGGGGAACGCCGCGCAACGTCCTGGAAAAAAAGTTGAAGTTCTCGTTCACGAAGTCGTCAGAGAGGTAGGGCGCGGCCGCGCTCGCGGTGTGCCAGCGTAAGTAAGTCTTGATGTCCTCGAGATTGAGCGCCTTTAGCTGTTTGTCGAGTTCCGCGTAGAACGCCGGTTCCGTGACGTTGAAGGTTTTCTGCGCGGGCAGCCCGACGTCTTTGATGTAAATGGACCAATCGAAATCGGGCGTCATGGCCTGCAGGCCCTTGAAGTCGACCTTGTGGAACCGCTTGTATGGATCGCGACGCTCCACGCGAGTGAGGGATGCCTTGGCGAGCGCGGTTTCGATCTCCATGACCTTGGCGGCTTCGGCCTTTGCGGCGCCGGGTTTGTCGCCAAGTAACTCGAACATATTCTGCATATGAATGAGGTACTTGTTGCGGAGGTCGACGGAATTTTCGTCGGTCTTGATGTAGTAGTCGCGATCGGGCAGGCCGAGGCCGCCGGCATCGGCAAACGCGATCACATTCTGCGAGTTCTCGTAGTCCTGGTTGGAGCCGAAGTTGAAGAAGAGACCTCCGGTTTCAAGCGAGGTATGCAAGCCGGCGAGCAACGCGGGCAGGTCTTTGGTCGATTGCATGGCCGCGATCTGATCGAGATACGGCCGCAACGGCCTGGCGCCGAGCTGGTTGACGGCAGCTTCATCCATGCAGGCGCCGAAGTAGTCGCCGATCTTCTGCTGGTTGGCGTTGCGGCCGCTACCCTGCCTGGAGAGCTGGTAGAGAATGCCCCAGAGGAATTGCTGGTTATCCTGGGAGAGCTTGCCGTAGACGCTCCACCTCGCCAGGTCAGCAGGGATGGGATTGTTCTTCTTCCATCCACCGCAGGAGTACTGGTAGAAGTCGACGCAAGGGTCGGCGGTCTTATCCATGGAGGTGAGGTCGAGTCCAGGTGTGTAGGGGAAAGAGGTGAGGGGTTTTTCTGTTTGCGCTGATGCGGTAAGGGTGATGGCGAGGAGGAGCAGGAGGCTTTTCATCGATGTCTCCGGGACGAAGGGGATGTGCAGCCGGATGAAGGCAGAGAGGCGGGGTGGTCCGTCGCTTAATTCCCCGGCCCACCCCATCCTGCTTGAACTCCGCGGAGTAGTGTACCTTCCGATTGCTCGTCGGGTCATCTCCTTTGTGACGGCTGATTGCCCCCATTTTCCGCCTAACTCCGTGTCTCACTTTTGGGGTGCACTTTGTCACCGGAACTTTCGTTCCTTCACGGCTGAGTAGAGGGCTTGCTCCGAACACACGTTCCATCGTTCTGCAGAACGTTTGCGCCCAAAATGGGCGCATGGTAATCTAACCCATGCGCGTAATTTCCCGGAGGACGCTACGGGAGTACATCGACTCCAAAGCAGGTCACCGGGACCAGAAAACCCTGAAGAACACTCTCGATGCGTGGTTCGCTGAAGTGCAGAGGGCAAATTGGAAGAATACAGGCGACGTCAAGCGAAACTACACATGGGCCAGCATCATTTCATCGGACCGGATTGTTTTCGATATCCTGACCAACCGCTATCAATTGGTAACTGCGGTGGACTTCGAAAAGGGCATCTTCTGGATCAAATGGATAGGGACGCACAAGGAATACGACAAGATTGACGTAAAGAAGGTGAAACATGGCAGACATTAAACCCATTCGTAGCGAAAACGACTACGATGCCGCGCTGTTGGAGGTTGAGCGCCTGTGGGGCGCGAAGCTGGGTACGCCAGAAGGAGACCGGCTCGATGTCCTGGCGACGCTGATCGATTCCTATGAACAGACACACCACCCGATGGACCCGCCGGACCCGATCGAGGCCATCAAGTTCAGAATGAGCCAACAGAAGTTGACGCGCAAACAACTAGAGCCGATGATCGGGACGAGAACTCGGGTCGCCGAGGTCCTGAACCGCCGACGTAGCTTATCCATCAGCATGATTCGCCGTCTGCACTCGACGCTCGGCATTTCTGCCGAAGTGCTCATTCGACCATCTCGCACTGCGACGGCCGGGAAACGCCAGATAGCCCGTTAGGGACTATTCATCACTTTCATCCCTATAAGACCGAAAACGAAGCAGCCTGAGGCTGCTTCGTTTTCGGTTTAGCGAAAGCTGATTACTTGCTGGCGATCTCGATATTGTTACCGGTGTTTGTTGGAGCTTGGGCGATCTGAAGCTCCTTCTCTTGCCTGGTGGCGCGGAAGATCATCCCCTGGCTCCCCTTTTCTCCCACGATCTCGGTCAGGAAGTACTGGCTGCCGTAACGATGGAAGATCAGCTTGTTCGTCTTTTCGGACGGAGCTTTCTGCAGGCCCATCGCCACCACGGACGTGCCAGTCTGGACGTTGCGGACCATGACGAGGTTGGTGCCGAGTTCATTCTGGATGTGGTAAGTGCCGGCCGGCATCTGCGTCGTTCCTACCTTGAAAGCGAACGGCACATTGGCTTGAGTTGAGGATTGAGCGTGGGCTCCGGCGACGGTGAGCAGCAGCGACAGAACCACAAGCGATGACTGTGCGATTGAGTTGAATTTCATGACATCCTCCCTTGGGGCTCCTTGCAGTGGAACCCAAACTGAATTTGTCTCTCAAACTCTCAGCATCTTCACTTTGAGTTTGCCCTGACGCAGTGACCTATTGCATGCTGCGGACCAAACTCTCACGATGTGTGCTGACGAACGGTGCTCGTCTATTTGCAACAACATACGTGGCGGCTGCGTTGCCGGAGGCGGGGGACGGGTAGCCTAACAGCTACCGGCGCGGAGCCAGTCGGTTCCCAGCAGCGGGGATGCCGACTAGAATCTTTGTTATGGCCAGGACATTGGGTAACGCGCTTCATCAGCTTCAGGCTTTCGTGCAGCCACACGTCCAACACGTCATAACGCAGACGTTCGAGCAGGCGGATGAAGAATTCCTGGGTGACAAGAGCGATACGGCCGTCCATCTGATTCGTCAAGCGATTCGCATTCAGCGCGGCGATGAAGTTGAGCAGATCACGGCTTTGCTGCCAATAAGACGGCTCGCCATGCGAAAGTAGTTTGGCAATGGATATCCGCCTGGATAAGCTGAAAGAATCTCTGCAGTCGGCGGTGGAAGGCATGTCCAGCGAGGAATTAAGCTGGCATCCCCCTGGCAAGTGGTCCGCAGGGGAGTTGTTGGAACACCTGTATCTCACCTACACCGGAACGATCAAGGGCTTCGAGAGAGTCGTGAGCAAGGGAAAACCTCTTGCGTCGCAGGCCTCCGGGGCGCATCGCGCGCTGACTTTGGTCGTGGTGGGATTAGGTCACATGCCTACCGGAGGCAAAGCACCTGCGATGGTGGTGCCGAAAGGCTTGCCGGCAGAGGAGGTGCGCAATGAGATCGGGGCAAAGATTGTGGCGATGGATGCGATCATCGGGCAGTGCGAAGCGCGCTTCGGACGCCGGGTCCCGCTGCTCGACCATCCGATTCTGGGCCCGTTAAGTGCGACACAGTGGAGAAAGCTTCATGTGGTGCATGGGCAACATCACCTGAAACAGCTTCTCCGGCTTCGCGCAAGCGCGACGAGGCAAATGGACTGAGCGCACAAGCGCGGGTCACTCTCTTTGGTCTCGAGTAAGTTAATCCGGACTGGCAAAAAGCCGCCGTATAATTCCCGCATGCTAACGCTTTGCGTCACGCCTCTCGCCCTCGTCCTTACTACAATGGCGGCGGTGCAAACCATCTCGTTTCCGACCGAAGACGGAGGACGAGTTTGCGCCGATCTCTATGGCCAAGGAACCCGCACGGTTGTGCTCGCTCACGGGGGCAGATTCAACAAGGAGAGTTGGCGGGAGCAGGCCCAGGTCCTGGCATCCGAAGGATTTCAAGTCCTGGCAATCGATTTTCGCGGATTCGGCTGCTCAACCGGCCCAGGCCAGGGGGACTTCGACCATGCCCCCTTCGAGAAGGACGTGATTGCTGCGGTTCGCTACCTTAAAGGACACGGTGCTACATCAGTGTCGGTGGTTGGGGGGAGCTTTGGCGGCGCGGCGGCCGGCGATGCATCGATTAAGTCATCGCCGGGTGAAATTGATCGTATCGTATTTCTCGGCGCGGCCCCGAACCTCTCCGCAGACAAGTTGAAGTCACGGTCCCTATTCATCGTCGCGCGCGAGGACGGCAACGACAGCGGTGCACGGCTACCTGGGATCCGTGCGCAATACGAAAAGGCTCCTCAGCCGAAGGAACTCATCGTTCTAGATGGTTCTGCCCATGCTCAGTTTCTCTTTCAAACTGACCAGAATACTCGGGTCATGCATGAGATCGTGCGATTCCTATCAATGCCATAGGCTTAGCTCCTAGATAAGCCCCAACCGGGCAGCATTAGGGTCCCGCCTGACCGCGAATTCTCCGTCTGTCGCTTAGTTGTCCACGTCCGGTGTGGCTCCCCAGAGTTTCCTTTTGTAGCCGTCATTATTTCTTTAGGGTGCGTCCGTCTGTCCCTCCGAGGTCTGTCAGGGTAATAGGTATATCCTGTCGCCGCAAATCGACCGACCGTTTCTCGTCCGCGACGGTTTCGTCTGTTTAACGTCAAGACACCATTGGAACTCTCCGTGATTCGGCGGTGTCTAAGATGCTGAACGGATTTCTGGGTCGCTTTCCTCCTCAGGAGGTCGCTATGAGCCGCACTAGCAGATTGGCGCTCTTTCTCTGTTTCACCCCGACAGCATTATTGGCTCAAATCGATCTAAGGGATCGCCCGTTGGTGCCGCTAGGAACTAACTGCCCCGTCGGTATGCGCGCGACGGTGGAAAAGAGCGGAAACTTGCTCGCCGCTCAACGGGTGCAGGTAACCCTGACCCAATGGCCTCCTTTTGGCATAGTTGCTTCCCGCATAACCATTCATGGCATCGCGCCGGTTGCCAACCATCCCGAGCCGTCTGAGATTAGGGAGAGTTTAGACCTTAACCGGATTGTGGATTATCCGAGATCAGATGCCTTCACCGCGCGAAGGGAGTCCCCTGCAAAACAAGGACAGCTAGCAGAGCTTGACGACATCCTGGGTCCGCCACCGGGCCCTGTCTTCGTACGTCGCAGCTCGCCCGACTCAAGGTGGTATGCCTGGGTGATCAGCTCGGCTGCCGTCAATTCTATCGATCTGGAATCGGTGAGCTATGCAGACGGCACAAGCTGGCACGCCTCAAATGGAACGCCCTGTAGAGTATCAGTACAGTAGGTTCTTCGGTCTGGTAGCACTTTTCGCCCCTGTCTATCAGATGGGTTTCGTGCACTAGATACACGCACTGGGCGCCCGGTGAGCTCTCCGACATGTGAGGAACCGTGACTTAACCCCGCAGACTAATTCATTTAGGACCATTTTTGTGCGTCCCCGATTAGCGTCGAGAATATGCTGAGGTCAGCGGGCTCGCTGGCTTTACTGCTGATCAGCAATCTACTGTTGGCTTGGGAAAACAGCAACATTGTCATCCCTATAACGCCGAAAACGAAGCAGTTAGAGGCTGCTTCGTTTTCGGTTTGGCGAAAGCTGATTACTTGCTGGCGATCTCGATATTGTTGTCAGTGTTTGTTGGAGCTTGGGCGATCTGGAGCTCCTTCTCTTGCCTGGTGGCGGGGAAGACCATCGCCTGGCTCCCCTTTTCTCCCACGATCTCGGTCAGGAAGTATTGGCTGCCATAACGATGGAAGATCAGCTTATCCGTCTTCTTAGACGGAGATTCTTGCCGGCCCATCGCTACTACGGACGTGCCGGTCTGGACGTTGCGGACCATGACGAGGTCCGTGCCAAATTCGTTCTGGACGCTGTAAGTGCCGGCCGGCATCTGCGTCGTTCCTACCTTGAAAGCGAAGGGCACATTGGCTCGAGTTGGGGATTGAGCGTGGGCTCCGGCGACGGTGAGCAGCAGCGACAGCACCACAAGCGATGACTGTGCGATTGAGTTGAATTTCATGACATCCTCCCTTGGGGCTCCTTGCAGTGGAACCCAAACTGAATTTGTCTCTCAAACTCTCAGCATCTTCGCTTTGAGTTTGCCCTGACGCAGTGACCTATTGCATGCTGCGGACCAAACACTCACGTTGTGTGCTGACGATGGGTGCTCGTCTATTTGCAACAACATACGTGGCGGCTGCGTTGCCGGAGGCGGGGGACGGGTAGCCTAAGGGCTACCGGCGGGGAGCCGGTCGGTTCCAGCGGCGGGTTTGCCGACTGCAATCTTTGTTATGGCCATGACATTGGATAACGCGCTTCATCAGCTTCAGGCTTTCGTGCAGCCACACGTCCAACACGTCATAACGCAGACGTTTGAGCAGGCGGATGAAGAATTCCTGATGACCAGAGCGATACGGCTGTCCATCTGCTTCGTCAAGCGATTCGCATTCAGCGGCGGTGATGAAGTTGAGCAGATCATGACAAAACCAAACGTCAGCAGATAAAGCCACTTTGCCTTTGCGGAACCTGCGGTGGCTGTCCTTTAAGTGCTTGGCGTCAATCCACCTGAAGTTCTGTCACGTCTCCGAAATTACTCGAAGCTTGGCGGCGTCCCAGGCGGCTAGGCCGCCGGCCATTTCGACGAGATTGGTGATGCCGTCCTGGTGGAGAATGTTGATGCTGCTCGCCAGATGGCCCTGGGCAAATTCGGCCGCTTCCCGCACATCGAGCAGGTGCGCTCCCGCGTCGCTCAGACGAAGCACTTCGTCGAGGGCCACGGGGCGGAGAACTTTCTCCAGGTTGGTATCGAGCGTTACCCGCTCGCGAGTGTTCAGGATGGCGTCGTAGGTAAAGTACTGCGGGGCTTCCGGCTGGTCGGTTGTCACCAGGCGGATGAATTCTTCCTTGGCCATCGGCTGCAGGGCGTAGTTCAGGCGGCGCTGCTCTCCCAGCGTTGAGACCGTGTCGGATGAAAGATGCTTACCGCAGAGAGAGCCGGCGCCATGCGCGGGGTAGACCAGGGTGTTGTCGGGCAAGGTCAAAAGCTTGTTGTGCAGCGAGTCGTAGAGATGCGCGCCGAGGTCGTTGGCGGTCCAGCCCAGCGAGGCTCGCAGGTCGGGACGGCCTACATCGCCGATGAACAAGGTGTCTCCGGTGAGCACGGCTTGCGGGTGGGTTGGGTCTTTTTGGGGATCAAAGGCAAGGATGGAGATGGACTCGATGGTGTGGCCTGGGGTTTCCAGAATTTGCAGGCGCAGGGTGGGAAAGTCGAGGGTGTCTCCATCGGCCATAGGCACAAAGGGGTATTCCGCCTTGGCGCGGCTGCCCAGGTAAATGGTGGCGCCGCAGCGGTCGCGGAGCTCCAGATGTCCGGCGATGAAGTCGGCATGGAAGTGGGTTAGAAAGACATGGCGGATGTGGAGGGAGAATTTTTCCGCGTCCGCCAGATATTGTTCGATGTCGCGCTGGGGATCGACGATGATCGCGGTGGCGGTGGCCTCGTCGCCGAGGAGGTAGGAGGCGTGGGCCAGGCAGCCTAGGTAGTACTGTTTTAGGATCATGGGAATTTCTATGCTAGCGCAAGATTGGCGCCGTTCCGGGGCGGGCCGGCGGAGTTTCAGGTTTGGGTTCGGTCCACGGCTCGCCCCACGGCAGGCTGGCGGGACAGGTTGCATCCGCCCCCAGGTCTCAAACGCGAGACCCCAGATTCGTTCAGGGGCTGAATCCAGTTCCTCAGAAACGGTGGTTCGTTTGGCTGGAGATTATTATTCAGCCGGGGGGTCTGCTCCGGTATTCTCGGTTGTTCGGGAGTTTGTTGGACGTAAGGCCAGCCAGGGAATTGGAAAGGGAAAGCTTGTCCGATGATTGAAACTCAGATTTGGAAGAGTGCACGACTTACGATTGAACGCGCTGAGAATGAAACGCATGGCATGGTGTTTCGATTTTTTGGGCCGTTTACTGGGCGGGATATGTATAACTCCCTGTCTCCAAATGAGTTTCGCAATGTCTTTGAAGCGGTTCCGGGGGAGGAACAGCCTTCTACCCACTTGTTTGATTTGACTGAGGTTCCTTATATGGATTCTACCGGCCTTGGGATGTTGGCTAGCCTTATGTCCGGTGCCAGAGTAAGGGGATTCGGTTGAGTATTACTGGGGTCGGTCCTCGGGTTCGGGAATTGTTTCGGCTCACTGGGTTGGGGAGTGTGCTTCCGATCGCTTCTGCGTAGAGGTGGGCTGGTGTTCCCTGCGCGGGCCTGGGAAGCCGGATTCGTGCAGAGGGGTTATGTACGGGCTGAAGCCCATACTTCCAGGCACGTACCTACGTCGGTGCTAGGGGAAAGGACACTGCAGATCCCTCCGCTCCGCTACCCCGGATTTCTTGTTGAATTTAGTGGCGTCCGTAAACTTCATGCGGGCTTTTCCTTAAACGAAAGCCGCACGCGTGATCGTGTCCGGCGCAACAAGGACGCCGGGCAGGCTAAATTCCTAAATCCGGTTCTCACGCTTCGGTCAGGATGACAAAGGGGAGGATGGCTACGTACCCCAACCTCGGTTAGTCGGATGGGGCGTAGACAGGGAAGCCCGCGCTTGTGGCGCGGGCTTCGGGGAAAATGCCGATGGAGTTTAGGCGTTGGTGTCGCTTCCGCTTCCGTCGGGTGGGGGGTTCTCGGACATGGCCTTGTCGATTTCTTCGCGGCGCTTGGTCGCGGGCTTCGGCTCGCTTCTGACGCTTCTCGTCCAGCTCTTGCTCGGAACCGAGGAGTTCGATGAAGGCCTTTTCGGCTCCGTCGCCTTTTTGGAAGCCGGTGCGGACAATGCGGAGATAGCCGCCGGCTCGGTCTCCGTAGCGCGGGGCTACGGTGTCAAACAGACGGGAAACGGCTTCCCGGGTCTGCAGATATGAGAGGGCCAGACGGCGGGAATGCAGGTCGCCTCTCTTGCCCAGGGTGATCAGCTTTTCTACGTGCGGACGCGCGGCCTTCGCCTTGGTGATGGTCGTCTCCACCCGGTCCTCGAGAAGAATGGACGTGACCAGGTTCCGCAACAGGGCTCGGCGGTGGCTGGTGTTGCGTCCTAGTTTGTAGCCTGCATTGCGATGGCGCATGGGTTTCTCTTTCTAGCGAAATTAAACGGCGACCGGTAGAGTTCCCTCACCGGTCACCAAACGAACTAGAAGTTCTCCGGCTCCGACTGGAGGGGAATGTCTACGCCCTCGAGATCTTCGTCGTCGTCATCCTCTTCGTCGTCGTAACGGTTGTAGCTTGCGGCCAGGGTTGCGGCCGGCAATACGCTGGTCGGTCCTGGTACTGCGTTGCCGTGCTCGTCGATCTTCATGCCCAGGGACAAGCCCATCTGCGCCAGTATTTCCTTGATCTCGTTCAAGGATTTGCGGCCGAAGTTCTTGGTCTTGAGCATCTCAGGCTCGGTCTTCTGTACCAGTTCGCCGATGGTCTGTATGTTCGCGTTCTTGAGGCAGTTGTAGCTGCGTACGCTCAGTTCCAGCTCTTCTACGGAGCGGTTGAGGTTCTCGTTGCGCAACTGCAGGCGGCCTTCGTCGTGGGCGCTCTCGGCTTCGATCTCTTCCTCGAAGTTGATGAAGATGCTCATGTGGTCTTTGAGCAGCTTGGCCGCGAGGCCGAGCGAGTCAGCGGGTAATACCGAACGATTGGTCCAGACTTCGATGGTCAGCTTGTCGTAGTCGGTGATCTGACCCAGACGGGCGGCGTCGACGGTGTAGTTGACCTTGCGTACCGGCGAGTGGACCGAGTCCACGGGAATAAAGCCGATGCCCAGATCGGAGTCGAAATTCTTGTCGGCGGATACGTAACCACGGCCGCGCTTTAAGCGCATTTCCATGTCGAGCTTGCCACCTTCGCTCACGGTCGCAATGTAGACATCCTTGTCCAGGATCTCGACGTCTCCATCGGCATCGATCATGCCGGAGGTGACGACTCCCGGCTGGTCCGCGCGGAGATAAAGGGCCTTCGGGCCTTCGCCGTTAAGCTTGAAGGGAATCTGCTTGAGATTCAGGATGATGTCGGTGGCGTCTTCGACTACGCCGGTGATCGATTGAAATTCGTGCAGTACGCCTTCGATCTTGACGGCGGTGACGGCCGCGCCCTCGATGGACGAGAGCAGCGTCCTACGCAGCGCGTTGCCAATGGTGGTACCGAAGCCGCGCTCAAAAGGCTGGGCGCTGAACTTGCCGTATTTCTCGGTGAGTGTTTCGGTATCGACTGCAAGACGTTTCGGTTTTTGGAATCCTCTCCAAAGCATATCTGTGGTCCTCTCCATGCACGGCAAACGTCGCGAAGCATTCTGCTACGGCCGCGCTTGTTTCTCCTCGTTGATTGATTCTGTACTCTGCTACTAACCCACTCAAGCCAAAAGACGGCTTGAATGGGCCACCCATTCATCGGTTTCGACTGCAACTACTACTTACTGTAAAGTTCGACGATCAACTGCTCATTGATGGGCATGTTGACGTCTTCCCGCTTGGGTAATGCCAATACCTTGCCGGACAGATTGGCGTGGTCCACCTGCAGCCACCGTGGCGGTTGCTGATGGCTGGCAAATTCTGTCGAGGTTTCGAGTACGGCAAGCTTCTTGCTACCTTCGCGGATCTTGATCTCGTCGCCTACGCTCACCTGGAAGGAAGGAATGTTGACCTTGCGGCCATTCACTTCGACGTGACCGTGGCGCACGATCTGACGCGCCTGACGGCGGGAGCTGGCAAAGCCGAGACGGAAAGCTACGTTGTCCAGACGGCGCTCGAGTTGCTGCAAGAGCAATTCGCCGGTGACACCCTGGGACCGCGAGGCCTTCTCGTAATAGGCGCGGAACTGGCTCTCGAGGGTAAAGTACATGCGCTTGGCTTTTTGCTTCTCACGCAGCTGCAGACCATAGCCTACAATCTTGGGCTTGCGGTCGCGGCCGTGCTGGCCAGGGGCGAAGTTGCGCTTCTCAATGGGGCACTTTTCGGAAAAGCACTTGGTGCCCTTGAGGAAAAGCTTGGAGCCTTCGCGACGGCAAAGGCGGCAGACGGGTCCGGTGTATCTTGCCACGTATTTCTCCTTACTTCAGAGGCCGACCGGTTTACGGATTTAATCCTTCTTCCCGGTCCAGCAAATTGTTAAATCCGTCGCTATACGCGACGACGCTTCGGCGGACGGCAGCCGTTGTGCGGAATCGGCGTGACGTCGCGGATGGAGCGAACGTCGAGTCCGGCTGCGGCCAGGGCGCGTACTGCGGATTCACGGCCGGAGCCAGGACCACTGACGCGGACATCGACCGAACGCAGACCGTGGTCGCGCGCCTGGTTGGCGGCGTTCATGGCTGCCTGCTGGGCGGCAAACGGGGTTCCCTTGCGGGAGCCACGGAAGCCGAGCGAGCCGGAGCTCTTCCAGGAGAGGGTGTTTCCCTGGCCGTCGGTGATGGTCACGATGGTGTTGTTGAAGGAGGCTTGCACGTAGACCAATCCGTAAGGGACGTTCTTGCGCTCGCGCTTCTTGAACTTCTTGTTCTTGGCGGCCTTGCCGGCGGCGCCTGCTTTTTGCTCTTGTTTCGCCATTAGGTCTTCGCCGTCGCTTTCTTCTTGCCCGCGATTGTGCCCTTACGGGGTCCCTTGCGGGTGCGCGCGTTGGTGTGGGTGCGCTGGCCGCGGGTGGGCAGGTTGCGCCGGTGACGCAGACCACGGTAGGACTGAATGTCAATCAGCCGCTTGATGTGCATGGAGACGTCTTTGCGCAGATCGCCTTCGATCTCGCCTTCGTTCTCGATTACCTGGCGGATGCGGTTTACCTCGTCTTCGCCGAGATCCTGGACTTTCTTGAACGGGTCTACGTTGGCCGTTTCCAGGATGCGACGGGCGCGCGGGTTGCCGATGCCGAATATGTAGGTCAGCGCGATTCTTGCCTGCTTGTGGCGGGGCAGATCTACGCCTGCGATACGTGCCATGTTGGTCCTTCGTTTGCTTGCTCGAAGTGGCTTCGCCGCTTCTTGCGGTTTTGCTGCCGGTTAGGACAGCGGGTGATTGCTACGGGAGAGGTTCAACGCAAGCCTTTATGGCTAACTAGCCTCTCCGGTGCTTGTTTCCTGAGAAAAAAACTCAGTTTGGATTTGTGGTATCCCACATCTCGCGAAAAACGAGCGAGATTTGGGGCACCCGTCATTTGTTACTCCGAGAGAGTTTTTAACTCTGTCGTTTGTCCCTGGAGAGTCTTTAACTCTCTCATTTGGTTATCCCACTCAAGCCAACGGCGGGCTTGAATGGGCCACCCAGGTTTTCTCGGCGACAAACTTAGCCCTGGCGCTGCTTGTGCTTGGAGTTTTCGCAGATTACGCGCACCACTCCGCGGCGATGAATCACCTTGCACTTGTCACAAATCTTTTTTACTGAGGCTCTGACCTTCATTACTGCTCCTGACTTTCAAAAAGCTACTTGTAGCGGTAAACGATCCGCCCTCGGGTCAGATCGTATGGACTGAGCTCTACCGCCACCCGGTCGCCGGGGAGGATACGAATAAAGTTCTTTCGCATGCGTCCCGAAACGTGGGCGAGAACCTGATGCTTGTTCTCAAGCTCAACTTTAAACATCGCGTTCGGCAACGTCTCAACTACAGTTGCCATTACTTCAATCGCGTCTTCCTTCGACAAACGTTATCCCGATTCTGCCCGCGATACCCATCCCGCAGGCTTCTTTACCTACTGCGTCAAAATCACAGCGCCTTCGGCCGTCACCGCCACGGTGTGTTCGAAGTGAGCGCTCAAGCTTCCATCCTCGGTTACCGCCGTCCAGCCGTCGCTCAATACCTGCACACCCGGCTTGCCCACGTTCACCATGGGCTCGATGGCCAGCACCATTCCTGCTCGCAGCTTGGTTCCCATACCCCGCTGCCCGTAGTTGGGAACCTGCGGATCTTCGTGCATCCGGGTCCCGATTCCATGGCCCACAAACTCCCGCACTACACTGAAACCGTCCGCTTCCACTACTTCCTGCACCGCTGCGCCGATATCGCCCAGGGTTGCACCCGGCCGCACGACTTTGATAGCCGTCTCGAGCGAAGCCCGGGTCACGTCCAACAGACGCTTGGTCTTCGGCGCAACGTCGGCTCCTACCGGAACCGTAATGGCCGAATCACCGTAGTAGCCATCCAGCACCACGCCGGTGTCGATAGAGACGATATCCCCTTCACGCAGGACCCGTTCCTTGGAGGGGATTCCGTGGACCACCTGCTCGTTCACCGATGTGCACAACACACAGGGGTAGCCGCGATATCCCTTGAACGCGGAGGTGGCGCCAAACTCAGCCATCTTGCTTTCCGCCGCGTTTTCCAGATCGAGCGTGGTCACGCCGGGCTTGACGAGCGCCCGCACGTGCTCGAGCACCTCACGAACCACCGCTCCGCTGCGCCGCATTTTTTCAATTTCCTGCGGCGTCTTAATCATGATGGCCATCGGCCTGTTCTACTCTCTCTTCCAGGTCTGGGATCTGAGTCGCGCCACCGCGGCCATGATGCCAGCCATTACTTCGCCCGCCGGCTGTTCGCCCTCGACTTCAACGAACCGGCTGCTGGCGCGATAATGTTCCACCACCGGCGCCGTCAGCGCCGCATACGTGCGCATCCGTTCATGGAAAACTGATTCCACATCATCCGCGCGCTGGACCAGCGGTGTGCCTTCCACATCGCACACCATGTCGAATTTCGGCGGCTGCAGGTAGACGTTGTAAATGCGCTGGCAGGTTGGACAGTTGCGCCTACCCGTGATACGACGCAACAACTGAGTATAACTTACCTGGATGCTAACTGCAATCAGGGGAAGCCCTTCCGGGATGGCCGCTACCCGCTGATCAAGCCATTCTGCCTGGGCCAGGGTGCGGGGGTAGCCATCCAGAATGTAGCCGCGGACCGTATCCGGCCGCTCCAGCCGTTCGGCCACCATCTGGTTGACCAGGTCGTCGGGGACCAGCTTGCCGGCATCCATCAATTGCGTGGCCTTGGCACCCAGGGCGGTGCCACGCTCCCGGTGATCGCGCAACAGGTCGCCTGTGGAGATGTGGGGAATGCCCCAGGCGGCCATGATGCCCTTGGCCTGGGTTCCCTTGCCTACGCCCGGGCGCCCCCATCAGGAGCAGGGGGCCGGGGATAATTTCCTTCCACGAGGTTTCTTCCGTAGACGACCCGGTTTTTGACCCTTCCGCCACCTGGACAGGTTTTACCACGACCGCCTTCCGCGGACCCGGCCGCTGCGCGGGGAGAAGCCATCGTAGTGGCGCATGATCAGCTGCGACTCCACCTGGTTGACCGTATCCATGGCCACGCCGACCACGATCAGGAGCGAGGTTCCACCGAAGTAGAAGCTCACATTCAGGCCGTGGGTGACCCAGGTGGGCAGGTTTTCGAAGAATCCGCCGACCAGCCATAGGTCGTTGAGGTGAATGCCGCTGATCAACATCTGCGGGATCAACGAGATCACCACGAGATAAAGCGCTCCCACCAGGGTAATGCGGGTGAGCACCTCGTTTACAAAGTCGGAGGTGCGCCGCCCGGGACGAATGCCGGGAATAAAGCCGCCATACTTGCGCATATTGTCGGCAATGTCATCGGGACGGAAGACGATAGAGATGTAGAAGTAGGCAAAGAAAACAATACCCACGATGTACAGCAGCTCATACCAGGGTTCGCCGGGGCGCAGACCGTCGAAAACCCGGGTTAAAAAGCCGCTGTTGCGGACGTAGCCGGACCCGGCAAAGAGCAAGGGGGCGGACAGAATCGAGCTGGCAAAGATAACCGGCATGACGCCGCCGGAGTTCACCTTGAGCGGCAGGTGGGTGGATTGCCCCCCCATCAGGCGGCGGCCGACGATGCGCTTGGCGTATTGCACCGGAATGCGACGCTCGCTGCGCTCCACAAAGACGATGAAGGCGACGATGATGATCATCATGGCCACCAGGATCACCAGCGCCGGGATGGTAAAGGATCCCCATGCCTGGGTCTTTGCCTTATCGATGAGGTCTTGAATGCCGCGGGGCAGGCCGACCACGATGCCGGCGAAGATCAGCAAGCTCATTCCGTTGCCGATGCCGCGGTCGGTGATCTGCTCGCCCAGCCACATGATGAACGCCGTACCGGTCGTCAGCGTAACCACGGTCATCAGAACGAAGCCGGGGCCGGGGTTCAACACGTAGGAGACGCCGCCCGAGCCGTGGGAAAGGGTAAGCGCGATGGCCGTCGACTGCACCACTCCCAGAACAACGGTGACGTAGCGGGTCCATTGGGTGATTTTTCGCCGCCCGAGTTCCCCTTCCTTCTGCAGCTTGGCCAGCGGTTCGTAGACCACGGTGAGCAACTGGAAGATGATGGAGGCGGTGATGTAGGGCATGATGCCCAGGGCGAAGACGGTCAGGCGGCGAAGGTTGCCGCCGCTGAACAGGTCGACCAGGCCGAGGGCGCTGCCTGCCTGCTGATCGAAGAATTGAGCCAGTAGCTTGAGGTTTACGCCCGGAGTGGGGATCTGGGAGCCGAGGCGGTAGACGGCCAGGATGCCCAGCGTAAAGAGAACTCGCTTGCGCAGGTCGGGGATGCGGAAGATGTTGCGAATCTTCTCAAACATAAAGTCGATGCCTCAGGGGCGAAGGCCCCCATTCATCTTGCCGGTTCAACTACTCTAAAGAAAGCGTACCTCAGGGGCTAAAACCCTCATCAACCCCTGTTTTACGGCCCGGCTAAAGCCGTGCCCTGATACAGGGCCTAAGTGCGATGAGGCAACTCACCCTCTCCCTATTTCGCGCAGCGACTTTAGCCCTCACCAGCCAAACGTTGAGCGAACCAGCCGTTTCAATCCTAGCCAGGTTCATCGTCCCGGGCTATTTTCAGCCGTCCCTACGGGACTGATTCGTCCTTCCAAATCCTACCCAGGACTACGTCCTGGGCTAAGCTCAGCCGTCCCTGCGGGACTGAGTTTTGGTAACCTCAGGCTACCAGTATTGCCTTGCCGCCGGCTTTCTCGATCTTTTCCTGCGCCGACTTGGAAAACTTGTGGGCGTGCACGGTTACTGCGCCCGTCAACTCGCCGTCGCCCAGTACCTTGACCAGACCGTTGCGCTTCTTGAGCAGGCCCTTGGCGGCGAAGGCCTCGAGGGTGAATTCCGCATGGCCTTCCGCATGAAGTTCTGCGATGCGGCTGAGGTTGATGACGGAGTATTCGGTGCGGAAGATGTTGGTGAAACCGCGCTTGGGCAGACGGCGATGCAGCGGCATCTGGCCGCCTTCAAAACCACGCATCATGTGGGAACCGGAACGGGAACGCTGGCCTTTGTGACCCCGGCTCGAAGTTTTGCCCATACCCGAGCCCATACCGCGGCCAACACGCTTTTTGCCGGTGTTCGCCTGCTTGGGCGCCCGTAAATTGGAAAGATTTTTTGCCATACTATCCTCGCTCAACGCCGGCTGGCTCTACCAGGCCGACTCGCTTATGTAATTACTGTACGATCCGCACTAAATGGGGCACGGTCTTGACCATGCCGCGGATCGATGGTGTGTCCTCGCGCTCCACTACTTGATTGAGCCGGGTAAAGCCCAAGCCCTTGACCACCAGCTTGTGCTTCTCTGGGGTGGAAATCTTGGACCGGTAGTATTGCAGGCGAATCATCGCCTTCGCTTGCTTCGGAGTCGCTGCCATCAATATAGCTCCTGTACCTGCTTGCCGCGAGCGGCAGCCACCTCACCACGGTCGCGCAACTGCACCAGGGCATCGAAGGTGGCCTTGACCACATTGTGTGGATTGGCCGAGCCTAGACTCTTGGTGAGGATGTTTTGCACGCCGACCGAGGTCATCACCGCGCGCACCGCGCCGCCGGCGATCACGCCCGTGCCTTCCGGCGCCGGCTTCAAGAGCACATGCCCGGAACCGAAGCGGCCTAATACCTGGTGAGGTATGGTCGTTTCGGAAAGATTGACGTGGACCAGGTTTTTCTTGGCCGCCTCGATGCCTTTGCGAATTGCCTGCGGTACTTCCTTCGCCTTGCCGGAACCAAAGCCCACCACGCCGGCCGAGGGATCCCCGACCACCACCAGTGCCGCGAAGGACATGTTCTTGCCGCCCTTGACCACTTTGGTGACACGATTGATGGACACCACCTGATCCTTCAGGTTGTACTGCCCGGCGTCCAGTTTCCGCTTAAGTATTGCCATGCTCTTGTCCGATCCTTCCGCGCCGCTCGATAGCCGCGCCTATCCCCAAAAACCTAAAACTCCAAACCTGCTTCACGTGCCGCATCGGCCAAAGCCTTGACGCGCCCGTGGTAGAGATAGCCTCCGCGATCGAAGACCACCTTCTTGATTCCCTTTTCGATCGCCCGCTCGGCCACCAGTTTGCCGACTTCTTTGGCTGCCGCCACGTTGCCACCGGTCTTCGCCTTGGACGCGAGGCTGGAGGCGGAGAGAATTGTCTCGCCCTTGGCGTCGTCGATGATCTGGGCGTAGATGTGGTTCAACGAGCGATACACATTGAGCCGGGGACGCTCCGCCGTGCCTTGCATCTTCTGCCGAATGCGAAAATGCACTCGCTGGCGAATCACATTTCTCTGTCGTATTGGAAGCATTGAAATTTCCTTTCCTAAAAGCGGAGCTGCCCTGCAACTCCGTTCGGTTTCTTACCTGGCGCCCGTCATTTACTTGGCGCCCGTTTTGCCGACCTTCTTCTTCAAACGCTCGCCCATGTAGCGCACGCCCTTGTTCTTATACGGATCGGGCTTACGCAGGGAGCGCATGTCGGCGGCCACCTGGCCAACCTTCTGGCGGTCGATGCCGCTGATCGTCAAGTGTGTCTGCTTGGGGTCGATCGCCACATCAATCCCGGTAGGCAAAGGGAACTCAATGGGATGGGAGAAGCCCAGGGTAAAGACCACGATTCCCTTCCCTTTGAGCTCGGCGCGGTAGCCGATGCCCACGATGTCCAATTCCTTGGTCCAGCCCTTGGTCACACCCTCGACCGCGTTTGAAACCAAGGCGCGTGTGAGGCCATGCAGAGCGGCAAGTTCTTCCTTCTCCCGTACGGCAACCAGGTTGCCATCCTGCTTCTCGAGCTTGATGCCCGTAGGCAGCATGGCGGTGAGCTTGCCCTTGGGACCCTCGACCAGCACGGTGTTGCCCTGCACGGTGTACTTGACACTGGTGGGTAACGGAATCGGTTTCTTCCCTATACGCGACATAAACTCTTCAACCTCTCACGGCTTGCGAGTCGCGGTGCCGGCTGACCGGCGACCGTTCCACTGCAGCCAGAGCGCAGACGTAAGCTGCGCTCAAATGCGTTACCAGACTTCGCAGAGAATCTCGCCGCCGACGCCTTCGCGCCGTGCCTGCCGTCCGGTCATCACGCCTCGCGGCGTGGTCATGATGCTGATGCCGAGTCCGCTTTGCACGCGCTTGATCTCATCCCGGCCGACGTAGACACGGCAGCCCGGGCGCGAGACGCGCGACAGGTCGCGGATGGCGGCTTCATTGTTGGCGCCGTACTTGAGGTAAACCCGGAGCACGGCACGGCCGTTCTCTTCTGCCGCCTTGTAGTTGGCGATGTAGCCTTCTTCCTTGAGGATGCGGGCGATCTCGGTCTTTAACTTCGACGCCGGAACATCCAGCTTTTGGTGGCGCGCGCGGATGGAATTGCGGATGCGCGTCACAAAGTCGGCTACTGGATCAGTCAAACTCATTCTCTCTCCTCCACTCCCCGTTCGCTCCGGCTTCGCAGCCGCAGAACCTGCGGGAATGTTGTACGGGCCGAAGCCCGTGCCGTTAAAAACCCTACTTCAGGGGCTAAAGCCCTCATCGGCTCAGGTCGATGTATGGGCTAAAGCCCATACCTACCAGCCCATACCTACCAGTCGTGCCCCTGATACAAAACCTCTACCAGCTGGACTTAACGACCCCGGGGATTTCGCCCCGAAGCGCCAACTGGCGGAAGCACAAGCGGCAAAGGCCGAACTTGCGCAGATACGCACGCGGCCGGCCGCAAATTTTGCAGCGATTGTGCTGGCGGCTGGAAAATTTCGGCTTGCGGGCGTCTTTAACTCGTTTCGCTGTAGTTGACATTCGTCTCCCTTGGATCCTCTCTACGCAGTTTGGCGGAAGGGTATGCCGAACTGCCGCAGCAGGGCACGCGCCTGGTTATCATCCTTGGCTGTCGTCACGATGGTGACGTTCATGCCCTTCAACTTCTCCACGCGCGCATAATCGACTTCGGGAAAGATCAGCTGGTCGCGCATGCCCAGCGTGTAATTGCCTCTCCCATCGAAACTCTTGGTAGATACGCCGCGAAAATCACGGACGCGGGGAAGAGCCACGGAGACCAGGCGGTCGAGAAATTCGTACATGATGTCGCCGCGCAAGGTCACCATCGCGCCAATCGGCATGCCCTCGCGCACTTTGAAGGCGGCGATGGACTTCTTGGCCCTGGTGGTCACCGGCTTTTGCCCGGCCACGGAAGCCAGATCCGCCACCAGCGGATCCATGATCTTCACGTTTTGCGTGGCCTCGCCCAGGCCCATATTCAATACGATCTTTTCCAGGCGGGGGACAGCCATCAGGTTATTGAGGCCAAGCTCTTTCTGTAGGGCAGGCCGAATTTCCTTATGGTACTTTTCCTTAAGTCTCGCGTTTACTTTTGCTGCCATAAATCCGTCTCTTTCTTTTCACGGTCCCGGAGTGGGTTCAAGAAATCCCGTATACCGTTGCGTGACTACTTTTTCTTGGGCGCCAAGGTCTGGCCGCACTTCTTGCAAACCCGAACTTTGGTATCGCCTTCAAACTTGTGACCGACCCGCACCGGGCCGCAGGAACCGCAGACCAACATCACATTGGAGATCTGAATCGCTGCTTCCTGCTCGGCAATGCCGCCCTTGATGTTGCGCTGCGGATTGGGGTGGACGTGCTTCTTGACCACGCGAACGTGCTCGACCAACAGCCGGTTCTTATCGCCCAGCACGCGCAGCACACGGCCCCGCTTACCTTTGTCCGCGCCGGTAATCACTTCCACCGTATCGTTGCGTTGTATGTTCAATGCCATAAATTCCTCGCTTCCGCTCCCGGCCTTAGATGACTTCCGGGGCCAGCGACACAATCTTTAGAAACTTCTTTTCCCGCAATTCACGGGCGACGGGACCGAACACGCGCGTGCCTACCGGCTCGCCGGCATCATTGATCAGGACCGCGGCGTTCTGGTCAAAGCGGATGTAGGTGCCGTCGCGACGACGATATTCCTTGCGCGTCCGCACTACGACTGCTTTGACGACCACGCCTTTCTTGACCTGGCCATCGGGAGACGCTTCCTTTACCGAGGCAGTAATTACGTCGCCCAGGCCGGCCTTCTTGCCACTCGAGCCACCCAGGGGCAGAATCATCTGCAGCCTGCGCGCGCCGGAATTATCGGCGACCTCCAGCATGGTTCTCATTTGTACTGCCATACTCGTCTCTCCTTGCGAAAACCCAATTCCACCGGAGGCCTTAAAGCGCATCCCCCAGGGGCTAAAGCCCTCATCGTTCTGCTGATGGATGTACGGGCTAAAGCCCGTACCTACCCAGCTTGTACCCTTCGTGCTCAGCTTCCATCGCGGTGCGGCCTATTACTCTTCAGCCGATTTCCCTCCAGGCCGTCCTAAACGACGGGCTGGGCAATTTCTTCGGCTTGCGGCAGCGAGGAGCGGCGAATGACTTCTTCCAGTGTCCACCGCTTTAGCTTGCTCAACGGCCGGCTCTCGCGAATCCTTACTACGTCGCCGACGCGGGCGGAGTTCTGCTCGTCGTGGGCATAGAACTTCTTGTTCAGCTTGATCACGCGCTTGTACTTGGGGTGGGTCTTGCGCATTTCCACCTGGACCACGATGGTCTTCTGCATCTTGGTGGAAACAACGTTCCCGATCTTTTCCGTGCGGTGTGATTCCGGCTTGGTCGCTGTGGCTTCCGACATGGCTTAACGAGCCTCTTTTCTGGCCGGCTTGGCCTTTTTGGTTTTCGGAACTGCCTCGCCGACCGGCTTCAAGGCCGCGCCATGCAGGCCGAGCGCCCGCTCGCGGGCAATGGTCTTGATCCGGGCTACGTCTTTGCGCAGATCGCGCAGCTTCTTCACGCCTTCGTTCTGCCCCAGCTTCATCTGAAAGCGCAGGCGAAAGAGCTGCTCGGCTGAGGTTTTTTCCTGCCGCACCAGCTCGTCATCGTTAAGGTTACGAATCTTTTCCGTTTCCATTGCTCTTCTCTCTACTTGACTACTGCCGTGGTCTTGACGTCATGGCGCATGACGAATCGCGTCTTGAGGGGTAGCTTATTCGACGCCAGCCGCATCGCTTCTGCGGCAATGTCTGGAGCAACCCCTTCCATCTCAAACAGCACCTTGCCCGGGCGAACCACGGCGACCCAGTGATCGGGAGCACCCTTGCCCTTACCCATACGGGTTTCGGCCGGTTTCTTGGTGACCGGCTTGTCGGGAAACAGGCGCAACCAGATTTTGCCGCCACGCTTGATGAAGCGGGTCATGGCGACACGGCTGGCTTCAATCTGCCGGTCGGTGATGTAGCCGCACTCCATGACCTTTAGCCCGTAATCCCCGAAGGAGAGCTCAGAGCCGCGCCAGGCCTTGCCTTTCATCCGACCGCGTTGCTGCTTGCGGTACTTAACCTTCTTTGGCATCAACATAACAATTCCGCCTCGATACAAACGATCGTTTGCTTAGAACACTCCGCTGGTGCCTGCCGGTTGTGGCTGGCGGCGTTTCTGCTCGTAAATGTCACCGCGATAGATCCAGGTCTTGACCCCGATCACGCCGTAGGTGGTGCGCGCTTCGGCAAAGCCGTAGTCGATATCGGCACGCAGGGTATGCAGCGGAAGACGACCCTGCAGATACCACTCCGAGCGCGCGATTTCGTTGCCGTTCAACCGCCCGGAAACGCGAACCTTGATGCCTTTGCAGCCAAAGCGCAGCGCCGAATCCACGGCCTTACGCATGGCGCGCCGGAAGCCGACACGCTTTTCCAACTGCAGGGCGATGTTCTCGGCCACCAGCTGTGCGTCCAGTTCCGGCTTGTTCACCTCGAGAATGTCGATGAACACGTCGCGGTTGGTACGCTTTTGCAAGTCGGTCTTGAGCTTCTCGATCTCGGCGCCCTTGCGGCCGATCACGATGCCGGGACGCGCGGTGCGGATGATGAGGCGCAGCTTGTTGCCCGGACGCTCGATCTCGACTGAGCTGACCCCGGCTGCCTTGAGTTTGTCTTTCAACTCCTCGCGCAGGTGCACATCTTCAATCAGCAACTTGTCGTAGTCGCGCTCGACGAACCAGCGTGACCGCCATGGCTTGTTGACACCCAGTCGAAAGCCGTAAGGATGAACTTTTTGTCCCATAATTTCCTCGAACCTACTTCGCGGCCTTCTTCCAGTTTTTTGCTGCGTTCTTCTTGGCTACGGCCTTCTTGGCCGCAGTCTTCTTTGCCGCCGCGCCCCTGAGCAAACGCTTCTTGGCAGGTGCTGCTTCCGGCTCCGCCGTCTCCACCAGTCCAGCCCGCTTGCGCTCCGCCACCGCGATGACGATGTGCGCCAGCCTGCGCTGATAGCGGAAGGCCCGTCCCATCGGCGCCGGGCGGATGCGCTTCATGCGTGGTCCTTCGTTGGCCAGCGCGGTTTTGACGTAAAGGTTATCTACATCTACGTCCAGATCCCGCTCCTGGCTGAGGTAGTTGGCGTTCTGAATGGCGGCGCGCAATACCTTCTCAACCAGCGGCGCGACACCCTTCTTGGTGAAGGCCACTGTCTCCAGTGCTTCGCCCACGCGCCGTCCCTTGATCAGCTCCAACACCAGGCGAGCTTTCTGCGGCGATACCCGCTGGAACTTCGCTTCGGCCCGGAATTCCTGTGTTTCCAGTTGCATTGGCTTCTTCCCTTAAACCGTTTTAGCGGGGCTTGGCCGACGACTCGGCCGCTTTTGCCGAGTGACCCTTAAACGTCCGCGTCGCGGAAAATTCGCCCAGTTTGTGCCCGACCATGTTTTCCGTCACGTAGACGGGAATAAATTTTCTGCCGTTGTGCACCGCGATGGTGTGTCCCACCATATCGGGATGAATGGTCGACCGGCGCGACCAGGTACGAAGGACTTTCTTGTCATTCGTCGCGTTCATCGCTTCGATCTTCACCATCAGGTGCCCGTCGATAAACGGACCTTTTTTCGTCGAACGTGCCATGCTTCGCTGCTCCTGACTATTTCTTTGCGCGGCTGACGATAAAGGTGTCGGTCCGCTTGTTGTTGCGTGTCTTGTAACCGCGGGTTGGCTGTCCCCACGGGGTGACCGGATGACGGCCGCCTGAGGTCTTGCCTTCGCCGCCGCCGTGCGGGTGATCGACTGGGTTCATGGACACACCACGATTGCTGGGGCGAATGCCCTTCCAACGATTGCGTCCCGCCTTGCCGATGGATACGTTCTCATGATCGGTGTTGCCTACCTGGCCCACCGTCGCCATGCACGCTACCAGCACGCGGCGGGTTTCCCCGGAGGGCAGCTTGAGCAGTGCGTAATCGCCTTCCTTGGCTACCAACTGCGCCGAAGCGCCTGCGGAGCGCACCATCTGCGCGCCCTTGCCGGGGCGGAGCTCGACGTTGTGCACCGTGGTGCCGGAGGGAATGTTCTTGAGCGGCAATGCATTGCCGACCAGGATGTCGGCCTCGGGCCCACTCATGATCGTCTGCCCGACCTTCAGGCCGACGGGCTGGATGATGTAGCGCTTTTCGCCGTCGAGGTAATGCACCAGCGCAATGCGCGAGGAGCGGTTGGGATCGTACTCGATCGAGGCTACTTTGCCCGGCACGCCGAACTTGTCCCGCTTGAAGTCCACCAGGCGCAGCTTCTGCTTATGGCCACCGCCATGGTGACGCATCGTCAGGTCGCCGGAATTGCGGCGGCCTCCCGTACGCTGCTTCACAGCCAGCAGCGGCTTGTGGGGGCGATTCGTCGTAATGTCGTCGTTCACCAGTGTGGTCTGGAAACGCAGCGTGGGTGTGATCGGTCTGTATGTCTTGATCGGCATCTTTTTAGCTCACTTACATCGCGTTGACGTAGTCGGGCATCTTCTCACCCGGCTGCAGACGAACATAGGCCTTCTTCCAATCGGGGCGAAAACCGGAGAACTTGCCCCGGCGCCGTTCCTTGCCCAGAAAGTTAGCCGTACGGACGCTCCGTACCTTTACCTTGAACAACGTCTCGACCGCCTGCCTGACTTCGGTCTTGGTCGCATCGGGAGCCACGTCGAACACCAGGGTGCTCTCGGTTTCCTTTACGCCCAAACCCTTTTCGGTAATCACTGGTCGCCGGATCACGTTATAGATAGTCGGCATCAGGCCACCTCCGAGCCGGCAAGCTTGCGCCGGGAAACTGTCTTCTTCAACGTCTCCTGCAATTGCTCAATCGCGGCGCGCGAAAAAATGGCGCGCTCGTAGCGCAGCAGGTCGTAGGGGTGCACTTCCTTGGTCAGCATCAACTCCACCCGGGCGAGGTTGCGCGCGCCGAGCAGCAACGCGCGGCCGGGCTCCTGGCCACCTTCTACCAGCAAGGTGGTTCGTTTGGCATCGAGCTTGTCGAGCGCCGCGCGATAGGCCTTGGTCTTGGCATCCGCCAGTTCCAGGCTTTCGACCACGGTCAGCTTGCCGTCGGCCAGCTTGGAAGCTAACGCAGAGCGCAGGGCGCCGAGTAGCTTCTTGCGCGGGAAGGCGTAATCGTAGCTGCGCGGCTGGGGTCCGTGAACGGTGCCGCCATGGCGCCAGATCGGCGAGCGCACCGAGCCCACGCGCGCGCGGCCGGTACCCTTCTGCTTCCACAACTTCTTACCCGAGCCGGAGACCAGCTTCTTGTTCTTGGTGGCGGCCGTACCTTGCCGCATGGCAGCGCGATAGTGCTTCACTGCCTCCCAGAGCAGCGCCTCGTTGATCTGTTCCGGCGCGAAAATCTCATCCGCCAGCTCCAGCGAGCCCACTGTCTCTCCACCCAGATTGACTACATCGATCGTTGCCATATGCATTTCCTTAAGAGGGCGGGTTAAAACCCTTATTGCCCCTCAGGGGCTAAAGCCCCTGATATTTCCCCGCTTTACGGCACGACTAAAGTCGTGCCCTGATACAAAGCCCAAATTCCGTCCACGCCGGACAGGGGTACTATTTCTTCTTGGCGCCGCCTGAGGGCTTAGCACCGGAAGCCTTCTTCGAGGCCTTCAACGGATCGACGGTACCCCCGCCACCAAAGCCACGCCGCTCACGCGGCGGTGCCTTGGATTTCGAAATCATCACGTATCCATCACGAGGACCGGGGATCGCACCTTCTACCATCAGAAGGTTCTCGTCCAAATCGATGCCGCGAATGCGCAGGTTCCGCACGGTCACTTGTGTGGCTCCGAAATGGCCTGGCATACGCTGCCCGGGAAACACGCGCGAAGGAAACGAAGAAGCACCGATCGAGCCTTGCACCTGGAACATGTGTCCGTGCGCCTTCGGACCACCACCAAAGTGATGGCGCCGCACGACTCCGGCAAATCCACGGCCCTTGCTGGTGCCAATCACGTCCACGTATTTGGCGTCTTCGAAAATGTCCACCAGGACCTTGTCGCCTGCCTTCAGCTCCTGGGTCTCACCATCGACGGAGACCGCCTCGAGCGGAACTTCGCGCATCAGCTTTACCGGGGGAACGTTGTTCTTGGCGAAGTGGCCGGCCATCGGCTTATTCACTTTGCCACCCTTGACAAACTCAATCAGGCCAATCTGCGCGGCGCTGTAGCCGTCGCCAGCCAGCGTCTTCAGCTGGGTCACCACGCAGGGCCCCGCCTGCAACACGGTGACCGGGTGAACTTCACCCTTGTCATCGAACAACTGCGTCATCCCGATTTTCTTGCCCAGAATCCCTTTCACCGACATCGTGCTCTCCTTACTTCTCGAACGCCTTAATCTCGACATCGACGCCGGCCGGAAGGTCAAGCTTCATCAGCGCATCGATGGTCTGCTGGGTGGGCTCGAGAATATCGATCAGCCGCTTGTGGGTGCGGATCTCGAAGGCCTCGCGCGATTTCTTGTCGACGTGCGGGGAACGCAGCACGCAGTACTTGTTCTTTACGGTAGGCAGCGGAATAGGACCCGCGACCTGCGCGCCGGTGCGCTTTGCTGTTTCCACGATTTCACCGGTCGAAGTATCAAGTACGCGATAGTCGTACGCCTTGAGTCGAATGCGAATTCTTTGTCCTACCATCTCAAATCCCTTCGTGCCACTTGCCGATATCTGTTTGGGCTTTGTGCCCACTCAAGCCCAAAAAACGGCTTGAATGGGCCACCCTTAACGGGGTTAAAAGCGCTTACTTGATGATTTCGGTGATGGTTCCGGCGCCTACGGTGCGGCCGCCCTCGCGGATGGCAAAACGCAGGCCCTTCTCCATCGCTACCGGGGTGTGCAGCTCAATTTCCAGCTGTACGTTGTCGCCCGGCATCACCATCTCCGTGCCTTCCGGCAGCTTTGCCGTCCCGGTCACGTCGGTCGTACGGAAGTAAAACTGGGGCCGGTAACCATTGAAAAACGGGGTGTGACGGCCGCCCTCTTCCTTGCTCAACACGTAAATCTCGCCCTTGAACTTGGTGTGCGGCGTAATCGATCCCGGCTTGGCCAGTACCATCCCGCGCTCCACGTCTTCCTTGGCAATGCCGCGCAGCAGCAGACCGGCATTGTCTCCGGCAAGTCCTTCATCCAGCTGCTTCTTGAACATTTCGACCCCGGTCACGACCGTCTTGCGGGTCTCCCGGAAACCGACAATCTCCGACTCTTCGCCCACCTTCACCTTGCCCCGCTCGATCCTGCCCGTCACCACCGTGCCACGGCCGGAGATGGAGAAAATGTCTTCAATCGGCATCAGGAACGGCTGGTCAATGGCACGCGCCGGCAAGGGCACATTCTTGTCCACCGCATCCATCAACTCGTCGATCTTGGCTTCCCACTGCGCTTCCCCGTTCAAACCACCCAGGGCCGAGCCGCGAATCACCGGCACATCGTCCCCAGGAAAGTTGTACTTGGACAGCAGTTCCCGCACTTCCATCTCCACCAGGTCGGTCAATTCCTCGTCTTCCACCGCATCGCACTTGTTCAGAAACACCACAATGTAGGGAACCCCTACCTGGCGGGCCAGCAACACGTGCTCCTTGGTTTGCGGCATCGGACCATCGGTCGCCGCCACCACCAGGATCGCTCCATCCATCTGCGCCGCGCCGGTGATCATGTTCTTGATGTAGTCGGCGTGACCAGGACAATCCACGTGCGCGTAGTGACGGTTCGCCGTCTCGTACTCTACGTGCGCGGTCGCAATCGTAATGCCACGCTCCCGCTCCTCGGGCGCGTTATCAATCGAATCAAACGAACGAAACTGGATCTTCGGATTGTGCTTCGACAATACCTTCGTGATTGCCGCCGTCAGTGTCGTCTTGCCGTGATCAATGTGCCCAATCGTCCCTACGTTCACATGCGGCTTGGACCGGTCAAACTTCTCCTTCGCCATCTCGTCCCTCTCTCCTGCTTAAATCGAAAAATCCTCAGGGGCTAAAGCCCTCGTCGGCCCCCGCTTTACGGCCCGGCTAAAGCCGGCCCCTAAACGAAAGTTGGCTACAAAGCCAATTTCGTTGCGTACCCTTAGCTGCCCTTACTTGCCCTGGTTGCGGCCGATGATCTCTTCCGAGACCGACCGCGGCGCTTCTTCATAACGGTTGAAGTGCATCGAGTAGTTGGCCCGGCCCTGGGTCGAGGAGCGCATGTGGGTGGCATAGCCAAACATTTCGCTCAACGGCACATTGGCCTTGATGACCTGCGATCCGGCACGGTGCTCCATGCCTTCGATGCGGCCACGGCGGGAGTTCAGGTCGCCGATGATGGTCCCCATGTACTCCTCCGGAACCACTACTTCGACCGCCATCACCGGCTCCAACAACACCGGCGTCGCCTTGCGGGCTGCTTCCTTGAACGCCATCGATCCGGCAATTTTGAACGCCATTTCGTTGGAGTCGACATCATGGTAGCTGCCGTCAAACAGGGTCGCCTTTACGTCAACGATCTCGTAGCCGGCCAGCACCCCACCCTGCAGCGCTTCACGAATGCCCTGCTCGGTTGGCTTGATGTACTCCTTGGGCACCACGCCGCCCTTGATGTCGTTAATAAACTCGAAACCCTTGCCGGGCTCGTTAGGCTCGACCCGGATCTTTACGTGGCCATAGTTGCCCGAACCACCGGTCTGGCGGATGTACTTGCCTTCCGCCTCAGCCTTCTTGCGAATGGTCTCGCGATAGGCAACCTGGGGCTTACCCACGTTGGCTTCCACTTTGTACTCGCGCATCATGCGGTCGACAATGATTTCCAGATGCAGCTCACCCATGCCACTGATGATGGTCTGGCCCGAGTCAGGATCGGTATGCACCTTGAAGGTGGGATCTTCCTGCGCCAGCTTGGCCAATGCCATGCCCATCTTCTCCTGATCGGCCTTGGTCTTCGGTTCCACGGCAACGTGAATGACCGGTGCCGGAAAGTCGATCGATTCCAGCACAATCGGCGACTTGTCGGTGCAGATCGTGTCCCCGGTGACCAGGTTCTTGAGCCCCACGCAGGCGCAAATGTCACCGGCATAGATCTCGAGTAATCTCTTCCCGCTTGTTGGCATGCATCTTGAGCAGGCGGCCAATGCGCTCACTCTTGCCGGTACGCGGGTTGAGGACTGTGTCGCCGGTCTTCAGGTGGCCGGAATACAGCCGGATAAAGATCAGCTGCCCGACAAACGGATCGGTCATGATCTTGAATCCCGAGCGCAGTCAGCGGCTCGTTGTCGTCCGCATGGCGGAGGATAACCTCTTCCATGTTGTCCGGATTGTGACCTTCGATCGGAGGAACATCGAGCGGGCTGGGCAGGTATTCGACCACCGCGTCGAGCAGTGTCTGCACACCCTTGTTCTTAAACGAACTGCCGCACAGCACGGGGAAGAGCTTCATCCCAATGACCGCGCCGCGCAATGCCTTGCGCAACTCGGCAGCAGTCGGGGTCTCGCCCTCGAGAAACTTGTGCAGCATCTCGTCGTCGTTTTCGGCTACCGATTCGACCAGCTGCATGCGGAAGGCTTCCGCCTTCTTGAGCAGGGTTGCCGGAATTTCTTCGACGTCGTACTTGGCCCCCATGGTTTCGTCATGCCACAGGATGGCGCGCATCTCGATCAAGTCGATTACGCCCTTGAAGCCGGCTTCCTGGCCGATGGGGATCTGAATGGCGACCGGCCGGGCGTTCAGCCGCTTGCGGATGGTGTCGATGGCATGCTCGAAATCGGCGCCCATCTTGTCCATCTTGTTGATGAAGCAAATGCGGGGAACACCGTATTTATCTGCCTGCCGCCAAACGGTCTCCGATTGGGGCTCTACGCCATGCACGGCGTCAAACACAGCGACGGCACCGTCGAGCACGCGCAGGCTGCGCTCGACCTCGGCGGTAAAGTCCACGTGGCCCGGGGTGTCGATGATGTTGATACGGATATCGCGCCAGGTGCAGGTGGTGGCGGCGGAGGTAATGGTGATGCCGCGCTCCTGCTCCTGCTCCATCCAGTCCATCGTCGCTGTGCCTTCATGCACTTCGCCGATGCGATGGGTGATGCCGGTGTAAAACAAAATGCGCTCCGTCGTTGTGGTCTTTCCGGCGTCGATGTGCGCCATGATTCCGATATTCCGGCAACGATCGAGTGGTACTAGACGAGGCACGGTATTTTCTCACTCTCGCGCGAGACGTTCGACTCGCGATTCTTCTTGCTGCTCTGGTTGCGCCCGCCACCGTTTGGCCTCGGGCCCTTCTGTCTTACTTGCTGTTACCAGCGGTAATGCGCAAATGCCTTGTTGGCCTCAGCCATGCGATGGACATCTTCTTTCTTCTTCATGGCTGCGCCGCGGCCGTTGGCCGCATCCAGCAGTTCGCTGGTTAACTTGTCGATCATGCCTTTTTCGCCCCGCGCCCGGCCGTAAGTCACCAGCCAGCGGATGGCGAGCGAAGTACGCCGCTCAGGATTCACTTCAATCGGCACCTGGTAATTGGCGCCGCCCACGCGACGGGTCTTGACCTCGAGCAGGGGCTTGCAGTTCTCGACTGCCTTCTTGAACAGCTTCAAGCGCTTCCTCGCCGCCCTTTTGTTCCAGGTTGGTCATCGCCTGGTAGAAGATGCCCTGGGCGGTCGACTTCTTGCCGTCCCACATCATCGAGTTGACGAATTTTGTCACCAGCGATGAGTTATAGACCGGATCAGCAGCAACTTCCCGTTTCGCGATATGTCCTTTTCTCGGCATAGTTTCCTTCTACTGTGAAATTCTGGCGGTACTACTTAGCCCCGCTCTTGGGGCGCTTGGCGCCATACTTTGAGCGGCTCTGCTTGCGGTTGGCGACGCCGACCGAATCGAGCGTGCCGCGCACCACGTGATAGCGCACCCCGGGGAGATCCTTCACACGCCCTCCGCGGATAAGCACAATCGAGTGCTCCTGCAGGTTGTGGCCGATCCCGGGAATGTAGGTCGTTACTTCCACACCGTTGGTCAGGCGAACACGCGCGACCTTACGCAGGGCCGAGTTCGGCTTCTTAGGGGTTTGCGTGTAAACGCGGGTGCATACACCGCGCCGCTGAGGCGAACCCTGCAGCGCCGGCGATGCCGTCTTGTAGCGCGCCGCGGTCCGGCCTTTTCTCACGAGCTGACTGAATGTAGGCAAACCTTACTCCTTAAAAACTCGCAAAACACCACTTCGCCGCACATCACCGGATCGACGCCTGAGCCCGGCGCTTACCGGTGCACGAAGCCAGCGGCTGCTGCCCCCTGCCCTGTTACAGACCAAGACGAAAACTTCGACGGTGACCGCGCGTTTCTTTCTCGATCCAGGCCAAGACAATTGCGCTCACGCGCTGTTATGCCTCGTGCCGGATCAGGCACCGGAAAACCGGGCACCAGAAAAGAAGCCAGTTCCGTTTCGAAGTTCCGGCCCGCATAGCCTTCCCAGGTGGAAGGTGTCGCAAAGGCCGATGCGATTGTTTCCCTGCATCACGCGAGCGTTTTGGAGGGACCCGGATGAATGGGCCGCAAGGTATTGCTGCCAGTTTTGAAGAGCGCCTTGCTGCGGGTAGCCGCAGCACATCGTTCAAGCACGCACTTTACTGGCTAATGCGGAACCTTTTTAAGATACCAAGAGGCGCTCGTGCCGTCAATGGTGGGTGATCGGAGGTCAATCAGGGACCAAGCTCAGCCGGTGTGTCGTGAAGAATCCACTGCCGGCATCCCTGGCTCCTCTGCAACGGTCGGAATTTTTCTGTTGGGGATAGAACGGATGCCTCTGGAACAGACTCCTCGAGGCCCGGAGGGCCGCCCGCTAAACGTCAGCCAAGCCCGGAAGGGCTGGGTGGGAATCCCCAAGCCGCGTGAGCGCCGTAGGCGCGGCACCCATATTGTCCTCAACCAATGCGGTGTGAGAGGGAGTAAAAGGCATTGGAAAAACTTCGTTTTCGGCCCATGTACGCCGAGGATGGGCACCCCGTCCAGAACCATCGACTGCGGTTAGGATGTGAAAATCCGGGGCCCCGTGAGGGCAGTCGCGGTGGTTGGGAACGAAGGGGAAAGGGGGTGTGCTAGCATCCCTGCTACATGTTCGCGTCTTGTCCCCCGCATTGTGTGTCCAAGCTGCGCGTACGCGCCTTTGCCTGCGCCTGTTTTGGACTTCTGACCAGTTCCGCGCTTTCGTCGATCGCTGCCGGCGACGTCACGCCCGTCGACCCGCGCATCGCCAGGTGTCATCGCCGAGCTGGAAAAGACACGCGACATTCACCAGGCGGCGCTGTCACCCGATGGTCAAATGATTGCCTGGGCGGTCGATGCGCAACCGGGAATCGAGATTCAGGTTGCGACTACAGCCGATCCGTCCCACCCCCGCCGTTTGACGGCAGGAACGGGGGCGGCCTGTACGGAAGAGGATCTGGCCTGGTCGCCAGACAGCAAATCACTTGCGTTCACTTCCGACTGCAATTCCCCGGGCGGCTCGTCGGACCAGGCGGATGTCTATCTGGTCAACCCCGGCAGCGACCGGCGCTTCAGCCCGGAGGCTGACCCATCTGCACGGTGGCATCACCAGCCTGGCATTTTCTCCCGACGGCCTGCACATTGCCTGCCTGTACATCGAAGGCGCCACCCGGCCGGCCGGGGCGTTGGCTCCCATGAAGCCGCCGGCCGGGGTTATTGGAGTGGAGGGGCTGGAGATCCAGCGCGTGGCTACCGTGGAAACCGCCTCCGGCGAATTCCGCCAGGTCAGCCCCGCCAACCTTCATGTGTATGAATATGACTGGGCGCCCGATTCCCGGCAGCTCGCTTTTGTGGCCGCGCCCCCTCCGGGAGAAAACAACTGGTGGGTGGCGCAGCTTTACACCCAGCCACTGACAGGCAGCCAGCCGAGAGCGATTCTCGATCCCGAACATACGCCGGGCCCGTTGCATGGCCTGCAGATCGCCGTACCCCGCTGGTCGCCCTCCGGCGATCGAATCGCGTTTATCGGTGGATTGATGAGCGATCAGGGAGCCACGGGCGGCGATATCTATTTGATATCTGCCTCTGGCGGAGAGCCGAAAGATATTACCCCGAAGGCGGACAAGACCGCGGCCTGGATTCACTGGCTCAAGGCCCCGCTTTCGCATGCGGGCCCCTCGCCGGATGGCTCCGCCGGCCATGATTGGCTACTCGTTTCCTGGGTCAAGTCCGGACAGGTTGAGCTCGGCAATCTGGATACCGCCAACGGAGCAACCAAGAGCTATTCAAACCGTCGCCCGCTTCGGTCAGCGCCGGACGACTGGAACAGAGTCTCTCGATCGCCCACGGCGCGATGGCCTACATCAAGAGCTCCTTCTCGGAAGCGCCCGAGGTTTACCTCGACCTGGGCGAGTCAGCTCACCCGATTACGCACTACAACGATGGCCTTAAGCCTTTATGGGGCAAGTTCGCATCCATTCAATGGACCAGCGACACCTTCCCGGTCCAGGGCTGGCTGCTCTACCCGGCGCGCTACGATCCGGCAAAGAAATATCCGCTCATCGTCAGCGTGCACGGCGGGCCTTCGAGCGAGGTGCAGCCCCACTGGCCGGACCTCGGCTACAACCCCATCGCTTTCTCTGCGCTGGACTACTTTGTGCTCATGCCCAATCCCCGGGGCAGCTATGGCGAGGGCGAGGCGTTTACCCAGGCCAACCGCAAGGATTTCGGCTACGGCGATCTACGCGACATTTTGGCCGGGGTCGACGCAGTGAGCGCCAGGTTTCCCATCGATCAGCAGCGCATCGGGCTTACCGGATGGAGTTACGGCGGCTTCATGACCATGTTTGCGGTCACCCAGACGCAGCGCTTTCACGCTGCCGTCGCCGGGGCAGGCATTTCCAACTGGCAGAGCTACTACGGGGAAAACTCGATCGATCAATGGATGACCCCTTTTTTCGGTGCTTCGGTTTATGACGACCCAGCGGTCTATGCCAAGAGTTCGGCCATCGACTTTATCCGCAACGTCAAGACGCCGACGCTCATGGTGGTGGGGGACCGCGACGGCGAATGTCCCGCGCCCCAGTCTTTCGAGTTCTGGCATGCGCTGCGCGCCGAGCACGTGCCTACCCAGCTGGTGGTGTACCCGGACGAGGGTCATCGCTTCGACTCGCCGCAACATCGCCGCGATGTGCTGGCCCGCGCCCTGGCGTGGTTCGAGCAATATATGCCGCCACAGAGCTAGAGCATTTTTCCTAATACGGTGGACTGGTCAGGTCGGTTATGTGCGGCCATTGTTCCCACCCCAGGCAGCTTCGCTGCTGGCGGCCCCGGTGCTTCGACGGAATGCCCGCGTCCGGTGCAGTTACCTGGTCTACACATTAGGGAAAATGCTATGGGGGTTGCCATCGCAAAGCCGCCCCTGTTGCCTCGTAGCCCAGTCCCCTCTACACTTAGGACGTTGACCACGCATAACTCTGCAAGCGCATCGAAGCGGTGTCTACGGTGCCGGCGATCAGGCAACGCACAGTCGCGCTCCAACAGAATTTGGAGAATCGGCCTGGAGCAGAGGTGGTGGAACAGTTCAGGCAAGAGAGCGACCCCCGATTGCTGATGCACGACCGGAATACGCGAGAAGTGACTTTTCCCAGAGGAAGAGCCACGCGGAAGAAAGCGGCTCCGGCGTACATATATCGAGGATTCGTTTCAGCAGTTCATCAACCGCCGGGAGCGGCGACACCCGGCGGGGAGGTTTCATGCAGCGGTTTTTGACTTTTGTAGTTTTGATTCTACTTACCATCCCCGTGGGTCTTTCTCTTCAGGGTTGTGCCAACAAAAATTCCGATTACTGCAACGGGCAGGGTTACGGCTACAACAACACCCAACCGGTCTCCATCTCTTTGCAGCCGCAGACGACCGGCTTGTCGGTTGCGTTCTCGCAAACCTCGCAGTTGCAAGCTCCTTCGGCGCAGAACTGCAAAGGCGGAGCAGCTTCGGTGGGCACCTATACGTACGGCACTTCCGACCGGACCATCGCCGACGTTTCGCCCACGGGCGCGGTCTGTGGCGGCACCTGGAATCTGCAAACGCCGGCAGTCGCGCCGTACACAACTTGCCTCCCCACCAACAAGCCTGGCGTCGCGTACATGACCGCCAGTGCCGGCGGGTTTACCAGCAACCAGGTCGCGGTGTATTCCCATCCTCCGCTGACCAGCATCTCCATCCAAGGGCCGACGAGCGGAAACGCCGGGGCACCCCAATGTCTTTCCCAGGGCCAAACCAAACAGCTGGACGCCACCGCTTATTGCTCATCGACCGGCACGACGGGTTCGTGCCCCAGCTCCACGATTCCTGTGGGCCAGCCGGCGCTGCTTTGCAGCCCCAATATTCTGCCGGGTGGAGGATACGGCCCCTCTGATTGCAACAATGTGATTGGCCACCTGACCTACGGCGCAGCCAGCGCGGGTGTGGTCACGATCGACCAGAATGGCGTGGCCACCGCACAAGCACCAGGCTCGACCCTAATCACCGGGACGATTGCCCAGACCAGCAGCAACGCCGGTTATTTCTATACCTGCCCTCCCTCCAAGATCGCCCTCAGCGTTGCCTCGACCGGAGCCACCAATGCCAGCGTCACGCTCAACACTCCGTTGGCCCTGACCGCTACGGTGACCGACGTGAACAACAACGTCATCAACGGCCTGGCCCTCAGCTATGTATCCACCAACCCGGGCAGCATTGCCGTCAGCGCCACCGGCGCGGTCTCGGCGCAATTTCCTTCGAATTCCGCGATCACGGCGATCTGTCAGCCCACCACCTGCAATCCTGCTCCGATCAATGTGATGGGAACCCTGGGAACCGGCGTGCCGGTCATCAGCAACTTCGTGCAGATCGCATCCCCAGGCAAGAACAGCAATTACATCTGGACGGCGAGCCCAGGTTCACCCTACTTCGTGCCCATCGATCTTTCTACCGGGACCATTGGCAACCAGGTCAAATTACCCTACTCGCCCAACTCCATGGTTCTCGATCCAACCGGGACGACGCTTTATTTCGGCAGCTATCGTGAGCTGATGACCTATTCCGCTGTCACCAACAGCCTATCCTCCGAAGTGCCTAACGTACCCGGTGTGGTGCTCGCTGTCTCGCCCACCAACTCCTCTGTGGTGGTCAATGACCAACTACGGGGGGTTCTCTACATCTACACACAGGCGACCAGCAGCGGCACAGGAACCACGGCGACCAGCTCCGGCGGCAGCTATACCTCGTTCGCCGGAATCGGACAGAAAGCCGCCTACACCCCCGATGGTCAAACGGTGTACATCGTCGGCAATGGCGTGCTCTATATACACAACAACTTCACCGGCTGGTCGGTCGAGCCCCTGCCCGGCAATCAGGCTACGCCCACGACCGGCATATGCCCCGCGACCAACACCACCAGTCCTATTCCCCAGGATCCGACAAGTTATCCGCCAAATACCACAGCGAACCCCAATAACACATACAACATGTTCTGTTCGCCCGACCTCGCCGTCACCATTCCGGCGGCAGCGGTCTTTCTTTCCGGTTCAACGACTGCGGCCTATGGGGCGTGCCCGGACACCACGGTAAAGCCGGTGGTGAATTACCCCGAAGCAACGACGGTCGCCGCTCTCTCAGACCATGTAGCCGCGACGACCGATGGCCTACACATTATCGGCGCCTCCGCCAATCCGCCCGTGTTGTCGGATTTATCGATTGGCATTACTCCCGCACCTGGCTTACCTCCCGTACCTACCGTACCGCTCACCTGCCCGGGCAACGCGAACTCGCAGACCACCGGCATTACGTTTAACCCTCCTCCAGTCGTCAATCAGTTTCCGCTGGCTAACTACGGCATTACCAACATCAACGAGGTAGTTGCTGCCACCAACTCGGTCGAAGCCTTCATCACCTATGGGAGTGCCGCCACCACGCCTCCGGCCGGGGGTGCGCTCCTCCCGGTTTACAAGCCGTCGGCCACGCCGGGTTCTCCGGGTGCGCTCAGCAGCGTCACACTGGCCGGCAAGGCGCTGGCACCAGTGGCGGGAGTCTTCTCCCCCGATAACACTCTCTTTTTTGCGGGCACCACTGGGGACAACGTGCTGCACGTGATTGACACCACGAAGCTGGTGGACACCATGCAGATCGATCCCAAACTAACCGATATCAATGGCAATCCGTTGCCGCCGGTGTTTCTGGCGGTCAAACCTCGTCCGACCACCTAGGGTGATGAGGTAGCCCAGGCTTCAGAGGCTGGGGAGAGTGGTGTTTCGAGGCGGAGGTATCCTTCGGCGGCATTCATTCCCAAGTGATCGTGGAGTGGCTAAAAGGCCGTCGTTTTGTTTCCTATATGTACGGGTTGAAGCCCGTACCCAGGTGAGAAAGACGTACTTCAGGGGCCTTTTAGAGCCTGCGTGAGAACTCGAAGAGCAACCGCAGGTCCCTTCACTAGCCTTCCCGGCTAGGAGAAAAACTACGCTCGATTTACCGCCGCCTCGAGGCCCGGAGGGCCGGCAGCCCAAACGTCAGCCCGGCCCCGAAGGGCTGGGAATACTTCCACGACCACGCCGAGCGCCGTAGGTGCGGCACTCACTCTGGATTCCTCTGGAATCGCACGGGGAATGCCTCACCCAGCGTCCTGAGGGCCCAGGCAAACTGAGGGGGTTACCTTTAGTTAAATACCCCCCATCCTCATGTTTATTTACCTCAGCTCCTTGCGCACCAAAGCCACCCATGGGATCGTTGGCTTGACGGTTTCCTAAGGAGAATCATGCAGCCGTATCCCTGCGCCACCACACCTGTTACACCCGCATGAAGAACCTCGCTCCGCCCCTTGCCGTCAATACTCGGAGCAATTGGACATCTTGATAAAACAAAGGACTTATCCGCCTTCCCCGCCAGCCAAGACGAGCCACGCTCCGCTTCTCGTCCCAAGCGAGGCTCAGGCGCGGAAGGCTCCCAGTCTGCCGGCAAAGCAAACTTTTCCTACCAGCTGGGTGACTTACCACGCATACCACGCATATCACGCACCATTTCCGTCGGCGCGACGCACCTTACCACGCATACCACGCTTATCACGCACCATTTCCGTCGGCCTCCTTCAAAGCCCCTGAGATTCGTTTTCCCAATTCCTCATGGCGAACTACACAAGTTTTCTTGGAGTCACCGACTCTGATGCTTTGTATCAGGGGGCCACAAAGGTCAGGGCTTTAAAGCCCGATTCTCTTTCCATCCTTTACGGCCCGACTAAAAGTCGTGCCCTGATACAGAGCTAGAACACGCATCCATGGATGAGGGCAGCAGGTGGCAATCTTCAGCCGTCCCTAGGGACTGATTCTTTCTGCTGAATCCTTACCCAGGACTCGCGTCCCGGGCTGTTTTCAGAGTTTTCAGACGTCCCTGCGGGACTTAGTTTGGGGAGGGATTCTTACGTGCAGGGTGTTGCTGGGGGAGGGAAAGGGTGTGTTAGTCGCCGGCCAGGGAAACGGTGCCGGTGGGTCCGCTTTTGTAAACGCCGTCTCGTTCCCAGCCCAGGATTTCTGAGATCTGGTCGGCGAGGGTGAGGGGATCGAAGGGTTTGGAAAGAATCGCGGCCGCTCCCAGTTCGTCGAGCTTGCGCCGGTCCTGACCCTGTACTTTGGCGGTGAGCAGAAGCACGGGGATGTGAGCCGTGTTGCCATTCTGCTTCAGAATTTGATAGGTGGTTGGGCCGTCGATGTCGGGCATCATGACATCGAGCAAAATGGCATCCGGCTGTTCGAGCGAAGCGCGGCGTATGCCTTGTGCGCCGGAAGGGGCCAGGATCACTTGCCAGCCAGCAATGGTTTCCAGGCTGAGGGCCGTCACTTCGCGTATGTCGGCTTCGTCGTCAATGATCAAAATGCGAGGAACCATGCCAGTGCCCGCTCTCCAGAGTGTTGTTATCACTCTAGGTTCGAGGCCCCCCGGCGTACATAACACTTGATGTGCATTACCTTGATAACACGCCATTTAGACGTCCGGGCCCGGGTAGCTTCCATGGTCGACAGTGACGGTTACGTAATAGAAAATCCGGCCGGCTTCGCGGGGCGCGCTGAAGGATGTTTATGAGGTCTGGCGGGCAGATCGGTTATGCTAGCGGTTGGCCGGAATCCCAGCCAGGACGCGAGGAAAAGAATGACCAGATTGCTCAGAGTATGCGTAGCTGCGTTACCCGCTTTGTTGGCGCTATCGGCGCCAGCAGCGATGCACAAGAACAAAGGTCTGGAAGTGGACTTCAAGACCAGCGACGGCCAGGATGCGGGGTCGGCCACACTTACGCCCGCGGGCAATGGAGTCAAGGTCAAGCTGGATCTCAAGAACCTCCCGGAGGGCGAGCACGCAATCCATGTGCATCAGGACGCTAAATGCGATGGACCGGATTTCAAGTCCGCCGGCGGCCATTTCAATCCTGACAGCAAGGAGCATGGAACCAAGAACCCCAAGGGCCCTCATGCCGGCGACATGCCGGTGAACCTGCAAGTGATGGCCGACGGAACGGACCATCTCTCATTCGTGACCCAAAGCATTTCTCTTAAGAAGGACGCGAAGAACTCGGTGTTCGCCAACGGGGGCACAGCGTTCGTTATCCACGAGAAAGCGGACGATATGATGACCGATCCCACGGGCAACGCGGGCGCGAGAATCGCGTGCGGCACGATCGTCGCACCGTAGCGTAAGAAACGAAGTCAGCGGCGCGAATGCCTGGCTATTGGAGGGTTGGTGGTCGCGAGGTACCTGGGAATACTCGCGGCCGGCAGGGCCGGGGCCAGAAGATGACCCTGCACAAAATCACAACCCAGAGTGCGCAGGCACTCCATCTGGTCGGTGCGCTCGACCCCCTCGGCTACAACCTTGAACCCCAGACTGTGGGCCAACGCGATGATGGCCTGAACGATGGTGTAAGTCCCGTTGGGGTCGGATATTCGTTCGACGAAGGAGCAGTCGATCTTGAGCGTGCTGACGGGAAGCTGGTGCAGGTGGCTCAAACAGGAGTAGCTGCTGCCAAAGTCGGCAACGGAGAGGTGCACCCCCAATGCGGCCAAACTACGCATCTGGGAGGCAACCTCCGGGCGATTGCGCATGACGGTGCTCTCGGTCACGATCAGCTCCAGCAGCCGGGGGTCGAGGCCCCGCTGGGCCACGGCGCTCAGCACCCGGGCCGAAAAGTCGGAATGTAGGAATTGCAGCGGCGAGACGGCAAAGGATATGCGCAGCGGCGCCAGGCCCTGGCCTTGCCAGTCGATGCTCTGGCGGCACACCTCATCCAATACCCAGTTGCCTACGGGAACCATCAGCCCACGCTCCTCCGCGATGGGCAGGAAGCGATCGGCAGCGATGGTGCCCAGTTGGGGATGATTCAGGCGCAGGATTGCTTCCAGGCTGCAGAGATTGCCAGCCATGGAATATTGGGGCTGGTAATAGAGCTCCAGTCCATCGTCTTTAAGCGCGCTGCGCAGGAACCGCTCCAGCTCGGTCACCTCGTCGGCGGAGCCGGTGCTGTGCGACGAGACGAGAATAAACTGGTCCCCGCCCGCCTGCTTGGCGCGATACATCGCGGCGTCGGCCGAGCGGCGTAGCTGAGCAGCATCGGTCCCATCGTCGGGATAAATCGAGATGCCAATCGACGCCGAGATGTCGAAGGAAAAATCATCGACTTCAATCGGCTTATTGATGCTGTCGAGAACGCTGCGCGCGACCATCAGGGCGCTATTCTTGTTGGCCAGCTCGCCCAAAATGATCACGAACTCATCGCCGCCGGTACGGGCGAACGTGTCCACCGCGCGTAAGCGAGCCGACACGCGCGTAACCACCTGTTGCAGGCATAGATCGCCGGCGGCGTGGCCGAAGCTGTCATTGATCTGCTTAAACCGATCGAGATCCAGGCAGAGCACCGCCGCTTGTTGCCCGTAGCGGGCTGCCTGGGCCAGACTCTGCTGCATGCGATCTTCCAGCAGCAGCCGATTGGGCAGCCCGGTAAGCAGGTCGTGGTGTGCCTGGTGCACCAACTGCTCGTGCAGTTGCTGACGGTCGGTCACATCCTGGACCAGGACGAAACTGCACTTCCGCCCCTTGAAGTCGATGAAGTGAGAGGCCATATCCACCTGGATATAGGAGCCATCTTTGCGCCGATGGCGCCAGGGGCCGGTAAGCTTGGTGGAGCTGGCGGTCGAGTTTTCCCTGAGAATCGCTTCCACGTCTTCTGTCGGGCGCAGGTCGGGGAGCGTCATGCTGACAAATTCTTCGCGCGAGTAGCCGTAGTGAGTCACTGCGGCATCGTTGACCTCGAGGATGCGCAGGGTCTCCGGATCGTGCACCCACATAGGGTGTGGGTTGGAGGCAAAGAGAAGACGATAATGCTCGATAGCGCGCCCTGCGGCCAGGAACTCGTCTTCCAGAAGGGTCATAATCATGCCGAAAGCCACAAAATATTTAGGCACGTTCCACAATTCCGCAGGGATCTGGCCTGCCCCCACGAGATAGTTGCAAAGTAGTCCGACGGGAAACACCGAAGCCCACGCCACCAGTCCCAGGATCGAGGTCAGCACGCCGGTCGAGGTGCGCCGGAAATCGAACCAGTAGAGCGCTGCGAAGGTGAGGAAGATTTCAAACAGAAGCGCGGAAATGCCGAAATCCTGCTGTTGGTGAGCGATCGAGAGTACGGTCACGATTCCGCCGCCGGCAAAGGCGATGGTAATGACGGCCCAGACACGGCTGCGGCCACGGCACAACCTCCACGCCAACACCATGCCGGCTGTGGAAGAGGCGGCGGCGGCGAGGTAAAGAGGCCACTGATGCGAACCGCCGAAGATCAAATAGTTGATGTAAAACAGCGCCGGAATCCCGATGCCGAACCCGATCAGTGCGCTGCCCAGTGGGGATTGGAAGATGGCAGAGGCGGAGAAAAGGAAACACAACCCGGAAAGAAGCAGGGCGCTGATGCTGAGGCTGTCGACGAGATCCTGTCCCAGTCCCGCGGATGCGGGGACCAGCAAGGCTGTGAAATGGAGCAGGACCAGGATCCAGGCGATGACCCAGTAGCGCAACCGGGCGGACGCGCGCTTGCGATAGATCGAGGCAAACAGCACCACGAGCAGCCCTAGAATCAGAATGTCGAGCACTTCGTTTTTCATGAGTACGAGACGCGGCAGAAAAAAATGCAAATAAAAACAAGTGGGAAGAGCTCAAAACATCCGGCTTTTCCCTGGTGTTAAGTATCGCTCAACGCGGCAAAGTCTCAAGATCACCGAAGTGTGACCGGATAGGGGAGGGTCCTAACCCGGACGCATGCTTCCGTTGGCGCCTGAAACCGGCACGGATCAACAAGTTGACACAAAGGTCCGGTGGGCGTCAAGACGCGTGGATCGCCGTCGCCTGGAGGGGACTTCTTATTTGTATTTTGAGGCTGGCAAAGCCACAGATAGGGCGCTAAACCCTGCCTGTCCCGGCCGAGCGTTTTTCCGGTTTGTCCTGGCACATCATGGCGCGGAGCTTGCTGCAGGCTGACGCGAGGACCGGGAGTTCGGGGGAGGACTCACCTTCCCGCATACCTAGGAAGCTGTTTTCAATTCCTGTTCAGCGCGCAGCCAATCCTGCTCGGGGGAACCCTCGGGCCAGCCACGTTCAGCCCAATACTTCTCCGCCAAGCGAGCAATCTCTTCCCGGGTCGGCGCTGGGGCAGTGGTCTGCTTCTTGGCGGCGGGCTTGCGGGGCTTGGCAGCCTTGGCAGCTCCGTTTGCCGTTTCTACACTCTTGGTAGGCATCAGTGTCTCCTTCATCGCGCGCCCGTCGTCGGAAACGGGCACAACTTTATGATACGAAGGAGAGAGTGGAATTGCCAGTCACAAGACTATTAACCTTTGGGTTACGTCCTGACCGGTTGCGAGCAAATCCTCAGGTGCCCGATGCAGGGCTGTCAAAGCGCTCCTGGCGCCGGGAAATGGCATTGGACAAAGTGATGGGCGGCTCGGATTGCAGCAGTTGTACGCTCCATTCCTTCATCGCCGGCCGGGATTGTTGCAGTTCTCCCAGATCGGCCCTCCAGTTTCTGAGGTGGACTTTGGTGTCCAGCATGCGGATCCAGAAGGCCCGGTATTCAGCCAGGTTGAGCCGCTCCACGTTCGAGAACAGCTCCTCGTCCGCCAACAGCCATTGCCACAGGAACCGGTCCTGCGAAGCGGGCTGACGCGCCGCCAACGCCTCGTCTGCGAGTTCTTCATCGGTGGGAAACGCGTTCAAGCCATAGCCAAAATCGGAGAAATCACTTTTCTCTCCGGTTTGCTCCGCGATGCGTTTGAGGCAGCGTGCCAGGTTACGGCGTGCCGGCCCGCGATATGATCTCTCCTCGATCAATTGTTTGTAAAGACTGACGGCACGGCGCAGGCCGCGGACAAAAAGATCGTTGCGGGAACTGTTGTCGGCGGTGTCCTCGGGCACGTAAAAGCGGCTGCAGAGCAAAGCTTCGACAAAGGTAGTGTGTTTCCATTCCGGATCCACCGACGCGGCGTGAGCGATATCCGCAAAAGCCTGTTTGGATAAAGTCTCTAACTGGGCTCGCTCCGTTTTCCGCTGCCAGGATGGTTCCTTATCCTGGGCCTCCAGTACTTGGTAGGCGGCCAGAGCGCGATAGGAATATGCCTGAGCAATCCGGCGCCGCTCCACCGCATCCGGAAAGTGCGCCATCTGGGAGAAAAACTGGTCCAGCCGAGCGAACGCTGTCCATGGATCCGAGCGGCTCAGGTGGGAAACGGCGGAAAGCAGCAGGCCGTTCAGATAAACGGCGGCCTCGGGTTCCGAAGGCAAATCACGAAAAGCAAGGCGGCCCTGACCGACGTAGGCCAGATGGTCGATGTCATCGATAATCGCTTGCGAGCGCGAGGCAAAAGCGTTGCCTTCTTCCTGAAAACTTAAAGGCTGCTCGCCCACTTCCTGCAGCAAGGCAGGCAACGCACTCCTGGCTTCTGCCCGGGCGTCGCGCAGTATCCCTAGTTGGGTGGCAATCGAATCCACTTCGGCGACGGCGCGCGACGAGTCGCGGTCCCATGCACGGGCCTGCAGGTAGACCTGGATCACGATCAACCCGGCGATGACCGCGAAAACAACCAGAAACAGCGCCGACGCAGTGCGAATCCTGCGCTGTGCCTGCTCTGCCTGGCGCAAAATCTCCTGCGATTGACGGAGTTGGTCGTGAACCGAACCCAGTTGAGCCTGGAGCTCTTGAGAAGTCAGGTCGCTGTGCTGCGGGGCAGCAACCGTAGTCTGCGACGCCACGGCGGCGGGCGTTGTATAACTCGCCAGCGGCAGACGCCTGGGCGACGGCGTAACCGGAGAGGCCGAAGCAGGAGAACCGGCCGGGTCGACGATGGTCGAACCACCGGCCGCCTGTGCTTCAGCTGGAAATCCAATCAGAACGTACAGACAGGCGAGCAGACAGATAGCCAGCAGGCCCAGCGCCAGCACCGTCATCCATCCGTTGGTATGCTTACGCGCTGCCATGCTTGGGGGATCGCTTTGCATTCTGCCTCCGGAGCTGATGTCGAGCGAGCTCCTCGGTGCAGCCGTTGCTCCAGAACGGCTGCACATCAGCAGCTATGACCCCATCCACCATTACCCTGATAATCCTCTGAAGTATCTGCAACTTCGAGCAGCGTTGCAATCCCACTTCCGGAACAGCCAGGGAGCTTTAGCGCGGTTCCCGCGGCTCCTTGGTAACAGTGATGGGCTCGGCAAGCCTGAAGGTGACCGCGGTTTCTGCGGGGATGGACACGTCTTTATTGCCGGTAAAGGCGGCGCCCGCAGTTCCGGCACCGGCTCCCAGCAGGCCACCGATCAGGGCGCCCTTGCCGCCACCGGCGAGACCGCCAATCAGCGCGCCACCGCCAGCGCCGCCGCCAACGAACCCAGCGGTACGCTTGCCCTTGCCTTTATTTGTTGCTTCATAAGAACTGGTGGTGACCGAGTAGCTGCCGACTCTGCGGATCGCTATGCCCAGGTCGCCGCTTCCCTTGAAACGTCCCTGGCCTTTGGAGGCGGTCACCGTACCGGTGACCGGAGTTCCGGCGCGAAGCACATTCACGCCGTGAACCACCACGGACTGAGCCAGGGAGCCAGTAAAGCTATCGCCGACGCTGCTGTTCTTAGCACTGACGGTTTGCCCCATGGTGACTACCAGGGCCGTGCCGGCGGGCACGGTATACACCTTGGGAGCCGGTGGTGGCGCGGGAGCTGCAGCAACAGAAGGCTGAGGTGCGGGAGGAGGCGGCGCGGCCGCAGGAGCTGGAGCGGGAGCAGCGGGCGCGGGTTCCGCAGTGGGGGCAGCAGCGGGTGCGGGGGCGGCAGCCTGAGCCGTAGGGGCGGGTTCCGCTGCTGGTGCGGCAGGAGCCGGTCCCTTGTTGCAACCGCCCAACAGCAGCAACCCGGTCATGGCAAGCGAAAGCATGCCGGCGGAAGCATAGCCGAATGGCCTGGTTGCTAAGCCGGTGGAGTGGGTTGCGCTCAATAACGCGTGCTTTTTCATGATTCTCTCCGTTGATACGAAATTTTTCTGCGCCGCCATGGTAGCCGGACTGTTCCAGCTTCTCTGAATCAGCGGTGTAGCCCGACGTTACTTTGATGTTTCGAGGCTGTCGGCTGCACCCGATATTTGCGCGACCCGGGATCGATCTCAGACCGACCGTCCAACCATTCGGCCCAGCAAGCCTTGCGAACCCCGGACAATCATGGATGGCCACGAATCGACAGGGCGGCTGCGTTGAGAACGCCTTAAGCTTACACCAACTATGACCAATTCTTTTGATGCTGAAACCGAGCAGTCAGGCACTCAAGACCGGCTTGCCTTGACGAGGTTTTACGCGGCTTGACGGTCTCGGCGAGTTGTACCTGGCTTGGCCCGAAGAAGGCGGAGCGCCCTTACCCGTGCAGAAGCACAGGGTGGGGCACCTTTTGATTGGTTAAGGGGAAAATTATTGCGCTAGGGGTGTAGCCCACTCGAGGGAAAACGGCTTGAATGGGCCACCCGACGGGAAATGGTGTAAGCGCGATGTGTTGGGAAAGCTGGGGATAGGCCCCGCGGATGGATCTGCTGCTTCGGCCTACCGATCGAGAGATCTGAGCTCGGTAAGCGAAGCGGAGGTTAGGCCCGGGCCTGCTCGAGCCTGCGGCGGAGGCTGCCGGCGAGTTCTGCCACCAACTCCAATTTGCCGGCGAGTTTCGGGGTCAGCTCCGGTTCAGCCAGCGCCAGTTGCGACTGCAACAGAAGGCCGGTCACGGTAGATTTCAATTCACTTTCCAGCAGCGACGCGGCGGCGCGCAAAGCCCGAATCTGGTGCAGCTCGCGGCGGCCGATGGCCGCTTGCACCTCGCGGGCGAGTCGTGAGCCACCATGGAATGCGAAGTTTACCTGCATGGGAACTGCCATTCCCAGGTTCTGCCACAACATGTCGGTGGCGGCGGGATTGGCTTCGGCGGCGCAGTCGTCCACCACAACTACGGAGTAGTCGCGATGGCGAAGTTCGGTTACCCCGGCTCGATGACTGGGGGCGACCTTTACAGGACATCCCAGGGCGCTGCTCAACGACTCAGCGACCCGAATGGCATCGGCCATGGGACTGATAATCAGGACACTATGTTGCACGGATGATTGCACGACTGCCTCCTTAGGTGGTCAGGGAAAGTTGAATGGGTAAGGTTGCCTTGGGGTCGCATTCTGGTCAGCTTGGGGAAGCGGGGCTGTCGTTGTGGGCGTGTTCTTCTGCGTCGGAAGTGCCGATGCCGTACTCCTTCAGCTTGCGGTAAAGCGTGGTCTTACCTATCCCCAGCAGGCGCGCGGCCAGAAGCTTGTCGCCATTCAGCTTGCGCAGAGTTTCGAGGATAGCCTGCTTTTCCAACTGGGCCAGAGGCAGGACAGGCGTCCGGGCAGAAACAGCTGCGGCCAGCACGGTCGGCGCCGCAGGTCCGGGACGGCGATTCTGCAAATGAAAGTTTTGCAATTGGGTGGGGAGATCGCCCAGGTGTAAGACCGGGCCGGAGGAGAGGGTACAGGCGCGGTCGAGCGAATTCTCCAACTCACGCACGTTGCCCGGCCATTCGTACTCGACCAGGGTACGCAAAACATCATCGCTAAGGGTGTGGCTGGTACCGGTTTCGCGGAACATCCGCTCCAGGAAGTGCGCGGCCAGCAAAGGAATATCCTGCTTGCGCTCACGCAGAGGAGGAATACGCAGGTTGACAACACTGAGCCGGTAGTAGAGATCCTTGCGGAAGCGTCCCTGCTCCACCATTGTCGCCAAATTGCGGTTGGTGGCTGCCAGGATGCGGACGTTAATGGCGACGCGATGGGTGCCGCCGACCGGACGAACCTCTTTTTCCTGCAGGGCACGCAGCAATTTGGCCTGGAGATCGAGCGGCAGCTCACCGATCTCATCGAGAAACACGGTGCCTCCCTGGGCTGATGCCAGCAGACCTTCCTTGGCCCGATTGGCGCCGGTAAACGCGCCTTTCACGTAGCCGAAGAGCTCACTCTCCATCAAGGTGGGCACAAGCGAACCGCAATCGATGGGCACAAACGGCCGGTCCGCATGGGGGCCGTTGGAATGAATAGAGCGCGCCACCAACTCTTTGCCCACGCCGCTCTCTCCCAGTATCAGCACTGGATGGGAGCTTTGCGCTACCTTTGCCAGAATGCGGTACAACTTGTCCATCTCCGGGCTGCGGCCGATCATGTTACCCAGGCCCTGGGGAGAGCGCAAGCTTTCACGCAAGCGGCGGCTCTCTCCCTCCGCGGTGCGCCTTTCCAGGGCACGCTCCAGCACCGCGGCAAGCTCATCCATGGCAAAAGGCTTGGTTAGATAGTCGGCCGCCCCGGTGCGCATCGCTTCGACCGCGGCCGGCACGGTTGCAAATGCGGTCATGACGACCACCATCAGGGAGGGATTGAGCGCCTTGATTTCGTTCAGCAAGCCCAAGCCTTCCTCGATCGGGGTTCGTAAATCGAGCAGCAGAATGTCGATGCCCTGATCGCGCAGCAGAGTACGTGCCGCGCTAATACTGGTAACAGTTTGAGGAACAAAGCCCAGGTCGATGGCGATTTCACAGCATGCGGAGCGAATCGCGGCATCCTCGTCAACCACGAGCAGATGAAGCTTGCCGGTGCGCTCCACGAGTCGCGACATAGTTGTCACAGGGAATGTAACAGGAACAGTTATTGCCATTGTACGCAGATTCCTTTCTGGCCGGATAGAGGAACTTCCCTGCCTGCTGTATCGACATTTATTACGGCAACTTGCGCTTGCGTGGGTGGAAAACCTGGGCGGAATGAATGATTCACCCAGTAAACAAGGCCCGGCGAAGGAGAACGCTTCGCTGCCAGGGAGAGCTTTCGCACAACCAATTCCAGACCGAAATTCATAATCAATCCTCGTAACTTCATGTTTGCTTCATGTTTGTTTCATGTTCGCTTCACGCCTCTTGCGTCCTGCTTCGCATGAGCAAGCTGCCGATCCCCACTTGCCCAGCGGCTCATGCTCGGTTGCCTTGTTTCGGTGCCTTGCGTTCCGGTCATTGTGTCCAGGGTTGCGTTCGTGAGGTTGGCCGGTTGCACATGCTAGAAGCAGGTGGGGGGCCAAATCAGGGAGGGAGGGTGGGGGAGATTAAACCGTTTCAGGGCAATGAGTTGGAAGAAGAGGGGGATGACGCTCGTTTTGGTCTTTTCCCGTAAAGGAACAGTGGTTATGGTCGCGATTGCGGTTAAGTTCAAGCCAGTCCGCTAGTTAGGAGTCTGTTCCCATTTCGGGACGTGTCCCGAAATGGGAACAGACGGGACAGACAGCGGCTACGCCTCTCATACAATCAGTGGATGAACCCGGAGCAGAAATCCGCCGCGGCATTCTTCCGTCCCAATGACCGGGCTCCCCAGGCAATGCGCCCGGTGCGCCTTACCCCGCATTACACTTCGATGGCCGAGGGCTCGGTCTTGATTGAAGTAGGCCACACCCGGGTTTTGTGCAATGCCACGGTGGAAACCGGGGTGCCGGGGTGGCTCAAGAACAGCGGCCGGGGATGGGTAACCGCGGAGTACGGGATGTTGCCGCGGGCCACGCTCACCCGCACTGTGCGGGAAGCGGAGCGCGGCAAAGTGGGCGGACGAACCCATGAGATTCAGCGCCTCATCGGGCGTTCGCTGCGGTCGGTGGTTGACATGCATGCTCTGGGGGAACGAACGGTGATCCTCGACTGCGATGTGCTGCAGGCCGACGGCGGCACGCGGACTGCTGCCATCACCGGTGCCTGTGTCGCCATGGCCATCGCTTTCCGCCGTCTGGTGGAGGCGGGAACCCTGAAGAAGCTGCCGCTCACCCAATTGGTAGCCGCGACCAGTGTGGGCATTGTCGAGGGCGTGACGCTGCTCGACCTGGCATACGAAGAAGATTCCCAGGCAGAAGTCGACATGAACGTGGTGATGACGGAGGCCGGGGGATTCGTGGAGGTGCAGGCAACGGCGGAGCGAACCGCGTTTCCGCGGGAAAAATTATTGGAGATGATGGATCATGCGCAGCGCGGCATCATCGAACTTTTTGAGATCCAGCGCGCGGCGCTGGGGCAGTGAACGTGCATCCCGCATCGCAGTTGTCGGGAATGTTTTAGAATGAGCGCCGGGAAACAATGGAAAAATTGAGAGGGTAATGAGCATGACAACCACCAAGATGACAGCTGGAAAACTGGCGGGACTTAAGGCCGTCTCAGATGCGCGCGGGGTCATCGCTGCAGCGGCGATGGACCAGCGCGGATCGCTGAAGAAGTCGCTGGCCAAAGAGAAGGGCGTTCCGGACCTGCCGGATTCCGCGCTGGTCGAGTTCAAGGAACTGGTCACCGATGTGCTCACGAAATATTCTTCGGCGATCCTGCTGGACCCGGAGTACGGATTACCAGCAGCCAAGCGGCGTCATGGCAAAGGGCTGCTGCTGGCGTACGAGAAGACCGGCTACGATGCCGACACGCCGGGCCGGCTGCCCGATCTGCTGGACCACTGGTCGGTCCGCAGGCTGAAGGAAGCAGGCGCGGACTGTGTGAAGGTGCTGCTCTACTACACCCCGTTTGAGAAGAGCGATATCAACGATCGGAAGCATGCCTTTATCGAACGCATCGGCGACGAATGCCGGGCCCACGACATCGCCTTCTTTCTGGAGTTTGTGGGTTACGACGTGCACGGCAACAGCGAGAAATCGCTGGAATACGCCAGGAAAAAGCCGGACATTGTGTCGGGTTCGATGTCGGAATTCGGCAAAGAGAAGTATCTGATCGATGTGTTGAAGGTGGAGGTGCCGGTGCAGATGGAGTTTGTCCAGGGCACCAAGGCTTTCAAAGGCGAAGCGGCTTATACCCGTAGCGAAGCTTTACAGCATTTCAAGGACGCGGCGACGACCACTCACAAGCCTTTCATCTATCTCTCCGCCGGTGTTAGCAATGCGGTTTTCACGGAAACACTGGAGTTGGCGGTGGAGAGCGGGACCACCTTTAATGGTGTGCTCTGTGGCCGCGCCACCTGGAAGGACGGGATTGCGATCTACGCCAAGAGCGGCGCAAAGGCGTTTGAAGATTGGCTCAACGATCAGGGCGTGAAGAATATTCAGAACGTCAATCACAGCCTGGAGGGGGCGCACTCGTGGTTCCCCAAGGTTGGGGTAACGGCTGCCGATGTGCTAGCTCTGGCTTAGCGTGCTCTTGCTGCGGGGGCGCGAATGCGCTCCCCCGCAGGCCAGGCGGCGCGGATCATGCTGGGATTCCCACCCAGCCCTTCCGGGCTCGGCTGACGTTTAGCAGACGGCCGTCCGTGCTTTGGACTCACATCCAAGCTATTCTCAGTTGCCCCCGCTAGTGTCTGTCATTAGAAGGGACTGAACAGAAAGGGACTGAGCAGGCTACGGAAAAGACTTTGCCTGGACAGAGCCATCCCCTCAGTGGCTAAAGCCATATTCATTCCAAAGTAATTGCGGACGGGCTAAAGCCCGTCCCCTACAGTGGAAACGGGGTTCCCAGACGGAGGCAATCCGTCGCTTGTAGTCGGTTGTATTTGTTTGGGGCCGCTCAAAAAGGATCGTCTGCGTTGGGTGGTTTATTCCCACTCGATGGTTCCGGGCGGTTTGGATGTGATGTCGTAGACCACGCGATTGATGCCGTGGATCTCATTGACAATGCGGCTGGAAATTTTCTTGAGCAGATCGTAGGGCAGCGGCACCCAGTCGGCGGTCATGCCGTCTTCTGAATGCACCGCGCGAATAGCGCAGGTGTATGCGTACGTGCGCTGGTCACCCATCACCCCGACACTCTTGACCGGGAGCAGCACGGCGAAGGATTGCCAGATCTGCTGGTAGAGCCGGGCGGCCTTGATCTCCCTGACCACGATGTCGTCAGCTTCCTGCAACAGCGCTACCCGCTCGGGTGTGACCTCGCCCAGAATCCGCACCGCCAGGCCGGGCCCGGGAAAGGGCTGCCGCTCCAGAATCTCGGCCGGTATCTCGAGGTCGCGTCCAATGCGGCGGACCTCGTCCTTGAACAGATCGCGCAATGGCTCGATCAGTTTGAGCTTCATGGTTGCCGGGAGGCCACCGACATTGTGATGGCTCTTGATGGTCTGCGATGGCCCTTTGACCGAGGAGGACTCGATCACATCGGGATAAAGCGTGCCCTGCACAAGCCAGGCGGCGCTTCCCTGCTGTTTCTCTAGAATTCGCTTGGCTTCATCATCGAAAACGGCGATGAATTCGCTACCGATGATCTTCCGCTTTTGCTCGGGATCGAGGACCCCCGTCAACCGGGACAGGAAACGGTCGCTCGCATCGACGGCTATCAATCGCAGCCCCAGCTTGTCGCGCATGTTTTGCTGCACCTGCAGGAACTCGTTCTTACGCAGGACGCCGTTGTTGACAAAGACACAGGTGAGGCGCTCGCCAATGGCTCGCTCCACCAGCACCGCGGCCACGGAAGAATCGACCCCTCCGGAAAGCGCGCAGATGGCGCGGCCGTCCCCAACCTGTTCGCGGATCGCGGAAACGGTCGACTGGATGAATTGGGCCGCAGTCCAGTTGGGTTGCGCATGGCAAATATTGAAGAGGAAGTTGCGCAGCAGGTCTGTTCCCCGGGGGGTATGCCGGACTTCGGGGTGAAACTGTACTGCCCAGATGTTGCGCGAGGGATCGGCCATACCCGCAACAGCATTGGCCGTGCGCGCGGTCAGTGAAAAACCAGGCGGCAATTCCAGGGCTTCATCGCCGTGAGACATCCAGACATCGAGCGACGCGGGCAAGCCGGCAAACAAAGGATTTTCGGCTTGTTGCCCGGGAACGATCGAAACCTGCGCAGGTCCGTATTCGCGCTTCTCTGCCGAGCGTACCTTGCCTCCTAAATGATGGGTAAGGAACTGCAAACCATAACAGATGCCAAGGATGGGCAATCCCATGGCCAGCATGCCGGGATCGGCCACGGGGGCGTCCGGGTCGTAGACCGAGCAGGGACCGCCGGAAAGGATGAGCCCGAGGGGATGATGGGACCGAATCTCAGATACAGAAGCGCTGCAGGGCAGAACCACGGAGAAGACATTCTGCTCCCGTATGCGCCGTGCGATGAGTTGTGTGTATTGGCTGCCGAAATCCAGGATGACGATCGAGGAAGTATCCACGTTCTAGTTTTTCAGGATTTGGGCCGGTGGGCAAGGACGGAAACGAACCTCGCCGCTACCCTTTAGCTTCGCGGCTGTTAAAAACTGGGATGGTTGAGTTGATATGTGTGGCATCGCCGATATGGGATATCCAGCGTTGGTTCGAGGTTAGGGATTGTAGAGCCGCCAGAATTGTATGAAGGCGGCCAGCCTTGCTACTTGAAAGAAATCGTTAGCGACCAGGTAGACCACCGTGACCAGGGCCCACCACAGGTAGAGGGCGGTTCCGGTCATGTCGGCTTCGAAGGGTAGAGGAATGGCAGAGAAGACCATGGCGAGCACGATCAACGCCAGGCGGACGATGCCTAACACCAGGTTCACTTCGACCAGTTTGCCGGTGAGCACGCCTTGGTGAAGACTGCTGGTCAGACTGCCGATAACGCCTTTTCCCTCCAGCATCGCCAACAAAGGGGCGATAGAAAAAATCCAACTCAGCAACGCCCAAAGGACAAAGATCCCCAGCGAGAGGCAGATGACCCAGGCACTCCAGGCAACCAGGTTAGGAGTGCCGCTGCTCAGGGTTGTATCTGCGGCCCAGCGGATGGCGCTGTACCAGCCTAGCCAGACTGCAATCAGGGCCGCCATGCGCAGTAATTGGAGGAATATCAGGATAAAGAGCGCGGGATGCAATGCGGGGTCAAGGCGCTTGAGCACTACGCTGCGCCCGAGCCCCGAGGCGATGGCCCAGGCGACAGCCAGCACTGGCCCCAGCCAGCGAGCCAGCAACGCTACGTCCGGTTTGAGAGCCGCAACGGCTTGCGCTATTTGTTGCCCGGCCTGCATCGGATCGCTGAGCGAAAGACCGGAAAGACCCGGCGAAACCGTGGCCGCAAGCCGGGCGCCCTGGTATACCAGAATAGCCGCCGCGGGAACACCGAAACCCCAGCGCCAGAGCAGCTCCCATCCCAGCAGGCTGGGGCGCTTCCAGCAAGCGGCGAAGATGTACAGCAGAGACTGAGTTCCCCGCACTGCCTACTTAACCACGATGCTGACGAGGGGGTTCGCCAGGCAGAAGCTTTTTTCAGCCTTGACTCTCATGAGCCTACTTAACCACGATGTTGATCAATTTGTTGGGTACGACCACCACTTTGACCACCTGCTTGCCGGCGATAGCGGCCTGCACCCTGGCTTCGGCGAGCGCTGCCTGTTGCATGGCTTCGCTACCCGCATCCGGCAGCAGACGGACTACAGCGCGCAGCTTGCCATTCACCTGGACCGGTATTTCCAACTCCTCTTCGCGAGCCAGGTCAGGATCAAAGCTCGGCCAAGGGTGCCGAAGCAGCGCGCCGGCGCCCCCGGTTTCATTCCAGAGCTCGGCCGCAAGATAGGGTGCAAAGGGCGCCAGCAAGAGGATCAAGGACGGCACGATGGTGCCCATCAATTGGGCGGAGACCTCGGCCGGCATCTCAGCCAATCCGGATTCGGCTGCGGTGATCTCGTTGACCAGCTCCATGACCGCTGCGATGGAGGTGTTGAAGTGCCAACGCCCGGCAAAGTCCTGGGTGATCTTGCTGATGGTCTGGTGCAGCTTGCGCAGCAGCTCCTGCGCCAGAGGAGAAGTTGGCGCTGCGGGAGGTTGCCCGGCGTGGCTGCGAACCGGCTCGCGGTAACGCATACCCAGGCGGTAGACCCGGCCCAGGAAGCGGCTGACCCCAGCTACTCCGTCCTCTTGCCAGTCCAGGTCGCGGTCCGGCGGCGCGGCAAAGAGCGCGTACATGCGGGTGGCGTCGGCGCCATAGCGGGCGATCATGTCGTCCGGCGAGACCACGTTGCCCTTGGACTTGGACATCTTGGCGCCATTGCGAATGACCATGCCCTGGGTGAAGAGGCGAGTGACCGGTTCGTCGTTGCCGACCAGGCCGAGATCGCGCATCACCCGGGCCCAGAAGCGGGAGTAGATCAGGTGCAGGATGGCGTGCTCGACCCCGCCAATGTACTGATCGATGGGAAACCAGTAGTCGATCTTCTCCCGGCTGAAGGGGGCCGATGCGTTGTGGGCATCAGGATAGCGGTAGAAGTACCAGGATGAATCGACAAAGGTGTCCATGGTGTCGGTCTCGCGCCGGGCCGGACCTCCACACCGGGGACAGGTTGCGTTCACAAAGCCAGGAACGCGGCTGAGCGGAGAACCATCCTGCTGCGTGATCTCAATCTGCTCCGGTAACAGAACTGGAAGCTGATCATCGGGCACGGGCACGATACCGTCTTTGGGGCAATAGAGCACGGGGATGGGCGCACCCCAATAGCGCTGGCGGCTGACGCCCCAATCCTTCAAACGGAAGGTGATGGTGGGCTGGCCAAAACCATGCTCCTGCGCGAATGCGGCCAGCTTGTGCTGCGCTTCCTGGCACCCCAACCCGTTATATTCCCCGGAATTAATCAACAGGCTGTCTTCTTCGGTGTACGGCAGCACCGGCTCGTCGGGCTGGCCGGAAGCGGCCGGATCGAGAGTGCGGCGGGGCAAAATCACGATGCGCGCCTCGAGCCCGTATTTCTTGGCAAATTCGAAGTCGCGCTCGTCATGCGCCGGAACCGACATCACCGCACCCGTTCCGTACTCGAGCAGGATGTAGTTGGCGACCCAGATAGGCACACGCTCCCCGCTGAACGGGTTGATGGCATACTGCCCGGTGAAGCTGCCGTGTTTGTCGACCGCTCCGGGATCGCCGGCCTCGCGGGCTTTCTTCTGTTCTTCGACCAGGGAAGCTACTTCCGCGGCCAGCCGCTCGTCGGCCTGGGCAAATTGCTTCACCAGGGGATGCTGAGGGGCGAGTTGGAGGCTGGTGGCGCCAAAGATAGTATCCGCGCGGGTGGTGAAGACGGGGATGCGGGTGGCGTCCGCTGCGATCGGGGCGCCGGCCACGAAGTCTGCCGGCGGCGGCAGAGGAAGCTTGCCATGATCGCGTGCGGTTTCCGATTCCTGAGCGGCCGGGTCGAGGACGAACTCGATGGTCGCGCCTTCGCTGCGGCCGATCCAGTTGCGCTGCATGGTGCGCACCTTCTCCGGCCAGTCGGGCAGGTGGTCGAGCCCGTCCAGGAGTTCTTGTGCGTATTGGGTGGTGCGCAGAAACCACTGCTCCAGGTCGCGCTGTTCGACCACGGTATCTTCATGCCGCCAGCAGCACCCATTGATGACCTGCTCGTTGGCAAGGACGGTGGCGCAGAGCGGACACCAGTTCACCTTGCTCTGCTTGCGAAACGCCAGGCCTCGCTCCAGCATGCGCAGGAAAAACCACTGCGTCCAGCGGTAGTAGTCGGGCAGACAGGTAGTGATTTCGGTCTGCCAGTCATAGCTGAGGCCGAGGCGCTGCATCTGGCGGCGCATGTGCGCTATGTTCTGGAGTGTCCACTCGCGGGGTGGTGTTTGATTCTTGAGCGCCGCGTTTTCGGCTGGGAGTCCGAAGGCATCCCAGCCCATGGGATGGAGCACATTGTAGCCCTGCATCCACATGTAGCGGGCCAGAGCGTCGCCGATGGCGTAATTGCGCACATGCCCCATGTGCAGTTGGCCCGACGGATAGGGCAGCATCTCCAACACGTAGTACTTGGGCTTGCCGCCGTGGGGAGGCTCGGCGCGATAGAGCTCGGGGTCCGCATCCCAGCGCTGCTGCCAGCGCACTTCGATTTCCGCCGGGTCGTAGCGATCGGGCAGAGGGGCGGGAGCGGTTGTGGTTTCACTGGACCGGGGGGTCTTCTTTACGTCGGTCGGGGGCATCATTCTTGATTGTAACTGGGCTGGCAAGGGTGTTTGGCGGGTTCGCCGCTCACGGACGATGAAATCGTCGCGGGGTGCGGCGGCTGCAGAGGGAGCAGTTTGCGGTCTCAAGCCCTTGGTCTACTGCTGGTTGCATCGAGTCACCGCAGCGATCGCAGATCATTGCGGAAGGCCATGTTTGAAGATGCGGGAGTTGATTTAGGAAGAGCCTGGTTAGGGTTCGTCGGTGTCGGCGGGTTGGTCTTTCAGGATCTTTGAGAGGACGTTCAGTTTGCCGTCGACCCTGGGGGCGTTCAGACCGAGGATTTTTGCGACCAGCGGATAGACGTTTATGTTTTCGAAGGGTTCGAGTTTGGCGCCGGGACGAATGTCCGGGCCTACGGCGAGGAAGAAGGCACGCATGGACTTCATGGCCCTCGGGTCAAAGCCGTGCGCGCCTGCCTCGGGAGGCAGATCCTCGACACCCACATGGGCGCGAATAGCGTATGGCCCGTTGGGCACGATCACTGGGTCGCCCTCGCGGGGGTTGCTGTCGTAATGAAGGGCGGCGGGGACGCGCTTGCGGCGATACACGGTAAAGGCGTCGGTCTTGATCTTCAATTCCTGATAGGCCTTTTCGGCCGATGCTTCGGAGTTGGGATACAGAAGCGCCCCCACCGTGGTGAAGTTCTCCAGGTCGGCAAACCTCGACAGATCGATCCAGGGGCCCTGCTCGCGCTCCATGCCGTGGTCGGAGACTACGATGAGATCGATCGGCAGCTGCAGGCGCCGGAGGTCCTCCCAGAGAATGCCCATCAACTCATCAACATGTTGGACTGCGGCCGTAGTCTCGGGGCTATCGGGTCCGTATTGGTGCCCGGCATGATCGACGGTCGAATAATAAAGGGTGATGAAGTGAGGGCGCTGCTCCGCCGGGAGGCGCAGCCAGGCGACTACCTGGTCGATCCGCTTTTCGTCGGGAAAGCGATTGTCGAATTTGAGGTAGTAGGAGGGACGACTGCCGTCGATCTCTGCTTCTGAGCCGGGCCAGAAGAAGGAAGCGGTGCGCATGCCCTGCTTCTCCGCCAGCACCCACAGGGGCGTGCCTCCGTACCAGCTTCCGTCGCGAGCGGTCGCCGGATCGGTATAGGAGTAGCGCTGCTTACGGGCCGGGTCGTAGAAGTTATTGGCGACAATGCCGTGGTGTTCAGGATAAAGCCCGGTCACCAGGGTGTAGTGATTGGGAAAGGTCAGCGAGGGATAGGCAGGGATCATGCCCTCGGGAGCGATAGCCCCGTCAGCGCCCAAGGCCAGCAAATGTTTGGCGCCATCCTTGCGGGCATAGTCGTAACGGAAGCCGTCGAGCGAGACCATGACCACATAAGGCCTGGACTGCTCCGCTGCGGCATTCGGTCCATGGTCGACCGTGATTACCTGCGCGGCCAGGCAAAGCGACAGGAACAACGGCAACACAGCGGGCAGGTGAGCCAGCCGGCGGCGATGCATGATCTAGCCGCCTGCCGCGGAGCGCAGTTGTTCGGCGGCAGCTTCGGGGGTGATGTCCCGCTGCGGCATCCCCAGCATTTCAAAACCGACCATGAATTTGCGCACGGTTGCCGAACGCAGCAACGGGGGATAGAAGTGGCCGTGGAAATGGCACTCCGGGTGGGCGTCGCCATCGGTTGGCCGCTGGTGAAAACCCATGGTGTAGGGAAAGCTGGTGGCGAACAAGCGGTCGTAAATGGTGGTTAACTGCTTCAAGATATCCGCCAACCCATGTTGCTCGGAAGGCCTGAATTCCGGGAGGCTGCCCACGTGAGCGCGGCTAAGCACCAGGGTCTCGAAGGGCCAGACTGCCCAAAAGGGCACCAGGACAACGAATTCCTGGTTCTGGCAAACGATACGCTGGTTTTGCCGGAGCTCGAGCTTGAGGGTGTCGCAAAGCAGGCAGGCGTCATGCAGGTTGCGATACGCGCTCTGATTGGCCACCTCGGCTGCGGCTTCGTCGGGAATGTGTTCGGTGGCCCAAATCTGGCCATGGGGGTGAGGATTGCTGGCCCCCATCATGGCGCCGCGGTTTTCAAAGATCTGCACGTGACGGATTTCCGGGCGCGCACCCAGATCCATGAACTCCGCTGTCCAGGCCTCGACCACGCGCACAATGTCGGCCACCTCCATGCCGGCCAGGGTCAAGCTGTGATCGGGATGGAAGCACAACACGCGGCAAATGCCACGCTCCGTTTGTGCCAGCAGCAGGGAGTGGCCGGTCTCGAGTACCCCGTCAGGAGAGTCGGGCAAGAGCGCGGCATAGTCGTTGGTAAAGGCAAAGACGCTGGTATACGGGGGGTTCTGCTTGCCCCCGGCACGCACATTGCCGGGGCATAGATAGCAGTCCGGATCGTAGTGCACGGCGGGCTTCGCGTCCGTCCTGCTCACCTCGCCCTGCCAGGGCCGCTGGGTGCGATGAGGAGAAACCAGCACCCAGCGCCCGCGCAGCGGATCGTAGCGGCGATGCGGAAATTGCAGGTTGGTGTCCATTCAGCGAGCCTTGCCGTTCGACTGCGGAGTCTGGCCGGTAACGCCTTTGCCTTCTTCGACGGAGAAAATCTTGTCCACGCCGGGAAGGTTCACTCTTTCCTTCAGGCCGCTGGGCCAGTGAATCTCGACCGCATCCACTTTGTCGGCGTCGCCCAGACCGAAGTGAACGCGGGGGTCATTGTTAGAGACAAAGCTGCCTCCACTGAGCACGTCGCCACGCTGCTTGATGCCCCCGGCGGTCAGGTATACGGTGGCGCCGACCGCGTCCCGGGGGCTTTTTGCTCCGCCGGTCAAGCTCAATTCCACCCAGTGGTGATGATCGGGGTTAACGTTGCGCAACAGCACAGGCACGCTGTCCATGTTATTAATCACCGCGTCGATCCGGCCGTCGTTAAAGAGATCGCCAAAGGCCGCACCCCGCGCGGGAATGACGACGGCCAACCCCGTGCCTTCCACTGCCGGCACCAGATCGAACTTCTTACCCTGCTGGTTATGGAACAGCAGAGGCCGTTCAGCGTAGGTCGAGCCCCAGTTGTTCTGGTCCACCATGGGGTAGACGTGCCCGTTGGCGACGAACAGATCCTTCCAGCCGTCGTTGTCGTAATCGATGAATTCAGTTGCCCAGCCAAGGAAGGGCACGGTCACCTCAGCCACCCCGGTGGCGTAACTGTCATCGGTGTAGTTGGCGTCGCCGTCGTTGCGGTAGAGCACATCGTAGTCGTCGGAAAAGGTGGTATTGAATAGACCCAGCCGGCCGTTGTTTTGGTAGTCGCCCACGGCAACCCCCATGGATGCGGTCTCGCGACCGTTCTCATTCAGCGCATAACCGGAGGCGTAGCTGTCATCTTCGAAAGTGCCGTTGCCTTTGTTGATGTACAGGTAGTTGGGGGTGGAGTCGTCGGCGACCAACAGGTCGACTTTGCCGTCGTTGTTGAGGTCGACGAAGATCGAGGTGAATCCGTAGTAGCCGTTGGGATCGGTCACACCCGCTTTCTGGCTGACATCGGTGAAGGTGCCGTCGCCGTTGTTGTGGAAGAGATGATCGGGCTCTCCCTTCAGTCCGCGCGGACCGCACATCACGTTGACGCCGCGGAATTGGCAGAAGTTGGAGGCTACCCCGGCGCCACCAGGCCCTCCTTTGCCCGCATTGTCGGGCAGGTCGAAGTGCACATACCCGGAAACAAACAGATCAAGCCTGCCGTCGCCGTCATAATCGCCGAAGGTGGGACCACTGGACCAATTGCCCAGTTGCACCCCGGCTTTTTCCGCCATGTCGGTGAAGGTTCCATCATGGTTGTTGTGATAGAGGCGATTTTTGCCGTAGTTGGCGACAAACAGATCCGGGTAGCCGTCGTTGTCGTAATCACCCACAGCTACGCCGAATCCCCAGCGATCGTTGGTCACTCCAGCCTTGGCAGCGACGTCGGTAAAGGTACCGTCGTGGTTATTGTGGAACAGGGCGGCGTGGGGGGAAGGCGCTTTGCCGGCAAGCGCTTCGTAGGTGGAGCCGTTCACCATGTAAATGTCGAGCCAGCCGTCCTTATCGTAGTCGAGGAGGGCGACGCCGGACCCCGGCGCCTCCAGGATGAATCGCTTTTCGGGCGTGCCCATGGTGTGATGCCAGGTGGTCAGGCCGGCCTTGGCGGCAATGTCCTCAAAGATCACTGGACCTGTTTTTACAAAGCCGCCGGCGGTAATAGGCCGCTTTTCGGAGTCGAGCACGGGTGCGTGGGTGCCCCCCGTGTTGACGCCACCCATGCCTTGAGGCGGGGATTGAGGACTTTGTGGAGCTTGCCCGGGCGCGGCGCTTTGGCCCCGCACAATCAATGGCGATAACAGGATTGACAGCGACAACAAGACCAGACTACGGCAGAGCAAGCAGGGTACTCCTTTGAGGGCCACACCAAAGCATAAAGGATTTGCCACGGGCGGGGATCTTGTGGGGAGGAAGAGACTGCAATTGCAATAAACGATTGGGGCGAAGAGGGTCCTCAACGGACGGCGCAGGTCTTGAGGCACGCCCACGGACAATAGACCAGGGTGGTGATCACAATGACGAACGCGGGAACATGAATAAGCGTTGCCGCTCCGGTGAGGACGACCAGCGGCGCCCATGGGGTGATAGAGCGCAATGCGGTTCGCCGCGAGCCCTTGCCGAGGCTCTCCAGAAGGAACAGGCAGAGCATAAAACCCAGTATGCCGACGCAAGCCGACCCCATGTGGGCGCGCCATGCAGGAAAGGGACGCAGATCCGCGGCGCCGGAATCCTTGATGGCGCCGTAAGTGACCTCTGCACAGTAGAAAGCCCCTGCCCCAATCAGCAACGATACTGAGAGGGCTACGGGAGTGGAGGCTGGCATGGTGGTCTGCTTTCTGGGCCTGGTCATTTTTCCGATTTCCAATTGATGATGGCCGGCGACTATCCAACAATGGTTAATACGGGACAAGTCGCATGGACGATAAGCTGAAAGGCACGAGAGGTACGGGTCTCGATGCCGAGATGAGAAGACTTTCGGATGCCGAGCACTAACAAATCGACCGATCGATCTTGTATGTGTTCGAGAATCTGATGGTGCGCATGGTCGACCTCTACAAAGCTTCTGGGATTGCAGAAGTCCTTCGCCTGATCCGGAACAAGATTGTCGAGTACGCGATAAAAGCGGTTTCTGATTTCGCTCAACCGGTCGGGATGATCGATAGCTTCTCTTTGCACGACGTGGAGCACGTCAAGATCGGCGCGAAAAACCTTAGCAAAGGAGACCGCATACACCGCCGCATGCGCGGCCGCGGGGGTCAGATCGGTGGCGTACAGAATGCGCTCAAACAGCGAGCGTTTCCCTGCCGCTGACGCAACCTGGGGACCAACGGTAAGAACGGGCCACGAAGTGGACCGGAGAATGCCTTCGGCAACGGACCCGATGATCTCCCGGGTTAACCGTTCTCCCCCGTGCGTTCCTAACGCAACCAGTGAGGGCGCCATCGCAGTGGCGAGACCGGGGATCACCCGCTTCGGATCACCTTCCAAAAGGACGGGTGTCGCCTTGAGGGAACCGTGGGACAGGGCAATAGCTTTACGCGATAAAAGGAATTCGAGATCTTTCCTTTGTTGGCTTACCAAGGATGGATCGATCTCCACTTCCATGGCAGCCTGAGAAAGTGTGAACGCGTGCGCAACCAACAAGGCCGTCGCAAAATGCCTGGCGAGGAAGGCTGCGTAAAGGCCTGCATTTTGCGAGCAAACGGAGAAATCCGTTCCATAGACGATTGCGTTCAAGTCCAAGTCTGGTCTCTCGCCAATCACCGGCACCGTAGGCACCTCCCGTCCATGGAACCGCCGGCCACCAGGATCTTCAAGCTGCCGGCGACCACGCGGAAGACTTTCAATTTGAAATTCTCGATCATGGGGTGGCGCCGATCTGATAGTTGAGGGTCGCCAGAGTAAGGCGGTACTGATACTGCGCATTGGCGTTGCCGATGGCGGCATCGGTTTGCTGGTACTGCGCCTGGCTGAGTTCGACGATGGAACTCAAACCCAACTGATATCGTGTCTGAGCCAGAGTCAGTGCGAGGTTCGCCTGCTGCAGCAGTTGGGCGGTCACGCTGACGCGCTGGAACGCGGTGTTCGCGCTCAACCAAGCGGTACGAACATCGCGCACAATCCGGTCTCGGAGGTCGCGGCTTCTTTCGGCGCTCGCCTGAGCGCGCAGGGCCGCCTCCTTCGCTTCCGCGGAATAAAGGAAGCCATTGAAAATGGGAATATTCATGTTGACGCCGATACCGCCCCACCAGTTGGAGACGTAGTACTGCGGCGGACGAATGGGCACACTGCCGGCCGTTCCCGCGGCACTGATGGTGGGGAACTTTTGATCGCGTTGGGCACGGCTGAACTTGATTGCGGCCTGCTGGTCGTAGTCCAAAGCCTGCAGGTCGGGCCTTTGGTGCAAAGCGAGCTGGATCAGTGCTTCGGCATCAGAAGGAGGCGGCTGCAAGGGCGTAGTCTCGTCTTCCAACTGATAGACAACCTGTCTATCCAGACCTAACACCGCGTCCAAGACTGCCATGGCAGAATCCTGATTGTTCCGGGCATCGAGAAGCAGCAACTGGGATTGCGAGAGATTAACGTTAGCGAAGCTCAGATCGAGAGTTGACTTCAGATTGTTCCTGGTCATCTGGTTGACCTGGGTCTGGGTGGTCTGCCTGGTGTCGACGTTCTGCTGGGCCACACGCAACAGGGCCTGGGCCTGGAGCGCGTCGTAAAATGCCTGATCGGTGGCGGCTACTATGTCCTCAGTGGTCGCCAGGGTATTCGCGTTCTGGGCCTTTTCCTGGAGCTTCGAGGAAGCAATCAAGTTTCTGGTTCGCCCGAAATCGGTAATCAACTGGCTACCGGTGCCTCCCGCGCCGGCGTGCTCGAACAGGCGAGAAGCAGTGATGGTTCCGGCAGAGATGCGCGAAGCATCCTTGGCATCCACGGCTGTGATGCTACCGGTCGCAGTGGGCAACTCGGCGGCTCGTGACTCGCGAACGACCTGATGTTGGGCTAGTGCCAGCAGGCGGGCGACGCTGATCCTGGGGTTGTTCTTGATGGCCATTTGTTCGGCTTGCAAACGGTTCAGGCGAGGCAGAGAGCCGGCGGCTGCCGGCGGCTGCGGAGCCTGATTGGAGGCGCCTGCTGGTGGCATGGGAACGTTCGGTTGGCCGGCCTGAGCGATCAGGCGCATCTGCGGGGCGTCGGGCAGGGATGCATTCGCACTGGTTTTCTGGGCCGACGATATGCCGGCTGCGCAAGCGAAAAACAATAACATCACAAGCAGTTGCGGGCGCGGGTTTGCTGTTTTTCTAGTCATGCTCTAGGCCTCTTGTGCACGCGCATTGTTGGTCTGCCGCCGGCCGTGGACGACCAGGTATACGGCGGGAACGAGGAAGATCGTAACCACGACGGATACACCGAGCCCGCCAATGATCGCACGCGCCAGGGGAGCGTATTGTTCGCTTCCAGCTTCCAATCCAAGGGCCATGGGGATCATGCCCAGCAGCGTGGCCAACGAAGTCATCAGGATCGGCCGCAGGCGGATCCTGCAAGACTGCACTACCGCTTCCAACAGGGACTTCCCCTGTTCGTGGAGCAGGGTTGCAAATTCAACAATCAAGATGCTGTTTGACACGACGATTCCGGTCATCATGATCACGCCCATCAAGGACATGATGTTCAAGGTGCTGTGGGTTGCGAAGAGAATCAGAACCACTCCGGCCAACCCGGGAGGGATCGCCATGAGGATAATGAAAGGATCGACAAAGGAGGTGAACTGTGCCATCAGAATCAGGTAGACCAGGGCAATCGACAACAATAAGCCGACGGCAAACCGGGTGAAGGATTGATTCATGTTGACCACTGCCCCACGCACCGTGATGCGGACGTTCCTTGGTTTTTCAATGTGGCTGATGACTCGATTGACATCGTGGCTGACGCCGACCAGGGTCTCTGTGGAGGGCATGACGTAGACGTCGATGATGCGGCGGATCTGGTAGTGATCTACTTCGGTTGGAGTATTGATTTCCTTGATGTCGGCAACCGATGCGAGCGGCGTGTAGTTGACTGCACCCTCGGACCGAAGCGGGATCTGGCGGAAATCGTTCATGGTCATGTGGGCGATTTTCTGGTCGAAGTACTGCACGGTAAGCATGTAGTTGTTGCCGGTCTTGGGATCGATCCAATAGCTGGGCGCGATCATGCCATTGGAAGTCATGGCGGTGATCACGTTGTCGACCACTTCCTGAGGCGAGACATGAATCAGGCTGGCGCGCTCGCGATCAATATTCAGGCGCAAGCCGGGGTACTTCAGGTCCTGGGGAATCAAGACGTCACTTACATTCCTGAGGCCCTTGACCTGGGCCGCGATCTGGTGAGCGATGGCGAAAGACTGTTCGAGATTGTTTCCGCTGACCTGAATGTCGATGGGCGCCGGCAAGCCCTGGTTGATCACCGAATCAACCAGGCCGCCGGCCTGGAAGTAGGTTGTGAGTTGAGGCATGTCTGATGCAAGTATCCGCCGTACGCGCCGCATGTATTCGTAACTTCCGATGGAGTGATTCTCCCTGAGGCTGACCTGGACAAAGGCTGTATCCATGGCGGAGTTGCTGGTGTATATGGCGGAAAGATCAGGAGTGATACCGATGTTGGACACGATCATGTCCAAGTCACGGGGAGGGACCACTTTGCGGATCTCATCTTCCACCTGAGCGATGTATTGATTACTGAGCTCAATGCGCGACCCGCTGGGGCACTTGATATTGATCACGAATTGGCCGGGATCGGTGCGGGGGAAATACGATCGGCCGAGAAATGGCGAGACTCCCAGGAGCACCGCGGCCACGCCGGCGACAATGACCAGCGCGGACAGAGCGGGCCGCTTGAGGGTGCGCGTGACCTGGACCTCGTAATAATCGAGCATGCGATGGAAGGCCTGGTTGAACCTGATCTCGAAGCGGCGGAAAAAGGAAGGAGTTTTCGGTGAATCATGCACTTCCTCATGGGCGATGCGAATGAATTTGGCGCAGTAGAGCGGCACCACAGTCATGGCGAAGATATAAGAGGCGAAAATGGACAGCACGACTCCCAGCGCCAGGTCAGTGAAGATATATTTGCTAACGCCGGCGAAGAAGGTCACGGGAAAGAACACGATGGAGGTAGTCGAAGTGGCGGCAAGCACCGCCAGGGAGACTTCCATGCCACCTTTTTCCGCGGCGACCTGGGGAGCTGCTCCCATTTCCATGTAGCGGAAGATGTTTTCCAGCACCACGACGGAATCGTCAATGAGGCGCGAGAACGCCAAGGCTAATCCGCCCAATAACATGGTGTTGATCGATCCTCCGAGCGCGCTCATGATCAGCAGGCACATCAGCGCGGAGAGAGGAATCGACAATAGAACAGCGAAGGTGGCTCTTGGACTTCCTAAAAACACCAGGATCATGATGCCGGTGAGGACCAGGCCGATGCTTGCTTCCTTAATGAGGTTTCTGATGGCGGATTTAACGAACACGGACTGGTCGAAGACTACGGCGGTCTTGAGCGAGGATGGAATGTCGACCAGGTTCTTGATGGCGGATTTCATGCCGTTGACGATGGTGATGGTGTTGCTGTCGCCGCCTTGCTTCAGGATGGGCACATAGACGGAACGCTGGCCATCGATGCGGACGATATTGGTCTGGATGGTCCCCGAGTCTTGCGCTTTGCCGACGTCGCCCACCATGACAGAGGCGTTGCCGACCGACTTCAAAGGAAGGTCGTTGATCTGTTCCGGCGTGGGGACCTGACTATTCGCGTAGATGTTGTAATCTTTCCCGCCGATGCGGACGTCGCCGGCGGGCAGGATGAGGTTGGAGTCATCGACGGCATGGACCACGTCCATCAAGCTGAGGTTGTGGGCCTCAAGCTTCAAGGGATCGACATAGACCATGATCTGGCGATAGCGTCCGCCAAAAGGCTGGGGCACCGAGGCTCCGGGCACATTGGCAATCTGGTTGCGCACTTGAAACTGGGCCAGATCTTTCAGGTCGGTCTCGTTGAGACCCTTTCCTTTCAAGGTGACCAGGCAGACCGGCTGGCTCGATGCGTCCATTCCCAGCACAACGGGAGGCAGGGTGCCGGGGGGCAATCGGCGCAGATCAGCCATAGCCAGATTGGCAATGTTGCTCAACGCCGCGTTGGCGTCTGTGCCCGGCTTGAAGTAGATCTTAATCAGGCTCACGCCGGTCAGCGATCGCGACTCGATGTGGTCGATGTTGCTGCCCAGAGTGAAGAAGCGTTCGAAGGTGTCGGTGATGTCGGCTTCGATTTGCTGAGGAGGCATTCCGGAATAGAAGGTCGCCACCACCACCACAGGAATATCGATTTTCGGAAACAGGTCTACCGGCATGCCGGCAATGGTAGTAATGCCCACCACCATGATCACCATACAAATCATGATGATGAAGAAGGGATACCTGAGGGCAAACTTAGGCATGAGTGCCCCCATCCTGCGCGACCTGAGTTTGCTTGTTCCTTCCGTGGATGATGAGGTAGACGGCGGGCACCAGGAAGACGGTGGCGACCACGGAAACGCCCAGCCCGCCGATGATGGCGCGAGCCAACGGTGCGTATTGTTCGCTGCCGGCCTCGAGGCCTAACGCCATGGGGATCATGCCGAGCAGGGTGGCCAGCGAGGTCATCAGAATCGGACGGAGACGAATCTTGCAGGACTGCACGACTGCTTCGGAGATGGCTAAACCCTGTTCATGAAGATGTCCTGCGAACTCCACGATCAGGATGCTGTTGGACACGACAATTCCGGTCATCATGATCACACCCATGAGCGACATCACATTCAAGGTGCTACCGGTGAGCAGCAGGATGAAGAGCACTCCGGAGAGGCCAGGCGGAATGGCCATCAGGATGATGAACGGGTCGACGAAGGAAGCGAACTGCGCCATGAGGATGAGATAAACGAGCGCGATGGAGAGGATAAGACCAATGGCGAAGCGGAGGAACGACTCGTTCATGCTGACCACCGTTCCACGAACGGTGATGCGAACGTTCTTCGGCTTCTGCACCCCGGCAATGACGCGGTTGACCTCGCTGTTCACATGCTGCAGCGCCTCTGCCGACGGCATGACATAGACGTCGATCACCCGCCGGATCTGATAATGATCGACCTCGGTAGGAGTATTGATTTCCTTGATATCCGCCACCGATTGCAAGGGAGTGTAGTTGGCCTGATTGTTCGCCCGGAGGGGAATCTGTTTGAAGTCATCCATGCTCATGCTGGCGATCTTCTGATCAAAGTACTGCACGGTGAGCATGTAGTTATTCCCCGTCTTGGGGTCGATCCAGTAGCTGGGCGCAATCATGCCATTGGAAGTCAGCGCGGTAATGACGTTGTCGACGATTTCCTTAGGCGACAGCCCGATCAGGCTGGCTCGTTCCCGGTCTATGTTCAGGGCAAGACCGGGATAGTGCAGGTTCTGAGGAATCAGCACATCGCTGACATCTTTCAGATTCCTCACCCGTGCGGCGATCTGGCTGGCAATGGCAAAGGATTGATCCATGTCGTTGCCGCTGACCTGAACGTCGATGGGCGCCGGCAGTCCCTGGTTGATGACAGAATCGACCAGTCCTCCCGCCTGGAAGTAGGTGGTCAACTGAGGCATGTCATCCGCGAGTTTTCTGCGCACCCGCGCCATGTATTCGTAGCTACCTATTTCGTGATCCGGCTTCAGACTCACTTGCACGAACGCGGTATCCATCGACGAATTGCTGGTATAGATAGCGGAAAGATCGGGAGTAATGCCGATGTTGGAGACGATCATGCCCAGATCCCGGGGCTGGACTACTTCGCGTATTTCTTGTTCAACGAGGGCGACATAGCGGTTGCTCAGCTCGATGCGGGTTCCACTGGGGCAGCGAATGTTAATCACAAACTGACCTGGATCGGTGCGTGGAAAGTAGGATCGGCCGAGCAAAGGGAATAAGGCGAAGCTTAGAAGGACCGCGCCAAGGATACCCAGGGTGGTGGCGACAGGGCGCAATATGGAGCGATTCACGACAACGACGTACTTCTCAAGCATTGCCTGGAACCAGCGGTTGAAACTGCCGACAACGCGGCGAAAGAAAGACAGCCTGGGGGCGGAAGCCAGGGCGGCAGAGCCCTCGCCCTGCGCGACCGGTTCGTGTGCCGCGTCAGCCGATTTGATGAACCGGGCACAATAGAGCGGCACCACAGTCATGGCAACCATGTAGGAAGCAAAGAGCGCGAAGACCACGGTCAGCGCCAATGCGGTAAAGAGATAGCGGCTCACACCATAGAGGAGAGCCACGGGAAAAAACACAATGGCGGTAGTAAAAGTAGCAGCCAGCACCGCCAATTGAACTTCTTTGCCGCCGACTTCAGCCGCTGACTCCGGTGTCGCCCCCATCTCCAGGTGGCGGAAGATATTTTCCAGGACCACAACGGAGTTATCGATCAAGCGGGAAAAAGCAAGTGCTAACCCCGCAAGCACCATGGTGTTGATGGAGCCGCCTCCGGCACGAATGCAAATAAAGGCCGCCAGTGCGGAGAGAGGAATGGACAGGAGGACGGCGAAGGTAGCGCGCACGCTGCCCAGGAACAACAGGATCATCAGCGCAGTAAGAACCAGGCCGATACCGCCTTCGTTCATCAGATTCCGGATGGCGGACTTGACGAACAATGACTGATCGAAGACCACGGCGGTCTTGAGCGAGGATGGAATGTCGACCAGGTTCTTGATGGCGGCCTTCATGCCGTTAACGATGGTGATGGTATTGCTGTCGCCGCCTTGTTTCAGGATGGGCACATAGACGGAACGCTGGCCATCAATGCGAACGATGTTGGTCTGGATGGTCCCCGAGTCTTGCGCTTTGCCGACGTCGCCCACCATGACAGAGGCGTTGCCGACCGACTTCAAAGGAAGGTCGTTGATCAACTCCGGCGTGGCTACCTGGCTGTTGGCGTAGATGTTGTAGTCCTTTGGACCGATACGAACATCGCCGGCGGGCAAGATGAGGTTGGACTCGTTTACCGACCTGACTACGTCCATCAGGCTGAGGTTATGGGCCTCAAGCTTCAAGGGATCGACATAGACCATGATCTGGCGATAGCGTCCGCCAAAAGGCTGGGGCACCGAGGCTCCGGGCACATTGGCAATCTGGTTGCGCACTTGAAACTGGGCCAGATCTTTCAGGTCGGTTTCGTTGAGACCCTTTCCTTTCAAGGTCACCAGGCAGACCGGCTGGCTCGATGCGTCCATTCCCAGCACAACGGGAGGCAGGGTGCCGGGGGGCAATCGGCGCAGATCAGCCATAGCCAGATTGGCAATGTTGCTCAACGCCGCGTTGGCGTCTGTGCCCGGCTTGAAGTAGATCTTGATCAGGCTCACGCCGGTCAGCGATCGCGACTCGATGTGGTCGATGTTACTGCCCAGAGTAAAGAAGCGCTCGAAGGTGTCGGTGATGTCGGCTTCGATTTGCTGAGGAGGCATTCCGGAATAGAAGGTCGCCACCACCACCACAGGAATATCGATTTTCGGAAACAGGTCTACCGGCATGCCGGCAATGGTAGTGATACCCACCACCATGATCACCATACAAACCATGATGATGAAGAAGGGATACTTCAGAGCGAACTTAGGCATTGCTATTCGCTCCCAGACTTCTCTTCATTTACGTCGAAGGTGGGCAACTCTTCGACCCTGGGTTTTACCGTCTCACCGACCTGGTAATTGGACTGCCCACCAGTGATCACCCGTTCTCCGTCGGCCAGTCCATCTTTCACTTCAACCAGGTTGGAACCCTGCAGACCGAGGGTTACATTCTGCGCCTGCACGTGATTTTGACTGTCGACTACGAGCACGGAAGACTGATTGCCATTGGTGATGACGGCTTGCACGGGGATAGTCAAGACTTGGTCTCTGCGCTCCAACTGGAGCGTGGTGTTGGCATACATGCCGGGGGTGAGCGACAAGTCTTTGTTTTCGACATCGATTTCGGTTTGCATGGTCCGGGTGGCGAGGCTGATATCCCTGGTAAAACGAACCACCTTGCCCACCAGGGTGCGGTGGACAGCATCGACCTGCACGTTTACCTGAGCACCCACGTGGATAAACTCGACTGCATCCTCGGGAACGGGAATGCGCAAGCGAAGCAGGTTGCTTTCGGAGAGCTTGACGACGGGCAGGGATTGAACGTCGGAGGCGGTACCAGCCTGGATTAGCGCGCCGGTATCGGCATAGCGCCAGATGATCACCCCGTCGATGGGCGCCACCACCCGGGTGTAGTCTTCCAGAGCGCTGACACGCTCGTTATCCGCGCCCGCGACGTCGAAGTTCTGCCGGGCGGCGCTGAGTGCAGACTTGGCCGCATCAATCTGCGCCTGTGAGGCCAAATCCTTGGATTGGGCATCGTCGAGTTCCTGTTCGGCGATCAAGCCGGGTTGGGTGGCCGAGGCTTGTTTCAACCGGGTGTAATTGGCATGCAGGGAGGCGTGTTCGGACTCTGCGCGCAGGACTTCCTGTTGGGCGCGAGCGATCTCATCTTTCCGGCTGGCAACTTCCGCCACCGTACCCTTCAACTGTGCGCTCAACTCCGGCACTTCAAGCACCGCCAGGACCTGCCCCTGGCGGACCTTGTCGCCGATGTCCACATAAATGTGCCGGATGTAACCGGAGACTTTTGCGTGGACATCGATGACTTGATAGGGCTGGAATTGCCCGGCGAGATTGAGCGTATGCACAATACTCCCCCGCTTCACCGGGGCTACAGTTGCCGAGGGAATTTCTGCGGCCACAGCCTGTGGGCTGCTGCCCCTGGAATTGCACGCAATCACAGCGTCGAGGAGAGGCAGCGCCAATCCCGCCGCAAGAATCAAGGCGATTCGCTTTCGCATATCTGCAATGCACCTATTCGATCGATTGACGGCCGGTCGAAACCAAGAGGACGGCCTATCCCCGCGAGGACACGCTAGCCGCAACCTGGATTTCGGCCTAAACCGAATAATGTTGGTGGTTTTACAAGAAAAGCTAGGTAAGCGAAGGAGGGGGACGAAAGAAGAAGGCGTTCAAACCAGGGCCGCAAGAAAGCTGCCAAGGACGCTTAGCTTCGCGGCCCAGGTGATGGAGGATCTGCATGACCGCGGGGCTCAAACCGAGGAAGAGCAAGACGAGCAGACTAAACGGCAAAATCTGCGCAATGACTGGCCAGGCTTTGGTGCTGGATACGAAAAAACCCTCAGATACCGTTGCCTGTTCATTGCGGGAGAGCAGTTTGGCTTCGGGAATCTCGTGAGATGAGCTGTGGGGTGGATCATAGAGCGAGAGCTTGTATTGCAGGCCCCAGGCGAAAACGGAAATCGCCAACCCCAGGAAGACAAAGCTGAACCTGGACAGTTTAGGACGATTTTGGTGTGTGGATCTCACGCTTCCTTTTCATCATAACAGTCCGGGATACCCGAGCCGACCCGCCAGGGTCATAGTTAGTATCTCTTTTGATAGCGCGATGCAGAGAAAAGGTAGCCTGAAATATTTTTTATGCTTCATGAATTATTCCGCTGGAGAGCTGCTAGCGGCACAGTGGAAGGAAAAATCCCCGAAATCGTCGTACGCTGATGCGGAACGATGAGAGAGGTGCTTGTGAACCCAGTGGCCGGTCTGAAGAGGCACGGCCTGCTCCGGGACACCACTCACCTGTCCATCGGACAGGGTTTCCGGCTAGTCATTCAGGCAGCCTATTTCGTTCTGATTGCACGATCGCTGGGGCCTGACGCCTACGGCGCGTTTGTCACCGTGGTGGCGATGGCGGCTCTTCTCGGTCCCTTCTCGAGCCTGGGAACACCCAATCTCTTCATCAAGAATGTGCGCTCCGGCAAACGAGAGGCCTCGGTTTGCTGGGGCAATGGGATTCTGCTCACCGTTATTTCGGGAACTCTGCTTTCTGCTCTCGGACTCGGCCTGAGCGTACTCCTTCATCTGAAGACTGTGCCTTTTGCGGTTACGATCGTTTGCATTTCAGACCTGGTCCTGCTCAAAGTGACGGAACTGGCAGCATTTGGCTTTACCGCCCTCGACCAGATGAAGCAAACATCGATTCAAAATGTGGTTGCCAGCCTGTTAAGGCTGGCAGGCATTGTTGTTTTAATAGTTACTGTGCACGTGGTTACTCTTCACCTTTGGGTGATTGTCTATCTGTCTGCCACCCTGCTGGGCATGACGTACGCGATCTGGAAAGGATCGCGGGTGTGGGGACGCCCGGCTATCGATTTTCAAGCATTGAGGGAAGACGCGGCAGAGGGGGTGTTTTTCAGCGTTGCTGGTTCGGCAACCACGGTTTACAACGACATCGACAAGATCATGCTGAGCCGGCTGGCGGACCTGGCCGCCACCGGCGTGTACGCCGCGGCCTATCGTGTGATCGACGTAACTATGACCCCCGTCCGCTCCCTCGCAGCGGCCGCCTACCCACAGTTCTTCCGTAAAGGGATGGGAGGGATGGCTCAAACCTATCCCTATGCTTTATCGCTGATCGCAAAGACCGCCATCTATGGTTCGTTGGCCTCTGCTGGATTGTGGCTGCTAGCTCCGGTCTTGCCCCATGTTCTGGGTACCAGGTACGAGGCGGTGGTTCCGGCAGTCCGCTGGCTCGCACTCATTCCTTTGCTACGGTGTATCCATTCCTTTTTCGCGGATGCGCTTTCTGGTGCGGGACTTCAACGCGCACGTACCGGGATCCAGGTACTTGTGGCTTTGATCAACATTGCGCTCAACCTGGTTATCCTGCCGCAGTATTCCTGGCGCGGCGCAGCATGGACGAGTGTAGGCTGTGATGGATTGTTGGTTGTTCTGTTTTGGTCCAGTGCTCTTTACTACCACCGCCGACGGCCACGGTTTACGCCGCAGCTACGTTAAGCCCTACTTTTAGCGAATGATGACTGTGCGTGGTCTGCCCCGGGAGCGATTTTGCCCGTAACTCATACTTCTGCTCATACTTATAGGGGCCGTCCTACCCCAGGACAGAAGGGATTTGTTTCCTCTGCGGTGTGAAGCTTTGGTTTACGCGTCTTAAGCAGAGCAATCAAAGTACCGATGCTGCCCCGGGAAAGGATTTTCCCTGGTCTTACCTACCCTGAAAGGGTCAGGATTCTTGGGGTGGCCAACGGAGTCCATAGTGCTATACTCTTTTCTCAACGTCCCTCTTAAGGACAGAATTCACTCCCAAAAGGCCCAAAGTGACCTGGAGTGAGTCTTTTTGCGGTCGGGTCTAAGAACTGCTGTTGTGTGTCGTTATTACTGCTGCTGTACACGCCGGATGAAGACAAGACAATAAAGCATATTGGCGACGGTTTCGTTGTGCGGGAGAAGCAACGTGAGTTCAAGCGGGTTGATTGATAACAGTCAACGGTTGGATGACAGCGCGTTATGGAATGAGTCGAAAGCAGACTCCGCGTTCATTGACGGTCCTAGAGCCGCGCAGGTGGTCATCGGCAATCGAGAAATCCACACCCACCTGGCAGAGATTTTAGAATTGCGCCGGCGGCATGGCCGGGAAAATGATCTCACCACGGAGCCGGAATACTTCTTCGCGGCAAATACCCTGACAAACAGAAGGTGTGCGGCAGTGCTGATTCGTAAGGATCAGGAACTCGAAGCTTGTGTCCTGTTCTACGAGCATTGCAGATTTGGCATTGGGCTGGGACTCTTCCGCGGTGGAGATTACATCGGCGAGAGCCTGGTGGTTGCTCCCCAGGCACTCGAGGTGCACTATGTGCATTTAGCGACCCAGGCACTTTTGAAGAAGTGGCGTGTCCATGGGGTCAGCATCACCATGAAAGCTCCTTCTGCCAGGTGTATCGAGCTGATGGGCCCGGCAAGTTACTTTAGAAGGTTTATCGGCAGTGAGGTTCAGCACAAGTTGCCGCTGGCAAGCACTTACGAGGGCATGCTGGCGAGCCTGGGACCGCGCACCCGTCGCAGCCTGGCGGGAAAGCGCCAGCAACTGGAAAAAAGCACCAAGGTACAATTCGTCTCCGAACTCGACCCAGACCAATCGCTCGAGGTGATGCTGGGGCTCGAAGCCAAGTCAATGCCACAGCGTAACACCGAGTTTTACCATGCCCGGTATCGCTTGCTCCGGGCAAAGTCAGACTTTTTTAACATGGGGCTGCGATTGCCGGATGGACCCTGGTTAAGCCTGGTAACTGGATGGCGGCGCAATCGAGTGACCTATGTCGACCTGCAGATGAACGACATGAGCTACAAGAAGGAATCGCTTTCTGCTGTGATGCGAGCCTACTTGTTAGAGCACGAGATTGCACATAAGCAGGAGCTCATCAACTTTGTTGGCGGGTCTTCCTTATTGCTGAGACGGTACTGCGAGCCGCTCGAACCGTGCAGCGACATTTTTATCTCGAAGCCTTGTCTGCGCTCGAAGTTTTTCGAGGTGCTTGCCCGGCACGCGCATTCGGGAAGCGTTTATGAACGTTTGAAGCCCGGTGCTGAGGTCAAGCCTTCCTGCGAGACGGAAGGCTGAAGCGGGGGTCCCGGCGCTTGGACTGCTTTTGCAATGAATCTGCCGTCTCTTACAGGGGAACAACGAATTTCGCGTATCTCACGTCTGGCGCAAAGTACGCGCTCAGAAATGGGGTGCCTCGGGTTCGGGGCCGAGAATCCTAAAACTGTGCAGGAGAAAAGCTCTCGATGAGGAGAACAGTACTCGCCGCATGGGTCGTCCTCATGACGTCATTGCATGGGCTGGTGGCCCAGAGCATTGTCTTTGTGAGCCCCAGCACCAAGGGTCTTTTGACGATGTCATGCGCGGAAGGTTCACTCAAGTCTTTTGAGCAGCTACACTATCTCGCCACCGCGCATTACCTGGCGGAACATCTTTGCCAGCAACCGCAAATCGACGGCGCTGTGGGGGTGTGGAACGGCCAGGCGGAAAACTCCAGCATGATCGACGGCTGCTCCAATGAGCGAGCACGCGAGCTGGGCGCTCTTCTGGCGAGATACTACCATCAGGAGAAGGCGCTGGTTTTCGCCCGCGACGCAGGCGGAAAGACATCGCTGGTAAGTTTTCGCGCCAGCCAACCGCTGGGCGTGATCTCGATCATGATGGCGCAGGCGAAAGTTACGGGCGCCACGGTGATTCCGCACGTGCAAGATAATTTGATAATCATTGTGGCAGCCGACGCGGCTCAGCGGGAGCAGTCGATGACCCTGTACTCGTTGCTGCATGGCCACGACCTGCACGAGGAGCCGGGCACGACCGAGCTGATCGGCGACATTGATCGCACCAAAGCTCGAGATATTTTTACCGGCATTCTTTCAAATGCGCCTGCGGACGTGCGCCAACTGAGCAACGAGATGTATTCGGAACAGTTCAACGACCTGGGCCTGCAACAGATACCCGAGACGATCGCCGCTCACTAAAGCGCTTTCATCTCGGCTCTGCACTTTAGAATCTGCGTGAGATCCGCATTTTGGCTTTGTATCAGGGCACGACTGCTTCCTGTCCAAATTGGCCAACTGAAAAACCTAATTTGGACAAGTCTGATTTTCAACCATTCCCTTCAGGACTGGTCCCGACACACCTTCACGGCGGGTCTCTTTTCAGCGAGTCGGGTCCAAATCAGCCGACAAAAAAAATAGTTTTGACATCTCCGGACGCGGGTGGCTCTTCAGAGAAAAGCCACCTCGGAAGCGAGAACGCGGTCGTGGATTACTTTGCGCTTTTCTCGAGGTGACCGCCAAATTCAAAGCGCATGGCAGAGAGCAGCTTATCCGCAAAGTCGGCTTCACCGCGGGAACTGAAGCGTTCGTAGAGCGCCGCAGTGAGTACCGGGGCGGGCACGCCTTCGTCAATCGCCGCTTTGATTGTCCAACGACCCTCTCCGGAATCGGAGACGTGTCCGGCGAATTCCGCTAATGCGGGGCTCTTGGTCAAAGCAGCTGCGGTCAGATCAAGCAACCAGGAGGAGATTACGCTGCCTCGGCGCCATACCTCGGCAACATCCGACAGGTTGAAGTCAAACTTATAGAGTTCGGGATCGCGCAGGGGGGTGGTTTCGGCATCGATCTCCCCGGTCTTGTTGCCAACATTGGCGTGGTGCAGGACGTTGAGACCCTCAGCATAGGCAGCCATGATGCCGTACTCCATGCCGTTGTGCACCATCTTGACGAAGTGGCCGGCGCCGCTGGGCCCGCAATGCAGATAGCCTTCTTCCGCTGTGCCGGCAATTTTTTCGCGTCCAGGAGTGCGGGGAATGTCGCCGACTCCCGGGGCGATGGTTTTGAAAATCGGCTCCAGGTGTTCGACAGCAGCGGTAGGGCCGCCAATCATGAGGCAGTAGCCTCGTTCGAGACCCCAGACGCCGCCGCTGGTGCCCACGTCGACATAATGAATGCCCTTGGGGGCGAGCTGTCCACTGCGACGGATGTCATCAATGTAATAGGAATTGCCACCATCGATCAGGATGTCGCCCGACTCCAGATGGGGCGCAAGCTCGGCTATGGTCTGGTCCACCACGGCCGCGGGAATCATGAGCCAGATGGCGCGTGGCTTGGAGAGCTTGCTAACCATGTCCGCGAGCGAAGAGGCGCCCACGGCCTTTGCCTTCACAAGATCCTGAACCGTTTGCTGCGAACGGTCGAACACCACGCTGGTGTGACCGTTGTTCATTAAACGCTTGACCATGTTGGAGCCCATTCTGCCCAGACCCACCATTCCTAATTGCATAGAATTGCTCCTCTTTCGAATGTGTTCTTCGTTTGTCTTGCCAGGTTACTTGAGTTTACGGTAGCGACCGATGAGGTTATTGGTGGAAGCGTCGTGTTGTAACGCGGCATTCCCCGGAGTTTCAATCTCGGCAATGATGTGCTGAGCCAGTACCTTGCCCAGTTCGACGCCCCATTGATCGAAGGAGTCGATCTGCCAGATAGTTCCCTGGGTAAACACCGAGTGCTCATAGAGAGCAACCAGCTTGCCCAGCGTTTCTGGTGTGAGCTTTTCTGTGAGCAGGACGTTGGAGGGGCGGTTGCCCTCAAACACGCGATGAGGAACGAGCCAGTCTGGTGTTCCCTCGGCCTTTACCTGCTCGGCAGTTTTACCGAAGGCCAAAGCCTCGGCCTGGGCAAAGACATTGGCAAGCAGCATGTCGTGGTGCCGCCCGAGCGGATTGAGTGACTTCTCAAAGCCGATGAAGTCACAAGGAATGAGCCGGGTACCCTGGTGAATCAACTGGTAGAACGAGTGCTGCCCGTTGGTGCCTGGTTCACCCCAGTAGATAGGGCCGGTGTCGTAGTTGACGTGGTCCCCGTCGAGGGTGACGTGCTTTCCGTTGCTCTCCATGGTGAGCTGCTGCAGGTAAGCGGGAAAGCGCTTCAGATACTGTTCGTAGGGCAACACGGCCATGGTTTGGGCATTGAAGAAGTCGGTGTACCAGACGGTCAGCAACCCCAGAATGACGGGCAGATTGCTCTCGAAGGGGGCGGTACGGAAATGCTCATCCATCTGGTGGAAGCCGTCGAGCATGGCGCGGAAATTCGCCGGGCCGATGGCCAGCATGGTGGAGAGGCCGATGGCGGAGTCCATCGAGTAGCGGCCGCCGACCCAATCCCAAAATCCGAACATATTGGCGGTGTCGATGCCGAACTTGGCAACTTCGGCGGCGTTGGTAGAAACCGCGACAAAATGCTTCGCGACCGCGGCCTGGTCTCCTTTGAGGCCTGCCAGAGCCCAGTCGCGCGCGGTGTGCGCGTTGGTCATGGTCTCGAGCGTAGTGAAGGTTTTGGAGGAGATGATGAAGAGGGTCTCTGCGGGATCGAGGTCGATCACCGCCTCGGCGAAGTCGGTGCCATCGACATTGGAGACAAAGCGAAAGACCATTTTGCGGTCGCTGTAGTATTTGAGCGCCTCGTAGGCCATGACCGGGCCGAGGTCAGAGCCTCCGATGCCGATGTTGATGACGTTGCGAATGCGCTTGCCGGTGTGGCCTTTCCAGTCTCCACTGCGGACGCGATCGGAGAAAGCGGCCATTTTGTCGAGGACCGCGTGGACGCCGGGAACTACATCTTCGCCATCGACAACGATGGACTCGCCCTTCGGCGCACGCAAAGCGACGTGCAGGACCGCCCGCTTTTCCGTGACATTGATTTTCTCTCCGCGAAACATCGCGTCCATGCGTTCGCGCAAGCCGGATTCCTGAGCAAGCTGGAGCAGTAGCTTACGCGTTTCCTCGGTGATGCGGTTCTTGGAGTAGTCGAGGAACAGGCCAGCCGCCTCGGTGGTGAAGCGGGCAGCACGCTGGGGATCGTCGGAAAACAGGGATCGCAGAGTCACGTTCCGAACTTTTTCGTAATGCGTCTCGAGCGCCTTCCAGGCTGCTCGCTGGGTGAGAGGCTGCATCTTTACTGCTGTTGCCATTGCATTGCTCCGTTTCCCCTGATGGGACTTGCGGGTTAGATGCCCCACCAGCACTTTGGATCTTTCGTGGCCGATATTTCCAATGCAAGGATTCTCTCAGAAGTGAGGTTGCAGCGGAGGTGAGGTTGGGGTTGGGGATCAAAATTGGAAGAATTTTGGGATGTGAGTGGGATTGGGAACGGCAGAAGGGTGATTCGCTCCTGATGACAACGGCGAGAGAGTGGGTTTCCGCCGAGGTGTGTCAGAACTCGCTTTTTGAAGGGTACGGGCTTCAGCCCGTACGTTAACTACCAACGTGGGACGGGCTTTAGAGGGCGTGTGAGCACTCGGGATTTCGGATTTAGCTAGTCCCGAAGGGACGCCTGAACTTAGCCCAGGACGCCAGTCCTGGGTACGTCAAGAAACACGATTGAGTCCCGCAGGGACGGCTGAAGGAGGATTGCGTCGCAGCCCATTTTCAGCCGTCCCTGCGGGACTGGGTCGTCCTTGCAAATCCAACCCAGGACTGGCGTCCTGGGCTACGTTCAGCCGTCCCTGCGGGACTAAGTTTCTAAATCTCGTTCTCACACACCTCTGAGGGCATCGCTTGTGCTTGCTTAAGCAGCCCTCAGCGGCTGAAGCCGATTCATCTTGACTGCTAAACGTACGGCCTAAAGGCCGTACCGTTCAAAAAGTGGCTCTCATACACCCTCTTCAGTGGGGATCAGTCCACGGCACGCCGGGACAGGTTGCACTGATCCCAGGTCTAAAAAGCGTGATCAGGGGTAGTGACTGAAAGGGGTTTTGAGACTAGGGGGCCAGGGCGGCGAGCGAGTCCTTGACCGTGGGTGTACCTCCGGCGGCGACGTCACGGCGGCGGATTTGATGGAATTTTGAAAGTACCGCGTTCGCCTTCGTCAGGGCTTCGATACGCCAGGTGTAGGCCTCGAGCCTGGCCCCCGGGATCGCAAAAATGGCCACGTCGTCGGTAAGCACGTCCAGATACGCACGGGCCCCACAGCAGCCCAAACTCAGGGCCGCGCGGCCAGTGTTCATGACCTGGGGCACAATGGCGCAGGCAGGCCTGCCCATGGCTGGAGCATTTTGGTTTTCCACCTGCTGCGTGGCCTCAGAGAGGATGAGAGTCTGGTTGGCGTTGACGAACAGAAGCACGACGTCCGGCGGTAATGGAGAAGCTGCCAACGGCGCATACACGACGTATCCAGGCTGCGACGCCAGAACCGGGATCTGGGCCAGGTCTTCTGGCCGCACATATTCGAGTTCGCCGAATACTTTGAGAGCATCCATCAGGTCGGTCTGCTGCCCTGGCGAGGACTGAAGATTGTGGGTATAGATACCGATGGCACACAGGTTGTGGTCAGAGGCGGAAGTCGCAAAGGCGACGCTGGCGCCGTCTTGCCAGAATCTGCAGCCTGCGGGAACACGGCCGGCATGCGCCTTTACGCCAGACGGAATGGTGTCGGAGAAGGAAATCGCTACCGGTGGCTGCTGGAGATCGAGCGATGCGGCAAGAATGGCGGCCAGCTGTGAATACATGTTCATTCCTTATCTAACCTTTGTGCTGGCCTTCGACAGTGAAGCCGAGACTGGTGATGAAGGTGATGATGGCCTGCTCGGTTATCTGGTTGGGATTGAAGCCGACGGTCACCTTCCCATCGGGATAGGTTGATTTGCTGGAGGTGACGCCTTTTTGTTGACCGAGCATGGTGTCGAGACCGGTGGCACAAGTGATGCAACTGAATCCCTTCACCAGGTAGGTCACGGTCTTACTCGCTCCGGCCGCCATGCCTTCGAGTGGAGCCAGAGTGCCAACACTGGCCATGGTCACAAATTGAAGAAATTGCCTACGAATCATTTTCGTTATCTCCTACCGGGCGGTCGCGGTGCCGGGTTCATATCTCCAGGGTGTCTGGATACTAGCTTGGTCAGAGAAGCGGGTGTCGGTGTAGTCGCTGAATTCGATCTTCTTATTCAGCACACCGGTTTCGATCATTAAATCGCGAACCATATCGAAGTCCGCTTTGCGCGGAGCAAGGGGGCTGTATGTGACCCGGTCCAGCGGCTTGGTAAGGGCCCACCGCAGCAGTGCGGGCTTCTGGTTGTAGTAGAAGCGGCCTACGAAATCGGCAGCGTCCTCGCGATGAGGTTTGCTGGTATCGAGCCAAAGACCCGAACGGGCGATACCATCGACCAGGGTCTGGACGACCTCTGGACGTTTGTCGATGAGGTCCTGACGAACGACAAGGATGCATGACATGTAGTCGGGCCAATATTGCCTGGCCTGGAAAAGGACGCGGCCAAAGCCACCGAGCTCCGCTTGCGATGGGAAGGGTTCACCCATCACGAAAGCATCGATAGCGTGGGCTGCCAGGGCGCCGGAAACATCTGGGGGCGCCATCTCGAGCATCTTGATTTCGCTGGGCTTGATGCCCCACACCTTCATGGCCCGAAACAGCAGCAGGCGCTCATCAGAAAAGCGGCTCGGAATCGCGATGGTGCGGCCGCGCATATCGGCAAAGGTCTTGATTGGGCCGTCTTTGCGGACGACCACCGCGCTGCCATAACGATGCCCCAAATACACGACCTTGATGGGAACCCCTTGGGCAACGAGAGCAATCGCCAAAGGGGCAACGATGAAGGCGGCCTGCACCCGGTTCGAGATCAGCGCCTCTTTCATCTCAGGAAAGCCCTGAAACATTCTGGGCAGGAACATTTCTCCCGATAGAGAGTACTTGGAAATGTAGTCGGTTACCGGGCAGGTGAGCTGGCAGGTGACGGGGAGATAGGCAACTGTAATTTTTCGTTTCTCGGGTGGTTGATAATCATTGAGAACCGCTCCCCAGTTCACGTTCAAATAAGCATGCAGTCCTGTGATCAAGAGGAGCCATGCGAAGACACCCAGCACAATTTTGGTTTTAAGACTCATCGCGAAAACCCCAGCGAACGGATTTGATTTTTTCGAGCCAGCGGAAGCCGCTATCGAGGATGAGCCCGATCAGGCCGATGATCAGCATGGCCGCAACCACCAGATCGTAGCGTTTGCCCGAGTTACGCGAGTCGATCACGAGGTAGCCCAGGCCGGAATCGACCGCGATCATCTCGGCGGCAACGACTACCAGCCAGGCGATGCCGAGCGCGATGCGCAAACCGACAATGATTTTTGGCAGCGCGGCCGGGAAGACAACCCGGATAAGCAACCGCGCCGGCCCGAGACCGAAGTTGCGTCCGGCGAGACGGAACACGGAGGGCACGTTCGATACGCCGTCGACGCTGGCTACGATGATGGGAAATAGTGCGCCCACGAAGATAAGCGACGTGGCTGCATGATCCCCGACCCCCAGCAGGATGATGGCTACAGGAATCCAGGCGATTGGGCTGATGGGGCGAAGAATCTGCAATACCGGGTTCACCACCTTGTTCGCCGCCGGATACCAGCCGAGGGTCAGGCCAACAGGAATACCAATCACGGTCGCGGCGCCGAACCCAATGGCCACGCGGCGAAGGGAGTCGACAATATCGCCCCATAAGACTTTCTTGTGAATGAGCTCGGCAATTCCCTTCTTCACATCGAGCGGTGAGGGAAAGATTTTCGTTGCCGTCCAGACAACGGAATAATGCCAGAGGGCAAGAAACAGTGCGGTAGCGAGGACCGGCCAGAAGAACTTCTCCCACTTTTTTGGTTCGGCGAGTGAGTTCATATTTTGTGGGCCAGACCAATCTGCTGGAAAATTCCGTCGCGCAGTTCAAGGTAGCGCGGAGAGCTGATGTCGCGAGGGTGCGGTATATCGATGTTGACGATTTGCTGGATGGTGGCGGGGCGGGCACTCATCACGACCACCCGGTCCGCAAGCTGCACCGCCTCATCGATATCGTGGGTCACGAAGATGATTGTTTTGCGCTCCGCCTCCCAGATGCGTAACAGTTCGCCGCGCATGACGAGGCGAGTAATGGAGTCGAGGGCGCCAAACGGTTCGTCGAGAAAAAGCATATCGGGGTTTACGGCCAGGGCCCGCGCCACTTCGAGCCGTTGCTTCATGCCGCCAGAGAGTGCGGGTGGGTAGGCCTTTTCAAAGCCTTCGAGCCCTACCATTTTTACGTAATGCGCGACACGCTGCCGCCGTTCTGCTGCGGGCAGATGGAACAGACCGAAGGCAATATTGCCTTCGACAGTCAGCCAGGGAAAGATACCGCGCTCCTGGAAGACAAAGATGCGGCGGGGGTCGGGTCCGTGGACCACTTCGCCGTCGATCTTTATCTCTCCGCTGGTGGGCGAGAGGAAGCCGGCCATGGTGCTGAGCAGTGTCGATTTGCCGCAACCGGAGGGGCCGAGCAGACAAACAAACTCTCCGTCGGCAACTTCGAGGCTGATGTCATTGAGCACTGGCGTGCTCTTGCCATCGCGCGTGAACACCATGTGGACGTGCCCGGCCTGTAGCTTCGCTGTTTGCACTAATCCTCCGAGTAACTCCAGCGGAGCGACTTCAGATGTTCCAGAGATCGCATCCCCATATCCAGCAACAGGCCAATCAGTCCGATGATGACCATCCCGGCGACCACGAGATCATAGCGGTTGCCGGCGTTACGAGCATCCACGATCAGAAAGCCGAGGCCGGAGCTTACGGCGATCATCTCCGCCGCAACCACCACCAGCCAGCCGACACCCAACGTGATCCGCATGCCGATAATGAGTTGTGGTATGACGGCGGGAAAGAGGACACGGGAGACTAAGGCTGTGGAACTGAGACCGAAATTTCGGCCGGCATTAATGTAAACCTCCGGAATCCCCCGCACCGCATTGATCGCAGTAAGCAAGAGCGGGAAAAAGCAGCCCAGAAAGATAAGAAAGATGGCCGCGAAGTCGCCCACGCCGAACCAGAGAATCGCTAGCGGAATCCAAGCCAGCGGCGAGATGGGGCGGAGGAGTTGAAGCATAGGGTTGAATGCCATGTTTGCCCTACGGTTCCACCCGATGATGAGCCCCAACGGCACAGCCAACACAACCGCGAGAACGAAGCCCCAGGTCACGCGGAATAGGGAGGCGACTACATATTTCAGCAGCAGCCCGTGTTGCAACAGGTCGCCGATTCCCTTGACTACCTCCCAGGGCGTCGGCAAAATATGGATCGGGTTCCGGGTGATGGCAAATTGCCACAGCAACAGCAGGGCTGCGATGAGCGCGATCGGGCGGAGACGGACAATCAAGCCTTTCGACCTCTTTCTTTCCTCGATCGAGCCCTGTAGCGCGCGCAGTCGCATTTTTTACGCCATTGCACGGGGTTACACGTCGCCGAAAAACCGTACCTCAGGGGCTAAAGCCCTCATCTACCCAACTAGTGTGGCACGGCGAAAACCGTGCCCTTCGCCCCGAGCTTGTCTTCAGCCTGTAAAGCGTGGATCAGCCGTCCCTCCGGGACTGAATCAGGTTTTCCAACCTACCCAGGACTAGCGTCCTGGGCTACGCTCAACCGTCCCTGCGGGACTTAGTTTGGAAACTTCGGGGACACGCGATAAGGCCATCCCCTTCGTCCAGAGACTGTTCCGCAGACTAGAAAATGAATCTCGAGGTGAAGGCAAGCCCATGGTTATAGGTGTGGAATTGCGAGGTCGCAATCTGCACACCTCCGCCGACGGCAACGCCGACGCGGCTTCGCTCGTCGCTGGGACGCAGTTTGAATTTGTGGAAGACGATGCCCGGGGTCAGGAAGTTTTGTTTTTTGCCGTCGTTCTTTCCGCCAAAAAAGTAGGTGCTATTCGATTCCAGCTCGGGCCATACGTACTTGGCCAGATGATATTGAGCGGTCGTATTCCAGGCGATGGAGCGGCCCAGCTTGTTTGTCTCCCCCGTCGGCAGGTTTGCTCCAAGACAGGAAATCACATCGAACTTTCGAAACCCCTTGCCAGCAAGAAGGGTCGGCGCGACGGCGGAATCGGGGCTGCCGTTGCTGTAACTGCCGGTGGGGATGGTCGCGACCAGTTGAGCACTCAACATGAAGGCACCCTGCTTTTCGTTGCGAGAGAAAAAGCGGTACTTGTAGAGGAAGCCTACATCCCCGAAACCGTCTTTCACTTTGGGCGCGTTGTGCTGAATATAGGGCGCGTAGTAAACATCAACTTCGCTATTGAAACCAAGGATCAGGTTCAGACCTCGACTTGCTCCGTAGTTCCAGGTAGAGGTGAGCGCCGGCGTGATCTGGCGGGTGAAGTCCGCACGAAAAACCTGGATCAACATTGGATAGGGGGCGACCAGCGGCGGGGGCCAAGATGGCTGCCGGGCCTGAGTCGCGCTGGCTCGTGCCTCCCATTTGGCAAAGAAGTTGTCCTGGGAAAGCAAGGTCGTGGTTGTGGCCGCCAGAAAGAAAGACAGGGCAAAAATTTTTCGTGTCATATTGTTTGTCTGCGTAAGAGTGCTTGAACGGTTCGCGGCGGTCAACCTCCCACGGGAGGAGATGTATCTCAACCTTTCGGCTGAGAATGGGCTGCCTTGAAAGATGCGTTATTCTGGAGCGCGAGGACACGATGCAGCAGAAGTATATTGAGCGACTGGTGGATCTTACGGAAACGGAAGCCAACCACTTATATGGCCTCTCGGTCGAGGAGGCCAGAGGGGTCCTTTTGCATGGGCCCGCGGAGGCAGTGGGCCGCATCGCGGGTTCGTTTGCATTGGTCGCCCGCGAAGGCCAGACGGTAAAGATGGCTCGATCCCTGGACCGTCCCTTGCGCTATTTTCTGGCCAAGCGCCAGGAAGGGCCGGTGCTCATTGTCGCGGCGCGCATCGATATCATTTACCAGTGGCTGAAGGCCGAGGGGCTCGAGAGTCAGTTTCATCCCAGTTATACGAGAATGGTTCCCGCGCACTACGTGGTGGAACTGCAGCTTATTGGTTGCCCGGATCCGGATCCGGTTTATACCCGTTTCTTCACCCCTGCGCAGGGAGAGCTGAGCACCGACCTGGATGAGATTGGGCGAGCATACATCGGCGCGATGGCAGACGAGTTGGCGCGATGGCTGCCTCGGTTGCCTGCCGGTGAGCCGATCGGCGTTTGTTTCTCCGGCGGGGTCGACAGCGGTAGCGTTTTCCTTACCGCCTATCACGTCATGCTCAAGCTGGGCATGCATCCCTCGCGACTCAAGGCCTTTGTACTCGATGTGGGCGACGGTCCCGATCTAGGTCAAGCCCGCGCTTTCCTGGATGCTGTCGGTCTGGGGCTCTTCCTCGAGGCGGTGGCGGTGGATCCTTCATCACTCGACGTGGAGGAGACCATCCGCGTGGTCGAAGATTATAAAGCGCTCGATGTGCAGTCGGCCACCATGGCGATCGCGTTATGCCGGGGGCTGCGGCAACGCTATCCCGACTGGCGATACCTGATCGATGGCGATGGAGGGGACGAGAACCTCAAGGATTATCCGATCGAGCAAAATCCTGAACTTACCATTCGCAGTGTGATCAATAATCCGATGCTCTATCAAGAAGGATGGGGCGTGGGCAAGATTAAACACTCCCTGACCTACAGCGGAGGTCTTAGCCGGTCTTACAGCAGAACGTATGCTCCGGCGCGTCACTTCGGGTTTCATGGGTTCAGCCCTTATACGCAACCGGCGGTGATCGCGGTCGCAGAAGGGATTCCGTTCATTGCTCTGACGAACTATGACGTGGAACGGCTGTATCAGCTGAAGGGCGATATTGTGTCTCGCGGGGTGAACGCTATTACCGGCTTCGAGATGCCGGTGTTCTCTAAGCGGCGCTTCCAGCACGGGGCGGTTTCTGAAGAGACGCTGCATTCCCGGCTTCCCTTCCGCGAGGCGGAATATCGCCAGAAATTCTTTTCTCTGTATTCATGAGTGCCGAAGTTGATAATTGGATCGTGAGCCGCCGTCCGGCGCGGGAGAGACGCGATGCTTATGTTCCGTATGACTATTTTGTAGAAGACGAGTGTGCAGCCGAGGGAGTCGTGGAGCCGGTTGCCACTGTCTTTCTTACCAATCGAGAATGTCCGTTCCGTTGTTTGATGTGTGACCTGTGGCGCAATACACTCACGGAAACGGTTCCGGTAGGGGCGATCCCTGCGCAAATCGATCACGCGCTGCTTGCGCTACCGTCGGCCCGGCAGCTCAAGCTCTACAACAGCGGGAGTTTTTTCGACCCTCACGCAATTCCTCCGCAAGACCACGGCGCGATCGCGCAGCGCGCGAATCGCTTTGACCGGTTGATCGTGGAGAATCATCCTGCGCTTACGGGTGATGCTTGCCTTCGCTTCCGCGATTTACTCAGTGGCAGGCTGGAGGTGGCCATGGGTTTGGAGACGGCGCATCCGGAAGTACTCGCCAGGCTTAACAAACGAATGACCCTCGATCAATTCTCGAAGGCGGCAAACTTTCTGCGCCGCAACCAGATTGATCTGCGGGTTTTTATCCTGGTGCAGCCGCCTTATATGCCGGCGACAGAAGCGCTGCACTGGGCGGAGCGCTCGTTGGATTTTGCCATGGAGCATGGGGCGACGGCCGCAGTGTTGATTCCCACGCGCGCGGGAAACGGTGTCATGGATGAACTGATGGCAAATGGCCAATTTGTGCCGCCCGCAGTGGATACATTGGAATCGGCAATGGAGTACGGGCTGGGGCTCAAGGCGGGTAGAGTGTTCGCGGACCTTTGGGGATTGCGTGCGTCCTGCGCGGGTTGCCAAACATTGCGCGCTGATCGTTTGCGGAAGATGAACCTGGAGCAAACGGTGCCGGACAGGATTGCATGCGACCAGTGCGGTGGTGCCAGTTGAATCGTGCGGTTGATCTGGCCATCGTAGGCTCCGGCTTCGGCGGCAGCCTGATGGCGATGATTGGTCACCAGCTCGGGCTCTCGGTTGTCCTGCTCGAACAGGGGAAGCATCCGCGCATGGTGATTGGAGAATCCACCACGCCGCTTAGTAATCTGCTGCTGGAAAGGCTGAGCGCGACTTACGATTTGCCGCGGATTGCACCGCTGGCAAAATGGGGAAGCTGGCAAGGTGCCTATCCGCAGATCGCGTGCGGGCTGAAGCGCGGGTTCAGTTTCTTCCACGAGACAGATGAACTGCTGGTGGCGGCGAGCCCACACGACGACATCGCAGACACGCATTGGTATCGGGCCGATGTGGATCACTTCCTGGTTGTGGAAGCACAGAGACTGGGGGTCGAGTACCGCGACAGCGTGCGCATCGAAACGGTTGATTTTGCGGAGGATGGCGCAACCCTGGTTGGCCGCGCGGCGGATGAATCGTTCCGGCTCGAGGCCAGGTTTCTCGTCGATGCCAGCGGACCGCGCGGCTTTCTGCACCGCGCCCTACAGATCCCTGAATCTCCATTGCCCGGGCTGCCGGCTACGGAAAGCCTCTACAGCCACTTCACCGGAGTCAGGCGGACGGCATTTCGCGACGGTGTATCACCCTATCCAGTCGATGACGCCGCGGTTCACCATGTCTTCGATGGCGGGTGGGTGTGGGTGCTTCGATTCAACAATGGAATTATCAGTGCCGGCATCGCAGCCACCTCGGCGACGGCTCAAGAGTTAGGGCTTAGCGAAGGCGAACCTGCATGGCAGCGGGTCCTGGACCGAGTGCCGGTGTTGCAATCGCAATTCGCGAGGGCGGCTGCCTGCCAGCCGTTTCGGTACATGCCAAAGATCAGCTTTCGCAGCTCTTCTATTGCGGGCAGGCGATGGGCGATGTTGCCGTCTGCAGCCGGGTTTATTGATCCGCTGCTGTCGACCGGTTTTGCGCTTACGTTATTGGGCATCGAAAGACTTGCTGGGGTCTTCGAAACGCCTGGCGATTGGGGTGATCTTTCGGGGCAACTGCAATGCTATGCACAGCAAACTAACGATGAACTGTTGGCTGCCAGCCGATTGATTGGTGCGCTGTACGCGACCATGGGCAACTTTCCTGCGTTCACCGCGGTGTCGCTTTTGTACTTTGCTGCCGTGAGTTTCGCGGAGACCGCTCATCGGCTGGGAAAGTCGGAGTTAACGCGCGGATTCCTTTTGCATCAGGATCCGGATTTTGGTCCGGCGTCGCGGATCTTGCTTGAACGAGCGCGCAAATTGAATGGGGCTGCTGCCACGCGGGCGTTTACAGAAGATGTTTTGCGGATGATTGAACCTTTTAACCTGGGTCGCTTCGGTGATCCCGCGCTTCAGAACTCATATCCCGTGTGCGCCGAAGATTTGCTGCGCGCGGGGTCGAAGTTAGGAGCCAGCCGGGAAGAGATTGTTTCCATGTTGGATAAATCAGCGTTTTACCGGTCACCCAGGCAAACAGTGGTGAATCATTGAGAGGAACCGCAGATCCCTCGGCTTCGCTGGGGATGACAAAGTGAAGGGCAAAGCTGCCATGGAGAGCGATTGCTGGACAGCGGTCGCTTTTCATCCCCTTGGGTGGGCCTGTGGCCCATGACTCCTCCGGTCCCACGGCACGCGGGGGCAGGCGAGAGATTGAGAAACTGCTGGTCGCTCCACTTCGGTTTGCTTCGGTTGGCGTGACACGGTTATTGGGGGAGATGGCACCCAAAGCCTTGCTCAGGGTTTTGCAGGTTTTGATTTCTCAAATGTAATGGGATGGGCTGCGACGAGGCCCTTCCCTTCCTGCACAGTGATGGCCTGGTTGGGGGTGAGGTTTTCGACGGTGTCCTTCTGGCCACTCGGCCATGCTATGGTCAGGCGCATTTTTCTGGATGGGTCGGGCTTGCCTAATCCAAAGGTCACCGGCAACTCACTTTGTGACAAATAGCCGGAGCCGGTCTTCACCATACGTAGCAGCCGTAGATTCTTATCGACCTGAAGCGTCAACTTGGCCCCGATGCCATCGCGGTTGGAACGGGTCCCGGTCAGCTTAACCCGCAGCATGTCGTTTTGATTGCCGTTCTCGTTGCGCAGCAGCCGTGCCGGGCCATTGGCTTCCGTAACCACCAGGTCGAGATCGCCGTCGTTGTCGAAATCCCCATAAGCAGCGCCCCGCCCTACCACCGGTTTCTGCAGTGCTGGACCTAACTGGGTAGACATGTTTTCGAATTGACCTTTTCCGCGATTACGAAATATCAGGGCGGGTTCCGCATATTTGAGATGCGGCTGAGTCACGCTGATGTCGTCGGCAACATGACCATTCACAGCCAATACGTCCAACAGGCCATCAAGGTCGTAGTCGAAAAAGAAGGTGGTGAAGGTAAGCGACTGCAACGACCAGCGGTCAATGCCTGTTGCTTCGGAGGCGGAGGTATACAAACCTGAGCCGTCGGTGCGGTAGAGCGCCATCCCTTCGTTTGTAAAGTTACCGATCACCAGGCCAGGATGGCCGGAGTTGTCATAGTCGCCGTTATCGACTCCCATGCCCGCCCGGGTCGCCCCGGCGTCGCTGTAGGCCACACCGGCCTGCACAGCAACGTCAGAGAAAGTGCCGTTATGGTTGTTGCGATAGAGCTTATTCGGCTGGGTGTCGTTGGTTACCAGCAGATCGAGCCAGCCATCGTCGTCATAGTCCACTAGAGCTATGCCGAGTGACTTGCTGGCCGCATCGAGCAGCCCTGCTCGCTGAGTGACATCTTCGAAGGTTCCATCTCCGCGATTGTGGTAAAGCCTCGCGCTCTCGCCTTTGTAAACCTGCGGTGTGCAATAGGATTTGTTTTTTGTGTCGAGGGAGCAGAACTGATCCTTGGCTAACGACCATTCCACGTAATGGGCCACAAAGAGGTCGAGCTTGCCGTCGTTGTCGTAGTCGAACCACACGGCTCCGCTGGAAAATCCGCTGCCCCCTACTTTCGCGCGTGCCGTTACATCGGCAAAGCGGCCGTTGCCAAGATTTCGGAAGAGGTGGTTGGAGCCAACCGTCGTGATGTAGATATCGTCTTTGCCGTCGTTGTCATAGTCGCCTACGGCGCAGCCCATGCCATACATCTCAAGTGCCAGGCCTGCCTGCCGGGTGCGGTCGGTGAAGGTTCCGTCTCCGTTGTTGTGGTAAAGAGCGGGGTAGTTTTTGGATGAGCCATGACCTGGCCAATCCATGGAGTTCACAAACAGGATGTCCTGAAATCCGTCATTGTCGTAATCCAGCACACAGACCCCACTCCCCATCGTTTCGGGGAGATATTTCTTTCCGAAGGCGCCGCTGTGGTGGCGAAAGGAAATTCCCGAAGCTGCGGTGGCGTCGACAAATCGAATCGGGCCGGAGGGGCGCTGCGCGGATGCGGTCGATATCAGGGTCCCCAGCAGGCAGCAAGTAAGAGAGCGCCACAAGAGTTCAGGCATGCGCGACCAGAAGACGGGCACGGCGGGCATCCATCCACATTTCCAGAAGCATGGCCGTAGGTCCCACCAGGAAGAGGGCGTAGAACGGTGCATATACCGCCTGGTGGAGGCGCAAGACCATTTCGACCGCGGCCACGGCAAACACGGTCACGCACTGGCCGGTCTTCGAGCGAACGGTCGTCCGAGGATCGGTAATCATGAAAAAGATGAATAACTGGTACATGGGTCCGGTAATGGGAGAAATTTCCGAGCTCCAGGGATCGCCCGTGATCCAGCTGCGCAGCAAAGCGAACCCAAGGAATGATAAGACGTAGGTCGCACTGATATGAAAGCGCCGCAAGCGCCAGATGATCGCCGAGCCGAGGGTCCAGATCACGATCATCGGCCAGACAAAATTGCCCCACTGGATGCTGAGACCGGCCACCGTGCCGGAAGCGAGGATGAACATGGCAACGATACCGAAGTTGGACGGGTTCCAGATGTGGCGATCGTGGACGCGCAGCACATACTTCGAGGTGATGGAAATCAGCGCGCAGAGGGCATAAGGCCAGAAGGCGGGCGAACGCACCAGGATGCCGACGCTGATGCCGGTGATGTAAGCACTAACCAGGTTTGGCCACTTGCCGAGGTAAATGCGCGACAGAATCAATTCAGCGACAATGCTGGCGCCAATCGCCAGTAAGGTACGGGTGTAACTTTCAAGGATGCCGTAGGAAAGTTGGCCTACCAGCAGGACACAGGAGATCAGCAGGGGGGAAAGATAGCGGTTGGATGGGCTGAAGAATCGCTTCCAGGCCGCCTCGAGCTTTAACGGTTGTGCGATATCAACGCCGTGACTCATTCGGCCTCCCTGACATTGTAGAGCTTTCCGGGGGCGAGGTTCTCAATGGTCTGCACTTTGCCCGACGGCCAACGGATGACAGCCTTCTCAATCTGCGGGTTCTTGCCCAGGCCGAAATGCAGGCGGCGATCATTCTGGGCGGCAAAGCCGCTTCCGCCGGAAACCTGCTGAACCTGCTGCTGGCCATTCCAATAGAGGGTTAGCTGGGCGCCGATCGCACTCCTGTTACTCCTGGATCCTTCGAGGGCAAATTCGACCCAACCGTTCTGTGGGTTGACGGTGTTCTTGTAGATCAGCAAGGGGCCGCGCTGGTTAGCCACCACCACATCCAGAACCCCGCGATTCCACAAATCAGCCATCGCGACTGAGCGGCCGTCATACGTATCGGTTGCACCAACGGCTTGGGCTACATCCACAAATTTTGCCGCCCCGTCATTGATCCAGACTTTCTTTTGCTGGTAGCCCGATAGGCTGCGGCCATCGAAGGCGGGCCAATCTTTCGCGTCTCCGATTATCTTGCTATTGCCACCCGCTACTCTGGAGAAGTCATACCAATAACTCTTCGTCCGGCTGAGGGAGATGTAACCGTTGGCGAGATATAGATCGAGGAAGCCATCGTTATTCAGGTCGCCAAACTGGGCCCCGAAACTCCAGCCACCCAGTTCCACGCCCATATCCCGAGCCAGGTTTTCATACTTGAGGGTTGAGCCCTCCTGGGGCACCCAGAGATTATTGCCCTGAATCAACACCCCCTCCTGCGAGATATTGGAGACGTAAATGGCGTACTTGCCCTGGTTCAGGATGTCTCCATAGGAAACGTTCATTCCGCTTTTTGGGGCAAATCCAACACCGGTCGCCTGGCCCGCCTCGTGAAAGTGTCCGCCTTCATTGAGGAAAAGCTCGGAGACGCCGTAGTCGTTAGCAATGAACAGGTCGGGGTGCCCGGTACCGCGCAAGTCCGCGGCAGACGCGGCAAGCGCCCACCGGCTGCTGGTGATTCCCGCCTTTTCGCTAACCTCCTCAAACTTGCCATTGCCGAGGTTATGAAACAAGAACTTTCGGCCACCGTTTTTTGCGTACTCAAAACTCTCCGGCATCATGCGCGTGGTATCCAAATGCCATAGATCCAGCTTTTCGGAGTAGTACCCGCCAACGAACAGATCCAGCCGCCCGTCGCCGTCATAGTCAAACCAGACGGCGCTGTTGGTATTGATCCAGGGTGGTAAGCCGGCAGCGTCGCTTACCTGGGTAAACCCATGGCCCTGATCGTTATGAAAAAGCTCGGGCTTTCCCCATTTGATGAGAAACAGGTCTTCGTAACCGTCATTGTCGTAGTCGCCCCAGACCGCGCCCATGGAGACTCCGGTTCCCGGCTGGTTCACATCGGCCACGCCCGTCTGCGCGGCGACATCGTGGAAAGTGCCATCGTGCATGTTGCGGTACAGGTGATTCTGGCTGCCGATGGCGCTGTTGGTCGCGTATATGTCAGGCCAGCCATCGCGGTCGAAATCGACGATGGAGACGGAGGCGCCCATCGACGCAACCTCGGGCATGATGCCTTCCAGCTTGGCGTCCAGGGTCGGGGCCTGATGGATAAAGTCCACGCCGGCCTCATGTGAGACCTCCTGCAGATGGAAGCCGTAGCGCGCGATTGCCTGACCCTGATCCAACTTTGCCTGGGCTTCTTCGCGCCGCGCGGAAACCTGCCTTATGGCAAGGGGAGTGGCTAACATGCCGACAAACAGAACGGCCAGAACCACTCTCGCACTGAGGCTGGCTTTCATTGGGTCGCGGCGCTCCTGAGTGCCTGATCGATCGGTTGCGCGGTCACGTAGCGGGTATGGTAGTTCTGCCAGTCATCTGGATGTTGACGGTACACCCACTCGCTCTCCAGCTTGCCTGGAGCCTGGTTGTATTCAGTTTTTGCATGGTAGGGCAAGGGCTGAACGGTTCGAGACCCGACGGTGTTGTAGTCTCCATCTTTAATCCAGCCGTCGCCGGCGATCACGTAATCCCGCACCCACCCGGGAGGAGGAGGAGCCTGCTGAGCGAAATGCAAAGTAATCTCGTCACCGGCATTCATGATCACGTAGCGGTCATCGATGGAGGCCAGCAATGGGCGAACATCGCCGTAGCGGGTATAGTAGCCCTCAAGATCGCGCCAGACCTGGGCGCTGGCTGCGATCTGGTTGTAGTTGGGTAGCTCGGGAGAAGAGGGATTGGCCTGGGTGACCACGGAATAACCGCGGTAATGAAGATCGGCCAGTGACGGATCCAAGCGCGTGACTTTCAGTTGCGTGTCGGGCAAGCCCCGGGCCCACTGAATCTGATCCCAATAGACTTCAAGGTTAGTTCGCAGGCGCAACTTGCGCGGCGTGCCGGGCAGGAAGACATTATCCAGGTTGATGAGACAGGCCTTCTTGCGCCCAGCCGGAAAGCCCAGGTTCGCCCGGGCGGTGTGCCATCCTCCGTGCCCGTCCGGAACTTCCAGACTCAGCGGCTGCGCCTTCTGGTGATGCCCCTGGCTGATAGCGACGTTTACAGAGGAGTCTGTCGGATGTACCCATCCCCTGGCTATCAGCCAGAGTGGGCCGCTCGCAGGCACATCGTTGCCCAGGTCTACCTCGACATAGTGATCGCGGGTAAGGCCCTGGTATTGTCCGCGACCGAAGGTATCGAGATACTTGCCGTCGAGAGTGCTGACGGTCGCGGTTACATCGTTGCCTTGCTCATCTGTTGCTTTCGCAATGGCGTGCAGAGGGGCGACGGTCGTGATGGCTAGCTTCGGCGCCGGCACCACGAACCGTTCATCGGTGAAAATTTCGGTGCCGGCCGGATGGTCGACGACCATCAACTTCAGGTAGTCGTAGTAGTAGGTTTCCCATAGCTCGCCGGTGAGCCTTAGATCGTAATAGCCATCGTGCGGCGCGAGCTGATCGCGGTTGATTTTGTACCACTCTTCGGTGGCTGCGATTCCGGGGGAACCCACGGAGTCGATTTGCAGACCGATCGCCGAACCCCAGGGCACCGCGTCTTTCACGAAACTCATCTGCTTGCCGTTCCAGGCAAACAGGAAGGGACAGGAGCCCTTCAGACGTTGCTCGGTCAGCACTTCCTGATCCGCCTTTAAGGCGAACTCAGCGTTTTGCATGCCATTGGGCCAGAGAACGGTGACTACATCGGCGCTGCTTTGCTCTCCCAGGCCGAAATGAAGTTGGGGTGAGGCAATTGCTTGCTTCTGCACCAGCAGGCCGGAGCGTAGTTCCATCTCCCCTCCGATGCCGAAGGAGTTGATGCGCTGGTCGCCGGTGGCTACGCGGGCTCGGGGCCGGAGAATTTGCCAGTGGTAGTTTTTGCTTCCGTGGTTGAGCGCCTGTTGCGCTTCCCCAGCCGTGGAGAGGCCAAGCAAATCCGGCCTCCCGTCGGCGTTGAGGTCGGCGACGTCAAATACGCGTGCGGAACCTGCAGGCGCTGGCAGGAGAGTGAATTTACTGGCTCCGTTGTTTAGCCAGATAAAAGCGCCGGGGGCTTCGCCAGGATTGAGCGCTACTGGGAGCAATAGCAGGTCCACCGCGCCATTGTTATCCAGATCCGCGGCACGCAAGCGTACTTCTGCTGCAAGGTGGGGGGCGTTCCCCAGCGGGACTACGCTCCACGTATCGCCGGCACGTGCGATCGCGACCAGTGCACCCGTCTGTTCCAGCGCTACCAGATCGAGCGTTCCCGAGGAACTGACGTCAGCGACAGTCACTGCTTTTACTGGCGGCAGATTTGCAGGCAGCGGAAGCTCGTTAAACACGCCGCCTCTCTGGTTGTGGAAGAAGTGAAGAATGCCGGAGCCATCGATGATGGCTGCGTCGGGATTGCCATCGCCATCCAGGTCGACCCAGGCCAGACCGCGCAGGCCCGAGATGCCGTTAAACGGATGGATCGCGGTGAAGGTTCCATCGCCATTGTTTCTCAGGACTAGCGGAGGTCCCTGGTGCGTGCTCAGCAGGATGTCCATATCTCCATCGGCCTCTACATCGATCGCCCAGGCGCCGGCGTAGGTTGCCTGGAGCAATGCCGGAGGCAGCTTGGTTTGGACAGTCACGTCGGTAAAGGACGTTGGGCTCTCCTGGCGGAAGAAGCGAACGCCGCCTTCCCCTGCCAGCACCAGGTCGGTTTTAAAGTCGTAATTGAAGTCGACGGGCAGGATGGACTCGGGTTGCAGCGGCAAATCTGCGGAGCCTCCGGGAAAAGGCAGCTCTGCGCCAGTCGACAGCTTAACCGTGTGGCTGTTGCCTACGGCGATCGCCGGAGTTCCTGCTCCATTGAGTGAGACGGCACCGAGCCAGGTCCACGGGCTCCGTGCCCCGGAACTTAGACCAGCCATTGCCTCGGCCTGGAAGTTGATCGCAGTGTCGGCGGGCGGCGGGGCAAAAGTGGGGGAGGGCAGCAGCAGGAATCGGGTGAAGGGCGTGGCCTCGTTCCCTGCTGTGGGCTGTATCAGGTTGAGGCTTTGCCGAAAGTCCGGTACGCGCATGAGAGAGTTGCGCAGGAATGCGATGCGAACGGCGGCTGATCGGGGATCGGGGCCAGCGGCGGCAGCTTGCAAAGCGGTCCACTGCTGTTGCACTTCCGGAGGCCAGGTGGCCGCGCGCGCGCTCAGTCGCGACACTACGGTATGCAGGGTCTGCGCATCGCCCCGCTTTGCCGCTACTCGTCCGAGTTCCAGCAACGCGGCTGGGTTGTCCGGTTGGGCAGCGAGAATCTTTTCCAGCAATTGTTGAAACTCGGCCTCTCCGTTGGCATCGCCCTGACGCTCAATTTCCTGGGCCAGCAGGTACATGGCGCGCAGGTTACGCGGGCTTATCTGGACTGCCGTGCGGAGTTCGGCGATCGCCTGAGAGGGATTGCCTCGTTTACTTTCGAGCACACCGGATAAGTAGTGCAGCTGGCCATCTTGGGGCGCCAGCTTTTGCGCTTGTCCTAGGCGTTGGGCTGAGGCATCGAAGTTTCCCTGACGTAATGCGAGCAAGCCCCAGTTGGCCCAGCCGGCGGGTTCTCCTGGCGCCAGTTGCGTTGCTCGCTCCAGGGTGGCGTCGGCACGCACGTCGTCTCCCACCTGCAGCGCCGCCAGACCCACGTAAAAGGCTGTCACTTCATCCAGATATGCCTTGGTATCTGGCTTGGGTAATCCCGAAGGGTGGCATCCAGTCAGAACCAGGGTGAGGATTGCTGCGATCCCGCAATAGGCGAGGGCTTGCTGTGCCCGGTTCCGCCGTCTTCGCAAGATTTCACTCCTCATATGGCCGTATGTTCGCACTCCCACGCTAGCTTACGTCACCGATGTGCTGGCTTCCTATCCGGATCGCGGGTGCGGAAATGCGCGGTCTGACGAGGGCATATTGCGGCAGGTTGAGGTTATCTGAGGTTGACTGAAACGTCATCGTCCTGAAGGTGGAGTGAATTTCAACCTTTTGGTTGGTGAAAGGGTGGGGTTGCTTGTGATTTCACACTTCGATTCATTGCTGGGCCGGGTTAGACGTCGTGTTTGGTGCGGAAGAGGTGGATGAGGAGGGGCATCATGAAGAGGATCGCCAGAACCGTGGTAAGCATGCCTCCTACGACTACGCGGGCCAGTGGTTGTTGCGCCTGGGCGCCTATCCCGTTTGCCAGGGCGGCCGGGCAGAGGCCCAGACCGGCGGCCATGCAGGCCATGACCACTGGGCGCATTTCGTCGCTGCAACCTTTTTTCAGGCCTTCGTCAAAGCCGTCTTCGGCCTGGGCACGGCGGATTCCGGAAAGGAAAACGACGGCTCCCAAGGTGGCAACTCCGGTCAGGGAGGTGAAGCCCACGGCGGCCGAGATGCTAAAGGGGGTGCGGGTGAGGAACAAAGTCAGTACGCCACCAATGGCGCCGAAGGGCAAGGTGCCGAGCACGATGAGCGCATCTTTCCAGGTGCGGAACTGGATGTATAGCAGGACCAGAATCGCCACCAGGCTTATGGGGATGATGAAGGCCAGGCGGCGCTGCTCCTTGCGTAAGCTATCGAATTCTCCGGCCCAGGTGTAGTTGTAACCTGAGGGAAGTTTAATTTTGTCGGCCAGCTGCCGCTGTAGATCCTCGATAGTGGTGGCAAGATCGCGGCCGCGCACACTGAACTTGATGGGGATATAACGGCGCCCGTTCTCGCGATAGATCATGAACGCGCCATCGTGCGTCTCTACATCGGCTATCTGGCCTATGGGAACCCGATTACCATCCGGTGTCGGCAACAGGATGCCTTTAACGGCATCGGGACCATTGCGATATCGCTCCGGAAAACGGACGGTCAGGTCGAATCTGCGATCGCCTTCAATCATCTGGGTTACCGCAGCGCCACCGACCGCGGCTTGAATGGTGGCGTTGACATCTGCCGCTGCAAGACCATACCGCGCAGCTTTGGCGCGGTCGATCCGAATAAGCAGGCTGGGCTGGCCACCAACGCGAAAGACCCCAACATCGGCGACGCCTCTCACGGATTGCATCACCTGCGAGATCTGGTTAGCGAGGTGCGACAGGGTGTCAAAGTCGTCACCAAACAGCTTGAGCGAGTTTTCGCCCTTGACGCCGGACATAGCTTCTTCGACGTTGTCCTGAATATTCTGGGAAAAATTCAGGTCCATGCCGGGGATGCGTGAGAGGCGATGGGATATCTCATCGATCAACGCATCCTTGGTCAGACCCGGGCGCCACTCGCCGGGCGGCTTGAGCGCGACGGAGACCTCAACGTCATTGAAGGTGACTACATCCGTCCCGTCATCGGGGCGGCCCATTTGGGAGACGGCCTGGGTGACCTCGGGAGACCTGGCAATCTGTTTCCGCAATTCGTCGGCAATGTTGGCGGCGGCGTCAAAGGAAATATCCTGGGGCAGCGTAGCCCGGATCCAAAGATTGCCTTCTTCGAGAGGAGGCATGAACTCTCCGCCCACGAAGGTAAAGAGTATGCCGGAGGCCACCAGACAGAGTAGGGCAACGAACCAGGTGGACCGTCGATGGGCGAGGACACGAGGAAGGCCTTTGTCATACCGGCGACGCAGAAAGCTTCCGAGAAAGGTTTCGTGCTTCTCTTGCTTGATTTGGGTGGGAACGACCAGTTTCGCCAGCACGGGAGCGAAGATCAGGGAAAAAATAAGCGCGCCAGTGAGGGCAAACCCATAGGTTACCGACATGGGCGCGAAAATCTTACCGGGAACGCCCTGCATGGTGAAGAGAGGAATGAATGCCACGAGAATGATCATGGTGGCAAAAAGCACGGGTTTTGAAGCGTTGCTGGCGCCTTCGATGATGAGATCGAGGTTGTTTTCGCTCTCCGTGCCGCGGGAAAGCTTGCGATAGATGCTTTCCAGCACGACGATGGACGCATCGACGAGAATGCCAAAATCTATGGCGCCAATGGAGATCAAATTGGCAGACTGCCCGGTGAACACCATCATCGAGAAAGCGAAAAGTACGGCAAACGGGATGGTCATCGCGGCGAGGAAGCTGATGCGCAAGTCGCCCAGCATGGAGATCAACACCAGGGTCACAAGAGCCAGGCCGGTAAAGACAACGTGGCGGACGGTTTCGGTGGTGGTCCTGATGAGGTTGGTGCGATCGTAGACGGTGCTAATGTGCATGCCTGGAGGCAGCAAACCGCCCTGGTTCAATTGGTGAATTTTCTTTTTCAGGCCCTCGAGTGCGGGAAGGGACTTCTCTTCCTTCTGCAGCAAGACGATGCCCAGCACGACGTCTGGCTCGCCATTACGGCCGACCTTGCCCAGTCGAGGCTGGAACCCCTCTTTCACCTCGCCCAGATCGCGCACCAGCACTGGAGCTCCGTTCCGTTCAGCGACCACGACGGCGCCCACGTCGTCAGTATTCTTCAATAGGCCGATGGCGCGCACATTGATGCTTTGATCGCCGAGGGTAAGATAGTTGCCTCCGGCATTGGCGTTGCTGTTCTGAATGGCGTTGAGGACCTGGGGCAGGGTGACGTTCATCGCCAGCAACTTATTGGGGTCCACTTCGACCTGATACTGACGGGTCGTGCCGCCGAAGGTCGTGATGTCGATAATGCCAGGGACCTGTCTCAGCTCGCGGCGGACGAGCCAGTCTTGCGTGGCCTTAAGCTCATTGAGCGAATAACCTCCGCCCGTGAGTTGGTAGCGGTAGATCTCGCCAATTGGCGACCATGGGGAGAGCTGAGGCTGCAACCCGTTGGGTAAGTTCAGCGTCTGAAGACGATTCAGGACTTCCTGCTTGTCGCGGAAATAGTCGCTGTCAAAATTGAAATAGAGCTTTACGTCGCTAAGTCCGAAGATGCTGATCGAGCGCACCTGATCGAGGTGCGGCGTGCCGTTCAAATTGGCTTCGACCGGAACAGTCACCTGCTGTTCCATTTCTTCGGCGGACCACGAGGGATTTTGGGTAATGATCTCGACCAGAGGCGGGGAAGGATCTGGATAAGCCTCGATGTCAAGTTTTGAAAAGGCGTAAACGCCGACCTCCAAAGAGACGACGAAGACGATGAGCACGATGGAGCTGTACTCCAGTAATGTTCGGATCAATGCCTTCATGTTCAGTCTCCGGTGGGCGAGCGCAGCAGCGCCGCTCCCGCAGTGACGACCTGATCGCCATCCTTCAATCCGGAGGTCACTACGACTGTTTTGCCGCGCAAAGCACCGGTGGCCACCTGGCGCCGCTCATACTTTCCGGGGGCTGACTGAAGGAAGACAAAGCTCAAGGAACCATCGTGAACGACCGCGGTGGTGGGAAGGACAAATTCCGGCGCGGTGGTGCGAGCGATGGAGAGATTGGCGAACATTTCGGGCTTGAATAGATGCTTAGGATTGGGCAGGACCACGCGCACCTTGAGGGTTCGACTGGTGGGGTCCATGGCATCCGAGATATTGGAAATTTTGCCGTGCCACGTCTCATCCGGATAGGCAGGAAGGGTCACGTCGACGGACTGCGCGGCACGAACAGCGCCCAGGTCCCGCTCGAAAACATCCCCCAGAATCCAGACCGAGTCAAGGTTGGCGACGGTGGCAATGGGACTTGCGTTATCGAGCGAACGCTGTAGTTCCCCACTGGCCGATCCGATGTCGAGAACCGCCCCGCTGATGGGTGCACGCAAGGCGACGGTATCCGAAGTTCCTTCGGGTGGGAAGCCCAGCATCTGAATTCGCTGCAAGGTGCGCGCGAGTTCCTCGTGCGCGGCCTGATCGGCAGCTTGGAGGTCATCGTAATCGCGTTGGGCCATGACTTCGTGTTGCAGCAGAAGCTTGGCGCGATCGAGCTGGCGATCGGAACGCGCTACCTCTATTTTTGCCTTAGCGTAATCGGTTCGTGCCTCAGCAATCTCACTGCTTTGGATGAGGCCGATGGTTTGTCCCTTGCTGACCTCCTGTCCGGGCCGAACATACAATTCGACCAGGCGACCGGTGATCTGAGAGTAGATATGGACCACGCGCGTCGGGTCGGGCTCGACTCGCGCAGCGAGGATCAGGCGATCGGTCACGGACTGCGGATGGATGGTAGTGACTTCGATGGGGCTTTTCTGGGAATTATCCTGGCTCCCGGTCGAGGTTGGCGCTTTGTCACTGCAGCCAAGGCAGACGAGAAGGGAAAAGATGGTTATCCAAGATGGCAACCGGGATGCGAACAGGGGTGCATGGGGCATGGCTGGCTTCATGGGACCATCTCCGATGCGGCGACATAGCTGAGTTGGTGGAGACCAAGCCAGACCTGAACATTGGCGTTCAAGGCGTCAAGATTGGTTTGACGATAGTCGCGAAGAGCGTCAAGGTAGTCGAGCAGAGTGCTACCTCCATTGCGATAGCTGAACTCCAGGTTGTCGCGAACACGTGAGGCTTCCGCAAGATAGTGGCCGGAGTAACGCCGCGACTGTGCGCTTGCGGTCTGATAGGCAGCCCAGGCCTGGTCCACGTCGTTGATCACCTGGGTGCGTGCCGCCATCTCGGCGAAGCGGCTGGATTGCGCCTCATAGCGGGTCCGTTCCTTCTCCCCTTGATTACGATCGAATATGCGCACGGGGATGCTTATCTGGAAACCACCGGAGTTATCGTTTCCCGACCGATCGTATTCGCCGCCGAGAGTGGGATCGGTGGTGCCATAGGCTTCCGCTAACTTGACGTTCGCCTCAGCGAGGCGGAGAGACTGCTGCGCCGCGCGATAATCAGGTCGTTCCGCGAGCGCCCGCTGTTCCACGTCCCCTACGGTCAGGTTGACCTGTGGGGGATCGAGGGTGCCGGTGATGTCGAACGCCGGGGCAGACATGTCGAGCCCGAGCAGCATTTTCAACTGGTCGCCGGACTGCACAAGATTTAAGTTCGCACTGTCGTAGTCGGCCTCAAACTCGGCAAGTTGCAGGTCAATACGATCGAAGTCGGTGGGGCTGATATCACCGGCATCGCGGCGTACCTTGCTCAAATCGACCGTCTTGCGATAGCCCTGCAGGTTGTCTTCCGCAATCTTCACGCCGGCTTTCGCGGCCAGCATCTGGGTGAAGGCCTGTTTCACGGCCAGGATCGTCTGCCGTTCGGTGTCCTGATATTGGCTTTGGGTAACATCGGTGGTGGCGTGGGCGAGGTCAAGGCGCCAGCGCCGTTTCTGCCCTCGTTCAAAGAGGCGGGAGAGGTTTGCCGCATAGGAGTAAGGGTTGCCGGGGTTGTTAGCGGGCAGGGTTATATCGGTGCCACTCAGGGTCAGGTTTGGGTTTTGACGCAGGCCGGCCGTAACTTCGCTGGCTTTGGTGGCGATCACATGCTGCTGACCAGAAAGAAGAGTAGGATTCTTCGCGCGCGCCAGAGCGATGGCCTGTTGCAGGGTTAGCGGGACGCCAGCTGTCTGGGCAAGCAAGAACGGGCTCGCGCACAACAGGAGCGTGAGGAAGGCCAAGGGTTTCGAACGGCTTAGCTTCCCGCGAAATGGCAGGATACCGAAACGGAGGCTATTCACCAGTACGGGTAGGCCAGACCAGCGGGACGTGGCCCGGGGAGAAAGAGTTAAACCAAAACAAGTTTTTGGGACGCGACTCCGTGCGGGAGCAGGAGAAGCGATGGGCCCGTTGACGGTCAAGCCAGGCAAAGAGGAAGACCCGCACAAAGGAGCGTTGGCAAAGAAGATGGCGACTGTGCACCGTGCAGCAGCCCAGCAGACTTGGCTGACGGGTCGCTCATCGCGAACCGAGACACGGCGATCAATACGGAGAGCACAGGGCAAACGAAATGAGTCAAAATTGATGCTTGGAGCAGTCTCCTGTATGAGATTCGCCGGAGAAAGGATCTGGTGTGCATCTTTTCCGTTAAGAGTAAGGATATAGCAATGGAGAGGCGTCTTAGTGGATTGAGACGGGGCTGGTAAACGACTTTGCTACGGCTTTTTGGTGACAAGGGCGCCGTTGCCTCGGGTTTTATCCATAACGAAAGAGCCTGATCGCAAATTGGCACGAGCCCGTTGTCATCCCCGTGGGGTCGTCTTACGGTCAATCAGCCTGGCCGGCCAGATTGACATTTGATACGGCTTGCGCTTCGCAGACTATCGGGGGAAGCTTAGAAAAGGAGTGGCTGATGAGCAAGGTTAGGGTACTGGTTGGCACGCGCAAGGGCGCTTTCATCCTGTCCGCTGACGGCAAGCGCGAACGATGGGACATCAGTGGTCCCTTCTTTGGGGGGTGGGAGATTTACCATCTCAAGGGATCGCCGGTGGACCCCAACCGGCTCTATGCATCCCAGTCAACCGGCTGGTTCGGTCAGCTGATTCAACGGTCCGACGATGGCGGTAAAACGTGGCAGCCGATGGATAACAAGTTTGTCTACGACGGGATTGCCGGCACTCACCAGTGGTACGACGGCACGCCGCATCCCTGGGAGTTCAAACGGGTCTGGCACCTTGAACCGTCGCTAGTCGATCCGGACACGGTCTACGCCGGGGTCGAAGACGCGGCCCTGTTCCGCTCCGGCGATGGGGGGCAAAGCTGGCAGGAAGTCTCTGGTCTTCGCGGGCACGGCTCAGGGCCTCACTGGCAGCCGGGCGGCGGTGGCATGTGCCTGCACACCGTTATTCTCGACCCGGTTCACCCGGGGCGGATCTTCATCGCCATCTCGTCCGCGGGCGCCTTCCGGACCGATGACGGCGGTGAGAGCTGGCGGCCGAAAAACCGCGGGCTCAAGTCGGCACACATCCCTGACCCGGATGCCGAGGTTGGGCACTGTGTTCATCACATCGCGATGCATCGGTCGCGACCGGGGGTACTATTCATGCAAAAACACTGGGACGTGATGCGCAGTGACGATGCCGGGGATTCATGGCAAGAGGTAAGCGGGAATCTACCCACCGATTTTGGTTTCGCGATAGATGTGCACGCACACCAGCCGGAAACGATCTACGTGGTACCCATCAAGAGCGATTCTGAACACTACCCGCCGGAGGGAAAGTTACGCGTATTTCGCAGCCGAATGGGCGGCAATGAGTGGGAGGCGTTGAGCAAAGGCCTGCCGCAGCAGGACTGTTACGTGAACGTTTTGCGCGATGCGATGGCCGTCGACTCGCTCGATGCATGCGGAGTGTACTTTGGCACCACCGGCGGCCAGGTTTATGCCTCCTCCGACGCCGGGGATAGCTGGGCTCCGATCGTGCGCGATCTGCCTGCTGTGCTCTCGGTCGAAGTTCAGACTCTGTCATGATTCGGGTCTTGCTTCCAGCCCACCTTCGAACGCTGGCCCAGGTGAACGGAGAGGTTAGGTTGCCGGTGGAGGGACCGGTCACACAGCGCTCAGTCCTGGATGCGCTCGAGGCTTGCTATCCAATGCTGCGGGGAACGATCCGGGATCATGTTACCCAGCAGCGCCGCCCGTTCCTGAGATTCTTCGCCTGCGCGGAGGATCTGTCCCACGAAATGCCGGACGCTCCGCTACCGGAGGCGGTGGTGACTGAGGCTGAGCCTTTTCTCGTCATCGCGGCCGTTGCCGGCGGTTAGGGACCCAAAACAAATAATCTCTGCGGCTGTCGATTTTTCTGCGCCCCATTCGACGCGTTAGTAGAGCCGGAATTCGCAGGCTCGATTTTGAGACTAGAAAACAGGAGAAAGATAGCCATGCGATTCTTGTGCTTGTATAAATCCGCAAAACCAGAGTGCACGCCTCCCACCGAGAAGGACATAGCTGAGATGGGCAAGTTGATTGAAGACTGGACGAAGTCCGGCAAGCTGCTGGCAAGCGAGGGGTGCTTGCCGAGTGCGTTGGGCGCGCGGGTTCGCCTCTCGAATGGAAAATTCAACGTCGTTGACGGACCGTTCACCGAATCAAAGGAGGTGGTTGGTGGCTTCGCCTTGATCCAGGCCCCGTCGAAAGAGGCGGCCATCGAATACACCAAGGAGTTCCTGAAAGTGGCTGGGGACGGTGAAACTGAAATACGCCAGGTCTACGGATCTTGAGTGGATTTCGCGATGAGGTAATTCGGGCCGCGTTGATGAATCAGCGTTTTAGGCTGCTCGGCATCCAAACCTGTTGGAGGGTGATGATGCCCAGCAGCAAAAGCGCTCACAGCAACTCAAACGGCAAACGGAAATGGTCCGCAGCGGTTACTACTGATTCCACACATCCCCATGCGGGGCTATTCAATAAGGACGCGAAGACCATCGCACGGCAATTGGCATCGAAGAAGGTGTCGCCGAAGGGGCCTTCGTCAGGCATGCGCATGCTGACGTTCTATATCAATCGCGCAGGCAAGAACCTGCCGGCTAACCGGCTGAAGGTGCTCGAAGACGCCAAGAAGCTTTTGCACCAAAAAATCCTGGCGGACAAGAAGGGCTCAGAGAAAGAGACTTCCTCGGGAAAGCGGGTGGCTTAGGTGCGTGAGAGCTGCAGATGTATAAAAGGAGCATCCATCGGAAGCCATGGGTGCCCGCATACGAAAGCCGTACCCCAGGGGCTATTGAGCTGCTAAAGAATACCGAACTGAGAGGGAGATTGCGCCGCAGGGGCTAAAGCCCGTAGCCTTCGAGAAGGAACGACGTTCTCAGGGGCTGAAGCCCAATTCTCTTTCGATCCTCAACGGCCCAAGAGGCTGCGTAAAAAGCCAGATCAAGCAAGAAAGCATGCCCCAGGGGCTAAAGCCCACGATAATTACATTGCATTTGCGCCGGGGATATATCCCCGGCCTACCCTAAGACAGGGCTTTTGCACAGCCTCTAAAGTCAGGCCCTAATACAAAGCTCAAAATGAAGATCTCACGCAGATTCTAAGGCCCCTGCGTGGGCACCCCGTTTCCAAACTAGTCCCGAAGGGACGGCTGGACTTAGCCCAGGACGCAGTCCTGGGTACATCATGAAACATGATTGAGTCCCGCAGGGACGACTGAAGGAGCATTGCGTCGCGGCCCATTTTCAGCCGTCCCTGCGGGACTGGGTCGCCCTTTCGAATCAAACCCAGGACTGACGTCCTGGGCTACGTTCAGCCGTCCCTTCGGGACTAATTTCGTAGTCCCAGTTCTCACGCAGCCTCTTTAGCCCATCGTGCTGTTTCAATGTATGTACGGGCTGAAGCCCGTACCCTTCGGGAAGGAAAGACGTACCTCAGGGGCTAAGCCCTAGTCATTTGCGATTTGTATGGCACGACGGAAGTCGTGCCCTGATACAAAGTGTCAGAGCCGTGACTCTAGAAAACTGCAAATTTCTCAGTTGGATCCGCCCTCTCTGACATGTAGAAGCCCCTGGAGCGACAAATCTGCGCTTCGTTCGGTTCCCAAGCAGACTCTTGGGTTGGAACCGACGCGCGGCTAAGTCCTTTGTTTCAAGCGACGTTTAAAGTTATGCGTGTATCTCGCCTCCGGTGGTGAAAAGTGGCCGACGGAAAGGGTGCGTGATATGCGTGGTATGCGTGGTATGTCCGACGGAAACAGTGCGTGATATGCGTGATATGCGTGGTATGTCCGACGAAAAGGGTGCGTGATATGCGTGGTATGTCCGACGGAAAGGGTGCGTGATATGCGTGGTATGCGTGGTATGTCCGAATCCAGGCACGAAATTGTCCGGGATAATTTGCCCCCTGAGCAGTTCTGGCGAGCCGCGTTTCATGCGTCATCCGCGCAGGCGGCCGGCAAATGATTTCGAACAGCACAAAGTTATTGGTGGACACACCTATATATATGCGGATTCGGGTCAGTTTTGCAGCAGTAAAAAGGCGTTTTTCGTAGGAATTGTCACGCGGGTACCCGTGTTTTCCGATGGATACTCGGTCCACGTACGCTCCCACGACAGGCCACGGCACTTCGGCGAACAGAGGGCACCCGTCCATCTTTACTCACAAAAAGTGATCTGGTGTCGATTTCGGTCTCGCTTGTTCGACGTTTATGTAGAGTCAGGAATTCACAACACGAGGAGACACAACTATGCGATTCATGATGCTGATGATCCCCAAGGGATACGAGAAGGCGGAACCGGGCGCGATGCCGAGCGCTGAAGCGGTGGCGGCAATGATGAAGTACAACGAATCACTGCAAAAAGCAGGCGTGCTGCTTGCGCTCGATGGGCTGCACCCACCCTCCATGGGAGCACGGGTCACGTTTGCCGGCAGCAAGGCAAAGGTGACCGACGGACCGTTCGCCGAGGCCAAGGAGGTGCTGGGCGGCTATTGGATGATCCAGGTGAAATCGAAAGAGGAAGCGATCGAATGGGCGACACGGTGCCCGGGCGAGGATTGCATCGTCGAGGTGCGCCAGGTGCAGGAGTTTTCCGATTTCCCTGCCGATGTGCAGGAGGCCGCTGCCGGTTTTCCTGAATTGCAGTCGGGGAAGCGCGGTACGGCCTGAACCGGGGGTCCAGCTTGCGGCGGTGAGTTGAAGGTGATGTGATGGGTAGCTGTGAGAGCTACCGACACACATCGCACCATTGATGCGGTCTGGAGAATCGAATCGCCAAGACTCATCGCCGGCTTGATGCGGATGGTGCGCGATGTCGGCGTCGCCGAGGACCTGGCACAGGACGCGCTGGTGGCTGCGCTTGAGCAGTGGCCGGAGGCGGGCATTCCGGATAATCCGGGGGCCTGGCTCATGGCCACGGCAAAACATCGCGCCATCGACCGCTTCCGACGAAACACACTGCTGGAACGCAAACTCGACGAATTTGGCCGCGACCTTGCCTCAAAGGAGATGGCCGTCCCGGACCTGGCGGGTGCGCTCGACGACGAGGTCGGGGACGACCTCTTACGCCTGGTGTTCATATCCTGTCACCCGGTGCTCTCCAGAGAGGCCCAGGTCGCGCTCACTTTGCGATTGTTGGGCGGGCTGTCCACGGGAGAGATTGCGCGGGCGTTCCTGGTCCCGGAGCGCACCATCGCGCAGCGGATTGTGCGTGCCAAACGAACGCTCAGCGAGGCACGTGTCCCTTTCGAAGTGCCCCGCGGGCCAGAACTGGCCGCCCGTCTGTCGTCGGTGCTGGAGGTTATTTACCTCATCTTCAATGAAGGGTATTCGGCGACATCCGGTGACGACTGGTTAAGGCCCGGACTGTGCGAGGATGCGCTCCGCCTGGGCCGGATCCTGGCCGAGTGCGTTCCCCAGGAGCCCGAGGTGCACGGCCTGGTGGCGTTGATGGAGATTCAAGCGTCGCGCTCCAGGGCGCGGGTAGGACCAACCGGGGAGCCCATCCTGCTGCTGGAACAGAACCGCGCGCAGTGGGATCAACTCCTGATTCATCGCGGGCTGGCCGCGTTGGAGCGGGCAGAGAAGGTGGGTACGGCCTTTGGCCCGTATGCCATTCAGGCCGCAATCGCCGCCTGTCATGCGCGAGCGGTCACGGCTGAAGATACGGAGTGGCCGCGGATTGTCGCGCTCTACGATGCCCTGGCGCAACTTACCCCCTCTCCGGTGGTCGAACTGAATCGTGCGGTCGCCGTGGCCATGGCCTTCGGGCCGCAGGCGGGGTTGGAACTGGTGGATTCGCTTACCTCAGAACCGTCGCTGAAGGGCTATCACCTTTTACCCAGCGTGCGGGGCGATTTCCTCACCCGGCTGGGCCGCTTTGACGAGGCACGCGCGGAGTTTGAGATGGCGGCGGAGCTCACCAGGAATGCTCGGGAGCGTAGCCTGCTGCTGGAGCGGGCCCGATTGTGCGCAGCAGGAGAAGGACCTGCGATTCTCGAGAAAAATTAGTTATCAGCAGGGCTTGGCGTATTCATACAAGGGCATCCCGAAGAAATCGGTGATCCTGCCGGTGGGTGCGAAGCCATGCTTTTGATAAAACCGAATCGCTCGCCGAAGTGGCATCGTGGTGTCGAGGGTAATCCCTGTGCATCCAGCGGCGATCAAATCCCCTTGTGCGGTAAGAAGGAGTTGTTCTGCGATCCCGCGCCCTTGCCATGCAGAGCGAACCGCCATGCCGCGAAGGTGACCCTCCGCACCTTCTATGCTGGATGCAATCGTCCCGACGATCTCGCCATTGGGGGTGATGGCGACATAGACCGCCATGTCCAGCAGGCGTTGCCGAAGAGCTGCCGGGCCGGGAACAGTATCCTGAAAAGCGCCCTGGGTATATTGAGTGCGAAAAGGCTCGAAGGCTGATTCCAGGCATTCGCAGACACTTTCAGTGTCTTCTACCTGGGCTCTGCGGATCGCGATCATAAGGACATGAATTCATTCCTTGCTATGAATTCCCTGCTATCAGGGGCCGCGTACGCGCAGAGGTTAGTCCACCATTAACATGATCTCTGTTGACTTGATGACGGCGGTGACCTCATCCCCCACCTTGATGCCGAGGTCCTCTACGCTTTGCCGGGTGATGACGCTCTCGATAAGATTTTCACCCACGCGAACACTTACCTTAGCCGTGACGACACCAAGGACGATCGTCTCTACCTTGCCTCGCAGTTGATTCCGTGCCGATATCTTCATGTTTGCCATTGTATGGACGGCGCATTGCCGGGTGCAATGTAAGCTGTCAAAAGCGTATGAGAGGGAAAACAGACGCCTACGAAATCGCGCTCGCGCGTTGGCCCGAAGATACAGAGCTGGCGCGCGAGTTGCTGAGGAGTTACGGGCAGTACCTGGCGGCCTCTCCCGTTGCGGCTGCGGGTATGTGCCTTGCCGATTATGAAGCAGAACTCCAGAGCCTGCCAGGCAAGTATGCGGGGAGCGATGCAGACATGCTGCTGGCGCGGGTCAAGAATCAGGGAGCGGGTTGTGTGGCAATCACCCAGAGAGTGCTGAAGGATGGCATGCTCTCCACGGAGATGAAGCGGCTGTGGGTGGACCCGAATTTTCGTGGACTAGGGCTTGGACGAGGGTTGGTGCACGGGGTAATTGCGTGGGCGAAGGCCCATGGATGCGGCGCGGTGGTGCTGGACACGGTGAATGACGCCATGCCGGAAGCGGCCGGGCTTTATCGGTCAATGGGATTTGCGGAGACAGGCCGATTCAACGAAAACCCCATCTCCGGAGTACGGTTCTACATACTGAAGTTACCCACAAGACCGGAGACAAATGAGGATTAACTTTCATGTTGTAAAAAGCACAGTCGTAGGCGCGCTCGGGGGGTTGCTCTTCGGATTTGACACCGCCGTGATATCGGGCACGACGAATGCTTTAACGCAAACCTACCATCTGTCACCGGCAATGCTTGGAGTGACGGTCTCAAGCGCCTTGTTGGGAACCGTCGTTGGGGCGATCACCGCCGGCATACCGGGGCAGAAGTTCGGACGCCGCGACAGTCTGCGGGTAATGGCAATCTTTTACGTGGTCTCTGCGCTGGGATGCGCCTTTGCCTGGAATTGGACGGCTCTCATCTTCTTCCGTTTTATCGGAGGCTTGGGCATCGGGGGATCCTCGGTGCTGGGGCCCATGTATATCGCGGAGATAGCGCCACCCGAGTGGCGCGGACGACTGGTCGGTTGCTTTCAACTGAATGTCGTCGTGGGCATTTTGCTTGCCTATGTATCCAACGCATGGATTGACAGTTTGCAACTGGGCGCGATGGAATGGCGCTGGCAGCTCGGCATCTCCGCGGTGCCGGCAGTTCTCTTTCTGGTCGCATTGTTTGGTATTCCACGCAGCCCTCGATGGCTGGTCATGCGGGCGAAGCTCGATGAATCGTTATCTGTGCTTCGCCTTACCGGGATTGCAAACCCGGAAGACGAACTCAAGGAGATTGTTGCTAGCATTCATCAGGAACGAGCAGCCTCCACCGATCCTTTGTTCTCTCGCCAGTACAGGTTTCCGATCTTTCTGGCGGTCACCATGGGCATGTTTTGCCAGCTGTCTGGAATCAACGCCATTCTGTATTACCTGAACGATATTTTTTCGCTTGCCGGGGCCACAAAAGTTTCCGGGGCTCTCCAGGCGGTTGCCGTGGGCGCAACGAACCTTGTGGCAACGCTGGTAGCCATGTCGGTGATCGATCAATTCGGACGCAGGAAGCTATTGCTGACCGGCACGGCCGGACTGACGATTTGTCTAAGCGCAGTCTCGTATGTGTTTATGACTCACAAACACCTGCACTGGCTGGTCTGGCTGCTGATGGCGTATATCGCTTGTTTCGCTATATCTCAGGGCGCGGTGATTTGGGTATACGTCAGCGAGGTATTTCCTAACCGGGTGCGATCGAAGGGCCAGGCTCTTGGCAGCTCCGCTCATTGGTTAACCAACGCTGTCATCTCGCTGGTATTCCCAATCATGGCGGGTTCTTCTGGCGCATACCCTTTCATATTTTTTGCGGCGATGATGGTGATCCATTTCTTTCTGATCCTGAAGTACTACCCGGAAACCAAGGGGATATCGCTCGAGAAAATGCAACACCGTCTGGGTATCGAATAGTGAGATGGGGAGAGGGCTGCGCCCGGTTAAGGTTGCCGGTGGGTATAAGATTCGCCAGAGGAGCGTCAAATTTATGATTCGCGTTTTCCTGCGGATGGGCATTGCTGCGGCCATTCTGCTCATTCCCCACGGCCTGTTGGGGCAACTCACGGCTGCTGAGAAAGTTCCCTGGGTGGGCGACACGCCGGCGACGCCACCTCCTCTGGCGACGGATCTCTCGCCAGTGCTGACGCGAAAGAACGTCAGCCATGCCATGCAGAAAGTTGCCGATTGGCAGCTGGCACGAGCGGAACCTGGGTTCAACCAGGATTGGACGTTTGCCGCTCTCTACACCGGGTTTATGGCAGTGCCCAAAGCGGCCAATGGTGAGAAATATCAAAAGGCTATGCTGCAGATGGCACGGAAGTTTAACTGGCAGCCAGGGCCGCGCGTGCCCAACGCGGATGACGGGGCTATCGGCCAGACGTATCTTGATCTCTATTTCCGCTATCACGATCCGGCGATGATGGCACCGATACGGGAGCGCATGGATGCAGTGATGGCTTTGCCCGATAATCCGGAAAAGCCTTTGTGGTGGTGGTGCGATGCGCTCTTTATGGCTCCGCCGGTGCTAACGAAACTGAGCCGGGCGACCGGCGACCGCAAGTACCTGGACTTCATGGACCACCAATGGTGGATCACATCGGGCTTGCTCTACAGTCCTTCGAACCACCTCTACTTTCGCGACAAATCATTCCTCGACAAACACGAAGCCAATGGCAGCAGCATTTTCTGGTCACGCGGCAACGGATGGGTTTTCGCTGCCCTGGCCCGGGTGTTGGCGGAGATGCCGGCAGACTACCCTTCGCGGCCGAAGTATGTAGCGCAATTCAAGGAGATGGCAGAAGAACTCGCCGGGCTGCAAGGTGCCGATGGTCTTTGGCGGCCTGGGCTGTTGGATGCGGCAGCGTATCGACTGCCGGAGAATTCAGGGTCCGCCTTCTTTACTTTTGGCTTTGCTTATGGGATCAACTCCGGCATCCTGGAGCGGGCAAAATACCAACCGGTAGTGCAGAAAGCCTGGCAGGGACTGCTGTCGCACATCTACCAGGACGGTAGGTTGGGGTGCATCCAGCCGGTGGGGGCAGCTCCGGGAGATTTCACGGCAGCGTCGAGCTACGTTTTTGGCACGGGGGCCTTCCTGCTCGCAGGCTCAGAAGTCTACCGTCTGGCCCACTGATTTATTGAGTGGAGGCTACGGCTCGCTTATCATCATGCGGTCCCCCCAGGAGAAGACCGTCGTGTTTCGAGCAGCTACCAGCGTAGTTCTTCTTGCCCTTGCGCTTTGTACTCTGCCATTGAGCGCGCAAACTGCAGACGCGTTATCGAACTATTTCACGGGCAAGGAAGTGGTGCTCAAGATCGACATGCCAGGCACCCAGCAGGGGGTCGACCTGCGTTTTAACAAAGACAACCCCATGAACTGGAAGGAGTATTCCAATCGCCTGAAAAGCAACGGGGTCGCTATCCACAAGGGCGACACCGCCCGAGTTACGTCGTTCGTAGTCAAGGATGACCGGATAGAGTTTCAGCTGGATGGCGGTGGGTTCGGCACTTTTTTCGATGACAGCAGCACGACCGTGAACCCAAGGTCGGTGGACAAGAGCGACTACGAGAAGCAGTTGGAACGAGAGATCGCCAACACTACCGATGATGACGAGCGGCGTAGACTGCAGCGTGACCTGGATCGCGAACGGGCGCGGCGCCAGCGCCAGGAGGCCGACAATCAAGACGCGGCGATGGTGGCCAGCCAGATCAAATCACAAAAGGTAGCAGATGATCGCCTGCGCGGCGGCTCGCGATTCAATCTCCGCTGGCCGGGCTCGATCCCGGCAGACCAAAAGAACCCCGACGCGGTAAAGAAGCTGCTCGCGGATTACGTAAGCTTCGACAGTCCCGAGCAAGCTGGGCCCCCACCCATGCAAAACGATGCCGGGGATAGTTCTATTCCGGCAACGGCCCAACTCAAGCGGGGCATGAAGATGGGTGAAGTTTCGAACTTGTTCGGGCCGGGGAAACAAATGTCGGAGTCGGTTTCGGGGGATGGCTTGAAAACGCAGGTTTTTGAATATGTAACCGGCGCTCGCCTGGTGAATGTAACTTATGTCGAAGGCCTGGTGGTGCGTTACTCGATCACCTCGAATTAAGGCCGACGCCTTGAGGCCGTAGCCTTCATGTGCCGATCTAAAGCGTCGGATTAAGCCCAAAAGAACCCGCAGATCTCTCCACTACGCTACGCTCCGGTCGAGATGACAATTTTGTTTTGGGTAAATTGCGGTTTTTCCAGTCGATGCGCGGCCTTAAAAAGCTCAACAATATTGTCATCTCGACCGGAGCGTAGCGTAGTGGAGAGATCTGCGGTTCTCTTCCGGTTCTCACACTCCCTTTTCAGCTGGCGGAGCCGCCCTGAATCATGTGGATTTCGATCCCTTGCATCCTATCGAGGGCTATGCTAACGTCGTTTCCGTGTACCCTGCCAGACCCACCGCCGCACGCACTATGAACGGGCTCCCCGCCTGTTGTTGTCGCTAGCTTTTTCCTTTCCCCGCTGAAATTCCATCATCGCAACATGCTTTACAGGAGTATTCGCCACATGGCTGATTCATCGCCGCTTCGCCGCATTTCTCTCGATAGCTGGGCCGTTCTGCTTGCGCTCGCCGCGGCTCTGCTGGTCCGTTTCGGGATCGTGAAATCCATTCCCTGGTAACCGTGATCGCCAGAAAGAGGAAGCCCCATGGCCAGCTCCGCCATCCGAACATCAGCCTCGGTAGTCAAGACAGAAACTGCGCCGCCAGCCAGCGCCGCCGCCCTCTTACCGGGAATTCTGCTGCTGGCCGTAGTGGGCTATGCGGGTAAGTTCATTGAGCAATTCATCGCCGCTTACGGCAAGGCGCACCACCTGGTGCTGCCGAATATCGAATATGTTCTGTGGGCTATTCTCATCGGCCTGGTCATCTCCAACACGGTCGGCATCCCGGCAATTTTTCGTTCCGGCGTAGCAACCTATGAATTTTGGCTCAAGGCCGGAATTGTCCTGCTGGGCGCGCGCTTTTTGTTGGGAGACGTTCGCCGGTTAGGCGGCCTTTCGCTGGTGCTCATCGGCATTGAACTCGCCCTGGCTCTCACGTTCATGACGTACCTGGGCCGCGCATTCAAACTCAAGCCCAAGCTGGTAAGCCTGCTGGCAGTGGGATCGTCCATTTGCGGTGTTTCTGCCATCATCGCCGCCCAGGGCGCCATCGATGCCGACGAGGAAGACTCGTCTTACGCCATCGCCGCAATTCTCTTGCTGGGAGCGATCTCTCTGTTTCTCTTTCCCCTGGTTGGACACTTCCTGCACCTGAGCGATCATGCCTACGGCCTGTGGGCAGGGCTCGCGGTCGACAATACAGCGGAGGCCACGGCTGCGGGCGCGCTCTACTCGGACGCGGCGGGCAAGGTAGCGGTGCTGGCAAAGACCTGCCGCAACGCCACCATTGGGTTTATCGTTCTGGGTTACGCCATCTACTGGGCTGGGAAAGGCCAGGCCGCCGACGTGCAGAATAAAGGCGCATTTCTGTGGCGCAAGTTCCCCAAGTTTGTGCTGGGATTCCTGCTGATTTCCCTGCTGGCTACGGTGGGCTTCTTCACCAAGCCGCAACTCGCCGCCGTGGGAAACCTTTCCCGTTGGGCCTTTCTGCTTACCTTTGCCGGGGTGGGCCTGCGCACCAACGTGCGTGAGCTGAGCAAGCAGGGGGCGCGGCCCTTCATTGTTGGAGCGGTAGGAGAAATCGTGATCGCCCTGATTACGCTGGGCCTTGTCTTTGGCGCCGACCACTGGTATCACCTGTAACTATGAAGATAAAACGAGGTCTGTGGATCTGCGGTGCTCTGCTTTTTGTGGGATACCTTTGGGGGCAAAAGACGGGCTCGCAGGACTGGCCGGACCTGGGTCGTTATCGGGCGGAAAATGAAGCCCTCGCCCCGCCGGCCCCCGATGTGAAGCGCGTCGTTTTCTTTGGGGATTCCATCACCGATGCCTGGGGGCGTTCCGAGGCAACGGGAGTGTTTTTCCCTGGTAAGCCGTACGTGAACCGAGGCATCAGCGGGCAAACCACGCCGCAAATGCTGGTGCGCTTCCAGCAGGATGTGGTCCACCTTCATCCTGCCGCGGTTGTCATTTTGGCGGGGACGAACGATATCGCGGGAAACACCGGCCCCTCTACGCAGCAGATGATCGAAGATAACTATGCTTCGATGGCTGCTATCGCGAAGCAAAACGGCATCAAGGTCGTGTTTGCCTCGATCACGCCGGCATTTGCCTACCCGTGGAAGCCGGGCGTCCAACCGGTGCCGCGCATCCGTGAGCTCAACAGGTGGCTGCAGGATTTCTGCGCAAAGAATGGGTGCGTTTACCTGGACTACTACAGCTCCATGGCGGATCCGAAGGGCGCTATGCTTCCGGGATTATCTTCAGACGGCGTACACCCGACAGCTCAGGGATACGCCGTGATGGCGCCGCTGGCAGAGCATGCGATTGCCCAGGCATTGGACCACTAAGTCTTGGGCGCGGGCTTGGGGAGAATAAGTTTTTTGAGGGCATCCTCGTCGACCGGGAAGTCCGTTTTCCCCGCGGGAAATTTGTTGAAGCTAAGAATGTACGCGAGGAGATCGGCGGCTTGCGGGCGGGTGAGCGTGCCCGGGGCGGTTGCCGGCATCAATTTCTGGATCATGTTGTAGAGATTGAGTGCGGGCTGGCCCTGGTACTTGGAGAGGAAGTCATCTCCGCTGAGGGGCGGATACGGACCCACACCATCCAGCGCGTCGCCATGGCACGATGTGCACTGCGCCTTATAGGCAGTCTCGCCTCGATGGGCCTGATCGGCGGTGTAAATGCCATCGCCAGGGGCGGCATCTGCCTGGGCATGAAGGGCCTGACCGCAGGATGCGGCGAGTGTTAAGGCGAGGCAAATTGGGACGCTCTTTTTTGCAAGCACGGTGTCGACTCCTCAAAAAGATTACACTACTTGATCGTACGGTACGGTGCATCTGTCGCGATCGTTATTGACCAAACAGCCTGGAGAAAAGGAATGACATCAAAACGCGCGTTCATTGGATTAATAGTGGCGGCGGCGTGTTGCATGACAAGCCTCGCATTGCATGCGGCCATACCGTATGCCTGCGATCCGGACAACGCGGGATTGACGCTGCCCGAGGGATTCTGTGCGCTGGTGGCGGCGGACGAATTGGGTACGGCCCGGCACGCGGTAGTTGCACCCAATGGGGATTTATATGTCTCACTGCAGAGCGGCAAAGGGAAAACCGGCGGCGTGGTAGGTTTGCGTGACGAAAATGGTGACGGACGCTTCGAGACCAAAGAATATTTCGGCGACGGAAGCAGCACTGGCATTGCTCTGCGTAATGGGTATTTGTATGTGGCCAAGGTGGAGTCGGTGGAGCGCTGGAAGATGACCCCGGGACAACTAAAGCCCGCTGGGCCGCCAGACGTCATCGTCGAAGATCTGCCGACGGAGCATGAGCATCACGACAAGGGCATCGCGTTCGATGGCAAGGGCTCGCTGTACATTAATATCGGTTCTCCCTCCAATGCGTGCCAATCGCAGGACCGGCTGAAAGGCATTGTGGGTCAGGACCCGTGTCCGCTGCTGGAGACGCACGGCGGCATCTGGAAGTTTGACGAAAACAAGCTTCACCAGAAAGAGGCGGATGGGGAGAAATTTGTAACCGGACTTCGCCAGGAGCCGGCGATCACATGGCACGACGGCGCGCTCTATATCGTGATGAACAGCCGGGACCAGTTGGACGTTCTGTGGCCGGAGAAGTTTACCGCTGAGGAGAATGCCACTCGTCCTGCCGAACCGATGTACCGCGCCACGAAGGGGCTTAATTTCGGCTGGCCTTATTGCTTTTTCGACTATACGCAACAGAAGCTGCTGCTTAACCCTGAGTATGGCGGAGACGGCAAGACAGTGGGCCGGTGCAGCGCATTTGCGCTTCCAGTCGCCAGCTACCCAGCCCACTGGGCTCCGGTGGATGTGATGTTCTACTCGGGCAGCGAATTCCCCGCGCGCTATAAGGGTGGTGCGTTCATCGCGTTCCATGGTTCCTGGAACCGTGCTCCTCTGCCCCAAGCGCCTTCGAATGTGACTTTCCAACCGTTCGCCGGCGGCAAACCATCGGGCAAGTTTGAGATCTTTGCGGGTGGATTTGCGGGCAAGGATCCGCTGGTGAGTCCGACGGATGCATTGGCGCGCGCCGATGGTGTGGCGCAAGCGCCCGATGGCACTACTCTTCATTACCGACAGCCAGAACGGCAAAGTCTGGCACGTTTTTTATCGCGGCAGAAAGTAAAGGAGCGACGATGAAAAAATTCGTTTTGATTGCGGTACTGGTGACTGCTCTGGGAGCGGTGGCGCAGACCCCGGCGGCTCCGCCACCGATGGCCAAACCTGGCCTCACGCTGACCACGCCGGCGTTTGATGACGGCGGAATTATTCCCAACAAATACACCCAGTCGGCGGAGAATGGCGCCCCGGTTTCCCCTAAGCTGACCTGGACAAATGTGCCGGATGGCGTGGTTAGCTTTGCTCTGATTCTGCATGATCCGGATACGTCGTTGAACAAGACCACCAACGAAGTTTTGCATTGGATGATCTTCAACATTCCAGGCACAACGCGCGAGCTCCCGGAAGGCGTGCCTGCGCAAGCGCAGCTGCCCGGACGGGTCGATCCAGGCACTGAACCGGGGACAGAAGGTCGGGTACATGGGCATGGGCGCGCGTGCGCCTGGACCCTATCATCACTACACCTACGAGTTGTATGCGCTGGATACCAAGCTGAGCCTGGGCCCGGACGCCACCCAGGCGGATGTGTTGAAAGCGATGGATGGGCACATCGTGGCGAAGGCCGTTTTAGTGGGACGTTTTCATCGTCCGTGATTTGTTGAAGCAATAACTTTGGGTTCGTTTGCCCCACGTCTCAAGAACGAGACGTGGGCACCCATTAATGCGTGATCCCTTGAAAGTTGATGCTCGTGCGCAAGTTTTCCTTCCACGTTTTTCTCGCTTGCGGTTTACTGGCGGCGAGCTCGCTGATTGCCCAGTCAACTCAGAATCTTAGCTGGACGTTGGGTCCTTTTGTACGCCCGGTGGATGCGCCTATCATCGAGCCCAACCCGCAGGCTGTTTTCACTGATCCGATTACCAACAAGCCAGTCCGCTGGGAGGCGCTGCATACCTTCAATCCTGCGGCCATCGTGCGCCAGGGAAAGGTGTACGTGTTCTATCGCGCCGAAGATGATTCGGGAACCATGGTCATCGGCATGCACACGTCTCGCCTGGGGCTGGCCTCGAGTGAGGATGGGATGCACTTCACAACCGAGCCTTCTCCGGTTTTCTATCCTGATGTTGATTCGCAAAAGGACAGGGAATGGCCGGGAGGGGTCGAAGACCCGCGCCTGGTGGAGAGTGAGGATCGGACTTATGTTCTTACGTACACGCAGTGGAATCGTCGCAATACCGACATCGGAATCGCAACCTCGACTGATCTTATTCACTGGACCAAGCATGGGCCTGCCCTGGTGGGCGAAAAGTATCAGCACTTCGATTACAAATCGGCCAGTATCGTTACCCGGCTTGCGGGCGGCCGCCTGATCGCAGCAAAGATTCAAGGGAAATATTGGATGTACTGGGGAGAGGTCCAGGTGCGGCTCGCAACATCGCCGGATCTGATTCACTGGACACCGGTCGAAGATTCGTCCGGCAAAACACTGGTGTTGCTGCACAATCGCCCGCGGCACTTTGACAGTGCCTTCCCTGAAGTGGGGCCGCCCTCGCTGCTCACCGATCATGGTATTGTCCTCATTTACAACGGCAAGAATGCGGCGGTTGGCGGGGCGCCCGGAATTGGCGCCAACGCCTACTCCGATGGACAGGCTCTGTTCTCGGCGGATGATCCTCGCAAATTGTTATCACGCCCCGGCAAACCGTTTTTCAAGCCTGAGAAGCCTTGGGAACAAAGTGGGCAATATGCAGCAGGGACGACGTTTGCGGAAGGTTTGGTGTTTTTTCAGGATAAGTGGTTTCTCTATTACGGGTGTGCTGACTCTCGCGTCGGGGTTGCTGTGTTACGATCCGAAAGTCGACCGCAAACCTTAGCAAGAGATTGACGGTGAGAAGGCATTCAGTCGTCCCTTCGGGACTGGGCCAATCAAGTCCTAACCTACCCAGGACTACGTCCTGGGCTAAGCTCATGCCGTCCCTTGCGGGACTGGGCTGCGGAGGTGGTTCCCGTCCCTCCATGTGGTGACGATCATTCCGATGTAGTAGTAAGGCATCGTTTTGGGGTTAGGTGAACTGCCGATCCCCCGGCTTCCCCGAATTTCCTGACGGCTTTGTGGGGGGTGAAAAGCATCCGGTTAGCTACGCAGAAAACACGAAAAGATCGAAAAAGTCACAGGCTCTCAGGATGACAAAGGGAGAGTCGGGCGTCCATTCGGGATCGATCCACGCACGCCGGGACAGGTTTCACGGATCTCGGTTCTCAAAAGGAGACAAAGTGAGAGCGGTCCTCAGCCCTTGCGGGATGGGGACCGCTTTCTTTCAGGCGCGCAGCTCCTCTGCTTCGTCCATGTCAGACTCCTCGACAAACAGGCCCAGGGCCTGGCGCTCGAAGAGGCGTTTGTAGGTGCCTTCGGTTCGGCGAACGAGCGCGTCGTGAGTTCCCTCTTCGACCACGCGGCCTTGCTCGAAGACGAGGATGCGGTCGAGCATCCTTACCGTCGACAGGCGGTGGGCGATCACGATGGCCGTGCGGCCCACGATCAGCCGCTGCATTGCCTCCTGAATGAGCGCTTCCGATTCGGAATCGAGGCTGGATGTGGCCTCGTCCAAAATCAGAATCGGCGCATCCGCCAGGAAGGCACGAGCCAACGCTACTCGCTGACGTTCGCCGCCAGAAAGCTTGACTCCTCGCTCGCCGACCAACGTGGCATAGCCCTTCGGCTGACGAATGATGAAGTCGTGCGCATTAGCCAGTTGCGCCGCACGCTCGATCTCAGCCGCAGTTGCTTCCGGACGCGCGTAGGCGATGTTTTCCGCCAGCGAACGATGGAAGAGCAACGGCTCCTGCGGCACCAGGGCGAGTTGCGAGCGCAAGGACACCTGAGCTGCCCGGGCAATCTCCTGCCCGTCGATCAGGATCCGGCCTTCGTTCAAGTCGTAAAGCCGCTGCAAAAGCTTGACGAAGGTTGTTTTGCCAGAGCCCGAGTGGCCGACCAGGCCCACCCGTTCGCCCGCCTCAATGCGCAAGGTGAAGTTATGGAAAAGCGGCTCGGGATGCGCACCGTAACAGAAGGTAATTCGATCGAAGACGACCTCACCCTTGTCGATGCGGATCGGTTCGGCATCCGGCCGGTCTGCCACGCCCAACGGAAGCACGTGCATCTCGACCAGATCTTCCATCTCGTTCACACTGCGCTGCAAGTTCGCCACATGCTGGCCAACATCGCGCAAATAACCATGCACGATGAAGTAGCTGGTGAGCACGAAGGTGACTCCGCCCGGCGTGGCGCGGCCTTGCCACCACAACCAGATCGCATACAGGGTCACGGAGCCCCTGAGGCCCAGCAGCACAATCATTTGGGTAGTTCCGCTCCAGGTGCCATTGGTCCAATGGCGATAGGTGCGGCGACTCCACTTGTTAAGCACGCGGCCCAGGCGCGCATCTTCACGCGCTTCGGCTCCGAAGGACTTGACCACTGCGTTGCAGGTGACTGCATCCGCCAGGGAGCCGCCGACCAGCGTGTCTTGTGCGTTCGACAGCCGCGCCGCGGGAGAGACGAAGTTCAACGACAGTGCGATGGAAAGGCCGACATACAGGGTCGCACCCGTGGCCACGATGAGACCCATCGATAGCCAGTGCGAACCGAGCACCAGGGCACTCCCGACCAGCACCAGCGATGCCGGCAGCAAGGCCAGCAGCAGAGTGTCATCCATCAGATCCACAGCCCACATGCCGCGGGTAACGCGACGGACAATGGAGCCGGCGAAGTTGTTAGCATGCCAGTCTGTCGAGAAGCGTTGCACGCGGTAGAAGGCATCGCTGGCCAAACGCGCCATCAATCGGATGGTGAGCCGGCTGATGCCCATCAAAGATAAATGGCGGCCGGCGACCAGGATGCCGCCCAATAAGAGCATGGTGGCCAACGCCGACAATGCGGCGCGCAATGCTTGCTGGTGGCTTCCACTCTGCATCGCAATCGCGTCGACCATCCGGCCGGCAAAGACTGGCATGAACAGGTCGGCAATCGTCGCTACCACCATGGAGCAAGCGACACCGGTCACCAGCCATGCCTCGCGTCGCCAATGGCGGAGGAGGAAAGCAAGGACGTCACGCATCACGTTGTGATTATTTCGGGAAACACGCATAGATCACTCACCAGGACAACTGGTAGATCGCGAGGCATCGGCGCCTGCGCGATGGGGGGAGCCGAATGGCTCAACAAAGGAAGCTTTCCCCAGGAATGAGAAAAGGCCCTGAGGCTGCGCCTCAGGGCCTTCGTAAAATCTACTAACGAAGTGCGCTAGGGGCGCCCTACTTCCTTCAAGCTGACAAAGTCCGATACGCCGGAGGGCAGGACTCGTGGAGCGAGGTGACGGGTTTGTGGGTTGATTGACATAGCGCTTTTTCCTGAAAGACTGGTCTAGTTTACCTCAGCTTTTTGGGCTCGGTTATTTATTTTTTGTCGAGAGTGCCATTTAGGAACGGGCAGGATGTGGGTTGTTAGAAGAACGTACCCCAGGGTTTAAAGGCCAGATGATTTTGCTGCATTTATGTACGGGCTAAAGAGTCTGCGCGAGAACCTGGCTTTCCGAAGCAGGCCCGGGCCGGTGCGCCGCGGTTTGGAGTGCCGTGCCTACGGCACGGCTGAAGAGGCTGCGGAAAAAGCCGGATCGAGCAAGAAAGCATCCCCCGGGGCTAAAGCCCAAGTTGATTACATCGCATTTGCGCCGGGGATAAATCCCCGGCCAACCCTAAAACCGAGTTTTTCCGCAGCCTGTGAAGCCATGATTTCCGTCAGCAGCAACTGCAAGTTTCTCCCTGCCATGCAGACCTTCCTTCTTTAAGCAGGATAGGTATGGCCAACAGAGCAGCGACGGAATCAATCCAGGGAATATGAAACGCCGCGTTTGTAGCCAGCCCGGCCAAGGTGATCATGGCCAGGTAAGCGCAGGTGGCTGACTGAACCGCGTCGGCGGCGAGCGCAAGATTGTTGGTGCGCCGTGCTTCCCTGCGCTTCAACGTAGCTAAGATAGGCATCGCGACCAAAGCAGCGACGGTAATCATCATGCCCAGGTAACTAGTTTCAGGGCGCCAGTGAAGAACCAAAGAGAGGACAGCCGTGGACGCGACTACAAACGCGAGAACGAAGAGCAGAGCTCCTGCGATGCGCGCCGCTTTTTGTTCAGAAATTGATTTGGGTGACCCGTATCTGAGGAGCACGACTGCAGCGGAGAGTAGCTCGACGAGACTGTCGGAACCGAACGCCAGCAGCGAGGGGCTATGCGCGTGGACTGCTGCATAGAGGGAGACCCCGCATTCGATGAGCATCCATGCCAACGTGACAGTCTGCAGCCAGAACACTGCCTGGGAGCGTTGAACGGGTGCGCACGCCGCGGTGGGTTTTGCAGGCTGGGAACCGATCTGTACTAGTCCGGACATATAGCCTTCGGAAATATTGTCCCACAGGACCGGGACTCTTGTTCCTGCAGACGTTGACAATCCGCTTGCGAAACAAAAGAATACTCATCGGTAAACGATGGGAATTCTTGACAGGTTTCGTCTTGATGGAAAGCTTGCATTGGTCACGGGATCTGCCACCGGGCTTGGCGCGGCGATTGCTGTTGCGCTGGCTGAGGCTGGGGCCTCGGTGGCATGCCATGGGAATCGCCGCCCCGCGGATGAAACCGGCGATACGATTCGCGCCCTGGGCCGCAAGTCTGGTAGTTTTGCCGCCGATCTGAGCCAGCCCGACGGCGCGGATCGACTGTATGAAGCAGTGTCGTCGGCCATGGGCGCACCGGATATCGTGGTGAACAATGCCGGGACCATTTATCGTGAGCCGGCGGAGGACCACGACCTGCAGGCGTGGATGACGGTGGTTCAGGTGAACCTGAACAGCGTTTTCCGTTTAAGCCAACTTGCCGGCCGCAATATGCTGGAGCGGCGCCAGGGCAAGATCATTAACATTGCATCCCTGCTGTCGTTTCAAGGCGGCATTCGTGTGCCCGCCTATGCCGCATCGAAAGGCGGGGTTGCGCAACTGACCAAGGCGCTGGCGAATGAGTGGGCGGCACGCAATGTGCAGGTGAACGCTATTGCTCCCGGGTACTTTCGCACGGAAAATACAACCGCGCTGCGGGAGGACGAGGTGCGCAATAGCCAAATACTGGCGCGCATCCCAGCCGCTCGATGGGGTGAGCCGGAAGACATCGCCGGCGCCGCGGTGTTTCTGGCGTCACCTGCAAGCGACTACGTTACGGGTGAAGTGCTGGTAGTGGACGGTGGCTGGATGGCACGCTGAAAGGGCGGAGACAATGCGTTCCCTGCCGATGTTGTTTGCGCTGCGGATGTTGCCTTCACTTTTGCTCCACGCACCGCGACCGAACTGGATTTGAAGCTGGTAAAGCAGGGTGTTCCCTACTGGTCGCGCCCTGACCTGGGCACCAATCGCGAGGATATCCACGGAGTAGAGACCGGTTGACGCAGGGAGGTCGTGGTTCGCGACCACGAAGGTAAGACGATCGTGAGCGGACGCACTCCAGCTCTCAAGGCACCTGTCGACCTTTTCCCAAGACCGCCACTGTCGCTATTACATTGCCTGCGGCGGCGGACTGGAAAGACGGCAGCGTCGAGGTCGAACCCTGCGGCAGGCTTCCCGATCACGCAAGTGAACAATCGCTAATGACAACCGACAGAGTTGTACGTCGAGTACCGTGGTATCCCACATCTCGCGAAAAACGAGCGAGATGTGGGGCACCCGATCTTTGTTGCCGGAACAGGAAGCCCGTCATTTGATCTTCCGACTCGCAACCGCCAGTCGACGGGATGACAAAGGAGAGAGTCAGTTTCCGGTCGGGTGTGCTTACTGGGATCCCAGGTCTCAAAAGCGAGATATGGAGCACCCAGCCTTCGTTACGGGAAGAGACGCCAACATGCCTTAGGCCGAAATGATCAAGAGCGTTGCTGAGCGAAGAAGTATCCCGCAAGGCGGAACGAAGGGATCACTATGCTCTTGACACCCATAAGTCACGGCTGGAAGAATCCCGACCGTAGCCAAAAAGACAGAAAACTGTCACCTGCAACAGGGGGGTATAGTCTAGCCCCTTCAGTGCTAAGCGTTTATCCCGGGTTCCGAAACAGGGAAAATTACAGGCTACGGAAAGTTTTCATTTTGAGAGGACCAGATGCAAGCAACAAACATTGTGGCTAGAACTACCTCACGTTCGCAGGGAATGCGAGCCAGCTTCACCACGTTCACTGGACTTGTGCTGTTGGTGATGAGCGGATTGCTCAGCGCAAACGCTCAACAGACCAATGCGACCATCGTGGGGAACGTGACCGACTCCACGGGCGCCGCGATCTCTGGAGCGAAGGTGTCCGCAACAGAAGCGGCAACCAACACTGTTCGGACAACAGTTACGGATAGCGACGGCGCGTATACGATCCCCGCCCTACCGGTCGGACACTATTCCCTCAGCGTGGAGATTTCCGGCTTCGAAAGCCAAAAAGCCAGTGGGATCAATTTGGACGCAAGCCAGACGGCGCGCCAGGACTTCAAAATGACCGTTGGGCAAGTGAGCCAGACGGTAGCCGTCGAGGCGGGCGCAGCGGCCGCGCAGCTACAAACCGAAAGCGGCGCAGTCGGCCAGGTGATCGACGGCAGGAAAATCGTAGAGCTGCCGCTGAACGGGCGCAACTTTGTGCAGCTTGCCCAGCTCATCCCAGGGGTAAACACGGGGGTGGAGGGTTCGATCACCGTTCGACGTGCCCGGGGATCGATCGCCACCACAGACGCAACGGGCGGAACCATCGCGATCCAGGTAAACGGGGAACGAGATACACAGAACCTGTTCTCGATCGATGGAACCGAGGCCATGGACTACGATGCGTGGACTTATAGCTTCTCCCCGTCAGTCGACGCCATCGCGGAGTTCCGGGTAGACACCAGCAGCAGTGGTACGGATTCAGGCGCCGCCGCCGGCGCCAACGTCAATATCATCATCAAGTCCGGAACGAATAACCTGCACGGTACGCTGTGGGAGTTCAACCGTAACAATGCCTTTACCCAAACCTACGATGCGATCGCAAAGACGGACGTGACCCCGGCGCGGTTGAACCGCAATCAGTTCGGCGCTAATTTTGGTGGTCCTCTTTACATTCCGCATATTTACGACGGCCATAATAAGACCTTCTTCTTCTTCAACTGGGAGACGGGCAAGCTGCTGAATGGCGCCAACGTACAACAGGCGATTGTTCCCGACAACAACATTCGCGCAGGGATTCTCGACGCGACGGCGCTTACGTCATCGAGCGGCAAGCCGCTGAACGTGGTGGATCCCATTTCTGGACATAAATATCAAATCGGGGACCAGGTCACAGTCGATCCGCGGTCGGCCATCATGATGCAGGTGACGCCGGCGCCCAATGTGACCAACGCCAACTCGGCGACCAACTACAACACCATCCCGGTGAACACGCTGAATTATCAGTACGATTACATTGGCCGGATGGACCATAACCTCACCCGCAAGGACACGGTCAGCGGGCACTACATCTACGATGAAACTTATAGTAATGGGCCCTCGTTCTTCGGCAACGACGAGGATAACAACGACGCATTCAACCATCTCATTGAAGTATCGGAGATCCACGTCTTCTCTCCCTCGATCGTCAACGAGTTTCGCTACGGGCACCAGAACTTCCAGGAATTTGAGACATTTGGGACCACGAACAACGCGAAATACAACATCTCCAGCGGGCTGATGCAGATTCCTTTTGCTTCCTCGGATCCCCACTTTTATGGCGGGCCCAACATCACGATCAGCGGTCCGGACGGTTCGCACCGCCTTTTTGCCGACCTACGGAACATCGGTCCACGCAACCGCGCCAACGGCATCAACCAGTTCGTCGATAATCTTTCCTACCAGCGCGGCAGACACTACCTGAAGTTTGGGGTAAATATTGGACGGCGTACTGATTACTTCAGCCAGGCACGCGATCCTCACGGCACATTCAACTTTACCGGCCAATATACTGGCTCCGCGTTGGTTGATTATCTGCTTGGCTATATCGCCAGCGACAGCATCAACCCGACCGTCACGCGGACCAACATCTCCAGCATCATCCAGGCTTATTCGGTACAGGATAACTGGAGCGTTACCAAGACGCTGACCTTGAATCTCGGCTTCCGTTGGGATCATTTTGCACCCTACACGCAGGATGACAATAAGTATGCCGACATTTACACCGCGGCCAATGGACTCAACCCCGACAAGGCAGTCACGCCCGCGACTTCACTCTACGGGCGCGGCCTCATACAGCCCACATACCATGACTATCAGCCACGCATTGGCTTTGCCTGGCAGCCCTATGGCTTAGGCAAGACCGTGGTGCGTGGTGGTTATGGAATCTACTTCACTCCAGAAATCGACAACGCGCCTTTCAGCATGGGCGAAGGGGATCAGGCGCAATCCGGCGCACAGCTTACTGGAAACACCGGGGTGACCGCCTCAAATCCGGCGCAAAAAATCCCCAACATATTTTTCAGCAACCCATTTCCGGGGGTTACGACCGGCGGACCTTTAACGTATCCCTTCGACACTTCGATCGATCAGCATCTGCAGGACCAAATGACGCAGGAGTTTAACCTGACGATACAAAATCAGCTTCCTGGTGCATTTACCAGCCAGATCGCCTACGTGGGCGCGCGCGGGACGCACAACTTTATTTCCTACAACGACACCAATATGCCATTCCCCATCAATCCCGCGAGCACCACCCTAAGCATCAATGCAAGGCGTCCGAATCAAACGTTCCTGCGCCCGGTGCAGGGAGACTTCTCCCGCGGTTCCTCCACCTATCACTCGCTGCAGACCAAGCTGGAACGCCGGGTTGGAAACGGTCTCAATACCCTGGTGTCTTATACATGGTCTAAAGCGATTTCCGGGCCGGGCGACATCGGCGGAATCGTGGGTGGTGGTAATTTCGGCGCCAGCCCTCTGAACCCCTATGATCCACGCTCTGATCGATCGATTTCTCTGTACGACATTCCTCACCGGTTCAGCGGAACCGTGCTCTATGACATTCCCTTCTTTCAAAGTTCGACCGGACTCAAGAAGCTGCTGCTCGATGGGTTTCAGGTCTCTACCATCGTGACCGCCGTATCCGGCGACGCGTCGAACGTAAGCTATTCGGGCACGTCGAACACCGGAACCGGCCAGACTTCGCGTCCCGACAAGGTTCCCGGTCAAATTCCGAACCTGGCCCGGGGCCAACGCACGCCCATGATGCAGTTCAACACGGCGGCCTTCACGGCTCCGTTGCCCGGGGAATTCGGTACGTCGCCACGCACTGGTGCGATCCGCCTGCCTGGTTTGTTCAACGATGATTTCTCTGCGACCAAGGGGTTCAAGCTGGGAGAGTCGCGAAATCTACAGCTCCGCGCCGATTTCTTCAACGCCTTCAAACATTACAATCCTGATCCTTCCACCATCACCACCAACATTACTTCGCAGACCTACGGAAGGATCAATAATGGCTTATCGGGTGGATATGCAACCCGGGTTATCCAATTAGCGGGGAAATTCTACTTCTGAGCAATTTGACCAGAGTTGTGTTCGCATTGTTGGTAATGGCCGGCTCGCTTCTGTTTGGCCAGAGCGCCGGAACTCAGAGTGAAGAAGTCTGGATGTTCGATCAGACTTCAGCGGTTGGCGGCCATGCTACCCAGGTACTCGGCCATCCGCAGGCGATTGATACTCCCTTGGGCAAGGCGGTTCAGTTCAACGGAGTCGAAGACGCGCTGTTTGTTCCTGTCCATCCCCTGGCCGGCGCCGAGACCTGGACGTGGGAGGTAATCTTCAGGCCGGACGCGGATGGCGCTCCAGCACAGCGGTTCTTCCATCTATCGGTGCTGGATCCAGCAACGGGAAAGGATATCGATGACCGGTTGCTGTTTGAGATTCGGATTGTCAATGGGCAGTGGTGCCTGGACAGTTTTGCGATGGCGGGTGGTCAATCGAGGACGCTGCTGAACTGCCAGAAACTTCATCCTCTCGGGAAGTGGTATCGCGTTACTGCGGTTTACGACGGGAAAACACTCAGTAACTACGTCGGCGATGAGTTGCAAGGCGAGGGTAGCGTGCAACTGGTCCCCCAGGGGCCGGGTCATTCGTCCGTGGGGGTTCGCATTAATCTCAAAGATCATTTCAAAGGTGCAATCCTGGAGGCGCGATTTACGCGGCGAGCATTGGCGACAGGAGAGTTCCTGAAAATGCCGCCGTCCCATTAGGGATTCCCTGATTCAGTCTGTCTCTCGCTGGGTCGCTCTGCAAGAGGCTGTGGGGTTCAACATAGGGGAAATGCGGGCGGTGGGCTATGTTACTTGTTAACTATGGCCTTACGTTCGGCTAAAAATATCGTTATCGCGCTTGGCTGCCACGCAGGAAACCTGCATCTAACCAAGATGGATGATTCGATATACGACAAGTTGGATGGCGGCGCGAATTCCACTCTGCGCTGCACTGGTGTTCGTGGGTTGCAATAGACAGGTCGCGCAGCAGCCTGCCCGGCCGGCCCCTCAGCCGCGGCCAGAAATGAAAGCGGCTCCGCCAACCCCCATTGCGGTGACCAAACAGGAGCTGGGAGAGCAGTCATGGGATCCCCAATGGGACGTAGTCGTGGAGCAAGCATTGTCTCCGGAGATGCTTTCGGGGAGGGTCGCCCGCGGCGTCAGAAGTTATTGTCCCCGATTTGCTGCCATGAGCAATGCCGATAAACGGGCTTTCTGGGCGTATACCTTCCAGGCGATTGCAGCGGCGGAGGCAGGTTTGAAGCCGACCACCGATGTGCGCCATACAGAGCCCGAAGTAGCTGTTGAAGACACGGTTACCAAACGCACGGTGCGGCAAGAGGGGTTGCTGCAGCTGACATATATGGACGCGAAGCGCTATGGCTGCGATTTTGATTGGGAAAAAGACAAGAAGCTAGCGGAGAAAGATCCGGCGAAAACGATTTTGACGCCAAGTAATAATTTGTTGTGTGGAGTGAAGATCCTCGAGAACCAGATGCTCACGCAGAAAAAGCCGCTGCTTTCCGCGTCGAGCTACTGGGTGACACTACGGCCCGCCCAGCCAAGCTATCTGGTATTTGCTAAGCAGATGAAAAATGTGCCGGCAGCCTGCCGAGTGTCCCCGGTAGTAGAAGCACGGGTGCGGCGCACAGGTCCTGCGCCGAGCCCTGTGGGCGCCCCCCGCGCCCCGGCAACCGCTACGCGTGCCTCCGCGTCGTCTAATTAGCACCGTATTATTCTCATCATGCTCTTGACGCAGAATGACCGGCTCTTCGTTTTGACTGGTGCGGGCGTGTCGGCAGAAAGCGGCCTCGCTACCTTCCGGGGTGCCGGCGGGCTGTGGAACGGTTATCGGGTCGATCAGGTCGCAACGCCCGAGGCTTGGCACGCCGACCCAGAACTGGTGTGGCGTTTCTATTCCATGCGCCGCCGCGACGCGCTGGCGGCACAGCCGAATGCGGCGCACGCTGCCCTGGCAAGAATTGAGCAAAAGCTGGGCGACCGTTTCTATCTTTGCACGCAGAACGTCGACGATCTACATGAGCGCGCCGGTTCTCTTCGCATACATCATATGCACGGTAGTCTTTTTGAGTCGCGCTGCGTTGCCTGCAATTTGCCTTTCGCCGATCAGAAGCTTTACGAAACGGAACTACCCGCATGCCGGAAGTGCGGAGCGGCAGTCCGTCCGCACATTGTGTGGTTTGGGGAAATTCCGCTGGATATGAATGGCATTTATGGCGAACTCGATCACGCCACTCAGTTGCTGGTCGTGGGTACGTCTGGTTCCGTGTATCCCGCTGCAGGATTCGTCCACATTGCCAACCAGCGAGGCATTCGTACCGTGTACGTGGGCCCCGAGGAACCTCTGAATGCAGACGCCTTCGACGAGATCGTGTTGGGAGCGGCCACTGTGGCGCTTCCGCAGCTGCTGCAGCGGTAGAAGTATTCCAGCTAGGCTGCGACGCCGGCCTTTTGCACTTTGATCCAGGCCTTGTACTCTTCACTAATCTCGCCGAGCTGGTAGCAGGTGTTCCTTGTTTCTACGAGCTTGTTCTCTATATCGACACGCACGATTGGAGAGGTGAAGATGAATTTGCCCTTCTCAATCCTCTGGTGGCCGAACGCTCTGCCCACCAATAAGTTTCCAGGTCGCAACGCCTGATAGCTCCCGGAATTACCAGTTGGCACAACCGCCCAATCCTCAAGTTTGACAGATGGCTTTTGCGTTTCCATGGGAGGTCCTTTCCATCTACTTGGATGCGGTCACCGCCCTTGGAGAGCAAGGGCAAATTTTACTTGGTCCCGCCCGAAATTTCTACATGCCCGACGAACTCGCGCCCAAAGGCCATCGTGTAACATTGGTGGACTTGAGGAACACTATGCCGAAATTCATCATCGAACGCAACATACCGGGCGCCGGAGCGCTCGATCGCAAGCAGCTAGCGGCCATTACGCAGGCGTCGTGCAGCGTGCTCAGGAACATGGGCCCGCAAATCCAATGGCTGGAGTCGTACGTGACGGATAACAAACTTTATTGCGTATACATCGCTCCCGACGAGGCTGCGATACGAGAACACGCCCGGCTAGGCCAGTTTCCGGCAGACTCAGTGCAGGCGGTGCGTGCTGTGATTGATCCCACCTACACCTAGACTCTTCTGAATGGCAACAAGTTTCGCGTTGCGTTGATGAACGAAGGGCACGGCTCGACAGGCTGCGGAAAAAGTCGGATTGGGCAGGAACGCATACCCCAGGGGCTAAAGCCCACGATGATTTCATTGCGTTTGCGCCGGGGATAAATCCCCGGCCTACCAAAAAACCGAGTTTTTCCGCAGCCTGTCAAGCCGTGCTCTTCGTTCGATTGTCTTCAACAGCCTCGAATGCCAGTGAATGCTTACTGTACTGTCCAAAGACAAGTCTTCGGGCGCCCTAGGGGACTGATTCGGAAACGAGGGTTCGCTCGCAGGGGCGAACTTGTTGCTGCCCCTGTTAAGCCTCTCCAGCGCAGCCCGGGTGGCCGCATTTGCACAGCACCTCTACCGAACCTTTCAATGCTTCACAATGAGAACTACAGTAGTGCTCTTTATTTGAGGGGATACAGTTACATGTCGGATTGGCACACTTCTTCGGGTCGCTCATGCGGTTCTCCTTAGATAAGTCCCGCCTCGCTGGCCAGGACAACTTGAAGCTTTTAGATGCGGAAAAGAGGAATGATGACAGGAAGCCTCAGGCAGCGTGTTCGTGAAAGCCCGCACTTTTTCCTTCAGCGCCGGCATAAGGAAAAATCAAAGTAAATGCGGTCCCACCGCACTGCGCCAGGTACCTGCTACGGACATGCAAACAACCTTGATGCTTGCGGACTATCCTGGCAGTAACCCACAGGCCGAGGCCCGAACCTCCTAAGCCCTTTGTGGTATAGAACGGTTCATACATATGCTTTTGCGTTTCAGGACTGATCCCGGAGCCCGTATCGGCAATCGTGATCCGCACACCCTGTAGACCCGTCCGCCAGTCGGTGCCAGGCCTCACCCTAATCTTTAGTTGGCCCCCACTCTCCATCGAATCGACCGCATTGCCGATCAAATTCACAAAGACCTGGCGCATCTCGCCGGCAAAACACATCAGTTCCGGCGAGTCTTGCGCTTCTAACTCGACTTGCACCTGGGTCACCTTAAATTTCCCCTTGAACAGGGCCAGGACCGATTGCAGGATCTCCACCACATTAGTAGAAGCCGGAGATAAAGATTGCCGATGGAATTGCAGCCCGTGCGCGGTGATCTCGGAAGCACGACGCAGCTCCTCTTCGGCATCCTTAAGGTAGGGAATGGCTTCCCTGAGATCCGCTGAATGCTGGGCCAGGAAAACTAAATTGAGTACCGCTTCCAGGGGGTTGTTAATCTCATGGATGATCGAAGAGGTCAACCTTCCGATAGCGGCCAGCTGTTCCTGTTGCTCCAGAGCCCACTCGGCCCGTTTGCGTTGGCTGATGTCTTCACAGATGGAGATGATTTTGCCTGATCTGGTCTGGTCGTCTATCAGGCTTACCGAATTGCGGACCCAAACGTCACTTCCGTCGGGACGTAAGTAGCGCTTCTCGATAACAAATCCGGGAATCTCGGAATCAAGCAACTTCTTCAGCATATTGCGGTGTCGCGACTGGTCCTCAGGATGGGTCAGCTCGAATAGATTTACATCGCCAATTTCCGCCGGAGTTCGATCGACGATCCTGGCCAGAGTTTCGTTCGCATCAATCACATTGCCCTCGACATCCGTGACTGCGAAGCCAGTCGCAGCGTGGGTAAACCAATCGCCAATTGTTCGGTGCGAAGTCATAGGATGTACGCGTAGACACCTAACGATGAGCCTGTCCCCGAACAACGGCCTTTTCTGAATAGATGCGTCAAAACGGCGCGACGGTGGCCCGGAAGGCCAATTTCACCCCGGCAGGGAGTTTCCGAACCCGGCAGGGCGCATGCGGGGCGTTGTTTAATGCTTCCGCGTCCAGGAACCTTATTGTGGCTATAATCGGGGATTATGCCACGTGTCGGAGAGTTTTGCCCTTCCAATATCGCCCGATTGCTGCTTGGGGTGGTCATCGTGGTGACGCTCGTGGTGGCGATCGGTGTCTGGTTGTTTCATTCCCCGGGTCATGCCACCTCTATTGATCAGCCCGCCCACACTGCCGAGCCGCTTAGTAAGTAGAGTCCTGCGCATTCGAGAGTGTAGTTCGGCGTCGCCACGACAGCCCGGGTCCGTCCAGGCTCTGCCTGGTCCCTCTGCCCTTGGGTGGGCTAAGCCGCCTTCTGAGCTGCCTTTATCAAACGCCAGGCAGCTACTTCTCCTTTGCACCCCAGCAGCTTGTACTTTTTCCCTTCCAGGCTGTGATAGTTCACGAAGAAGTCCTGCAACTCGGTGACCCATTTTCCGGGAAGGTCCTTTAGTCTCCTGACGTTGGCATACATGTGATTCATTTCGGCGACGGCAACCAGCCTGTCGTTGCGGATCTTTTTCTTTCCATCGAGCTGTTCACCCTCGATAACGCCGATGAGACGAGCCTTGACCGCGCAGCCCGGGAAGGCTGGTTCGTCCATCAAAAGAAGGACATCGATCGGGTCTCCGTCCGGCGCGATGGTCCGTGGGAGAAAGCCGAAGTCATAGGGAAAGACCATTCCGGCCGGAAGAACTTTCTTTACGGCGAATATGCCCTGATCAGGGTCATAAGCAAACTTGTTACGGCTTCCTGCGGGCGTTTCAATGATGACCTGGATCAGGCCGTCCTTCTTGTCAATTGGCTGCAACTTCGTTGGGTCGGCCAGCGATTTCATGAGGTCGTTTCCTTGGAGAGCGGATTCAAAGGAATACTACAGGCATCATGCAATCCTTGCCCTGAACCATAAGATGGCGCTGACGAAGACGGCGATGACGGCCGCAAGAAAATCACTGTAGTGACACCCATATGGTTTAGCCCGTGGGAACAGCTTTTCGGCGAGAGGCGCACAAAACATTCCCGCAGGGGCTAAAGCCCAGTGATTCTGCGGTGTAAATGTACGGGCTGAAGCCGGTACCCTTCAAGAGCAAAAGGATGACCTTTCCCCCAACCTGTTTAGTAGGTTGCAACCGAGACTCGGAGCACCTCGGGCTCCGAAGAGAAATTGAGCCCCCAGTCTGTTTGGTCTCCGTTGAGGATGCGCATGAACTTGAAAACTCCGTCCTCGTAGATGCCTTCTTCGACCCGTAAAAACTGGCGATGCTTCTTTGTATCCGTGGGACGGAAGTCCACGCGGGAGAAGAATCCGGTTACCAGAAACTGATTGTCCTTTAGTTGCGCAATGAGGGCGCGTCCGATGGGTTCAGGATTGCCTTTGGCGGGGCCGTTGTGGACAGCGCCGTAGGACACTACCGCATCCCACTGGTCGAATTGCAGCGTCTGCGTAACCTTGCCCTCCTCTTCTGCCACCGCCTGGAGCTTGCCCTCGAAATTAAGGCGAGCGATGTCACGCATCATGGGACCAATCAGCCGGTAGTTCTGCGCCGTCGGCACAAGGAAGCTGTCCTTATCGGTGGTCTCATCGCCCGGCTGAGGATGTACCCGGGTGTAATCCAGGCCAAACGGGGAGTAGCCAATGGCCTGAAGGCCCAGCGCTGCAAAGAAGAAACGGGCTGCACGTGGGGAACTGTTGGTCTCCGGAACGAACAAGGCGTTGTCGGGCCGGTGGTAGAGCTCTAATACTTTCAGATAGCCTGCAGTATCAGTCAGGTAGATATCCGGCGTGAGAATGTCGATCGCCGGCGCCGCGGCCTTCCAGATAGAAAGCACGTTGTCGGTGGGTCCGCCGCTCTCGTAGCTGCCGGGCGCGCCCTTGAATGGATCGCGCAACGCGGCGTTGACATAAAGCGGCAGCGCGTACACTGCCTTGCCCGCAGCAGCAACCTTGCCCACATAGGTAGCAACAGCCCAGGCATGGAAGCACACCTCAGCCTCTGGGCCGAAGGCGTCCTGCCAGTTGGCGGGAGAGGACGTGAGTTGCCCATTGTTCATTGCGCTGAGGACGCTGGCCGGCACTGGGCCGGCGAAGAGTTTCTGCGCAACCGCAGAATAGTCGCGTACAGCCCCCCAGGTCCCGGTTTCATTCTCCACCTGCACCATCAAAACGGTCCGCTCGGGGTCGGCGGCCTTCAGATGGCGCATGAACTCGGCAAAAGCATGGATGTCTGCGTCGAGAGATGCGGTAGCGAACGGAGAGGGCGAGTCTACCGCGTCTCCATCCTTATTGATCACGTGGAAGTAGCGCTCTGGCTGCAGCTTCATCCACTCGGGCATATAGTGCTGACTGCCGTTCTTCCAGGTGCCGAACCAGAGCAGCACAAGATGTGCGTGATGCTCGCGGGCCTGAGCCAGGATCGCGTCCATCGCACTGTAGTCGAACTTTCCCTGCTGCGGTTCGAATTGCTCCCAGTAGATGGGGATTTCGAGAGTGTTGGCGTGGAGATATTCGATGGCGGGCCACACCTTCGGGAGCATGGCTGGCCAATCGCTGGAGTTGTTCGCCTGCGCGCCCAATATCAGATAAGGGGCGCCGTCCACGATAAGAGCAAAGCGGCCATCTTTCTGGACCAGCTGCGGGATCGGATGCTCTTCCCCTTGAACCTGCGGTGCGAAACCAGCGCTCAACGCCGCAAGAATGGCCACAACGACGAAGGTCTTCATTGCCACCTCTCCTCTTTTGAACATTATGGCTGGTGAGACGGCTTGGGCGACGATTGAAAGTTGAACTCGGACCGAAGATTTATTCTATATTGTATAGATAATGGCTGGCCGCGATTACCTCGGTGAATTCGAGCACATTATTGTGCTGGCGCTGATGCGCCTGGAAGAACGAGCGTATGGGGTTACCGTGCGCCAGGAGATCGAACTCCGCACGCATCGTGAAGTCTCAATCGGAGCCGTGTATGCCACACTCGATCGTCTGGAAACAAAGGGGTACGTCAAATCTTACCGAGGCGATCCGACACCGGAACGTGGCGGACGTTCGAAACGCTTCTTTCGGGTCACGGCTAAAGGGGTGACGGCTGTGAACCGCACGCATCAGGCACTCCAAAGCATGACCGAAGGCCTTGACATCATCGAGGACTACTCATGACATCTCAACCGCTCTCCGTTCAGCCTCCGCGCCTCGCCTTCTGGCTTGTGGACCTATTCACCGTTCCCAACGATGCAGAAGCGATCGTGGGTGATTTGCTGGAAGAATTCTCCTACGTTGCCTCCAAATCGGGAGTTGCTTACGCTCGACGCTGGTATTGGCGACAGTCTCTTAAAACCATTGCGCACCTCATCTACAGTGCTTACCGCATCGCTCCATGGTCGACCGCTTCCGCCGTAATCGTAGGATTTCTACTACCGCGGTTTGTCACTGGCTTTTTGGGGTTCCCCGAGCGGGCGATATTTGCTGTTCTTGAGAAATACCAGGTTCCGGATAGACACTTCAACACATACGTATTCTTCGCGACAACTGGGATGGACATCGGGTTTCTCATCGTGTTCTTGTTCGTTGGCTGTGTTGTCGCGTTGGCGGCCAAGGGAAGGGAGATGGCGGCTGCAATTACGCTCAGTCTCATTTCTGCTGGGATGGCCGGCGTTGCTTTGTTCGCATGGGCTGCCAGCGGGCACTCGCTTCTGCGGAGTTTGCTGCCCTGGAATGTCGCAGATTCGTTCGCGATCCTCATTGGTGCCGCAATCGTCCGAAGCTGCAGATCAGCGCGCCGCATCGGCAAGGATGATGGGCTGGGGAAGCCGGCCCACTGAAGACTAAAAAGTAAAGACGGCCTGAAGAAAGACGGCGCGGTTACCGGGTGTCGGTGATCCGAACGGACCCTGGGCAAGGGATTGTGTTCTGCCAAAGAGCGGCGATGCGAGCGTGCCGTTCGGCGTGCCTAGATTCACGATGTTGAAGATGTTCAGGGCCCCTCCAACCAGGGTCAGGCTGTATTTTCGGGCCACGGTGGCATCGAGTTTCGGTTGCGCCTGGGCGCCACTCAACCCGCGGCCATTTACGCTGCCATTTCCTCCTTGCATTCCTCCTGCACCTTTCGCGCCCTCGATTCTCGGGCCGATCCCAATTACTTTGCTGACCCGCATGTGCATCACGAAATTAGTGGGTCCGAGCCCCGCGCCATAGGGAAGAATTTTCTCTCCCTTGCCGGCTGGATCGGTATCCAGACAGCCGTAGGGGGTCGAAACCACATTGGCCTCCCCGCAGGTGCCATACGTAGGGCGTGCATTGAACTGATTGTTCGCGGTGAGATCGTTGCCGATGACGAGGTTGTAAGGTGTGCCGGACTGAGCTGCTAACAGTGGCGCAACGATGATGCCGTGAGGCGCGGAGTAGGTACCAAGCAGGAAGAGGCGGTTTCTGATGCCAAAGCCGGCGCGGCCGTAATCAAGACCAGGATCCTGGGCCACCGAGGGAACGTAGTTCACCCCCTGCGTATCGCTTTTGGCCTCATTGAAGGTATACGAACCATGCAGCGATAGATGGCGTAATTGCATGTTGGCGGTGACGATCACCTGGTGCTGCTTGTAAATGCCGCCGGACTGAAACTGATAGTTATATGCAGCGGGAAGAGGGCCGACCACGGTGTACGTGGAAGGGTCGAATTCGGGTGCGGTGACATTGTTGGTGAGGTACTGATGAACGCCGCGGGTAAACAGGTAGGTTGCGTTGACCATCAGTTTCTTGCCGATCTGCTGATCGACCCCAACGCCGCCCTGCATGCTGAGCGCGGCGTGAAAGTGGGGATCGATGTTGTAGAAGGATGGGATCGACGTGGCGGATTGCGCCAGGGTGCTTGGTGATGCAGCGGCATCCGGATTATAGAAATCAGGATTGTTGATCACATAACTTTGTTGATTGATTCCGTTCTGGTGGATGGCCTGCACGATGTAGGGTGTCCCGGTAGACGAAGCGAATGAGTTGGGCACCGTAAACCGATCGTAAAACCACCCGTAGCCCGCTCGCACGACGGTTTTGGGAGGAGTTTTGCCCAGGTGGCCCGGCGCCCAGGCCAGGGAAAAACGCGGCCCCCAATCCGCATGGTCGTGAATGCGATTTTGGGTCTCAAAGCGCAAGCCATAGCTCAGCGTCAGGTTGGGCCTTGCGCGCCAATCGTCTTGATAAAAGAGAGCTCCATCGAACAACAGCGCCCGCGCCAGGGGATTGTTGATCACAGTGGCTTGATATTGCGCCGGTGTCTGGGCCTGGTACTGGTCGATCGAAGTAAACAGATAGTTCCCGTTCGATCCGGAGGTGGAATCGTTGACATCCCGATAGGCGCGCAACCGGGCGCCAAAGCGTATGGTGTGACGTCCAGCAGTGGCCGTCGAGTAGTTCTGCAACTCGAAGATATCCTGGTGATCCTGCGCGATCCCGGAGTTGCTTCCCCCGGTGGTGAATGCTCCTTGCACTGTAACCGTCGGGGTGAAGTAGGAGGCGATCTGGCTGTTCCGGACCCGGCGCCACTGGAAATGCGTTTCGTTGATTACGCGCGGGTTGACCACTACGGTGTCGCTCACCTGGATGGCATTTTCCTGATTGTTTACATTGAATGCCTGTTCGGGAAGGTTGAGCTGACCAGGACCATTCGCGGTGGCGACTGAGCGCACATATGAGTCGCGGACGGAGAGGGTATTGCTCTTGCCCAGTTGGAAATCTATGCGGGGATTGGCGACCAGAAGAGATGATGGGTTGGGCAAGGCTTGGTTGAATTTCGTGCTGGTATCGTCCGGGTTGACGGCGTCGATAATGGTCTGGTTTTGCCGGTCAAAGCGAAACAGGCTAAAGAAATAGGAGGCGCTTTTGGTCAGAGGACCGTTGACGTCCGCCTGAATGAAATAGAGGTTATAGCTTGGTTGCTGTTGTACAAGCGGATTTGCCGTATTCCACGCCGAATCATTTCCCAACGACGTTATGTGCCCGGAGAATTTATCGGAGCCAGGTTTGGTGAGAATTTCAATTCTCCCATATCCGATCTTGTCGAACTCCGCCGAAAACGGATTCTGGTTGACGCGAATCTCGCGGATGGACGACTTGGGCGGAATTTGGCCGCCGGTGAAACCATCAATGTAAATTTGACCACCGCTCGGCCCCGCGGCGGGCCCAGCCAACGCCTGGAGTTCGTTTTGCAACTCGTCCGGATCGTCGGACAGAGCATCGAGGTCGCTTCCCTTCACCACCAGCGCGCTTGAATTTTCATCTGGGTTTAGGCTCACGCCGGCGTTTTGATCAGTGACTGTGATGTCCTGCTGTTGAACGGCAATAGCCAGGGTTACATTCTGCTGACGGGCCTGACCGGCCGCCACCACAATGCCGGTTTTTGTGAAGGTTGCGAACCCCCTTACTTGTACCGTGAGGCTGTATGAGCCCGGAGGCACTGTCTTGAAGACGTAGATACCGTCATTCCCGGACTGCACGCTGACCACGGTAGATCCCTGGGTAAGAGTGACGGAGGCTCCAGGAACCACGGCGCCACTAGGATCCAATACCTGCCCTCGAAGGGTTCCCGTCGACTGTGCAACTGCGAACGGAGGAAAAGCGAGCGTGAGAGCGAGCAGGAGCAGCAGGGCTTTCTTGATCGATATGCTGCGAATTCGTGGGAAGAAATTCAACATTGCCAGCGTCCTTCCTGAACTCCCAGGCCGAGGTCATTCTTAGCCCAGCATGGTCATTGCACTTATCAGTCCAATCTCAGTTTCAATTTAAAGCAGCTTTGCTTGCCGGGTTATGGAACCCGACCCGATGAATCCAAAGCCTATCTGTTCAGTCCCGGGCAGTTCTGTCCGCGATCGAACACTGGATCGGCCTATGAGGCAAAGACGTAATCAGAATGGCGGACGCTCCAGAATTCTCGTATTTGACGATCTGCGCGGCCACCGCGGAGATGCCCCCGAAGGTTCAAGGACTAGTACCGAAGCCCAAGCCGTTGAGGAAATTCCTCCTCCTCGTCGTCCAGATCAATCAGGTTGACGTGATATTCGGCATCTTTCCTGTGAACCTCGCGCATCGCGAGATGCGCCGCAACTACGATTCCTACCGTGGCAACCACGTGCCAAACACTGACCTTCAGCCAGGGTTCCAGACCTACGGCAAGCAATACCAGGGGCGGGAAAAGCCCGAAGTATTGCAGCAGGATGAATGCCAGGTTGGTCGTGGATGCTTTTGCGTCGCCGGTAAAGGGTATGCTCCTGACTTTCAGGAACATGGCGTCGGTTAGCAACAGGCACAGGCCAATCGCCACCAGCGCCTGGCAGGTGACAGACTTCCAGCCAAGCAGATCGGGCGGCGCCATCCGGTGGATGATCGCGATCATGCCCAGGGTCAGACCCAAAACGAGCGGCAGTATCCAGAGCGTGGTCGTCGCCAGATGGGCTGATGCCGGCTTACCAAGGATCACGCGAAAGATCCAGCTACCCCTCTTATCCGCGGGAGATAGGAATGCGGTCCGCAATCCAGCGATTGTCCAGAAAACCGCGATCGGGACTGCGGCCCGCAAACCGTCCGCCGATAGGGCGAAGCCGAGTTGACCGTGGGCCAGTCTCAAGAGGACTGTGCATGCCACCAGGAGAGCCAGGCCGAGGCCGCCATACATCGCCATGTAGACACGATGCCGCTGCGTCCTCAGCAAAGAGCAACTGATGAAGTGATAAATCCCGCGCTGCACCGCGTTTCGTAACAAAGTTGCATGCAGCAGGCGATTGATTGGGACGACGGCTATGTTCCGCGTATCACACGCCTCAGATCCTTCGACCAGGAAACGCATTCTCCGTCGATATGCAATCGGATAAGAGATGATGGTCAGGGCAAACGCAACCGCAATCGCGAGGCAACCTGTTTTCGCAAGGCCACTGAAAACAGGGAGGGATGAAGAGCCGGCCAGAAAGCTCTCGTATACCCCCAGAAACCAGAACGGGGGAAAATATCGGGCGGCGGGTAAGTTCGTTAAGGCCTGGAGGAATTGGGATGAGACCGGAAAAAGCAAAAAGATTGTTAATAGCATCATTATGGTGACAGCCTGCAGGAACGGCGAAATGGCACGAAAGAGCCGTTCGCCCATAACCGTCACCATCATTCCCTGGACGCTCAGGAATAACGCTGCAGCGAACGCGCCGCTTCCCATCACGGCCAGCACGTGCGCAACCAGGTGACGCGCGAGGCCTGGTGTCTCCGATAGCAGAGGGAAGAAGATGGATCCGAGCGCGCTGCTACCGATCAGAAACAACCCGAGAAAAATGGCCGCAGCCGCAGTCCTGGCCAGAAACAACCTTCGGTTGACAACGGGAAGCGGGGTGAGTACGAAAACATCGATCAGATCGGGAAACAACAAATCCCAAGCAAAGATGCTTACTGCTCCGACGGCCACAAACGAATACAACACATAAAAATAGTGGTCGCTTACCTGCGACCAGAAGGGCCTGGGAAGAGGCGCATGGTACAGCGGGGTCAGAAACAGGGCCACAACCATTCCCGGGAGGGCGACGGTATACACCACCTGAAGAAAACGCGTTTTCGCTTCACCATCCGCGGAAACCATTTCGTTGTTGAAGAATCGTTCCAGGAAGTGGCGAACCAGAAGATGAAATTGACTTTGTTCCCGCGCATCCACCACAGGCATGTGAGCCTGCACTTCGAGCGATAGCACGGGAAATTCCGGTGCAGTGAACATGCGGAGCCGGCTAAGCATTTGGCACCCCGATGGTTTCTACCAATTCGCGGGCGATTGATTTGGTGTCTTCCTGCTGGACCAGTTGCGCAAATGCACTTTCGAGGTCGGCCAACTCCATGAGCCCGATCAATTCTGAAGGGCTGGCATCGGCCAGGACCTTGCCCCTGGCAATGACCACAACCCGACTACAAATTTGTTCCACTACTTCGAGCACGTGCGAGATGTAGAGAACGGCCTTACCTGCCGCGGTTAGTTCCAGCAACAAGTCCTTGAACAGACGGGACGAAAGGACATCCAGCCCGGAGAGCGGCTCGTCGAATATGAGCAGCTTGGGGTCATGCATGAGCGCGGCGGCAATCAGCACGCGCTGTTTCATTCCCTTGGAATACATCGAAATGGGCGAATGCCGCCATGACTCCAGACCAAGAAGATGCAGTAGCCGATGGGCCTTGACCTGGATTTGCCGCTCTCGCAGCCCTCGTAGCCTGCCTACTAACTGCAGGTATTCCAGGCCGGAGAGATAGGTATACAGATGCGCTTCTTCCGGTACGTAGCCAAGCGTTGCCCGAAAGCTCATCAGATCGTCGCGTATATTCCTGCCCTGGAATAGGACCCGGCCCTCATTGGGCTGCAACAGGCCGGTAATAATCTTGACCGTGGTGGATTTCCCTGATCCGTTGGCGCCCAGGTAGCCGACGACTTCGCCGGCATTCACCCGGAAATTGACGTTCGAGATCGCCGGAATTCCGCGATAGCTTTTGGACAGGTTTTCGAGTTCGAGCATTGGGTGGGCCTCGGATCGCTATACCCTATGTAGCATACTATCTTCTACTGGTCAACAGTATGCTACATAGGTAAAATGCTCACCATGGCCATCGAGCCCAAACTTTCCCATACCGCAGCCATGATTCTGCAAACGATTCACGCCGGCCAGATCTACGGCTTCAGCGTCATGGAGGCGACGGGCCTACCCAGCGGAACGGTTTACCCGGCGATGCGGCGCCTGGAACGCGACGGGCTCATCGTGTCGAAATGGGAACAGCAATCGATTGCCGACGCCGAGCAACGGCCTTTGCGGAAGTACTACAAACTGACGCGCGCGGGCGTGACGACCCTGCAGGCCATGCACAAACGCTACCCGCTACTACAAAAAATGATCGCGGATCCGGAGGTCAGGAACGCATGAGTCTCCGCCTGCTGCTCCGCTCTCTCCCGAATTGCCGGTTCATTCTGCGCTCTGCCGCGTGGCTGGTACCGGGTCGAGAACGGGCAGAGTGGTTGGCAGAGTGGGAGGCGGAGCTTTGGCATGTGTGGCATGCGTACAGCCGCCAATCTCGCGGTTGCTTCCGTGGCGCGCAGGAAGTGACTGATTTCTGCCTTGGTGCTTTCCGTGACGCTTTTTGGCTTAGGTGGATTAGCCTGGGCTCGGCGCCGCGCAGGGTTTTCCGCATCGGCTCTGCATCGCGCTGTGCCTTCTCCTTAGCCGTATGGACGGCGATCAGCCTATTGGTGTGTCTATCTTTACCAGGTGCTCATAAGGCCATAAAGCGTTCGCAATATCGAGCGGGCGACGGCCTGGTCATGATTTCGGGCGACGGCTATTCCGGAACCCAGTCGCCCACAATATGGTTTCAGGATTATCAGTCCTGGAAAACCAGCACGCGGCGCCTGTTTACTGGCGTTGCCTTTTATCAACCCATACTCAAACGAGTTCATATTGCAAGGCATCCGGCGGCAGAACTCTCCATTGCCCGGGCCAGCGACAATCTTTTCAAATTGCTCAACCTGCCGGTCCCTACTTCCGTGGGGAGCGAGTCAAATGGTTCGTACGCGAAATTGTTCCTGAGCCAAGCTGCCTTGAACAAGTTTTTCGGGGGCGACCCCGGCCTGATTGGTAGTGTCACCGAGATAGGCGGACAACCCGTTCTGATCGCCGGCGTGGTCACGCTGAACTCATGGCTTCCAGGCCAGATGGACGCGTGGTTGCTGGAAGATGAGCATCATTTGGATAAGTTACCTCGAAAGACCAGGGGATTCGTTCTGGCCCACATGCGAGCGACCGGATCCGTAGCCCAGGCGGACGCCTGGCGAACCATGACGGTACACAGGGAAGACGGTTACGCTGAGCGCTACGATTGCATATCGCTGGCACAGCGGGCCCAACTGCCCTTCTCCATCTTTCTTTTCACGCTCATTGTGGCCTTGATTACCTTGCCGGCCACCACTGCCTTGCCTCTGGGCGAATACCCTCGCCATAGGGGCCGCATCCCTTGGGCGCTTCGAGCAAGACGATGGATTTTCTTCTGGAGTAAATTCGCATTGGTAGTGCCGCTGGTTTATCTCACTTCCGTCGATGTTGCCTATGGTGTCCACTCCTTCAGTCCTACAACGGCGCAATATATCCAGCTGGGCCTCTCGTACTTCGGGTTGCTATTTGCGTTTCGCTGGATCCTCCAGGATCAACGCAAGCGCTGTCCAGTATGCCTGCGGGTGCTGTCTCATCCGGCCCGCGTTGGGCTAGCATCACGGAACTTCCTGGCATGGAATGGGACTGAGCTGATCTGCGCCGGTGGTCACGGACTGCTGCATATTCCCGAACTGCCAACCAGCTGGTTCAGCACCCAGCGCTGGCTTTACCTTGATGCCTCGTGGGGCGGCCTCTTCTCAGATGCTTATATGCCCTCTGCCGGCGTGGTCTAGGGAATTTGGCAAAGTGTACAGAGCAGCTGTGGGGTTTTATTAATGACTGCAAAACTAATGTGCGGGTCAGTCTGTTTCGGGCCAATTTCGAAAAGCGCTTTGTATCGGGGCACGACTTCAAGTCGTGCCGAAAAGGGGCCGGTAGGACGAGGGCTTTAGAGGCTGCGTGAGAACTGGGACTATGAAATTAGTCCCGAAGGGACGGCTGAACTTAGCCCAGGACGTCAGTCCTGGGTTTGATTCGAAAGGGCGACCCAGCCTGCCCCGGCCTGCCGTGGGTCCCGCAGGGACGGCTGAAAATGGGCCGCGACGCAATGCTCCTTCAGTCGTCCCTGCGGGACTCAATCATGTTTCATGGTGTACCCAGGACTGCGTCCTGGGCTAAGTTCAGCCGTCCCTTCGGGACTAGTTACGTAGATCTTGGCTCTCAAGACGAGGGCTTTTAGCCCCTGCGGCGCTACTTCCCCCTCAGTTCGGCTTTGCGCAGCGTTCGGTAGCTCAACCTGCGAGGAGGACATTACCTTTGCAGCATTCAATAGCCAAGATGAATCCAAAGCGACTTGGGGGAACGGAATACCCATCCGCCCCGCCATTCCACTGGCTCGGCAAGGGTGGCTGTTTTGAAGCGGGTCACCAGGGGCAACGTAATTTGCTTCATCGCCATGCGGATCAGGTTCGCGCCCGCGCAGGCGTGCGGCCCCATCCCCAGGCTGAGGTGCCCGGAGCCACGCCGGGCGATGTTTAACGTATTCGGATCGTCGAAATGGGCCTCATCGCGATTGCCGGCAATGATCCGCAGAATGAGCCGTGTCCCTTTGCGAAGTTGCAGGCCGTCTAAATCGATATCTGTCGTAGCCACCCTGAAGAGAACGCGGACCAGCCCCGCATAGCGCAGTAATTCCTCGACCGCCTGATCAATGAGAGCCGGTTCGTTATGCAGAAGCCCCCACTGATCCGGATGCTGTATCAGGGCGAACCATGCGTTGCCAAGAAGGCAGGGTATGGTCTGCGACAGGGCGACAAATCCGGAGTCTCGGAGGGTTTCCGGTCCGGTAGAAAAGTGACCGCGAAGCGTGGTGTCAGCGACCTTAGCACGGGCCTTCAGCGCCGAATCACCGGGGTCAGCGGCTGCCGCCGAAACTTCTCGAGCGTCAGGCGCCAGCCGGCGAGCTTCGTCTGTCGATATACCAGTCACTCTTGCTGCAAGAAGAAGACAAAGTGGCATAGCATACTCCTGCAAAAGATCGACGGGGCGTTCCTGAGGCAAATGATCGACGAGCGTCTCTACTTGCGGAGCGAGCCACTCACGCCACTGTTGCAAATGGGTGGGGGATAGGGCATCCAGGGTCTCAGCAAGGATCGATTTACGAGCGCCCTCATCCGGCAGCGTCTCTGGTGTGCTGTCGAAACCGGTCATTGCCAAGGTAGTTGTGCGAAACGCGGCTACGATGTCGGAGCGGCGAGTGAGGACCCACGCTCCCAATTTCGCATCGAAGAGCGGCGGCTGAACCTCAGGAGGCTCGCTCGAGTCCAGGAGATCTTGAGACCACGCGGGCGCGTGACGGCATCGCTCCTGACTAACGGCCATTGCGCCACCTCATGCGGCAAGACTCATTCTATGTGAGGGAATCATCCGTTTTTGTCTTTAGATTGTCATCGGGAAATAGCCTGTAACGAACCACCTTCTCCCGTTGCTCGCCGTTGAGCGCAAACGTACCCTAGTGAAAGGTGCGGCTTTAGATGGTGTGGAGAACTCGTGGTTTATAAATTTAGTCCCGAAGGGACGGCTGAACTTAGCCCAGGACGCTAATCCCATAAGCGCTAAATTCTTTGGGATGTTTTTTCTTCAAAGCTCCCACAAAATCGTCATCCTGAGCGAAGCGCCTCAGAGGCTGTGACTTTTTTGATTTGGCCTGTAGTTTGTGGCTGGAAAGCTGGGAAGAGCATCTGCTAACAAGCATCGCCGGGGTCCTTCGACTGCGCGCCATAAGCCGTCCGTTATGCGATAAATCCGCGCGGCGCTTCGCTCAGGATGACGGCTTTGTGGGGGTAAAAAGCATCCGGTTAGCTACGCAGAAAACACGAAAAGATCGAAAAAGTCACAGGCTCTCAGGATGACGATTTTGTGGGAGCTTTGAAGAAAAACACCCAAACCAAGTAAGCGCTTATGGGATTAGCGTCCTGGGCTAAGTTCAGCCAGTTCAGCCGTCCCTTCGGGAATAAATTTATAAACCCTGGTCCTACTCCAGGGTTAGTCGAGAATAAGCTACTCTCTGTAGACACTCTACTGCCTTTGGATTTAGAGTTTCTACACCATGGCCCCAGAACGTCAGCCGTATCAGAATCGAATTGAGCTCCTGCAGGGAACGTTGGACATGCTCATCCTTCAGACGCTTCAGTGGGGCGCCCAGCATGGTTACGGCATCGGGCAAGCCCTTCGCACCCAGTCTGGAGAAGTGCTACAGGTAGAGACCGGCTCGCTGTATCCAGCTTTGCACCGCATGGAGCGTCAAGGCTGGATCGCTTCAAAGTGGGGTCAGACCGAACAAAATCAACGGGCCAAGTATTACCGCATCACGGCCGAGGGCAAGAAGCAACTGGCTCGCGATCGTTCCAAGTGGGAGGCGATGGTCGCGGCGATCGGCAACATACTGTCTCCATCGCCAGAAGGCTGAGGGCTACGATGAACTTTTGGAGCCGTATCCTTCGACCTGACCGCGCCAAATCAGACCTCGATGATGAGATCGAGTCACATCTCGCCCTGGCTGCTGCCGATAAACGCGACCGCGGTGCTACCGAGGAGACAGCGCGGCGCGAAGCCGAGCGGGATTTCGGCAACCAGGCGTTAGTCAAGGATGTGGTACGCCGAATGTGGGGATGGGTTTGGCTGGAATCCCTGCAGCGAGACACAATGTACGCTCTGCGCCAGTTGCGCAGATCTCCCGGATTCTCCATCACCGTGATCACCACACTGGCATTCGGCATTGGCGCAGCGACGGCCATGTTCGCAGTGGTTGATCACGTTCTGCTCAAAACGCTGCCCTATCCGCTGCCTGAACGGCTGGTGACGGTGGAGGAGGCGAGCGTCCACGGCCCGAGAGATATCGTTGCGCACGGCGCCGCCTATCTTGATTTGAAAGAGTGGCAAGAACGGAACCGAACCTTTAAACAGATTGCATATTCCACAGCCGGTCCATCCGGGGGCAAATTCAACTTTCTCGAAGGGAACGGGGGATCGGCAGCGGTCCATCTCAGCAGTGTCAGCCCCAATTTCTTTGCTACGCTGGGTGTCCTTCCGATGTTGGGTCATGGTTTCGACGAGGATGTCGAGCCGTTCAGCGGTGGAAACAATGCCAACACGTTGGTATTGAGCGATGTCGCGTGGCGGCAGATGTTTGGTGGCGATCCAGCGATCCTGGGTAAGAAGGTACTGCTCAACGGTAAGGGGTATGCCGTTGTTGGCGTGATGCCGAGGGGATTTGGATTGGGAGCGAAAACCAAGGGGCCGGAAGTCTGGACGCCAGTTCAGCTAGACCAAACGGATAGGGTGCGGAAGGATGCATCTCCGGAATACCAGGTAATCGGCCGATTGAGGGATGGCGTTGAGCCAGCCGCTGCAGAGGCCGACTTGAAGACGCTGCAAGCCCAGATTGCCAAAGCCTATGAGGATCCCAACGCTCGCGAGAGTAGAGCTACCGTGATTGTTCGGAGATACGTCGACTCACTCGGAAACGCGAGCGTGACGCGCGCCCTGGTCGCGCTATTAGCGGCGGCTGGAGTTCTATGGCTCATTGCGTGTGTCAACGTGACCAACCTTTTCATGGTTCGCGGCAACGCACGGCACCGCGAGATTGCGGTGCGCGGCGCGCTTGGCGCCAGCCGTGGGAGGATCACACAGCAGTTGGTGGTAGAAGGCTTGGTTCTCAGCAGCGCAGCGTCACTCCTGGGAAGTCTGCTTGCGTTCGGGGCGATCAGAGTTTTCGATAAGCAAATTCCTGCACACCTGCCAATCCAGATCGCGGCAACTGCAAACGGGAAGATCCTCCTGGTCCTGGTCGCGCTCACCTTGCTTTCAACCGTGTTTTCGTCAGTGTGGCCGTCGCTTCTTGCCGCCCACATGCCCATCGAACCGGCGCTGAGGCAAGGTGGACAGCAGGGCGGAAGGAGCCGTCGCCAGCATCGCATTGGCAGCACACTGGTGATAGCAGAGATTGCCATGTCGCTCACTCTGCTCGCGGCTTGCGGATTGCTACTGAGAACGATCTATGCCTTGCGTCATGTACCGCTGGGTTTTCGCACAGACCACATCGTCGTCGCCAACCTTACGATCCCCACTTACCGCTTTGCGAATCGTGACTTGACGAGAGACTTGTACCAACCCCTGCTCGAAAGGATCCAGCATTTACCCGGCGTGCAGTCTGCCACGCTCATGACAGAGGTACCGCTCGGCCAAACATTCCATATGAGGCTGACCTTGCAAGGTAAGGAGTACGGCGGTCACCACAGCCAGGATGATCTCATCACGACCAATTTCAGGGCGGTCAGTCCGGAAACGCAGCAGGTGTTTGGACTCAATATGCTGGCGGGCAGATATTTTAGTAGCGAAGATACAGCTGGGTCGCAGCCAGTCGCCATAGTCAACCGCGCCTTTGCCAGGCTGTATGCTCCGGATCCACAGAATCCAAGGTCGGTTCTGGGTATGGAACTTCTAAACTTGCGCAAGGATCATAAGGCTGTAGTCGTGGGTGTGCTGGACGATGCGCGGCAGACTTCGATCACCCAATCGGAACCAGAGGCTGAAATTTGTATTCCGCAGATTGGGCCAGACAGCAATTCGTATCTTGCGATCGAGGGCAGTGCAATGGATCTCGCACTGCGCACTGAGAGGCCCGCGGCTGCCATTATTCCCGAACTGCGTTCTCTGCTTCGCCAGGCTAGCCCTGAACTTGCGGATGCCACATTTACCAACATGGACCAAATCGTCCAGGACTCGTATGGAAGCCAGACGCTGGCGGCACATCTGCTGGAAGTGTTTGGCGGTACCGCTCTGCTGCTGTGCATTTCGGGGCTTTACGGGTTGCTGGCTTACGTCGTGACCCAGCGGACGCGCGAAATCGCCCTGCGCATAGCGGTCGGCGCGCAACGGGGACAGGTGCTATGGCTAGTGCTGCGGCAGGCCGGCGTTTTAGTCATCGCCGGTGTACTCATCGGCACGACGGCCGCGGTCGCCTCAGGGAGATTTGTCCACAGCTTTCTGTATGGGGTCGCAGAGCACGACGCCCTTACGCTGACGGCCGTCGCTCTCGTCTTGCTGGTCAGTGGCGGGCTCGCTGCCTACTTCCCTGCTCGAAAAGCCGCGAGGGTAAACCCCATGGAAGCACTCCGAGCGGAGTGAGCCTGGCTCCGATCGTTCGATGTCCTGGAGTGAGTTGATGTCGCTGTCAAGGATTCAGCGAACCGTGTTGCCGATCGCAGCCATGGCCCTGCTGGGCGGGTGCCTTGGCTGCGCAGTTCGTTCCTCCCCGAACATCTACCAGCTCAGCAAAATCGATTCCGAATATTTTCTTCTCTCGCCAGATGCCGGCAGCACACCGGGGGATCATCAGGCGATTCGCATCCGTCGCCCCCACGATATCGAAAACCAAAAGAATATGCCGACGCTGGATTGTTCGATCAGAGGACCCTGGTTCTCCTTGTATCCGGACGCCGGAAATTCGCCTTTCTGGATCGCGGAGACGCCAAGCGCGTCTGCATCTCAACGGAGCGGCGGAACCATCGACATGAAAGACCAGTGGCAGACCTTTGAACGAGATCTCTATGGATTACAGCAAAAGCGGTGCTTTACGTCGCTACGCGAATACCTTTCGGTGAAACAAAGAATCGCCGCAAGTGTCTCCGCTCCGGCCGCAGATGTATTGTTCTATCGGTACGGCTATGGTCCGGGCGGATACGTTGACCTGACGCCAGGAATGCAATTGCAGATAGAACGCGATTTCTTTGGCGCGCACACTCCCGAGCAGCCACCTAATACCAATTATCGAGGCACTACAGTCACGTATTACACGCTCTCGGGAGATGCCGGATCTGGAACGAAGCTTATGTTCCTTAAGACCGAGAAAAGGTCCATGGGAGCGACGACACCTGAAGTGGATACTTCTGACGTGACACTGGCAACAGAGTTCGCGGCCGCCCCTCGCTTGCGACTTTTCCTGGAGGACCTCGTGGTTTCCGGCAATAACAAAAGTCCCGCCTTGCTGATCGGCGCGCCGATCGCCCAGGATCTGAATGAAGCGACGCAGGCGATCGAAAGCGACCCTGGCATCTCGTGCCAAGCCTTGCTGCGCTGGCACGTGACCTGTGCCTTTTTCCCCGGAATAGTAACCGTGAGCCCGATGCTTCAGGTTGTCGTCAATGGATCACCAACCTATGTCCCAATTGGTTCGCGGTTGTGGTCCGTTCTTCCCCAAACGACAAACGCCCGGCAGCCAGCCGTAATGCGGACACTTCGGGTTCGACGCTGGTTTGATAACAAGACCGTGGATTTACGCTTCGCACCCAATACTGAAGACATCTCGCAGCTGTTTCTCTTTGGAGGAGATCAAATCACCTGGTCGCGGACTGCAGGAGCGAAAAGGTAGCGGCACCGAACGGTCCACCTTTCTAAACAGGTGTGAGCGTGGGCGAGCAATGGCAACAGCAGCAGAACTGCGACGGGGCCATTTGCGAAGAAACTCTGTTGCAGGATGCCGCAAATTTATCCCGGGCGTTGGAGTTTCTACATTTAGGGAGTTGCGAATTGCCGTCCGAAGACCTTTTTCCCGTATTTAGATCAACGGAACGCCTAAGCTGTGCCAGCCCCGGACTTTCAGTCCGGGGAAGCAGGTTTTCAAACCCGCGTGAACGCTCCGCTAGATAGATTCAGGGCTTTAGCCCTGGTGGCGCGGCGTCCAATTCCATTCCCGGAGCCGCTGATGACCACGCAAACAGCTCCGGTCTCTCGCTCAAGCCCGCTTTGACCGGATTCTCCCAAATGTAAGTGCGGTGATGTTGGTAGTCCTCTGCGTCACGAACGCGGTGATTCACGAAACTGGCTTGCCATATTTCAAAAGCAAAATGTATTTCCCGCTTCGCGCGATACGAGAAACCACCTTTGATCAACTGCAGTGCCTTTTCCAGCGGGACTTCCGCTGCAGGGGTCAGCAGCAGATGGAAGTGATTGGGCATGATTACAAATTCATGCAGCAGAAACCGCTTCTTTCGACGATTCTCTGCCAGAACATCCACTAGAAGCTGAGCCATGCGATCGGATTGGAGAAGTGCACGGCTTCCGACGGTCGTCGAGGTCACAAAGAACGTACGCGTTGATTGGGGAGCTTGGGGCATTTTCACCAGGGCTAAAGCCCGGTCGTTGCAAGATAAAGCGTTCTCGCGGGTTTGAAAACCCGCTTCCCCGGACTGAAAGTCCGGGGCTGGCACAACTTGGCACGGATCATAGTGCAGCCTGTCACAAACTATGGTGCTTAGGGTCCGCTGCCTGCCTCCCTCGTTTTGAAAATGTAGAAACTCCAGTCCCCCGGACTGAAAGTCCGGGGCTGGCACAACTTGGCACGGATCATGCTGTAGCCTGTCACGAACTATGGTGCCCAGGGTCCGCTGCCCGCCGCCTGGTTTTGAATGTAGAAACTCCAGGGCCGAGGATTTATCCCCGGCGCAGATGCAATGTCATCATCGAGGCCTTCAGGCCCCTGGGGGCATGGTGCGTAATCGGAACTGTTGGTCTGCACTTCGCACGAAGGCCCAGGTTGCAGTATCTGTGGCTGTGGCCCTCTGGGGTGCACGCATCTGAGGTTGATTCACGCTTTGCGGTCAAGAACGATCACCCAATCACGAAAGATAGGGAATTCCGGGGGCTTCCAAGAGCCGCTGCTATCCGGGTGAACGTCTTCAATCGGGATCTCGGTTCCGTCGCTGGGATTGAAGAAAAATCCTCGATAGGTTGCCGCATCCAGTTTATTAAATGTGACCGGCTTAAAGCCCGATGGACAAAAGGCGATAATCGCTTCTCCAGGAATCTGGCCGGCGAAGGGTTGCCAGTAGTCGGTTGCGTTCCAGTGCGGATCGATGAGATCGGGCTGCGGCTCAAGTTTCCACCAGGAATAGCGAGTGAGGAGACCCTTCGCCAACCCCAGCTGTCCCGATCCGGGGAGTTGAGCGGCGATATCCCACGCGGGCCCACCCCAGGAGTGTCCATGCGGCGAAAGCCCATAGGGTTGCTGCCGTGTATTCACCTGCCAAATGCCGTTGGCTCCGTAGGTGTGTCCGCCCGTCCCACCCAGGAGGGCTGACCAAAACATGAAACGCTGTACTTCCTGGCGGCTCGCCTCGGCAATGCCTTCGTAGCACACCTCACCAATCAGCACCGGCATCTTAGGTGTCGCGGCCAGCGAATGATTGACGGTTTCGATCGTATTGGGGACACTTTGCCGATCGTTGTGGCCAGTCTGCAGCATGTCAAAATCGAGCACCGCTGGATCATCCACACAGAGTCGCGAACTGCTTGAAGGATGAATGGTGATGGGGTGATGTCGCGGATCAGTGGCGCGGACATAGCGGGCCAATTCCGTCAGACCGTGCTTCTGTGTTTCCGCGTCCTGGTCCTTCGTTTTCGAAAGGTAGTAAGGCATCGTTCCCTCTCCGGCGAGGCACCAGACAACCGGGTATGCACCCCAACGGGCGATGAGATAACGCCAATGCTGTTTGACTCTGGCCATGCCCATGCGGGGAATGAAGTATCCCCAAAAGCCGACCACGCAGGCGGCAAGGCCCTGATCCGCGAGGTGCTGCATGCGAACGTCGGCCATATCGAAATAGGCAGGATTGATGCGGGTAAACTCGGGGTCCCAGGGGAAGCCCGCTTCATTTGCCCCGCGTGCGTCGAAGGGCTCCATGTCGGGATACAGGCCGGCCACGATCTGAACCATGGTGAAGCCCTTTTGCACGCGATCGGCAGCCAGCGTCTGAAAACCGTCTGGCCAACTAAGCCGCTTGCACAGGCCCATCCACCAGGTGTCACCCAGCCAAAAGAAAGGAGTGCCGTCAGCATGCTGAAAATGACGCTTGTCGTCTGCAACTTTAAGCGCACCGTGTTTGTAATGGGCATTCTGACCGGTATACGGCTGCACGTTCAACACTGAGACACGATCATGCAGGTCGCTGTTTTTGGTGTCAGAGCAGGCTGAGCGGATGTGGTAGAGTCCGGGCGCAGGCGCCGCGTAACGCACCCGCCATTCAGAGCCGCCGGCCCAGAATGCCGGTGCGCGCTCTTGCTGACCAGAGGGCAGGGTGATGATGGCATCCACGTCCACCTGGTTGAAGGGGTCGGAGTATTGCTTTCCGCTGGTGTAGGCCCATTCTGTGGGTTGCCCTGAAGCAGCCACTCGATCCTGCCCGAGGCTGGATTTGATCGCCGAGCTGGACACCGCGCTCACGGCCAGCGCTTTCACGAACGATCGCCTTGACATTCCCTCGAACATTAGAAGAATGCCTCCTCATAAGGATCGGTATTCAGGAGCCATCAAATCATGGGTGAGCCGCGGCATTTGTGTCAAGCGGCGGCATCCGCTGCGCAGAATTCGCAACTGCCGCTGTTAGGCCGCGAGAGCGATGTTTCGAACTTTTCGCCGTTTGCAGGGCTGGGGTATAAAGGCAGAACACGTCCGGTGAAGCATGAAAATGAGCCTGATTGAGCGACGAGTCGGCACCAGGGAGAAACCTCCGCAGAGCATCTCCCTAAAGGCAGGCGCGCTGACTGTAGATTTCGTCGCGGGTGGCCTGCGTAATATCCGCTACCAAGATCACGAAGTGTTGCGGGCGATCGCCTACGTAGTACGCAATGCGGATTGGGGAACCTACACCCCAGAGCTGAGCGATTGCAGCATCCAGAAGGATGGCCACGCATTCGCAATCACTTATCAAGCTCGATGCGCTTCGGCGGACGCCCGCCAGATCCTCAATTACCGGGCGCGCATTACCGGCAATGCGCAAGGAAAACTGGTCTTCGATGTGACCGCTGAACCGGTCACTGCTTTTCGCACCGCACGTTGTGGCTTTGCTGTCCTCCATCCAATCACTGGGGTAGCCGGCCAGCCGGTTACCATCGAGCACGTCGACGGTTCGCAAGAATCAGCGGTGTTCCCGGATCTCATTTCCCCAGCGCAGCCGTTCAAAGATATTCAAGCCATTCGTCACCAGGTCGCTCCCGGCATAGCCGCGCGTTGCTGCTTCCATGGGGACGTGTTCGAGATGGAAGATCAGCGCAACTGGTCGGACGCCTCTTACAAGACGTATGTCCGGCCGCTCGCTTTGCCTTGGCCGTATGTCATGGAGCAAGGAGTTGCTAACCAGCAGTCCGTCGAGCTCGAGATAACGCCGAGCCCCGAGACAAAGCCAGCGGTAAGAACAGCCAGCGGTAGGAACAAACCCATCCGCGTCAGCATCGGCGCTCCGGAAGGCACGTTTCCCGGTATCGGCGTCTCTCTCCATCCTGACTTGATCGAAGAGGCACGCGCTCACCCCACCCTGCTTGATAATTTGCGACCGCAGCTTCTGTTGTTCCACTTCGACCCTACCGCGGACCACGGGCAGAGCCACCTCCGCGGTTTTGCAGATATCACCCAGTGCGTTTCGAAAAAGGACAAAACGGAATCCGTTCTTGAATTAGTGTTGCCGGCGAAGGAAAGCGTGCGAGACGAGTTGTTAGGCGTGGCTGCCATGGTAGCCGCGGCCGGCCTGCCTTTGACGGGCGTCCTGGTTTCACCCGCGGTTGACCGTCGGTCGACCCTACCCGGAGGCATTTGGCCGGCGTGCCCGCCACTCAGCGAGATCTACCAGGCAGCGCGGGAGGCGTTTCCGGGCCTGGCCATCGGTGGGGGAACGCTGAGTTACTTCACGGAACTTAACCGGAAGCGTCCTCCGGTGGAGTTGCTTGATTTCGTCTCCCACTGCACCTGTCCGATCGTGCATGCTGCGGACGATCTGAGCGTGATGCAGAGCCTCGAAGCACTGCCGCACATTGCGCGATCGGCACGCGCGATCATCGGGAAAGAGAAGGCTTACTGGATTGGGCCTTCCACCATCGGGATGCGGCATAACCCTTACGGCGCGCGAGTGATGGAGAATCCGGCAAACTGCCGGGTTGCGATGACAGACCGCGACCCAAGACAAACAAGCCTATTCGCGGCGGCATGGATGATTGGATATGTCGCAGCCACGGCTGAGGCGGCACTGCAAACGCTGACGGTTGGCAGTCTAACCGGGCGCTTAGGGCTATCGAGCGCAGAGGTTCCTGGGCCACTCGTACTGCATCCGGCGTTTTACACCGCGCGCGGGCTGGCGGAACTAGGTGGCAATCTTCGCTACGAGTCTCATTCAAGCCGTCCGGATCGTGTGGCTGCTGTCGCCGGTGTGGATCGATCTGGAACACGCGTCGCGTGGCTGGCAAACCTCACCGGTCAAAAACAGGAAACTCTCCTGGATGGGGATCTGCAAATTCAATCTGTCTTCATGCTCGACGAAGGAAGCTTCGGTGCGGGCGCGGTGACATCGCGACATGATTGGAAGGGTGCTCCATCGATTCAGCTTTCGCCCTACGCCGTGACCTGCCTGAGATTCCACGTTCCCTGAGTGGTAGGGTAGGCCGGGGATTTATCCCCAGCGCAAGTGCAATGCAATCACCTGGGCTAAAGAGCCTGCGTGGAACTACATTTCCCAACTAAGTCCCGCAGGGACGGCTGAACTTAGCCCAGGACGCTAGTCCTGGGTACATCAGGAAAACATGATTGAGTCCCGCAGGGACGGCTGAAAGTTGTTCAGGATTGCGTCGCGGCCTATTTTCAGGGTCCCTGCGGGACTCGGTCGTCCTTTCAAATCCAACCCAGGACTAGCGTCCTGGGCTAAGTTCAGACGTCCCTGCGGGACTGAGTTTGGAAACGTAGTTCTCACGCAAGCTCTTCAGCCCCTGGGGGCATGCTTTCCTGCCCGTGAGCCCCCCAAATCCATTGGTTCTGACCGGTTAGGCCACCTAACCTGACCCAATTTGAAGTAGTTGCCCGATTGGTACCGTAAATTCTATTGAGAAATTTCTTTTCCCTTGACATTCGTGTTTTGCTCTCTGTATTTTCGGGCGCGTATTCGCTGTGTGCATTTTTGTGTTTCCTGAGAGTCCGGGGGGCTCGCTTCCCGGCTTTCGTGTACCGGCACCAGTTAAATGGCCGGAAGGTGAGGGCATAGCCACTCACCGCGGAACAGTAAGCCACTTTGGGAGGAGGTCGTATGTCATTGAGAGGGATTTGTCTCTTCAGTGTTCTCGCCGTTGTCGCAGGCAACATGGCTTTCGGGCAGGGTGTGGGAGCAAGCGGCACCATTTACGGCACGATCTCCGACAGTACCGGCGCCGTCCTTCCGAACGTCAAGATCACCGTCACCAACACAGGTACCAACGCCGCCTTCAATACAGAGAGCAACTCTGCTGGAGACTTCAACGCGCCCTCGTTGCAACCCGGAACGTACAGGGTTTCCGCAGAGGCCCCCGGCTTCCAGAAAGCCGTGACTGACGCGTTCACACTGGCGGTTGACCAAAAAATCCGCATCCCCTTGTCTTTGAAGCCGGGAGCGGTAACGGAAACGCTGCAAGTGGCTGCGCAGGCCGTGAACCTGAACACCGATGACGCCGCCCTATCCCAGGAAATAAGCGGGGACGAGGTGGCTAACCTTCCGTTGAACGGGCGCAACTTCATGCAGCTAATGCTGATCAGTGCGGGCGCGGTTACCGTGGGCGGGGAGCAAGGCACCATGCGCCAGGGTGAAGGCAACGCAATCAGCGTCAATGGCGGCCGCCCCGAGGGAAACAACTATACCCTGGACGGGCTGGTCAATACAGATCAGGCGATGATGACCCCGGCAGTGATCCTTTCCCAGGACGCGATTGGGGAATTCAAGATTCAGAGCGGGATATACCCTGCTGAGAATGGATTCGGCGCCAGCCAGGTCAACATCGTCAGCAAGGGCGGAACAAATTCCCTCCACGGCGCCATTTACGAGTCGAACCGCAACAATGCGTTCGATAGCTCGCCGTTCCCTACCGCTACCGATGTCATCTCCGGCGTAAAAACCGAGAATCCGATTCTCAAGCTGAACCAGTTTGGGTTTGTTGCCTCCGGTCCGGTCTATATTCCCAAAATCTACAACGGCCGCAACAAGACCTTCTGGATGGCCAATTACGAAGGCTGGCGCATGAATAACGGCGCCCGAGTGGAAAACGTTGTACCCACCGCGGCTGAATTATCGGGCGATTTTTCCGCCACCACCCTTCCGCCTTTGACTGGCTTCCCCGGAGGTCCGCTGCCCGCGTACGGAACACCCGACTGCACTACCGTACAAAACGCGGGCTACGACTGCCTGCCCGCGGACCCGACAACCGGGCTGAATGACTGGGGAACCCAGGTTCCGGCCGCTTTCCAGACGGCGCGGATAGGGCTGGTGGCGATTGCCAATCATTTCTGGTCTCCTCCGAATGTGGCCGGCACACCCGAAGGGGCCACCAACTTCATCATCAATATTCCCGGTCCGCTGATCATGAACCAGCAGACCTATCGCGGAGATCAGAACCTCGGCAGATACGGCTCGGTTTTCGGCCGCTACACTCACGCCTATTACAACAACCACACCCAGTACAACTCCGGGTCCATCGACTACGGTATCGAGCAATATATCCAAACCGAAGACGCCTGGGAGATATCCCATACCATCAGCTTCGGCGGTAAGAACGTAAACAACTTCCGCTTCGGCAAGCTTCGGGCCCAGGCTCCGGAGGGTTCGGCTGCTCCGCCCGCTTCCGTGGTCAGCGCGCTGGGCCTGGCGGCGACCTTTAAGGTCTTCACCGCTCTTCAGGAAACATGGCCCAATGTGGGCTTCGGGAATAACAAATTCTCCAGCGGCGGCGGTCCCGTCAACTCTTACAGCGGATCGGATAATCCGAACTGGGAGTTTGCTGATTCGTTCACCACCGTTCATGGCAAACACAGCATCGGCATCGGCCTCGACTATCGTCGCTGGCACCTGATTCGCAACCTCGACGATGATTTCTACGGTGATTGGACGTTTCAATCCAATACCTCCCAAACCAACTTTCTTACCTGCACCAATCCCGCGTCACCCATCAATTCCGGCCATCCGCTTTGCGGTACCGGCAACGCCGTCGCGGACATGTTGACTGGCTATTACAACGCCGTAGGTGGATTTGTGCCCGGTCCCTTGAGCCCCACGACACAGGCCGGTAACCCACAAGACCACGTCTACAACTACTGGGGGCCCTACGTGGAAGACGATTGGAAGGTATCCCAGAAGCTTTCCATCAACTACGGCCTTCGTTGGGACTTCCGGATGGCGCCCTATGAAGTCGAGAACCATTTCTTCTGGCTCGACACCACCAACCCACAAGGCGGTCTTTGCTACGCCGATCCGAAGCTGTCGACCGACGGAGTGGCGCCTGGCGTTGGCATCAATGGCGGCCCAATTCTCCGCTACTGCGGCAATTCGCCCCGCGGCGGCCAGAAATACCCCTTTGCCCCCCGTTTCGGTCTCAACTACCGTGTGGATGACAAGACCGTCGTTCGCGGCGGCTATGGCGTCTTTTTCGACTCCTTTGAAGGACGCGAGATTGATGACTCGGCGGATATCTATCCGTATAGCATCCGCAACAATCTCACCCCCACGACCGTTGCCGGCACTCCCAAGTTAACCAACCAGATGTTCCCCAGTTACTCCACTCTTGGACCTTTCCCGGAAACCTCGCTGTCGTTCATCGCGGTCATCGAGTCAGAGAATCCGCTGGATCCATATGTCCAGTCCTATACGCTCTCCGCCGAACGCGAGCTGGCGAACAACACGACGCTCGAGGTGTTCTACGTCGGCACAAAAGGAACTCATCTGCTCGATCGGCACAATATTTCGCAGCCGTATCAAGTCCCTGCGGCCAGCGCGGCGTTCTGCCAGGCAACGGATCCAGTCACCGGTAGCTACATCAACCTCAGCCAGGCTCCCTGCTCCGTGGTTAGCCGCTTGCCCTACCCAAACTTCAACGGGTTTTATATCAACAGCGACTTCCACGGCTATTCCAACTACAACGCGTTGAACGTCAAATTCGAGCATCGCGCCACGGATTTGGCCGCGACCGCGGTTTATACCTGGGCCAGGAGCATGGACATCAAGTCAGCGGCGGCCGGCGTGGGCGCTACCGGAGCCGGATATCAGGGCTTCGAGGACAACCACAACCCTAATCTGGACTACGGACCTTCGGACTTCGATGTCGATCAAAGGTTCATCGCCACCGCTGTGTATCAACTGCCGGTTGGGCGCGGCAAGAAATTCGCCGGCGGAATCAACCGCGTGGAAGACCTGGCGGTGGGCGGCTGGCAGCTAACCGGCATTGCCAACTTCCAGACCGGCTTCCCGTACACCATTCAAGGCAACGATGTTCAAAGCATAAACGACAGCCAGTTTATGCATGCGAATATCGTGCCGGGCTGCAATATCAAAAGCAATCTGACCGCGCGGTTCCAGCGCATCAATACAACATGCTTCACTCAACCCCTGCTCGGGACGTACGGAAGCATCGGGCGAAACACTCTGCGCCAGCCGGGCATTAATAACTTTGATCTTGGTATTGGCAAACAGTTCGCCTTTACCGAGCGGCTCAGATTCCAGATCAAGGCGGATGCCTTCAACGCCTTCAACCATCATCAGTATGCCGGTGATGTGGGCGGCTTGCTCGTCGCCGGATCGGGAGGCAATGCGGCCATCGACAATACCGTGGGTGATACCAAATTCGGCTTGATCACTCAATCCTCAAAATCACGCGAATACCAGTTCAGCGGCAAGGTCACGTTCTAAATCGAAAGCGGTCAAATCACCAACTCATCTCCGCCACGCCTCAACGGCGTGGCGGAGTTCTTTGCGCAGGAGATACTCGACCGCGATCCTGATTCACAACGGAGCACGCAAATGAGCGTAGCGTGCACTTTCTTATGGGCGATACACTTCGTTTATGGTTCCTAGCATTAAAGTTGTTGCCGTTACGCTCGTCCTGAGTTCAGCCTCAAGCCTTGCCGCACAGGGCTCTCAGGACGAGGCTTTGCAACACTACTCCCAGGCGGGACAGCAGGCACTGGCTGCGGGGCATTACGACGAAGCAGAAAACGATTTCAAAAAGCTGCTGCAGATCGATCCCAATATCGCCGAAATGCACGCCACGTTGGGCGTGGTCTACTTCCAGGAGAAAAAGTTCGACCAAGCCGTGCCCGAATTGCGGCGCGCGTTACGGTTGAAGCCGGGGCTGACGAAAGCAAGCACCGTACTGGCGATGTCACTCTCGGAAGTCGGCGAATACCAGGAAGCATTGCCTGGGCTCGAGAAGGGCTTCCAGCAGGCGACCGACCCAGTCACAAAGCGTATGTGCGGGTTGCAGTTGATGCGAACCTATACCGGTTTACAACGGGACGAGGCCGCGGTGACTGTGGCCCTGGAGTTGAACCGGTTGTATCCCAAGGACCCTGAGATCCTTTACCACACCGGCCGTATCTACGGAAATTACGCCTTCCTCACATTTCACAAACTGGAAGTAGTGGCGCCGACGTCTATATGGCGGCACCAGGCTGCCGCCGAAGCTTTCGAGAGCGAGGGTTCGACCGACTCTGCGGTTCGCGAATATCACGTGGTGCTTCAACTCGATCCTCGTCGGCCAAACATCCATTACCGCATCGGCCGGACCTTACTGGCACGCTGGCAGCTTACCCGTAACCCTGAAGCGCAGGCGCAAGCAGCGCAGGAGCTTGAACAGGAGTTGCAGTTGGATCCGGGCAATGCCAATGCCAGCTACGAGCTGGCCGAGATCCATCGGCAGCGGAATGAGCTCGACCAGGCACGAGAGCTCTTTGAAACCGCGCTGAAGTACTACCCTGACTTCCAGGAGGCGCATGTAGGCCTGGCGGCCGTCCTTATGGCCCAGCAGAAGCCCGATCTCGCCTTACCGCATTTGCAAAAGGCTGTCGCACTCAATGCCGATGATGAGGTTGCGTGGTATCGCCTGGGACTGGCAGATCGAGTCCTCGGCAGGACGGAGGAACAGGACAAGGCACTTGCTCAGTTCCAGCGTTTGCATAGCCAGGTCGCTTTGCAGCAAGGAACGAGTACGCCGGGGGAAGTGACAAAACAGGTACTGCAAAATGGTGAGGTTCAGTGAGTGTTGCATATCCTCCGATCAAGGATCATTACCGCTTCTGCCGGATTCGTCTATGCGTTGACCGCTTGTGGAGGAGGCAGTTACACTCCTCCGCCGATCAACCTCTCAGTATCCGTGAATAACGCCACTGTCACCGTGCCGAATAACGGAACTCCGGTGAACGTTGCGGTGACCATCGTTGCACCCACCGAGACAGCAACGTTCACCATCGCCGGCTTGCCTGCCGGAGTATCGGAGAGTTACAAGGAATCTGAATCCAACCCTTCAGGCTTACTCACTCTCATCGCGATCGCCTCGACAGTGCCAGGCACCTATATGCCCAAGATCACCGTGGGCTCGTCCGGTCAAACTGCATCGGTGGTTTTCACCCTGGTGATCAGCGCCCCGCCCAAGCCAGCCAACGCCCGGAACCCGATCGCAGGGCCGGTTCCTCTGGCATTGGTTGCCAATGACCGGTCGAAAGGCGATGGGGCGGTGGGAACCATTGCCGATTGAACACGCACTTCAGGGGCTTCTAAATGACATCTGTGAAAACCGGGATTCAGAAATCTAGCCCCGAAGGGCCGAACTTAGCCCAGGGATGCTAGTCCTGAGTCTGGAGTTTCTAATTTTCGTGAGCCTTAGGTATGATCGATCCAGCTTCGGTTTTGGGTTTTGCTTTGTATCAGGGCACGACTTTAGTCGTGCCGCTATTGATCTCGAATGATCAGGGCTTTAGCCCCTGCCCGCTTTCTTTCGCGCCAGATACGTATAACCGTAGGGATATAGTTCCGCAGACTCCGCCAGCCCTGCCTCTACGGGATTCTGTTGGATATATTTACGAAAATTCAGAAAGCTCTCCTGATCGCTGACCCGCACTTCGGAAAATCCACGCTGCCAGACCTCTCCACGGAAGCCGTATTCCTTCCTGACACGAAAAGAAAATCCGCCCTTTACCAATTGCATCGCTCTTTCAACCGTTGTATCTCTGGGAACTGTAATCAGCAGGTGAAGATGATCCGGCATGATCACGAAGTCATGCAATTGAAATTTTCCTGCTGCTACGTTCGAACGCAATACTTCAATCAAAAGCGTCGCATTCCGTTCAGATTGAAGGATGCGTCTCGTCATACTGGTCTTCGTGGTGGCAAAAAATACCCGTGCGCTACTAAGGATTGCTTCCGGGTTGCCATTCCGCGCAGGTATTGCCATAACAGGGGCTACTAAAGCCCTGATCATTTTGGGTTCATGGCGGCACGACTGAAGTCGTGCCCTGATACAGGGCAAAACCCAAAACTGAAGCTCGATAAATCATACCCCGGGCTCGAGAAAATGTAGAAACTCCAGGCCCAGGACGCTAGTCCTGAGCTAAGTTCAGACGTCCCTGCGGGACTAAATCCCTATTCCCGAGTTCTCAAATACCCTCTAAAATCCCTCATCAACTTCCGTCCGATGTGGCACTACTGCTGAAGACGTGCCCTTCGTTTGGAGCCTCCCGCCCGCAGTCGGTTCGTGTCTTCTTTTGAGATCACTTTCCGGGCACAGAATAGACGACGATCTGCTCGCGGGTCATCACCGCGAGCTGGGAAGCATCGGGCGCCAGCGCGTACCCGTCGCGGCTCATAGACGGGGGAGCGGCATGCACGCTGAGCAGCCGCTTACCATCCGCTGCGCGATAGACACGCAACTCTTCGGAGGAGAATTGCGACGCGCTCATGGGCGATCCTGGAGGCACGGGCAGAGTCGACTCCACGATCTTCACCACGAACGCTTCCTGATTGGCACTGCCTTCGGCGGCATGTCCACACTCATTCAGAGTCGAGTCACCTTTCAGCGCCAGCTTACCGTTCGCGCGCAGCACGCGATACTCGCGCCCATTTTGCTTATCGCAGCTCACCAGGAAGATAAGGTCCGGCGCGATGCTGGAAAGCTGGGGCGTACAACTTGAGATGAGCCGGGCCAGAACCGAAGCGTGATTGTCCCAGGTCACCATCGTGATGCGGTAACGCATGTTCGACTGCGCCGTCAGCGTGAGCTGGCCCTCGTTCAGCAGGGTGGGCGCCATCAGGTTCGACTCTACCGTTGATTGGGCAATGGTTTCAAAGCTGCGATTCAGAACCAGGATCCTGACATCCTCTTCCGGATCGTCATTGAGGCTCTCGCGCAGTGCGGCATGCAGTTCGGGTGTGTGCCGCTCACGGAGCACGCCTACGGCCATAAAGCTGCCATCGGGTGTAACCCGTACAAAGGCAAGGGGTCCATCCAAGGGAACGCGCTTCTGAGTCTGCAGTCCCTCGCCGTAGACGCGGAGCTCCGCACCAACGTGTACCAGCACACGGCCATCCGCCAGCGGCCACAGGTATTGCCGGTTGTCGTGCATCTCCCAATCAACGGTGTGGGTAACCCGGTGGGTCTCCGTGTCCACAACAGCAGCACGGATTATGCGGACGGTCGAGCCCATCCCCAGCGCATTCCTTGACACCAGTTCGTGCGGGTTGAAGGCGACCAACAGTTCCCTGGGGCCGAGGTAAGCCAGCACCTCATCGTGGACAAAGTTGAAGGCGTCTCTTTGCGGACGCGGAGAATAGCCCAACTCGCGGATCGAAATGGTGCCCGCAGCGTGACCCACATCGCTCGCATCGCCCGAGGGCAACGCCACGTTGCACTGTGGCGGCACGCACAGATCGATGTCGTTGACCGGCGGCCGGGCCGCAACCGCCGCAGTCCTTGTCAAAACGGGAACACGAGCAGCACGTTCGATTGATTCCGGCTGGCTCGTGCCTGGTTCGCCGGAAGCCTGGGCGATTGCCCACTGTGCCGGAACCAGCAGAAACACGGAATGCTTCTCCAGCGACACATCGTGGTCCTTCGAGGTCAGGATGGAGCTGTTCTCCGGCCCGGTGCCCACGCTCAGCTTCAATCCCCGAATGTGGTAGACATCACCCATCTGCATGCGCGGAATCAGCGGGAACAGGTAAATCGGCGAGATCTGCTCCAGGGTGTGATCGTTGCTGATACGCATGCTATTCAGGACCGCCAGTCCTGATACACCCGACATGGCCCGAACCGGCAAGTTTTGGCTCAATATGCCCAGACCGCTGTCCTCCGGCGGTGCCGCGACCGCGGAAAGCAGCAGATGGAAGGGGCCCATCTTCATATCTCCGCACTGCGCCCCGGTAAAGGCCAGGCCCACTTCAGAAGCTTTGACCGGCTTGATACTGGGAACCACCGAGACCACATGCGCTTCCAGGACCGCTCCGTTCCTGAGAACGCAAGTAGGACTTCGCCATTCGACGGTGACCCGCGCGTAGACCGTTCCGCCTACCTTCAGCAGGCGGGCGTGCAGGTCCGCCATCAACTCCGCCTCGATAGGGTCAGCGCCAGGCTTGGCGATTTTCTCCGCGGAAACTGTCGCGCAACAGAGCGCGAGAGCAACTGTTAGCCCCAGAATCCGCATGTTCCTCATACCCTTGGCAGCAATTCTATAGGGGCAAACTGACTCTGTCTCATGCCAATTGGGCCCTCAGGGGAGGCTGATGACAACGACGGCAAAAGGAGCCAGGCTTACATGGTTCCCTTCACCTTTTGAAACGCGGGCAGGGCCTTCCCCGCTCCCCTCGTCCACAGTGGAAAGATTCCCGTTCTGCGCGCCCTCTGGCAAGGTAACGTCGATGGACCGATTCCTTTTGTTGATTAACAGCAGCTTCTTGCCCGCCGAGGTGACGAAGGCCTGAGCCGCAATGTCGCTGTGGGAAGAGAGCGTAGTCGACACCAGTTGGTCCCCAGGATGAAAGTTATCTTTCAAAAGACTCAGGACCCAATAACGAGCGTTCGGCTTACCGTTCTTCCAGTCAATCATGCTGACACTTGGGAACTGCGATGGATAACCGACTAATTGCGATTCTCCAATGACCTCAATGCCTTGTAGCGCCAACTCGTCGTAAAGGTACGCGTAGAGCGCACCTGCCGCATTCCAATACAGGGCAGGGATCTTATCGGGATGAGCCTTGCTCTCCGCGATCTCCGCTTCGTCGGAGGCAAGAATGATTCCCAACTCATCGGTATCCGTCTTGGTTTGCGGAGAGAGGCGCTGGCGAATCGCATCGATGTAGCGGACGGTGGCCAGGAAACGATCTGCCTGGTCAAAAAAGGTGAACTGCCAGTTGTTGATGTCCTGGTCCGGCGAGGGGCTGGCATAGAAATGATAGGAAATGTAATCGAGCGGGATGCCTGGCTTATGGTGAACATGGTCGAGAAAATATTCGAAATAGCGAGGCTCGACCGAAGGCGTCGCCAATGCCAGGCCCATGAACTTTGTATTCGGGCTCACCGCGTGGATAGCGCTGACGATGGCATCGTAGCGCGCGGTGTATTGCTCCGGTGTGGTCTTGTGTTCGAACTCCACCTCGTTAAGTACTTCCCAGACGGGAAAGTCGTAATGGTAGCCCGAAGAGTGCTGCTTGCCATTCTCATCGGTGAAGCCGCCCTTGGTGTACCAACTTACCAGCCGGGCAAAGTACTCGCCCAGGTCCTTGCCTGACGGGTCTTTCAGCTCCGTGCCCTGGGTGTAATCCCAATACACCTGGTTAGGGTCGGCCGGATAGGTTACTGGCTTGTCCGTCTTAAATAGCCAGGCAGGGATAGTGCTGAAGTTCATCACAGTGCTGTGACCTTCCGTCGCCGCCAGAAAGTCTTTGGTCATGGGATCGATGAGCGAGAAATCCCAGCTTGTTGTCTCCTTGGTCGGTGGTTCGAGTTCAGCGACGCCGAGCCTGGGGTACGGCAGCCAGGGAACGTAGCGCACGTAGTCTGCGCCTAACTGTTTGATGGCCTGAAATGCAGCATCGTGAATGGGAGCGCCCGCGCGCAACATAGGGTTGACGACAACCTGCAGGGTTGGAGTGGATCTGGAAACGATCACTGTCTTGTTCCAGTCCACGGTGACCTCATTTGGCTTACTGACCGATTGTGCCAGCACGGACCCGGAGAGAAGCGTAGTCACAATGAGAAGTCGCCATACGGGTTTCCCGGCGCCTGAGGACGCGTTATCGAGGGGAATGAATGGATTGATCAAGTGTTTCTCCGCAATTGTCCCATGCACGATGCGATGGACTGGCTGCCTCGCCCGGTGCCGGACGCTGTGCTGCCGCCCACCAAAAGCAGCGTCTCCGGAGGCCGCACCCATCATACATAATCATGGCAATAGGGCAACAGTTCCAAATAGGGAAATTGCCGGCCACCAACCCGAGGGGCAGCATGGTCGTTCGCGGTGCCTGCCTACTGATGGTTTCCATCTGAAGGCTAGGGCCGGAGAATTTCTCCTACAAATGGACCGATGGGTGCCCCACATCTCGCTCGTTTTTCGCGAGATGTGGGATACCACAGCGTTACCCCCGCCACTGGTCAGATCCGTTGATGCCCTGGTTTCCATGAACCCTGCAATAGGGAGGGGTTGAAGTTCGCGGTATGCATACACCTGTTTCGCCGTGGTGCCCGACCGATCGTACGGTTCGAAGGGTATAGCACTTTCCTATTGACATCATTGCCTCCACAACTCGATAGTTTCAGCCGAATGCACATAAACCTTCCCAACCCCGTCAACTATGGGGACGCTGCTGCCACCGGTGGCCGACGTCTTCGACAAGCCATGCGCCTGGCGATTACAGGTGCCGCTGTGCTTTTGCTCGCACCCGCTTTTGCGGCATCGCCGGCGGGAAAGCCAACCCATCTTACGTGCGATTCTCTTGAGCAGCCCCTGGGCATCGATTCCAGTCAGCCGCTGTTCGCCTGGCAACTTCAGGATGCAGGATTTGCTGCGCGGCAGACAGCCTATCGGATCGAGGTGGCAAGCAGGCCGGCCATTCTGAACAGTGGCAAGCCGGACGTTTGGGATAGTGGACGGGTTGCTTCCGACAACTCGTTTGGCGTGGTATACGGCGGTCCGGAGTTAGCCGCTTCCACTCGCTATTACTGGCGTGTAGAGGTTTGGGACAAGGATGGAAAACCTTATCCGGTAAGCGACGCGAGTTGGTGGGAAACAGGATTGCTCAAGCAAAGCTGGAAAGCTCAGTGGATCGGCTACGAAGACCCGGAACACCGCGCGGTCCGCAAATCCGGCGCAACGTGGATCACAAATGCGGACGACGCTAAGCAGGGTGCTCCGCAGGGCAACGGTGATACACAACACGATTTTCGCTTCAAATTTCCGCTCACTGGGCAAGTGAAGCACGCAGACCTATTCGTCACTGGCCAGGATTCTGCTGCGGCCTGGGTAAACGGGAAACAGGTGCTGGAGACGCTACCCCTGCCGCCATGGAAGCAGGCGCCGTGGAAGACCTACCTGCTCAAAGATGTCACCGCGGACGTACACAACGGTGAGAACCTGCTGGCGGTCGGGGTTACGTTGTACGGCACGCCCTCGCCCAACGGCACGGGCTCGTCTGAGACTGCCCGCACCCCGATGAGCGCATGTCTGTACATCGAAATGACGGATGGTACCGTTGTTGTCTTTGCCAGCGGCACAGAGTGGAAAGCCAGGCTGAATGCGGAGCAGGGCTGGTACGAACCAGCGTACGACGATGCAGTATGGCAAAGCGCCATCGCCTACGAACCACCTAAAACGCCGATGGGCTCGGACGTGCTGGGCAAGCCGTGGCGAACGGGGCCGGTCAAATTGCTTCGCCACGGCTTCGAGATAAATAAGCCGGTGACCTCGGCGCGTCTTTACGTGACTGCCCTGGGTGCTTATCGATTTCAAATCAACGGCGCGCGGGTGGGTGATCAGATTCTGTCTCCGGGATGGGATGATTTTCGCGCGCACGTTCCCTACCAGGCCTACGACGTTACGCAACAGTTGAAGACCGGGCAAAACGTCATGGCAGCATGGCTTGCGCCGGGCTGGTACACCACACCGCTGATGTGGTTTCGGCAGGGATACAACTATGGAAATACTCCGCCGGCTCTGAAGGCCCAGCTTCGTTTGGAGCATGCGGATGGTTCAACGGAGTGGATCACTACCGACGCCTCATGGAAGGCCGATATTTCCCCGATTTCTCAGGCGGAGATCTACGACGGCGAAGACTACGACGCGCGCAAGGAACAGGCAGGCTGGGATACAGCAGCCTTTTCCGACGCTCAGTGGAAGCAAGTCGATCTGGTCAACCCCGTGGAGCCGGAGATTGTTCCTCAGTCCTTCCAGCCGATACGCGCCCATCAAACGCTCACGGCGGCGGAAATCACTACCCCCAGGCCGGGAGTCTACATCTACGATTTTCGTCAGAACCTGGCTGGAGTCCCGCGCCTGCGAGCGCGCGGAGCTGCGGGGACAGAAGTTCAGTTGCGCTTCGGCGAAGTGCTGAATCCCGACGGGAGCCTGTATGTCGACAACCTGCGCACGGCAAAAGCCACCGATCACTTTATTCTTTCCGGGAAGGGCGACGAAGAGTTCCAGCCGGACTTTACCTTTCACGGTTTCCGCTACGTCGAGGTTACCGGCCTGAAATATAAGCCGGACCTCACCGCCGTAAAGGCAGTGGCCATCTACACCGACGCGCCCATTACGGTACAGATGCATTCCGGCAGCCCAATGATTAATCAGCTGTGGAGCAATATCCTTTGGGGACAGCGATCCAACTTTGTCGGCGTGCCCACGGACTGCCCGCAGCGTGACGAGCGCCTGGGCTGGACCGCGGACGCGCAGGTGTTCTGGCGGACCGCGTCTTACAACATGGATCTGACGCAGTTCTCCAAGAAATTTGCCCGCGATATAAGAGCGACCCAGGTGGGCACGCCGATGTATGGCATCTTCGCTCCGGGCACGGATACGCCCAATCCCGGCTTTGGGGCCGGCTGGAGCGATGCCGGCGTCATTATTCCCTGGACCGCATGGCTGCAATCCGGAGACACGCGGGTAATCGAGCAAAACTGGGATGCAATGGAGAAATACCTGGGAGCGATCCAGGCGGCCAATCCCTCTTATCTATGGCGGACGGGCTACGGCATTCCCTTTGGGGATTGGCTCTCTCCCGAAGGTCCTACGCTCGAGCCCCTGGTGGCAACCGCCTACTGGGCATACGACGTCACGCTCATGCAGCAGATGGCGCATGCCATCGGCAAGACCGAAGAGGAAGCAAAGTATGCTGACTTATTCGGCAAGATCAAGACTGCCTTTGCTGCCGAGTATATTCATGCCGACGGTTTTATCGCCGGGGCCGATAATGGGCCTTCTCCTTTTGGACAGATCAACAATCCCGAAGCCAAGGCCGCTGGCGGAGATACCCAGACCGGATATGTGCTCGCGCTCAATATGAAGCTAGTGCCCGATGCGCTGCGTGCTGCGGCGGCCAATCGCCTGATCGCGAAGATCGAGGCTAACCATGGACGCCTGGCTACCGGATTTCTGGGCACGCCTTATCTGCTTGCGGTGCTGGTGGATACGGGGCATAGCGACGTTGCCTACGGCCTGCTGCTTAACACCGAGTATCCCTCGTGGGGATACCTGGTAGGGCATGGTGCCACCACCATGTGGGAGCGTTGGAACGGCGACCAGATGCGCGGCGACCCCAGCATGAATTCGTACAATCACTATGCTTATGGGGCGGTGGCCGATTGGATCTACCGTTACGCGGCAGGTATAGATGCCCTCCCCGCGGACGCCGGCTTCCATACCATCTATCTCCATCCCAACTTTGATAGCCGGCTGGGAAGCCTCGACTTCCGCTACCAGTCCTCTTATGGCGAGATACGATCCGAGTGGTCGATAAAGGGTACGGCTGCTACGTGGCTGGTCACGGTTCCCCCAAACACGACTGCCCACATGCCGCTGCCAACCGGCTGGCAGGATAAGTTCACGTTGGACGGAGAATCGCTGGCGAGCAATAAGAAACTCCGGTTAGTGAGTAACCCAGAGGGTATCCCCACCTACGAGTTGCCAGCCGGCACTTATTCGTTCCGGGTTACTACAGAGTAAGTCCCGGGAGATGGCGGTGGCGGTAAAATAGCCTGAAGTCCTGGGACGTAGCCCCTCTATGTGAACACGATTGGGGGGGTTGTTTTCCCTATTGAACCTGGAAATTCTCCTCCCCACGAGCGATTGATATATCTGAATCATTGACATAATTGAATTTAGGATGAGAAACTGTTACCCTATTGCAATTTTTCAGCCTTGGACTGTTCAAGGCCGAAGAGGTCCGCCGGCACTCAGAAGTACGTCGACTGAACAGTTAGCATGGTTTCGCGGATAGGGACACTATGGCACAGGACGTGGAAGGCTCCGTTTGGCAGGCACTTGATCAATTCAAGATTGAATTGCCTTCGTGGGGTTTCGCTAATACAGGAACCCGGTTCGGCAAATTTATGCAGCCCGCGGCAGCGACCAACCTGGCGGAAAAATTCAGCGACGCCGGGATGGTTAATCAGCTAACGGGGGCGTGCCCGACGATTGCCCTGCACGTCCTTTGGGATTTACCGAATGGGGTCAAAGATGTCCCCCAGGTACAAGAGCTCTCCAGTAAATGCGGCGTGGCCGCAGGGTCGATCAACCCCAACTTTTTTCAGGGGCAGGAATACAAATTCGGCGCACTCGGCAATCCCGATCCGGCGATCCGCAAGCAGGCCCTCGATCATCTGCTGGACTGCGTCGCGATCGCGGATAAATTGAATTCACGCGATATCGCGCCGTGGCTTCCGGATGGCTCCAGCTATCCCGGAACCCAAAGCATGCGCCACCGTATTGGATGGTTTGAGCAAGCGTTCAAGAAGACCCATGCCGCAATGCGGCCTAGCCAACGATTGCTGATCGAATACAAGCCTTTCGAGCCGTTCTTCTATCACACCGATGTTGCCGACTGGGGCATGGCGCTGCTATTGGCCAAGGCGGCCGGCCCGCAAGCGCTGGTGCTGGTGGACACCGGCCATCACTACCAGACACAAAACATCGAGCAAATTGTCGCCTGGCTGCTGCGTGCCGGAATGTTGGGCGGCTTCCACTTCAATGACCGGCGCTATGCCGACGACGACCTTACCCTGGGATCGATTGACCCTTACCAGGTCTTCCGTATTTTTCACGAGATTCGCAATTACGAATGGGAAACGGGCGCCCCCGTTGATGTGGCCTACATGATCGACCAAAGCCATAATCTGAAGGGCAAAATGGAAGCCATGGTGCAGACCGTCTGCACAGCCCAGGAGATTTACGCCAAGGCGGCACTGGTCGATCACGCGCGGCTCTCAGTGCTGCAAGACGAATGCAAGCTGGTGGAAGCTGAAGAGTGCTTTCGCTCTGCGTTCTGGCAGGACGTGCGGCCAATCGTCAAGAGCTGGAGACGCTCGAAAGGGCTGGTAGAGGATCCACTGCTGGCGCTCCGCGAAAGCGGCTATATCGAACAGATTACGAAGGAACGTGCCGCGGCCAACCAGGGTGCCGTAGCCAGCTACGCCTGAACTCTATCGTACTTTTAAATAATTTCCGTATCCCACTACTACCGTCGAGCCGACCAGCAGGAATAGCCCCAGGGCAACCAGCCCTTTGGTCCGCCGGCTGGTTCCTTTCCACTCCTTCAGGGCCACACCCCAGAGGGTGGCAAAGATGATGATGCTCGCCATATGCAGCGTCCAACTGGAAAAGTCGTACTTGCCCATCTTTGTCTGCCCCATGGAATAAAAGAAGAATTGGAAGTACCAGATCACTCCTGCCAGGGCGGCAAGAATGTAGTTCTTTACCAGTGTCTGACCGGTGAGACGGCTCCCCAGACCATGCGCACCTAAGTCTGCCAGCTCCTCGTCCGCCGCAGTGCCCGCGCCCATGGGGTTGATGCCCGGCGCTCCCGAGAACTGGGCGAGGGAATGATTCTTTACGATCAGAAAAAGCGACCATACGAAATTGGTGAAGAAGCCGCCCCAGAGAACGACGACCAGTACGGGTAGGTTCTGCCAAAGATCGAGACGATGCTCCGCGAGGAGTTGAACGCGCGCTATCTCGGCGATGGGTTTCCCTGCGGCGAGCCCGTAGGCGAAGCACGAGCTCATAATGCCGGCGAAGATGGCCACGGCAAGCCCTTTACCAAAGGAGAAGTCGCGTTCTCCGGCTTCGGCCCGATCCTCGCTGGAAATTTCGTGCTCTTTCGAGTACCCGGCGAGACCGCTGACGGCAATCGCCAGCATGCATACGCCGACTCCCGCGAGTATCACCTGCCCCGATGTCTCGTGCAGGATCGACGACATCTGGCCGCTGAAGATCGGTGGCATCAAGGTGCCAAACGCGGTACAAAAACCAAGTGCGATCGCATATCCCAGAGCGATTCCGAGGTAGCGAATCGAAAGGCCGAAAGTGAGCCCGCCGATCCCCCACATCACTCCCCAGAAGCATGCATAGGTGGTACTGGCGGACGGCGCAGCATGAAGAACTGCGAACAAATGCGGGACCAACAAGAGCGCCAGCACCATCGGAGCGATGATCCATGCGGCAATGCCCTGGATGATCCAGTAAATTTCCCAGGACCAGCGTTTGATTCCTCGGAATGGGATGAAATTGCTGGCAGAAGCAAGGCCGCCGATCCAATGATAGATAACGCCAATAAACGGGTTGGGGCCCACATTCACCTCAGTTCCACAGTTAAAGCAAACGCACTTATCCTACTTTAGTAAGGCGTACATTGTGAAATACTTCGTCTATTGAATTTGGTTCGAGGGTCTACCAGCAACACAAGGAGAAGACGTATGCCCCTGCAGTATCTCGCCGATCTTTGGGATGAAAGCCATGCCAAAACGCTCGATCCCGCCGCTCTTTTGCGCTATCGCTCCAACTTGCTGGGATCCGATCTGCGTATCACCAATTTCGGCGGCGGTAACACCAGCTCGAAACTCGAGGGCACCGATCCCCTGGACGGGCAAAAGAAGGCGGTGCTCTGGGTGAAAGGCAGCGGTGGCGACCTGGGCAGCATCAAGGTCGAGGGCTTTGCCACCCTGTACATGGATAAGGTGCTCGCGTTATCCAGGATCTACCGCGGGGTTGAGTATGAGGACGAGATTGTCGGCTTATATCCGCTCTGCACATTTGGTAACAATCCTGTAGCTGCCTCGATCGATACGGCACTGCATGCGTTTCTACCCTTCCCACATGTAGATCATCTTCATCCCGACTGGGGAATCGCGCTCGCCGCCTCGGCAAATGGTAAAGAAAAGATGGAGGAGTTCAACCGGCAGTTCGGCCACAAGCTGGTGTGGATTCCCTGGCAGCGGCCCGGCTTTGAGCTGGCAATGATGCTTGAACGCGCGGTAAAGGAAGTACCCGGCTGCGATGGCGTTGTGCTCGGCGGTCATGGCCTCTTCACCTGGGGCGGCACGCAGCGAGAGTCATATCTGAATACCATCACCATCATTGATCAAATCGGCCAGTTCATCGAGGCTCATCGAGCCAGGAAAAGCAGCGCTCCGTTTGGTGGCGCAAAGTACCAGCCGCACCAGCAACGGCAGGCGATTGCGGTCAAGCTCATGCCGTTTCTCCGCGGGAATGTCTCCAACGCTCAACGGATGATTGGCAGTTTCACGGATATCCCTGAGATTTTGGAGTTCATCAATTCGCATTCCGCGGCGGAGCTGGCGCATTTGGGCACCAGCTGCCCCGATCATTTCATCCGGACCAAGATTCGGCCGCTCTTTGTGGACTGGGATCCAGCAAGTGATGCTGCGCAAATCCTGCCTGCCGCGAAAACTGCGCTGGAGAAATATCGCAGCGAATACGCGGACTACTACAAGCAGCACGCATTGCCAGACTCTCCCGCGATGCGCCATGCAAACCCAACTGTCGTGCTGGTGCCGGGTATCGGTATGTTCAGCTTCGGCAAGAATAGGGCCGAAGCGCGGATTACGGGCGAATTTTATGTGAACGCTATACACGTAATGGAAGGCGCCGGGCATTTAGATGAGGGGACTTGTCCAGCAATCCTGCCGCAGTCGGGACCCGCGGCGGATACCAGCGCTTTCAAGGTCCACTCCAACTACGTTGCCTTGCCGGCTTCTGAGGCCTTTCGCATCGAGTATTGGGCGCTGGAGGAAGCAAAGATACGCCGGCAGCCCGCAGCAAAGGAATTAAGCGGCCGCATCATACTGGTAGTTGGCGGAGCCAGCGGAATCGGCCGCGAAGTAGTGCTGATGGCCGCAGCGCGTGGCGCGCACGTGGTCGTTGCCGACCGCGAGATGGACGCAGCCAACAAAGTTGCCGCGGAAGCCCAGGCGATTGTTGGCCGCGAAGGCGTGATCGCCACCAAGATAGACATTCGCGACCGTGCAGCGATTCGATCCGCGCTCGACGCGACCATTGCCGCCTATGGAGGCATCGACATCCTGGTCAACACGGCTGCGCTGTTCCCTTCATCGCCCGACGGTATCATCAGTGACGCGCAATGGGGGTCGACGCTTGAGATCAACGTCACCGCCAACTATTTGCTGGCGGACGAAGTAGCCAAGGTGTTCGAGGCACAGGCAATTGAAACCAGCATTGTGCTGACCAGCTCGGCGAACGCGGTCGTAGCCAAGCGCGGTAGCGAAGCTTACGACGTGAGCAAGGCGGCAGTCAGCCATTTGGTCCGCGAACTTGCCGTCACCTTATCCCCCAGGGTCCGCGTCAACGGCATCAGTCCCGCAACCGTAGTCAAGGGGTCAACCATGTTTCCTCGTGACCGGGTAAAAGCATCGCTGACGAAGTACAAGATCCCGTTTGAAGACTCCGCTTCCGATGATGAACTGCGTACCTTATTGGCGCAGTTCTACGCCCAGAGAACATTGACGCATCAGCCCATCGACCCCAAGGACTGTGCTGCGGCTATCCTTTTCCTGGCGGGGCCGCAGGCGCCCTGCACCACGGGTCACTTGATTCCGGTCGACGGTGGCCTCACCGAGGCTTATCTCAGATGAGCGATCCTGATCCATCCATCCCGGTCTGTCCACAAGACCGGCGCGCAATGATCGCGATCGACCTAGGTGCGGAAAGCTGTCGTGTTTCCCTACTGCGCTGGCTTGATGGTGTTCCCCACATTGAGCTGGTTCATCGCCATGCGCATGCTCCGGTGAACCACAATGGTGAGATTCGTTGGGATCTGCGCGGGATCACGCAGCAGATGGATGCCGGTCTGCGAAAATGCGCAGAGATTGCCCGCGAAGGCATCCGGTCCATCGCCGCCGATGGCTGGGCAGTGGACTATGTGCGCCTGAATCAGAACGGCGAGCCGCTCGCCGAACCTTTCTGCTATCGCGACGAGCGAACCATTCGCTCGCAGCCAGAAGTCTACAAACGAATTTCCGCAGCTCGTCTTCGTTCCATCACGGGGATCGAGATGAGCCGCATCAATACCCTCTACCAGCTTTGCGCGGATGCGAATGATCTGCAGGACAAACCGTGGCTGACTCTGCCGGAATACATCTTGCATCGTCTTGGCGGACGCGCAGTGGCTGAATATACCAATGCTACGCATACACAGCTTGTGGATGCGGAGAAGCGCAACTGGTCGGCGGAGATCTTCGAGGCCGTGGGTTTGGTGCAGGCAGCGGCAGCTCCGATCATTGGGCCCGGAACGGTCATTGGCAAGCTGAAGGGGGACAGTCTCAACCTCACTGGCCTGGAAGGGGCTGAGCTGATTGCTCCCGCTTGTCACGACACGGCCTCTGCCATCGCAGGCATACCTGATAGCGGGGATGACTGGGTCTACATCAGCTCGGGCACCTGGTCGTTGGTCGGAACGCTGCTCTCTGAGCCCGTCAACGGCCCAGAAGCGCAGGCGGCGGACTTCACCAATCTCGGCGCCGTCGGGGGCCGCATTTGTTTTCACAAGAACGTCAACGGCATGTGGATGCTGCGGCAATGCATGACGGAATGGGCGGCAGAGATTGACTGGACGGTGCCTGAGTTAATCGCCGCTGCCGAGCACGTCCCGCCTCCTACCGCTCTATTGAATGTGGACGACCCGGACCTGCTCCTACCCGGAGAAATGCCGGCGCGTATGAATCGACAACTCAAACGGCGCGGGTTGACCCCGCTGGCAGACGGCGCCGAGAATGCGCCACAAATGACAAGCCTTATCCTTCATAGCCTGGCTGCCAGGTATGCGGAAATTCTGGGCAGCGTGGCGCATATCACGGGAAAGAAACTTCGGCGGATTTATATCGTCGGCGGTGGCAGCCGCAACACACTCCTGAACCGCTTGACTGAGGCAGCGACCGGCCTCGAAGTAAGATGTGGCGCTGTCGAAAGTGCGACGATTGGCAATTTCGCTGTGCAATTGGCTGCCCTGGAAAATCCGCAGCAGGCTGGCGTTGGGTCTGCCGCAGTGGCTCACTGGGCCCAGCAAATCTTATCCGCGAATCTTTGAGACTGCCCTTTTTTTCTGAACTTTCCACCAAATGACGGGTGCCCCATATCTCGCTCGTTTTTCGCGAGATGTGGGATACCACAGCTTTCAATCCGAATCGTTCTGAGCCCATTGGGCTAGGAAAGTTAAGGTCCGCTGTATCCCACATCTCGCGAAAAACGAGCGAGATGTGGCCCACCCGTCGTTTGTGGTAGCACTAACAAACGCGGATGGAACGCAACTGCAACAAACTTGCAACCTTCTCGATCTGCGCAGCAGCGTGCCCGACGCCGATGGCGCAGTGATGTGCGGGACCGTGTGAGTTCCAGGCCTCGACGAATTTGCGGGCGCCCAGGGGAAACCGGTAGCGGCTATTCGTATTGCCAATTTCCAGAATCGCTCCAGGCACACTCTCACCTTCCGCGATCTGCAAGGCGAAGCCATTGTCTTTATCCTCGATCACCGAAAGCAGCGTTATAGGCCCGTGCTTGACTGACATCTCAACGGAAAGACCGGCGCCCACCTTGCCGTGATAGACCTTGAGCGGACGTACTTTGATCCGGTCCTGAGCAATGCCTATGTGGCCCGGACCGTCATGACCCATGAGCACGAGGTCCGCGGCAAAATCCATCGCGTAAAACTCGGTAAATGAACCACCCATACCCAACAAGTCCATGATCTTCATGGCGATCACGTTCTTGACCTCGTACTCTCCGGCGACAGGCACTCCGCCGCCGGTAAGCATCGATGTACCGAGGATGATCGAGCTCATCGTGTCTTCATTGGCGGCCACGCCACTTCCCTTGTAAAAGTAGGCCAGCAGATCGAGGTCATTTTGTTTCACCATCTGATCGAGCGCCACCGCCGTACGGGCTGCGCGCAGAAGTTCCGCGTGCGGACAATCGTCACCCACTTCAAAGAAAGTGCGAAATTCTGCCAGCTTGCTGCGGGCCTCGTCTTCGCCGACATTGTTGCGTAATGCGGTGAGTTCATCCACCTCGATCATTTCGATGTACAAGTCAAACCTGCCGCTCACCTGCGCAAGATCGGTAGCGATGTCGAGCATGCCTCCGTAATAATGGCCCATCAATCCAAGGCGGCAGTGCGCCAGCATGTGCACCACTTCGGCGGCGCGAAGCCACTCGTCGATCTCCCGCCAGCATGCCGGATCGTTGTGGAGCATGCCGGTGACCTGGTGAAATGGGACGTCCAAACGGCGAAGCACATTCGCGATCTCGGGAACAGGGCACGCGCTGCAGTAGGCGAGCCATTCGCCCGTCATCGCGGTTCTGCTTTCCATCGAGTTGAACCGCTCGTAGTCGATGGCGGATGCGGGCTGTAGATTCAGCAAAACCACCGGAACCTTCGCCCGCTTGATGAGCGGCAGCACGGTTGCGGAAAGTGCGTAGGTAGTGACGTACACCAGGAGAATCTCGATATCTTCGCGCCGGGATCGATGGGCAGCCTCGATCGCCTTCTCGGGCGTATCGACGAGCCCGAGGTTCACGACCGCTCGCGAGTTGCTGGAGATCCTCTTCTCGACTTCATGGACGTAACCATTGAGTCGCTCTTCCAGGCCTGCGAACTGGCTCCAATACGCCTCAAGCCCAAGCCCGACCAACCCTATGCGTACCTGCCGATACTGGCTCTGCATCAGCGCCCTCCGCTGCGAATGCGTCGATTCATGGTTGCTGTGAGGATACGCGTATCACCTGCACAGCTCCAAGCAGGCCCGAGGGAAGAAGCGGAGAGGTTGCCTTGTAAGGATTATGGGTAGTGAAGGTATATTTCTTCGCGGCGTTGGGCTGCTGATCGCCGATCAATCGATTGACCCAGAGATTGGCCACCCTGATTTCGAGTCTATTCTCACCAGGCTTCATCGCACTCGTCACATCCAGACGATAGGGGGCTTTCCATACGGTTCCCAGCGCCTTTCCATTGACCGTCACTTCGGCCAGGTTCTTTACGTCGCCCAGATCAAGCCACAGTTGTGCGCCGGGCTTGAACCACTCCGCTGATGCATCCACAGTTTTGGTATAGGTGCCGTGGCCGGAAAAATACTTTACCCCTTCGTCCGTGTTTTCGCTCCACGACGTCAGCTTATCGAGGGTGATCTTTGCCGGCGCACCGCGATTCGGTTCGAAGCTGACTTCCCACGGACCCTCTACCGTTGCTACCACACTCTCGCTCCTGGCGGGGAGATCGCGAGCAGGCGAACCGGCCGGCTTGCGGAAGACGACGAATACCGTCTCATATGGATCCAGATGCAATGGCACGGCCGTATGGCCATTCTCAATATGGTAGGCGGCGGGTTCTATCATGCCGCTATCGGCGTGCCAAAGTTCCGGCGCCTTCCCGTCGATGCGGAAGGTCGCGTCCACCTGCTGCACCCGGTCGTTCCTGTTATCAATGTAGTAGAGATCAGCCTGTTCCAGCTTGCGATGCACGAACAAGACCTCGGTGTCATCTTGCGGCTTGGAGTAGGTAAAGTCTGGCGGAACCTTCATGCCTGCAAGCACGTCCGCCAGCTTTTCGTTACCGTACACCTTGCCTTTGCCGGTCTTCGGTTGACCCCAGAGCTGATCGGAGATGGAGTGGAATTCTGCTGCATCGTCGGCCAGGCTTGGGTCATCCGCGGGACGCGAGCCAACGACAGTTGCCCCGGCAAGAACCAGCTCGCGAATCTTCCGTAAGACCGGGAGAGACATATGCTGGCTATAAGCATCGAGAGCCAATACGCGATAGCTCATGCCGCTCGCAGTAACCAGTTCGCCGTTCTTCACCGACAGCTTATGAATCAAGGCGTCGGCGTTTACGTAATCGAAGTTGTAGCCAATGGGCACGTCTGGCGACTTGCTGCCGAAGATCGCGGTGAGATTCGAATCCTCGCCGTAGAAGTAGAGGATGTCTGCCACGAAATGTCCCTGCTGCAGGAGAAAGGAACTGCGCGCCAGATAGGTGACCCATGGCTGCGCCTGTTCGGCCCACACCTCGTTGCGGGTAAACCATTGTCCAAAGGGGCCAAGGGCGAGGCCCGGAGCCTTGTCGATGAGAGGTTGGTGCACCGAGGTGTGGATGACAAATCTGTTCAAACCCATTGCGAGCTCTTTGTCGGCAGTGGGTTTCAGGGTCGACGGCGACCATGCCCACGGACCACTCGCAGCAGTGAGCGACTCAGCGGCGACCAGGTTTTGCCCGTAAATGTGGGCCACGGATGCCGACTCGCGAATATCGGCGTTGTACCCGTACTGCTCCGCGTTCACGCCCGGCCGTTGCGTCCACATCGCGGACATGGGGACATCGTCGGCTTTTTTCATCTCCATGCCATCGCCGATGGTGGCGCGTCCCTCTTCATGCGACTCGCCATACTGGCCCATGCCTCGCGCATGCAGAGACTGAGCGATCTGGCCATAATGATTTTCGGCTACCAGGTCTGCGAGTGTTTTGCGCCAGTCCCATAAGAAGCGGTCGCTGGCCTGCGCGCTCTCAACCACACGGCCGGTAAGCACAGGGAGCCAGGGATGTGCATCGTAGCCACGGCGGGTTGCAAACTCCGCGAGCATGTCGTCGGTCCAGTTTTCGGTGCCCGCTTCCCAACTATCGGTAACCACAAATCGCACCCCGGTCTTGCCCATGAGGGGGCCGACCGCGCTCTTGTAGTTGTCGAGGTAATGTTCGAAATAGGCTTTCACGTAGCCACGGTTGAGCTTGTCTACTTCCAGGCCGGTAGCCTCCGGCGACGCCGGATGATTGGTGATTCCGGTAAGCGAATAACCCATCCGCTGGACGATCCAGTGGCCGGGCGGAGGCGTCCAGTCAAGCTTTCCATCAGGACGCATTTTGGCAGTCAGGTCAATGACTGTGCTCTTCTGAATCGCCACGCCGGGCGCTACGTCTGGAGTGGCAAACGAATACAGATCCGGCAGAGTGGCAAATCCCGCCTTTTCCTCAAATCGATTCACCCGCGGGCCCGCATGGAGTATAACCTCCGCGATGTGGTGATCCGTGGGCGGTGGCGGCATACCGATGCCCATGTCAGAAAAATCAATGTCACCGAGCGCCGATTTTTGCGGTTCTGGCGTGGTGAAGGTCAGGCGGAAAAAGCGCGCGGTCACGGCTGGAAACGCCATGGTATGCTGCACCGCACCGGCGGTCGGCATGGTGACGATGGAGCGGAATTGCTGTCCGTCTTCGCTGACTTCGAAGACGGGACCATGACCGGTCTCACCCGCGAACTGCGCCAATGGATCGGGCGGACCGCCCATAGCGACGGTGACCGCATCCACGGTGTAAGGCCGCGGATATTCGAACTGTATCCACGACTGCTTGCCTACGGGAGCGATCGGCAGATCGGTCGTTTTCATCAAGTCGCCACTCGAGAGGATCGCGGCATCCACGTGCCCGCTACTCGATGTGACCTTCGGCTGCACCGCTGCAGCGGAAATCTCCAAGTCCGGAATACGGTAAGCAAGAACGACGCTGTCCGCGTAGAAATCCTTGGGGGGCGGAGGCTGCTGGCCCGGGCCGCCCATCATCCCCATGGGATCCTGCTGGGCAAGGTTTTGAAAGGGTCCGGTCACCATGGGAGGCTTGGCGATCATGCCCGTGAACGGCTGCCCGCCCTCCACCACAGTCTCACTCCAAACAAACTTCTTCATCGCTTGCGAAGACTCGACCCAGGGCCCCCCGGTCTCGCTCCACCCGGGTGACCCGGCGATGGCCAGTTCGAGGCCAAGAGAATCGGCCTTTTTTGTGGCGAAGAGGAACGCGTCCTTCCATTCGGGGGTCATGTACACCAGGCGCTTCTCAACTACTTTGGGAGTGTTGAGGGCGGCATCGAAGTTTTGCATTCCACCCAGACCAACACGTTTCATCCACTCCATGTCCAGGCCGATACCTTCCTGGGTAATGTTTCCGCTCATCCAGTGCCACCATACACGTGGTCTCGCGCTACTCGGAGGACTTAGAAAACCTTGCTCGAGCGGGTCGGCTGAGTTTTGAGCTGGGGCCACGGCGGGTACGACCAGCGCTCCGAAAAAAGCGGCCACTGCAACTTTCCTGAGCGCGAACGGCGTCTTCATAGAAGGTCTTCCCCCTTTACTCTCCGTCGGAGTCACCGGTCGCGAACATGGCGCAGGCTGGACGCCGATGATCAAAAGTGAAATAGTTCCCCAATTGGTTTTACGCGGGACAAATATAGCATGCCGATGTAAGGTGTGGCGACGGGAGATTCCAAGGTGGCCGGGGATTTATCCGCGTGATTCGCCGGGGGTCCTGGCCGCTCCGGGGTCGCTCCGGTGACCGAACCGGCAGACGCTATACTAAGAACGTGGTCGTTTCCGTATTGAACTTGAGCGGCAGCGAAGAGTAAGGCTCAAAAAGGAGAGGCTTGGCTAAGTCTGGGTTAAAGCGGCTATATCACATCCCGATCTTGTCGAAGGCCCTGGACATCCTGGAACTATTGCAGGCAGAGGATGAGCCACTTGCCCTGGAGGCACTTTATCAACGAACCCGGATTTCAAAGACATCTGTCTATAGAATCCTGAAGACTTTCGTCCATCGCGGCTATGTCGCGCAAACTGAGAATGGCCTGTACCGGCTGGCGACGCGCCCGCGAAAGATACGCTTTGGCTTCGGTGGCCAGTCGGAAGATTTGCCCTTCTCACAGGCGGTCACCGAGAGCCTCAGAACCGCCGCAGCCTCTTCCGGCGTGGATCTGATGATCCTCGATAATCATTATGACGCCGCCACGGCGATCCGCAACGCGGAGCAGTTTGTCGCGAACCGGGTGGATCTGGTCATCGAATTTCAGATTGAGCAGCAGGTTGCGCCGATCGTTGCGGACAAGATCGCGGACGCAGGCATACCTTTGATCGCAGTCGAGATCCCTCATCCCCACGCGATCTTTTTCGGCGTCAATAATTACCGCGCCGGCTTTGAAGCGGGTGAGTATCTTGCCATTCATGCGCGGCAACGCTGGGGCAGCAAAGCATCGTGGGTCATCGGCCTGGATATTGAGGAAGCCGGCCCGCTGGTGCAGAGCCGCATCACCGGCGCGTTTGAAGGCGTGCGTTCTGTGTTGCCCGACCTGCCGATCGAAGCATTCGTGCGCATGGATGGGCGCGGGCTTCGCGATCGGGGGTACAAGCTCACGGCTGATTTCTTACGCCGTCACCCCAAGGATCGCAACCTGCTGATTGCCGCCGCGACGGATACCAGCGCCCTGGGAGCATTGCAGGCCGTGCGAGAAGCGAAGCGCGAAAAGCATGTCGCCATCGTCGGCCAGGACTGCATTCCAGAGGCTCTCGAAGAGATGACCAGGGCCAACTCGCCCTTTATTGGATCGGTCTCGCATGAAGTGAACACCTACGGTGCGCGGCTGATCCATCTCGGGCTGGCGATGATCAAGGGCGATCGCATTCCTCCTTATAACTACGTCAATCACAAACTGGTAACCACAAAAAGTATTCTGACGTCGGTTTAGCAACCCCTGACTGTGCAGGGCGTAGATGGCCATGGACTTCAAGATCTGTTGCTGGTAGAGAGTGATCGGTGGACAGCTGCTGAATCGCACATCTGCCAAAACCGGGCAGATATGGGGCACCCGTCACTCGTTACGCATAGAGATCTCACTACCGGCAGGCTTAGGAAGACCTCGGCGCTGCGCTGAAGATCTCAACCAATCGGTCAGCGATGATCTTGTCTTCGCCGTCCTTGATCTGCCAAACCGCAAAGCCAAACGTACTCGGATCAGTGATACGTCCGTTGCGTCTGCCGCCGGCAGGAGCAGCGCCGGCAGGTGCGTCCGGGTTGCGTCCATGCATGCCGCTTGAATTGGCGCCCATGCTGCCGATTCCGATCGGGCGCGTATCTGCCAGAGCTTGCATGACCTCTGGTCCCGTGATTTTGAGCTTAGAGGAATCAATATGCCAGGAATAGTGCGGGGTGACATTGCCTAAAGCCTGGGGATCGAATTCTCGCGGGCACGGCGTCACCCCAAACTTCTTTACCGCGTCGGTGATCACCTGGGCACGGGCGTCGTACGTCTTCAAGGTTGCGTCATAGTCCTGGTTGACAAAGATCTCAAGGGCCTTAAGCAACCCGAAGATGGTTTCTTTTCCAACTTTGCAACAGCGGCCGATTTTATCTTCCTGGGGACTCATGTTCAGCAAGGCGTAATGAATCAGGTCTTCCCTGCCCATCAGGACACCGGATGCCTGCGGTCCGCAGATATCCTTGCCACCGCTCACGGTCAGCAGGTCGAAGCCGAGCGCAGGATATTCCCAGAGCCGCGAGACCGGTGGAACATCGGCAGAGAAATCGTTGAAGCTGTAGATATTGTGTTGCTTGGCAATGGCAACAGTCTCAGGTCCGCTGACTTTGCCGCGGTTGGACAAAATATTGGTGAAGTGGATGGCTACGGTCTTGGGATTGATCGCGGCAATCATCTCCTCGCGCGTCTCCACCTCGACCAACTTGGCGCCCGTCTGCCGTATCTGGTGATCGAAAGGGTAACGATGGCTCTTTTGAATGATGACCTCGTTGCGCGGGAAACTGCTCACGTCCGGGATGAGGTGAAGCCGGGGCTCGAGATCTTCGGTCATCATGCCCGCGTACCCAACCACCATGGCCGCCGCCGCGCCGCCCGTCACCAGCCCGGTGTAGCCGGGGGGCAGCTTACACAACTTTGCGATGAATTTCCCCGCCGCAACCTCCAGTTCGTCGATCAGGACGAAATGTTCGTTGCCCCTGCGGATCAACTCCATGACCTCGGGCGCCATCACCGAGCCGCCAATCACCGTGACCGTGCCGTTGATGTTGATGAGAGGCGTTATCCCTAGTTCTTCGTAGATGTCACCGGATCCAAGTCCACTGTTGATCCGTACGATGGCGCTCCCGTCGTCGTTAGCTGTAGACGATTTGGGTTTCTTGCCGAAGAGCCCGGCCGCCTGCAACTCTGCCGGAGTCAACAGGCCTCCGCTGGCGGCCCCAAGCAAGGACAAAAAGGAGCGGCGGCTCCAGCCAAATTTCAGGTTCATGACAAACTCCCTTCTTACGCTCCGGCGGTTGGTGTGTTCACGACCCTTGCGCTTCCGACAATTTCGATCAGGGAATCACCGGGAATCCATTCCAGCGCCATACAAGCGCGAGAGGGCGCCTTACCCGGGCTGAAGTAAGTCCGGTAAATCTTGTTCAATGCATCGTATTGCGCTTTATGTGCATCGAAGCGTGCCTTGCCGCTCAGGGTGGGGACCCCATCGGCGAGAGGAAGGCAGAAAAACACCTGGGCGTGGATGATACTGTCCATGGTGCAGCCTGCACCCTCCACTGACTTCTTGAGCGCGTCCATGGTGCGGGTCACGTGCTTTTCAAAAGGATCGGTAACCAGAACATGGTCCTCCTTGGGATAGCCATCATTCGATCCGGTGCCAGAAAAGTAATAGATTCCATCGTGGGTGTGGCTGGAGGCACGATGAGCTCTGTCATCGCCGGCTGCGCTCATCGGCGCACCTGCAGGTGGAGGAGGTCCGGCAGGCGTAGTCTGCTGAGCGAAAAGTTTTGGTGTGCCGGCCAGGATTGCTGCCATCGCCGCAATCCTGCCAAAGAAGCTGCGCCGAGTATTGATCTCCATTATGTTCTCCTGGAAAGTTTCGGGTTAGTAGCGTGTGCTCCGCGGTTAAGCTGGTGCTGATTAACAAAGGACCGGTCCAACAGGTTTGGCAACAGAGGAAAGTATGAGTTCATTTTGAAACCAGCGCTTTTAGATGTCATAGGCCAAATGGCCTACATGGTTAATAAGAATCCTGCCTGCCGCCAGCGCAACTCCCTGTTGAAGTAAAACCGTCAGCCAACTTCAAACTGTGCTTTAGACGCCGTATCCCGCGAAGGGGTTAGACCTCCTCGTGCCGTGAGGCCCAGCGACTTCTCGGGGCGCGCACTCTTCAGGAGGCGGACCGTATAGGCAAAGTCATCGAGAAGCGAAGACAGGGTTTCTGAGAGCCGTCGAAAATCCTTTGCCGACAGACTACCGAATAAATGATCATTCACCCTCTGCCGTTCCGGCCCAATGCGCTCCACCAATGATTCTCCACGACGGGTTAAGCGCAGGAGTACACCTCTCCGGTCCTTTGGGTTCGGCTTCTTCTCGATAAGCCCGGCCTGTTCCAGGCTCCCCGACTCGAGCGTTATGAACGCCGTACTTACGTGCAGACGCCTGGCAACGTCGCTCACATTGATTCCGCCAGTGTTTTGGTGGTTGGCTACGATCATGGCGATGTTGTACTGCGGGGGAGAAATGCCCAGCTGAGAAGCCAGATACGCCCGCGCCACTTCCAGTGAAGCACCGAGAGTGGAGAAGTCATAGAGCAGCTGGCGAAAGCGGTGGTCGGTCTTGCCGCCCTCGTCCAGTAGCTCCACCAGAGACGCTGACAACGACAGGTGAAACGGGGAGTCCTTCCCTTTCAACCGTGTCTCTTTATTGGGCGCGGCGGAAAACGCGCGCTCGCGCGGCAGAGCACGCTTCACGGGCAAGCCGTTGCCCGATCGTCTCTTATGCTCGCTATTAGATGTGGGCACCATCGCCTTCAGCCTTGGTCCGGTCAATAATAAACTTAATTAAGCTACTTGACTACATTCTTTTTGGAACCTATGCTACAGCCACATCGTAAGGGGAAAAACTCCCCAGTTCCTGCGAGTCAAACATGCCTAAGAATGGACAGGACCACATTTCGAGTCTTCGCGATGGCCGCCAGATCTTTCTGGACGGTCAAGTTGTCGAGGATCACGTATGTCATCCCGCATTCCGTTCCAGCATTCGGTCCGTGGCCGCGATGTACGACTATCAGGCGTCCGCGGAGAACCTGAAGAAGATGACGTTCCCTTCTCCGGCAACCGGCAGCTTCGTCAGCCGCATGTGGCAGCTTCCTACCTCTTACCACGAACTAGTGGAACGGCGTGCCGCGCTCGAAGCCTGGGCCACGCTCTCCTGCGGGTTTCTCGGCCGCTCGCCCGACCATGTAGCATCGGTCCTCTCGGGCATGTACATGGGAATTGATATCTTCCGCCAACATGGCGAGAGATTTGGTCAGGCGTTGTCGGATTACTACGAATACGCCCGCGACCGTGACCTCTACCTGACCTACGCCATCATTAGTCCTCAGGCCAATCGCAGTAAGGACGTTGGGAGCCAGGCCGAAGAGTTTGTCACCGCCGGCGTCGTCGATGAAGATAGTGAAGGCATTACTGTGCAGGGCGCCAAAATGCTGGCGACCGGTTGTCCCATGGCGAATGAAGTCATGGTCGCTGCCATTCAACCGTTAAAGCCAGGCGAGGAGAAATATAGTTTTACGGCGATGGTCCCGCTCAACGCGAAGGGCGTGAAACTGCTTTCCAGAAAGTCCTTCGAGGCTGCGGCTGTCTCGACGTTCGACAACCCACTTTCGTCGGCCTACGACGAGAATGACTGTGTCCTGTACCTCGAATCCGTTAAGGTTCCCTGGAGCCGGGTTTTCGTTCACAACGACGTACGCATGGCATCGGCGCAATGGCATGCCGCTCCCACGCACGTGTACCAAAACTATCAGTGCCAGATACGGCTCATGGTAAAACTTCGCTTCTTGCTCGGCCTGGCAAGCAAGATTGCCGAGATCAATGGAATTGTCTCCATTCCGGCCGTACGCGAGACCCTTGGCCAGATGGCTGCCGAAGCTTCGATGGTGGAGGGCATGGTCGAATCGATGGAAATCAGCGGCTCGCAGTATGGCAAGTACTTTGTGCCCAATGGCCGGCGCCTGTACGCAGCCATGGTACTCACGCAGCAGCTTTATCCGAAGTTCACCAATCAAATCCGCGAGCTGGCGGGTGGCGGCATGATCATGCTTCCCTCTTCGGTGAACGACTTTGCTAATCCAGAGATTGCAGGCTTGATCGAGAGGACGCAACATTCTCCTGCGACCGACTCTCTGGGCCGGGTTAAGTTCTTCAAGCTGGCCTGGGATGCGGTCGGCTCAGAGTTTGGCTCGCGTCACCTGCAGTACGAGATGTTCTATGCGGGGGCGCATATGGTCACACGAGGCCATGCCTTTCGCACCTGTGACTGGGAACAGGCCACGGGCATGGTCGATCAATTCATGTCTACCTATGATCTGCAAGGTATAAAAGTTTAGAGGCGCCTTATGTCATCGATCGGGGTGCGCGGTTTGCGAGATGTGCTGGGATGCTATGCGACCGGGGTCGCGATCATTACCACCCGCACGAGCGCGGGAGAGCACGTTGCGGTGACGGTAAATTCGTTCTCATCCTTATCGCTGGACCCGCCTCTCATCCTGTTCTCGCTGGGCAAGGCCGCGAATATTCTCGCCCACTTTCAGCAGGCGCAGTGCTTCGCGGTCAATATTCTCGCCCACTCGCAAGAATCGCTCTCCAACCTCTTTGCCCGACCCTCAAGCGCCTCCTGGGATACTGTGCCTTATTCTGTAGGAGCGAACGGGTGTGCACTCTTTGCAAATGTATTGGCGCAGCTGGAGTGCGCGCGTTTTGCAGAGATTGACGGCGGCGACCATCGCACATTTTTTGGCGAAGTAACGCAGATACACCTTGGGCCGGTGGCTGACCCTCTCCTCTTCTATCGCGGCCGCTATGGAACCTACGCCCGCAGCCAGTTGGAAAAGATACCTACGCCAGACGGCTCTCTCTCTGACTTTGCTCCCACTGGATGGAGTTAAATTTACGCGGATGACCGCTCACCGCAGGATGAACAGCGCATGCCTGTAACCGAATTTCTGCTTCATGGCAAGCCGGCGATGGCCGCCATGGATGATCTGGTGATCGCCGGATGGACGGGCCGTGATACCGCCTCAGTCGAACACCACATCCGCGAACTTCAGGCGATCGGGGTCGCGCGTCCCCGCAACATTCCGTGCTTCTATCGTGTGGGGGCCAACTTGTTGACAACCGCAGAGAGATTCGATGTTACCGGTGCGGATGGCAGCGGCGAAGTAGAGTTTGTGCTGCTTTCTCTTCCCCAGGGTCTCTACGTAGGCGTGGGTTCGGACCACACCGATCGAAAAGTGGAGGCGTATGGGGTTACGGTTTCGAAGCAGATGTGTCCCAAGCCTGTCTCTCGCGAGCTGTGGCCGTTTACAGAGATGAAGGATCATTGGGACTCCCTGATTCTTCGCTCCTGGATAATCCGCGATGACCAGCAGGTGCTCTACCAGCAAGGCGTAGTGACGCGGATGCTCTCTCCGGTGGATCTTGTCGCGCGTTATACAGGTGGCAGCACCGATCTTCCGATCGGGACGGCCATGTTCTGCGGCACCATGCCTCTGCTGGTACCGATCGGGCCCACGGCCGAATTCCAGATGGAACTCGAGGACCCTGTGCTTCACCGCGCGCTACGCCATCGGTATAGCGTGCGCGAGCTACCCTACAACGACTGAAGAAGGAGGCGGCGGATGGCGATTCAAAAAGAGCACAAGGAGTTTTATACCGTCGACCTGAGCGCCGGCTGGGAAACGCCGCCGGGGTATCCAAAAGGGATTGAGCAGCAGATACTCGCCGGCTTTCTGGATGAGAAAGGCAAGCGCGGTTTTCGCACCCGGCACCTGCGCTTTGCTCCGGGTGTTTACACCACTGCGCCTTTTGTACACGACTACTGGGAAGAGGTTTACCTTGTCTCGGGCGATCTGATAGTCGGCAATGATGCGAACGGCAACGGCGGCGAGAGCTTTCCGCCAAATACCTACGCCTGCCGGCCACCGGGCACCTTCCACGGTCCGTTCAAGTCCGAGAACGGCTGCCTCCTTCTGGAAATTCATATTTACGACGAATCGGCCTCGCGCCCGGAGTGAAGATGCTGGTGCCCATTGCGCAAACGCTGGAGGCACTCGCTGCCGGGGAACTTCGCAGCAGCGAGCTGGTGGATTCGTGTCTCCATGCCATCATGGACCCCTCCGGAGAAGGAACGCGGACCTTCACCCGCGTCTTCTCCGACAGCGCGCGAGCGGCAGCAGGGGAGTTCGACACTCATCGAATCGCCGGAGCACTTGCGGGTTTGCCAATTTCTATCAAAGACCTGTTTGACGTTGCGGGTGAGCGCACGACTGCCGGGTCGGTTGTGCTTGCCCAGGCTCCTGTGGCCAGCGCCGACGCCGTGGTTGTGAGCAGGCTGCGTGGGGCAGGCGCGATCCTGATGGGGCAAACGAATATGACCGAGTTTGCCTTCTCCGGCCTGGGAATAAATCCGCACTATGGCACACCGTCGAATCCATTTGATCGCGCCGGCAAACGCATTCCGGGCGGCTCTTCCTCCGGGGCGGCGGTGTCCGTAACGGACGGCATGGCGCACGCCGCGATCGGGTCCGATACGGGTGGTTCCGTACGCATCCCGGCCGCCCTGTGCGGTCTTACCGGTTTCAAACCGACAGCGAGACGCATCCCGCTCGACGGAGCAATTCCGCTGTCCGGTACGCTTGACTCCGCCGGTTCCCTGGCGCCCACGGTGGCTTGCTGTGCACGCATCGATGCGGTTTTAGCTGGGCTCGCTCAGAAACCGCTACAACCTATCGACATCAAAGCTCTGCGTTTTGCAGTGCTGCAAGGCTATGTGCTGGAAGGGCTCGATGCATCTGTAACGGCGGCCTTTTCTTCCACATTGGCGCTTCTCTCGCGTTGTGGAGCGCACCCTGAAGACGTTGCCTTCGCATCGCTTGACAAAATTCCGATTGCCAACCAAAAGGGCGGCTTCGCAGCTGCCGAAGCATATACCTGGCACCGCTCGCTGCTGGAAAGCTCCGGACCGCGTTACGACCCGCGCGTTGCCTCACGCATTTTACGGGGGAAAGAGATGTCCGCAGCGGATTACATTGACCTGGTGCAGGCGCGGCGCCAGATTATCGCGGATGCCGAGCGCACCTTCACGGGATACAACGCGATCCTGATGCCTACTGTTCCCTGCATTGCTCCGCGCATCGCGGACCTCGAAGCCACGGATGCGGCGTACTTCGGAGCGAATGCGGCGATTCTGCGTAATCCCAGCGTTATCAACTTTCTCGATGGCTGCGCTTTGTCAGTGCCATGCCATGCCCCTGGCGAGGCTCCTGTTGGCCTCATGATCGCAGGGCTGGCAATGCGGGACGAACATGTTCTCAACGTTGGCGCGGCAATCGAGTCCCTGCTTGCAGCCGACGGCCGTGCCATTCACGGTGCACACTCCGGTTCCCATTCCACGACTGTTGCGTAAAAGGTTGGCTATGATCCATGGCTTCGTCAGCGCATTTCCAGGTCACACAGCGCGTGGAGTCGCCTGCCTTTTAGTTGCCGCGGCTCCCCTGTTCACCGCGCAGTCAAAAGAACCATCTCTAACTCCTCGCGTGGCGAACCAGGCGATGGAGCGTTGGCCTGATGGTCGCATTGGCCCAAAAGGTGCACCTGCCGCCTGGGGATTCGAGTTGGGCATCGTGCTCGCCGGTATCAACGCCGTCTGGAGTGCGACCAATGAATCTGCGTACCTCGCGTACCTGAAGCACGCTGTCGACCAGTTTGTGCAGCCTGATGGCACAATTAGCGGCTACGACTCTCAGGCATATTCGCTGAACAATATCCTCATTGGCCGTCAGCTACTAGCACTGTATCGGGTAACTCACGAGGAAAAATACAGACTGGCCGCTCAGAAAATACGGCAGCAGATTGCCACTCAGCCACGCACGGTCTCCGGAGGGGTTTGGCACTCCAGGGCTACCCCGAACCTGATGTTGCTCGACGACCAGTACATGCTTGCGCCGTTTTATGCCGAGTACGCGGCCACCTTTCATGAGCCGCAAGATCTGGACGACGTCGTGAAGCAGTTCACGCTTCTCGAGCAGCACACGCGCGATCAGAACACCGGCCTGCTGTATCACGGATGGGATGAATCGCGCACAGCGCCGTGGGCAAACGCGAGCACGGGCGCGTCTGCCAATCTATGGGCTCGCGGCATGGGCTGGTATCTCATGTCGCTGGTCGACACGCTGCCGTATGTGCCCGAGCGCGATCCCCATCACGCGGTGTTGCTCGCCATGTTGCATCGAGCCGCAACGGCGGTCGAGCAAGCACAGGATGCGCAGAGCAGCCTGTGGTATCAGATCCTCGATAAGCCTGGAGCCAAAGAAAACTATACAGAGTCCTCCTCCGTCCTCATGTTCACTTACGCCTTCGCGAAAGGCGCACGCCTGGTATACCTGCCCGTGCGCTACGGCATAGCCGCGGCACGGGCATGGAAAGCCATACGGCTACGTTTCGTCCGCACGACCGCAACCGGAGAAGTGGAAATTACCGGTACGGTCACGCATATCGCTCTCGGCGCCAGTCCTGCTGACGACGGGAGCTACGGCTACTATCTGCATGCTCCGGTGGTGGACGACGACCCTAAGGGCGTGGGCGCCTTTCTACTCGCCGGAAGTGAAATGGAATTGTTGCGGCACTCATAGATTTCGGGCCCGCATGAAAAGCAACGCGAAGATCATCGCAAGACTAGGAGACGTGCATGACGCAGTTCCTGACCAACCGTCGGCAGTTCCTCTCTACCTCCACCGCAGCAGCGGCAGCAGCATTTGCGCTCAATCCGGGTTCCTCTTTTGCCGCGCCCACTGCCAAGAGCCACGCGAAGAAGCCTGTCCTGATGAAGCTTGGCTGCCAAACAGCCCCAACTAACGATGCCCATCTGAAGTATCTTGCGCGCTATGGCGTGCGCAATATTTGCGGCTATCCTGAGATCGCGGACGGGCGTCTCTACGCCACCGTAGAAGAACTGCATCGCATGCAGGATCTGGCTCAGGCAAATGGCATTCAAGTAGACATGACCACGCCGCCGTTCCTGGCCTCTATTTCCGTAGACGAGGATAAGCACGCTTCCATCATGCTGGGCGAGAGCCCGCAGCGTGACCGCGACATTGAAGATCTGCAGACGATGATCAAGAACTGCGCCACCGCCGGCATTCCTGCCATCAAGTACAACCTGCAAATCGTAGGAGATCTGCGTACCGCACGCTCACCCGGGCGCGGGGACGCGACTTACAGCACCTGGAAACTAGCCGAAGCAAAACCGAAAACACCGTTGACGCGTGCCGGCCACGTGAGTGCAGACATGGCATGGGAGCGCATCACGTACTTCCTCGACCGCGTTATACCGGTGGCCAGCCAGTACAAGATCCGTATGGCCCTGCACCCCGACGATCCCAGTGTCCCGTCTCCCGGATATCAGGGAGTGGAGCGCGTTCTGGGCACGGTGGATGGAATCAAACGATTCATCACAATCCAGGAGAACGCTTATCACGGCCTCAACTTCTGCCAGGGCACCGTGTCTGAGATGCTGGCCAACCCGGGCACTGAAATTTTCGATGTGATTCGCTACTTTGGCACCCGGGATAAGATCTTCAACGTCCACTTCCGCAATATTCGAGGGCATCGCGACGATTTTGTAGAAACCTACCCCGACGAGGGCGATGTCGACTTTGTCAAAGCGCTTCAAACTTACAAAGAGGTTGGCTACCAGTACATGCTCATGCCCGATCACGTGCCGCAAACCCCGCATGATCCCACAACGACGCTGCAATCCTTCGCTTATGACTATGGGTATATCCGAGGCTTGCTCCAATCGGCGGCAGAACTGAGCTAGGATGCCGACCCGGATTGGGAGCGCGGGCAGTTGTTCAAAGATGATGGGGTAACAGAAGGAGGGGGAGTTACTCATTTCTGGAACTGGCGTTATTGATATTTTCAGCTTGGACCGTGCCTGTGGGGGATCATAATGGAGTTTTTGGCGGAGGTTAGTGATGCGTGCGGATCGCGTAGAAGTCACTTGGGATGCCGCGAAGGCAAATTGGCTGGTTAGGATTGTCAATGGCGAGGAGGTTATTCGACGCCGCTGCGATCTTCCGAAGAATTCAGACGAGCAGGCGCTCCGCTCGGCTATCCAGAAAACCTTAAAGGACGAGGGCTTTGAGCCGGACCCCATAAATGCGAGTATTCATACGAATTGATGCGATCGGATTGGAGAAGCGCGCGGCTCCGACGGTCGTCGAGGTGACGAGGAACGTACACGTTGATTGGGCGGCGGGGGCAGGCGGATCATGATTGGGATGCCAACCCAGCCCTTCCGGGCTGGGCTGACGTTTAGCGGGCGGCCCTCCGGGCCTCGATCCGTCTGGTCCCAGTGCAATCGTTCTATGCTCGACCGACCATTTCACTTTAGATGGTGTGTGAGACCCGTACCTCAGGGGCTGAAGAGTCTGCGTGCGAGCCGGAAAGTAAGCGCAGGCTCAACTCCGCGATGGGCTGTGGAACGCGTCGCCCTCAGGGGCTAAAGAGGCTGCGTGAGAACTGGGACTACGAAATTAGTCCCGAAGGGACGGCTGAACTTAGCCCAGGACGTCAGTCCTGGGTTTGATTCGAAAGGGCGACCCAGTCCCGCAGGGACGGCTGAAAATGGGCCGCGACGCAATGCTCCTTCAGTCGTCCCTGCGGGACTCAATCATGTTTCATGATGTACCCAGGACTGCGTCCTGGGCTAGGTTCAGCCGTCCCTTCGGGACTAGTTTGGAAACGGGGTGCTCACGCAGGGGCTTTTAAGCGCCTGAGGGCGAAGCGTTCCACAGAGCATCGCCGAGTGAGCCTGCGCTTTCTTTCCTGTTCTCACGCAGACTCTAAAGCCCATCGTTTTGTTTCAATGAATGTACGGGCTGAAGCCCGTACCCTTCAGGGAGGAAAGACGTACCTGAGGGGCCTAAAGCCCGATGTTGCACGATAAAGCGTTCTCGCGGGTTTGACCCTGGACTCAAAGTCCGGGGCTGGCACAGCTTGCAGCCCTCCGGAACACTCCAAACCCTGGTTAGACGGTTCGTTGATCCAATACTGTCTTCCGCCGGCCAATTCGCAACTTCGAAATATGTAGAACACTCCTTGACGCGGGAACGCCGGACGAGGTCCATTCCAGACCCATTCAGCGAATTAACGGTGAAGGCGTGCCCTTCCTGGAGAGAGTTTTTCGGTAGCCTGTTCCGTTATTTATAAAATTCGATATTTTTGGGTTTTTTCTGCGATTTACAGCTCAGCGGGGGTGGACAAAGGGGTTGATGTTTTTAAGGAAAGGAATTCCCAGGTCCGGTATAGAGGTGAACAGGGGGACATAAGGTCCAGGGGCAAGCGAAGGGGTAAGTAGCTTGGCGAGGGTGGACTGGTTGGGACCGGATTGCGGAGGCGGATCTGCCACCGGGGTGCGAGCGAGTTTGGGCTCGGGGACGGCAGGCTCATCTTCTTGCTCGGCAGGAGCAGGCCCTGGCTCCGGGTCGATGGTGGTGCCCTGCTGCCCCGCGCCAAGCCGCGGGATAGATTTGCGGGGTGGGCGCAGGAGAGGATTTCTTCTCTAAAGAGACGGAGAGACGGTCAGCGGCACGGCGATCAGGGATCAGGCCTTCGATGGCGATGATCATGGAAAGAGCCTTGACCTGCCCGTTGATGCTGCCGCGGGTCATTTCGGCGCTGAGGTTGGCGATTTCCCAGAGGCGGTCCAGGACTCTTTCGCGGTCCAGGCTCAGACGGTGCAGTTGCTCCACGGAACACCGGGACAAGTGGGCCTCTTGCTGGACGAGCTGTTGCTCAACGGCGGCGCGGTGCTCGAGCATGTAGGCGCGGACATGGGGTTTGGATTTGGTGTAGGCGGCGGAGTCGGGGTTGAGACCGACAGCTTCGGCGGCATGGCGGTCGGTCATGCCGCCAGAGAGGACTTGGCGGGCAAAGGCCATTTCCTGATCGGTGATGGGGTCGCTGACTTTATTTTTGGGCATAGGTGGCTCCGGGAAATTGAGAGAAGTTAGGGGCAGAGGTTTCCAGAGGGATTTTCAGTTTTGCTCTGCACATTCAAGTTGAGCGACGTGGGGCTTTTCTTGAGGAAAAGCCACGTCGAGGACAGTTGCTCGGTATGCACCGTGAAAATGCTTGACTGCGCGGGGAAGCAGGGTGGCACAAAAAATCCCGCTGCGGGGCGGGATGGTTGGATTGCCTTATTTGGGACAGGGATCAGGTGTGACACCGGACAGCGGTAAAACTGTCCTTCGCTCGCGCTAAGGCCGAAACTACCGGCAACTGCCGGTCAGCGAGCGGTGACGCGAGAGTCCGCATGCTGCCGAAATCGTCTTCTCACAGCATAACAGCGCTATCGGAATCGGATATGCACGCCAAGACTCTTTTCTTGAGTCGGTGGTTATCTGTTTCGGAGGTTACTTTTGGTTGACTGGAGGTTTGGCGGTTAGCAGTCGTAATGCCGAGAAGCGCTGGTTTGCTGGCGCTGGTGTACTGCGTGACTCATAGACGCGAGGATTGCTTCCCCAGCCGCAAAGGGCCAGCGCCCGACACGTTTCGGGGTCGGAAACGTCTTCCGCTGCGATGGTCGCGATCAGTCAATGAGTTGAAAGTAGGGCATCCGTAGGGCTCTCTTATCAAATGTCAACGTATGCGGACAGCCCGCCCAGGCGTTCAGAGCACCGATCAATGCGTCCTCGAACTCCCCGGTACCGCGTTTGAGGGCGAACGCAGCCTCGAAGACCTGTTGGTCATTCTGAACTTCGAGAGAATCTGCAGCGAGAATGTGCTCAAGATGTGTTGCGATTTCAGTAGGCGTTTGCTTCAAAAGACTACGGAGCACCCATACCGTCTCGAGGACAGTAACGAGGCTGATGAACCCCGGGTTCCGGTTGCTTAGTACCTCGTCGAAGACATGGTTGACTAGAGTTGTCTGCCCAGGGTCGTCCTGAAGCAGGTACCGCAAAATCACATTCGTATCGAGTCCGACCATCAGCGGAATCTCTTTGTCGCGCCGGCCTCAATGGCCGCATTCATCTTCACGACTGAAACCGGCCGGGAAGATTTTGGAACACTGCCTTTGAGCGCCGATGTGGGGATCCTGGGCAAGATCACAACCGCCCCATCGGGCTGAAAAAAGAACCTGAAACGGTCGCCGGGTTTGAGGTGCAGGTACTCCCGTACCGCCTTCGGGATAGTGGCCTGGTTCTTGCTGCTGAGAGTGGCTTCCATTGATGCTGCGGCTCCTCGCTTTACATTTTATCAAAAGTAAAGTGACCTCTACGTGATCCACAAATGGTGGACGGGATGATGAGCAGCGCAGAGTTTGTGCAGGCTCTCGAAGGGTCGATGCAGCGGCGGTTGGTCCCACAAAAGGGAGGGCGCCCTCCTAAAACCTGTTTGGATGGGAGGCAGAGCGAGCCGGCCTTTGAGACCAGGGTAGATCGCGATCCATGATATTTGTAACTGTCGTCATGCCAAAATAGGTCACGTCCCGTCCCGTCATGTAGTTTGCGAGCGTGAGACCCGGGCTGTTCGCGTGGTCATCGGCGTCTCTGAGAATGGAATGGGACTCCCCTCCACCAGTGCTGAAGCCCTGAGTCTATATGCCGGGGTTTGATCCTGGACTGAAGAGGCTGCGGAAAAAGTTCGGTTGATGAAAGAATCGCTCCCTCAGCGGCTATTGAATGCTGCAAAAGGCAATGTCCTCCTCTCAGGTTGAGCTGCCGAACGCTGCCGAAGCCGAACTGAGAGGGAAATAGTGCCGCAGGGGCTAAAGCCCTCGTCCTACCGACCCCCTTTCGGCACGACTGAAGAGGCTGCGGAAAAACGAACGGTGTCTGCGGAAACGAGACAAAGAGCGTACCCCAGGGCCTAAAGGCCGGGTGATTTTGCTGCGTTTATGTACGGGCTGAAGCCCGTACCTACCAGCCCGTACCTACCCTCCCGGACCTTCAGCGGTGAGTTTTTCCGCAAGCTCTGAAGTCGTGCCCTGATACAAAGCACTTCTCGAAATTGGCTCTAAACAGACTGACCTGGACATTAGTTTTGCAGTCATCCATAAAGGGGCATTCACTACAAAGCAGTTATGAATGGCCTGAAGGCCGTCCCCTGCAAAGAATTCCGGTTTTTCCGCGAAGGGCACGGCTTCAGGAGAAAACCCGCAGCGCATTCGGCGAAGAAAGTCTGGACAGTCTTGGCACAGGTTTAGAAAATGAAGTTCCCAGAGCAAACGAATCGAACCCGGCGTCTGCCTTATCGGAAGCAATTCCAGATGGTGGACGCGGGTGGAATCGAACCACCAACCTGTCGATTAAGAGT
>CAWIRT010000048.1:0-371838 GCA_963838445.1 uncultured Acidobacteriaceae bacterium
GGAAGGCCATCCACACTCTTGAAATTGGCGTAGAAAACAACGTGATGGTTAAACGCTTTGTGCTGATCTCCAATTAAAAAGAGGCAGGCGCCGAACAGCGCGACGGCGGCTGTAACGAAAATCCCGACGACTACGTTGTGGTTTTTCATGCGACTAGCTGCGCTCCGCTATGAATTGTTGCAACCGTTTGTCATTTATGCCGTCCAGTTCTTGCGGCGTGCCGAATGCCAGGAGCCGGCCTTGATCCAACACGGCAAACTTGTCTGCGATCTTGCGCGCGCCATTGATGTCGTGGGTGACAATCACCATGGTGGTGTGACGCTCGGTCTTGACTTTCATCAGAAGAGCATCAATCTCAGAGGCGGTGATTCTGTCCAATCCGCTGGCGGGCTCATCCACCAGCAGTATTTCCGGCTGAAGCACCAGGGCCCGCGCCAGGCCGGCTCGCTTTTGCATACCGCCGGAGAGAGCCGACGGCATTTTGTTTCCATCTTTTCCCAGGCCCACTTCTCCCAGGGTCTCTTCGACCGCGCGCTTGATCTCCTCAGGAGATTTGTTGGGGGCCAGCCGGTGAAGGGGCATGGCGAGGTTTTGATTAAGAGTGAAGGAGTCAAAGAGGGCTGCGCTCTGGAAGAGATAACCCATTTTGCGGCGGACCTTCGCCAACCCGTCTTCATCCAGAGCCGACATATCTTTTCCTGTCACCAGGACTTTTCCAGCGTCTGCTTTCAGCAGGCCAATCATGAGTTTTAAGGTCACACTTTTGCCGGTCCCGCTTCGGCCCAGGATGCAGAGTGCTTCTCCCTGAGCGACGCCGAACGAAATCTTATCCAGTATTTTCCTGTCGCCAAAACCCTTCTCCACTTGTTCAAACGCGATCGTGGTGCCGCTGGTTTGCCCCTCGGTCATATGGCCTGGTCCGGGAAAAGGAAGAAGATGCATTTGACCAGGATCACATCCGCCAGGATGATAACCAGCGAAGAGACGACAACGCTGTTGGTAGCCGCTTTGCGCACGCCGTCGGAGCCTTCGTTAGTGGTGTAGCCATAAAAGCAGGAGATGACGGCGATCGAGATAGCCAAAGACCGCGGTCTTGAGAGTTGGGGGAAGGAAATCGGCAACTGCGACTCCGTCGAAGGCACGCTGCATGTAAAGCGTCCAGCTTAAGTGCGACCAGATATGCTCGGAGAGAAAGCCACCGATGATACCCGCTGCATCCATAAAGATAGTCAGCAGGGGAAGCATGATGGTACAAGCGATGACCCTGGTGACGACCAGCAACTTGAAAGAGTCCACGGAAAGGGTCTCAATCGCGTCGATCTGCTCAGTGGCGCGCATGTTCGCAAGCTGCGCTCCCATGCCGGCGCCCACGCGCCCGGCCATCAGCAATGCGGCGACCAGCGGGCCAATCTCATTGAAGAACGCAAGTGACTGGAAGACGGGAATTTCTGCTGTGGCGCCAAACTGCACCAGGGTGCTTCGCGTATGCAATGTCATGACCACGCCGAGCGCCAGCCCGGACGCCACCACCAGAAAGAAGGAACCTACGCCGATTTCATAGAACTGCGTGAGCAGGTACTCGCCTTCAAACGGCGGCACCCACGCATCACGGATGGCCTTTGCGCCAAATAACGCCACTTGTCCGATGGAGTCGAAAAGCGATCTCAGCAAATTAACCTTCCCTCCCCGTTTCGACTTTTGATGCGGCTTACACTCGAAAGTCGCGCAGGTCTGCAGGCAAATTTATGACTGCCGGGAAGTTACGAGTCAGCCATGAACCTGAGGCTCAGTCTTCTGGAAAGGCAAGGCTACGTACAAAGAGATGGTGCCGGCAGTCGCGAGAAGGAAAGATCCCAACCGATAGGGTATTCAGGAATTCAGTTGGGCGGCACGCATGGAAACGGCACGCCATGCCGCCATCGATTGTCGCAGATACACCCCGGGGTCCCCTTTGAGTCCATAGCACTGGATGCCGAACGGCCCTCGATACCCGGCCTTTGTGATCGTCCGGACCAACCCGGTGACATCGTAGTCACCGCGGCCGAGAGGCTGAATCAGCGTGCTCCAATCCCGGCCCTGCCGGTCCGCTCCGTTGACCGTGACCCCGTACAGGCGTGGAATCGCTTTATCCAATATCAGAGGAAACTCCGGATCAAACCCAGAGCGCAATTCATGGCACAGATTGAACGTTGCGCCCACATTGCTTCGGCCAACCCGCTCCGCAACCCGCACCACGTCTCGGAACCGGGCCAGGTAAAAGCCATAATGCGGATAGAGAGCGACACGAAGGTTGGATCGAGCAGCAAGATCTGAGATTTGATCGACCGCCTGGATCGTCCGCTCTTCTGCTCCGGCGCCGCCCCCCGTGTCATTCCCCTGAATGGCGACCCATACGACAGTTCCCCGCCCTTGCAATGCCTCGATCGCGGCTTCCATCCCTGGCTCATATTTGGTCTGACCATGGCTGATGTCCACCGTCAACCATAGAAAGAACAACTGCAGATGCGCTTCGTCCAGGGCTCGCAACCGCTCGGGGATCTGCAGCGCATGATCGAAGACGGTTCCCGCAAATCCATAGTCGCGCGCAAATCCGGCCTGCTGCGCAGGACTGATATCGCCAAACTCGTAGGCAAATACGGAATTCGGCAGGCCGCCGGCGGCCCCGCCGTCGAACCCTCTTGCCTCGAGGTTCCCAAGCGCGATGCAAGAGGCTGCGGCACCCTTAACAAACCCCCGGCGACTCATCAGTTCCATGCTGCCCATCTCCTTTACTCTGTAGCCTATCTGCTTTCGCCTACGCCGTGTCTTCCACCTGGATTCAGGGTACGACTTTCCCCGGGGGCTTTCGCCGGAGTCAGCGTCGATGGCAGCCATCAATCTTTCGACGCCGTGGTGAGGGCCGAGGAGCCGCCATCTTCGGAGTGGCGGTCCTAAAATCCTTCCCCCTAAAATCCTCCTACCAGCCCATTTGGCGCATGCGCAGCAGGATGAGCGCGCTGTACTGGTTCATGCGCGCGGGCCGCCGCTTCAGGGGAGCCGGTAGAATCGCGGCCAGCCGGGCAGCCCGCTCCCGGTCGATATTGCGGGCTGCGGTCCCGTCGTAGGAACGACAGGCCGCGTCCGCACCATAAATCCCGGGTCCCCATTCGACCACATTCAGGTAAATCTCCAAAATGCGCTGTTTGCCCAGTACGAATTCGGCCACCGGCACCAGTGTGGCCTCTGCACCCTTGCGTAGGATGGACCGGCTTGTTCCGAAAAACAGCTGGTAGAAGCGCCCGTCTTCACAACGTTGCCACGGCGGCAGAGATTGACCCCATCGTAGATAGCGAAGTTGGTCGCGTGCGCCACAAAACCGCCTCCATGGATATAAACCATGACCGGTCGCTTTGCGTTGTTGCGTAAGCCGGGCGACCACACATTCAGGTAAAGGTGAAGCCGCGAACCTTGCCGCCGCTGGTGGTGGCAACCGGCCCGTCGGACATGGCCGCGGCGACAATCTTCATCCCTATCGAGGATGAGAGGAAAGAAAAGCTGGTCCCTGATACCAGACCTTTGGCCACCGATCGGCGGCTGATCTTCGCGGATGTTGGTTGCCTGTCCAGGGTTTCGTTCGCAGCCATGGGGCGCCTCAGCTCAGTATCGAAAGGCTCATAGAGGCCGTATCGATATGCTTTCGTCTCGAGCTGTACTGAATTTGATTGTGTCTCCGTTAAGAGTCTCGGCCTTTTGAGCGTTGCGATAGAGTACGAGGGACTGTCCTGGCCATGGATTCGCAAGGGTGCAGTCTCTTCCCTTCTCGCTTAGAATGGTGAGCTCGTGGACGCGGCCGCTGCGAAACGTACTCGAGACGAGGAAGGCGCCGTAAGCCCGGAGATTCCCGAAGGAAGCATCGCGATCCTTTGGCCAAACCGGAAAGAGCCGCAGCACCCCGGTAAAGCTCTGCAGCATCATCTCATTAATGGTCGCGGGAATGGCGCTCGCGGATTCAACTCCCCCGCCAGGAAAAAAGATGTAACCGTTGGGGTAGCCATTTTCGAGGCAGTCCTTCTGCATCGCCGCCAGGAGCTTTACCGGATCGTACCCTACCCTGGCCATAGCCGGCGGGACGAGAGGATGCCCCCGATATCCTCTCTCTGTAACTGTATCGAGTGCAATTTGCAGAAGCTTCGAATTCTCACCCAATCCGATTTGACCAGCGGGCCAGATGGCCAGAGTGCCCCACGAGGCAATCGTGCTAGTGGACTTGCCATCGTCACCGGCTTCTGCAATGGCGAAGATCTTCTTTCCATCGCGTTCTCCCTTAGGATACGGGCTCAGGTGATCGGTGGTCTCTTGCCATGCAGAACGGCGTGATGCGTCGAGGCCGAGTTCTTGGCTCATATCAATGAGGCCTTTGAAGGTCGCCCGAACAAATGCCAGCTCATTCATCGGGTTCAGGCTCGCCACACATTTGGTCCAGTCAGGCCTGGAGTTCCACGGGCCCACTTCGTCCGCGCAATCATTGCGGATGATGTATCGACCCTCACTTTTGACCAGATAGTCTTCCCAGAAATCTCCGACCTCTCGCAGGAATGGGTAGACCTTAGCAGCATAACCATCGTCATACGTGCTGTAGAAACGCATCAGCATCGGCATAGCAAGGAATGCTGCATTACTCTTCATCCCCATGAAGGGATCATAGTCAAATTCGCGCTCCAGTCCCCAGGGACCGATATGGCCCGGGTAGTAAACACCGCGAACGTTCAGCATTGTCCGCGCATATTTTTTGCCGCGATCGACGAACTCCAGAACCGGCGGGTCGTAGGGGTCAGCAGTGGCTACGTGGTTGGAAGAGTACAGGCCAAGGTACGGAGTCTGGTGATTATAGTCGAGGGTATAGTCTCCATTCCAGGATGGATGATCGGTGGTGACCCAGGGGCCATAGAGTCCCGGAGCAACTTTGCCCGTCCGGCTGGCAGAGGCCGTGATGTACTGCGACGCATAATAGAATTTCTCGAGAATCGAATCGCCGATGTCGACAAACGATTGTGACCAGTATTCTTTCCACCACTCGCGATGGGCCTGGTTTACTCGCTCGATCTCCGCAACCGTAATATCGTGAGCGCGAGTTTCAGCTGTCATCAGGTGATTGGGTGCATCTAAATCACTGAGTATTAGTCCGACCAGATACACCGGCTGGCCAGGCTTGAGCGTAAAGTCAATGCTGCCGTTACGGATGGAGCCTTGCTCCCCAACCAGATGAGCTGCAACAGAGACTTCCCGGCCCTTGGTTGTCACCGTGGTCGTCGGCCCGATCGGGTTAGGCCAGGGATACTGCTCGTCGAGGGGGCCATCCGCGTTCCGTGACATCCAGACCGTGTCTGCAGTATTGCCACTTGTAAGAAAACGAGCTCTTGGCAACACTTCCCGGCCCTCGACGTACGCGTGGAGGACTGAACCGTCGAAGGTGCCGGCAACGTGAAGCCATTGATGCGTGGGAAGAGCATCCTTCGACCGAACAAACTGCTCGCCAACGTTGAAGCGCAGCCTTCCTTGGTCTAGCAATAAGCTGTAAGCCTCATTCCAATCGCCTTTGCTCAGGATGTAATTGGCGTCTCCGGCGGAAAAGATATAGATCCACGCTGCCACGGTGACTTGCTGCAAGGGGGGAACCTGGCCGGCGTCAATATAACTCCAGGCGTGCATGAGCTTAACCGCTCTGCCACGCTTGCCTACTCCGTATGGCTGGTAATCAAGATGATAGCCATCGGGTTTGCATCCGGGCTCGTCAACTGGACGCTCGGCGGGCCTGTAGATCGAAGGCGGCACAGGACACGCCGGACCCGTCACCAACTTAACCACGGTATCCTCGGGCGTGGTTCCTTCCAGCGCGTCGAACCCCCAGCGACGGATCAGACCTTTCGCCGTATCTTGAAGATTCACCAGTTGCGAGACATCGGCCTGATCGAGGGCACGGTCGTACAAGTGCACCTCATCGATCAGGCCATTGAAGTACCACCTTCCCCGCCCACCTTGTTCCCGGCCAATATTGACGGGCTTGTCGTTGTGCCTGATCGCCGCCCCCGCCGGGAACAGACTTGCATGGACCTCGACATTCCCCGCGCCATCCGCCTGAAGTTTGGTTACGAATAAATTCTCGGTGGCGGCAACCCATGAAGTGGTCTCGACAGTAGTGTTTCCCTTTTTGAACGTTCCATGCACCTCTGCATGGAGCAGGTCCTGCTCTTCCCGATAGGTCGCACCGTCAAGATCGGACATGGTCAACTGCACGCCGCCGACGGTCATCGGAGAAGCCTGTTGGCTCCAAAAATCGTTTTTCCCGATATAGAACCGTTGTTGTTCGGGAGGGCCTCCCAGTGCAACGCCTACATCGCCATTACCCAGGATGGGTCCGTCGACGACCGTGCCGCTGGGAACATGAACCGGGGGCTTGGTCATCACAAACGTTTGCCGGGCTACGACGGCTGAGCTCGCAGAGTCCGTTTGCTGAGCAGCAGACGAGATAACGAACAGGTTAGCGATCAGCAGCAGGCGGGACAATTGATTGAGACGCGCAAGGCCTCTCAGCGAGAGATTCATGGACATCTGATTACGCCTCGAATCATGGCAAAGTATCTGGGAGCAAGGCAAGCATCAGCCGGCATCGATCAGCTGGAAAAGCTGAGCTCGTATGGTTGACCGCTCTTCATGTTCAGGGAAACGGTACCATCTTCCGCCGGAGAGAACTGCACCCGCACCCCGGCGGATTGGATGGCGGTGATTTTTTGTCCTTGTGGGGCTCGCATCCGCTGCTCTCCCCCGGATTTGGCCCGCAGAGCCGCAGAGGTCGCTCTTCCCTCTTTCCATGCGAGATCGACTTCGACCGCCCCCCGAGCACGAAAGCCCTGCAGTGCGCCTTGTGACCAGGCATCCGGGAGAGCCGGCAGAAATCTGATTATGCCATCGTGACTCTGTAAAAGCATTTCCGCAATCCCGGCGGCGGCTCCGAAGTTGCCATCAATCTGAAACAACTTATAGTCGCCGTTGAATAGATTCGGCGTAGCGCTCTGCCGCAGCATGCTGCAGACCCGCTGGTGCGCCTTCTCGCTTTCTCCGAGCCTCGCCCAGAGGCATATGTACCAGGCGCAAGGCCATGCGCTATCACCGGCACCATTTTGAATGCGGCGATCAAGGGAAACTCCCGCGGCTTTTGCGAACTGTGGGGATGTTTGAGGGGTAATTTGATGACCCGGATAAACAGGAAATAGATTCGAAACATGGCCAATGCCTGGAGTGGCTTCGGTGAAATCTTGTGACCACTCCTGCAGTTGACCATATTTTCCGATCTGGACAGGAAAGAGACGGCTGCGAGACTCCTCCAGTTTCTTGCTGAACTCGGGATCCGTATTCAAAATGGCCGCCGCAGCGATACAGTTGGTAAAGAGATCCCAGATGATGGCCATATCCACGGTTGAGGCGACGCTTACCGCAATCGGCTTCCCATCAGAACCGATGAAGTGATTCTCCGGTGATACCGACGGAGCCGTGACCAACCTATTCCCATCAGGAATGAGCCACTGAAGCATAAACCGCGCCGAACCCTTCATCAGAGGGTATGCGGTTTGTCGGAGCCATAGATCATCGCGGGAAAACTGGTAGTGCTCCCATAGGTGCTGACACAGCCAGGCACCGCCGAAGGGCCAGTTTGCCCAAGTAGGATCACCGGTCTGGTTGCCCACAGGAGGAGCCTCTCCCCAAATGTCAGCGTTGTGGTGAGCAGTCCATCCATCCAATCCGTAATAGACCCGCGCGGTAGGAACACCGGTCACGGAAAGATGACTTATCAGATCGAAGAGAGGCGTATGGCAATCCCCGAGGTTCGCCGGTTCAGCCAGCCAATAGTTCATCTGAGCATTGATGTTCAAGGTCCAATTCGCGCTCCAGGGAGGCCGGACATCCTGGTTCCAGATCCCTTGCAGGTTTGCCGGCTGGGTGGCTTGGCGAGAGCTTGCGATGAGCAGATAGCGTGCGAACTGGAAATAAAGAGCCGTCAGTTGCGGTTCCTCCTTCTCACGAAACAGGAGGAGCCTTTCGTCGGTGGGCCGCAGAGAAGCTCCGGTGGTTTGAAGATTGAGCGAGACACGACCAAATAATTGCTGGTGATCCGTGACATGGTCCTGGAGAAGGCGAGCATAGGATTTCCCGGCGGCGGAATCGACTCGTTCCCGGCAACGAGCTGAAATCTCCTCCGGAGCGCCATCGGGCGGTCGTCCGAATCCCCTGTAACCCGTTTCTGTGACCAGCAGAAGTGTAACGTCATTCGCGCCATTCACGCTCAGACTGTCCCCGTCGGCCTTAACCGTTCCTCCGCCGGCGACCACCTTGATCAGCGCTTCAAAGTACATGCCCTTCCCCAGGGCATCGTCGTAGACCACGGGATGAATCGAATCCTGCAGGTAGTTCGGATCCACGTGGACAGGAGCTTTACCGCGGAGCGCCAGTTCTCCCGGTTCGGCCACCGCCGCAGAAGCGCGTAACGGGCTATCCACCGTGATCCCGAAGGTAAGTTTTCCTGGGCTATCACAGGTTAGCCTCATGACCAGAACGCCATCCGGGGCACTGGAGAACGCAGTCCGGACAAAGTGGATGCCGCCAGCCGTATAGGTGATCTCAAGAACTCCAGTTGCAAGGTCAAGCTCGCGTTGATAGGAACCAGCATCTTCTGTGTGCGCGAACTTCAGATACAAATTACCGAGCGGTTGATAGGACTCGTTAAACGGCCCCTGCATTTTCATTGTCAGTTCGTTGGCAGCGGGATAGTTGTGCTCGTTGAGCAGAAGGCGGCGTATCTCAGGAAGATATCGCCGAGCTTCCGGATTGTTCCAATCCTGCTGTGGGGGTCCGCTCCACAAAGTATCGTCGTTCAGTTGCAGACGCTCCGTTGCGACACCGCCGAAGACCATTGCGCCCAGCCGGCCATTCCCGATGGGAAGAGCCTCCATCCATTGGGCTGCGGGTTTTCCGTAACTCATTAACGTACTGGATGATAACGTGCCGGATTGAGCTTCTGCGATAGAGAAAGGCGGAACCGCGGCGAGTGCTGCCGAGGAAATTGTTGCTACTAGAAATTCCCGTCTTGTAGTGTCCATGGGCCAGCAACCGTCGCGCATCAGAAAACTTTGAGGATAGTTCGATCGTTGTGGCACAGGCGTCCTTACGACGCCTATACTTCCGTGCTGGACGATTGGGTCGACTGCCGGGAGCCGACGCTTCGATTAAAATTGCAGCTTCAGCCCCATTCTAAAATACCGTTGGTCGATAAGGCGGCTTCCGGGATTGGTCGAACTGATCAAGCCGAACTGCGCATCGGTATCTTGATAATCAGGATTAGAGAAATGGGGCGTATTGGTTAGATTGAACACTTCGGCGCGGAACTGCAGGTTCAGCGATTCGACAATCTTGAAGGTGCGAAAGATACCTAGGTCCATATTCGAGAATCCCGGTCCTCGAAGAGAGTCGAAGCTTGCCGTGCCGAAGGTAGCGGTTGTTACCGGCGCAAATGCTGAGGTGTCAAAGTAAGGTGAGGCTAAGCCATGAGCGCCGTAGACCGCCACCTGCCTCTTGACCTGATTTGCCCGTTGTTGGCTACCGGGCGCGTTCAGTGAAGTCCCGGGGTCGGTGACCGAAAATGGATTACCCGAATAGAAGGAAAGAATCGCATTCGTCTGCCAGCCACCAGCAATGGCTGCGGCTAAACCGTTGGTCAAATACTGCCTATTGTTGCCAAAAGGCAGTTGGTAGACCGCACTAAATTGGAAGACATTGGTGCGGTCGTTAGGCATAATAGCGTAGTTCAGGTAGGAGTACTGTGGGATCGGTATTTCCGGCTGTCCATCTCCACGGTCGTCACAACAGGTTCCCATAAACTTTGACCAGGTGTAGGCGGCATGGAATTGCAGTCCGTTGCTCATGCGCTTTTCTATCTGCGCTTGCAGGGAGTTGTAGTTCATGTGTTCAAAGGGCTCAATGATCGTCTCATCCGCCGTGATGCCGAAGTCCGGGTACAGTTGTTGACTAGCCTGTCCCCCGCCTGGCAAGCCGTAGTTAATGTTGTAGCGGGTATGTTGATGAATGGTGAGCGTCCCGACATATCCGACTTGCGCCAGCACGTTCCAACCCAGCTCCTGCTGCACGGAGAGGTTAAAGGACTCTGTATACCCGCGGATAAAGTTCTTGGGAGACGAATTGATAGTGACCGTGGTCGGTAGAGGCACAGTGCCGCTGCTGATATCGGGAACGGCCAGCGCCGGGAAACCTTCATTCAGGGTCGCTGGGGAGGTGTAGCTGTTTGTTCCCTGGAGGCTCTGGGCCAAAGTAAGCGGATAGTTATAGAGGCCGTCGCGGTACATGTTGATTTGTTCCGGCGCCAGCGCGTAACCAGCGCGTACGACGGTCTTCTCCTGAATTCTGTAGGCTGCGCCGACACGTGGTGCGAAGAGATCTTTCTGAACGTTAATTCCACAGTTTTTGGAATTGCCGCCCTCTCCGCAGATGTTGTAGACATTGGTTGCAGGGTCATAGAACTCGATCCCATGATTCTCGCGATAAGGAACCGGGAAGTAATCCCAGCCCGTTCCTGCATATAGGGTAAGTTTCGGGCTTGCCTGCCAGGTATCAGAAATATAGGGAGCGAACTGCCAGGTGCGCAGCGTGACCCAATCGACCGTTAGCTCATTGTTCTGCGAGTTCTGCGGCAGGCCCAGAAGGAAGTCTGCGAAAGAATTGAGTTCGCCCGTGCTGGGACTTCCGTTAGCGCACCTGAGATCAGTTGAACCAGAGGGACAATAGAGCCCGGTGAGACCGCCGGTAAAATTGAAGGCCGTAGGGCCTACCTCCTTGTGATTCATGTGCTGCTGGCTGACGTCGAGGCCGAAGCGGATATTATGATTTCCCTTGATCCAGGTCACGTTGCCGGTGTACTCGAAGACGGGATCGGCATAGACGAGAGAAGGATAACCATATCCCCATCCCGTAAGCCCTCCAGTGAAGTTAAACTGCGGCACGCCACCCGCGGTGGGAAGCGGTCCAAGGTTTGTGTTAGGGATGCCGAGCGTGTCGGACGCGTAGCGATCGTTGTAGAGCGGAGCAAACAGATTCTGAGTGGTATGGGTCAGTCCAAAGGTGGCGTCGATGACCAGTTTCGGGCTGGCAACATACGTCCCCGAGCCGGAGAAGGCGTAGATATTGCCATTCTGGTTCGTGTTGTATCCCCCCCGCCCAGGATATTTCCGAATGCGGGTGCCTGTGTCTGGCTATAGGGATAGTCGCTGAAGCGGCCGGTGAGTCGCAGCTTGGTGGTTGCATCCCAGTCGACCTTGGAGTCGATCTTCTGCAGGTTATATGAGTACGGTGTGTTGATGTAGATGTTGTTGGAATACACTCCGTTCGACACACCCGTAGGTACGTTGGCTAAGAGCTTTTGCGAAATGGAATTGATGCGACCTGGTGGAATGATGTAGTTGCCAGCCGCGTCCTGGGGGAATGGCGTCCTGCCGCTGCCGTCAGCGTTTCCCGTTGCTGGATCGAAGACCGGAGTCTGTGAAGGCAGGATACCCTGCACCATCTGCGGAGTAGGTAAGGTGTAAAACGATCCCGCCGCCTGCCTTAGGCGGTCCCCCTCGTAGCTGGCAAAGAAGAAGAGCTTGTCTTTGATAATCGGGCCGCCGACGGTCCCGCCAAAATCGTTATCAATGTATTTTTGCTTCGGATCTCCGGAAGGCTGGAAATAGGGTTTAGCCTCCAACGTGTTGTTCTCGAAATATTCATAGCCCGAGCCATGAAACGAGTTGGTCCCACTCTTGATCTGCACATGAATGCCCGCCCCATTGACCGCCCCCTGGTCGGCGCCCGAGCTCGCGGTTACCACGTTCACAGTTTGAATCGCCTCGGTGGACGGAACGGCGGTGGAAAAGAACTGGACCCATGGATTGGTGGCGCTTACACCGTCAATGCTGACGTTAGTGCCAGTCGAACTGGTACCGTTGGCCTGCACAACCATGGACCGTATGGGGTTGTTGGTGCCACCTGAACTCGCGACCGGCGGCAACACACCGGCGAGTTGCCCTACCAGCCCTTGGTAGGTTCTTGTCGCCTGCGGCAGCTGCTCAAGGTCCTGGGAGGTCACTTCTCCGTGAACATCCGGCCTATCGGTCTGCAATTGAGCAGCCTCTGAGGAAACCGTGATGGTCTGACTTTCGGCGCCGACGGTCAAGCTCGCATCTACGCGAACGGTGGTGTTGATCAAGACAGCGATCGCCGTGGCTTGAAAGAGCTGGAAGCCTGGCTTCGAGACAGACACATTGTAGACTCCAGCGGGAATGGTCGAGACGGTGTACGCACCACTGTCATTGGTGACGGCGGACCGTGTTTCTCCCGTCTCCGTTTGTTTCACATTGACCATGGCTCCCGGGACCACGGCACCCTGGTTGTCTGTGACGGTACCGACGACCGATCCATAGAGAAGCTGGGCATCTGCCTGCCTGATCCCTATTAGGATCAGGAAACAAAGCATGACAATGAGTGCTCTGACTCCATAGGGGTGATATCCAGCGACTGAACTCTTCCTTGTTTTTTGTCGAGTAAGCAGAAAAACTGCCATATAGCCTCCATGAAATGAACTGCTGAAGGGCTTGTTCCATCTTGTTCTTGTTATCCGGCCTGCCGATAGATGGCCTGTGGCCACCTACTCGCTGCGTGGTCGAATCATCCCATGGTTTACGCGCTCCGGGTGTCGTTGAGTCGGCTAAATTGCGTTACAGTTAACGTTAAATAAAAACCTTGCCGAATATAACTCCATTAATGGTGTACGTGTCAAGAACGACCTTTTGAAGAGAGGGACGTTGGTCAGCGGGAGAGTAGGTAAGGGATCCGAATTCAGTCATTTGTATGTGTGATTGCGCGCCATTGGCAGGTCGCACACGAACGCCTCTGATTAGCCTGAGCGAGGCGCCGGCACGCCTAATGAAATCCGCCACGGGTCCTTGCTTTGGCGACTGCGAAGAATACGATTGCATTCCGCGGCCTCCGGCCCGGTTACCAGGCTACGCCTCGGTTGTCAAAATCCACGCCAGCCCCATTCCAAGGTCGTCGCAGCCGCCTGTATAGTGCCAGCTATGAATGTCCGTTTGAAAGACATCGCGAAGGACCTGGGTCTTTCTGTGGTTACGATCTCCAAGGTTCTGAGAGATCACCCAGATATCGCAGAGCAAACGCGGGAACGGGTTCTGAGGCGGGTTAAAGAGCTTGACTATCGGCCAAATATACTGGCCCGAGCGTTAGTGACCGGGCGCAGCTACCTGATCGGTTTGGTTGTACCGGATCTGTTGCACCCATTTTTTGCTGAAGTGGCCAAGGCCTTATCGACGGTGGTGGGGGAGCGAGGATATTCGCTTATCATTTCGTCGTCGGAGGAAAATCCTGCGCTGGAAGCGCGGGAGATACAGCAGCTGGTTGGGCGCCAGCTTGATGCTTTGGCCATCGCCTCTTCAGGGAATGAGAAAGAAGCCTTCGAAAGGATGGATCGTGATAGACAGCCATATATATTGATTGATCGGGAGTTACCAGGTTTGGCGGCCAATTTTGTTGGCATCGATGACAGGGCGGCGGGACGGATTGCAACAAGACATCTGATCGATCAGGGCTGCCGCACCATAGCTCATATTCGGGGACGAAACAACAGCACCGGGATCCGCAGATTCGAAGGTTACCGGCAGGCGCTACGCCGCAACGGCCTGCAATATTCCGACGCCATCGTAGTGGCCCGACCAACCGTTGACATTGAGAGCACACGGCACGGCGCGGAAGCTATGGGCCTTCTGCTGACCCGGAAACCGAGACCTGACGGCGTTTTCTGCTATAACGATCCATTGGCAATTGGTGCTATGAATGCCGTTTTGGAGGCAGGTCTTCGAATTCCGCAGGACATAGCCGTGATCGGGTGCGGGAATCTGCATTACGATGGCTCACTGCGAGTTCCCTTGTCGAGCATAGACCAGCATAGCCAGCTGATCGGAGAGAGCGCGGCAAGCATACTGCTTAGCATCATCGAATCCAGGGTGCGGCCTAATCCGACGGTCGTCATCCTTGATCCCACTTTGGTAGTCCGCGCCTCCACGATCAGGAAGCTTGAATTGGTTAAAAAAGGCCAGTTACCCCTATTGAAAGCAGGCTCCAGCCCGAAGCCTGCCACCAGAAGCAAACAAAATCGATAGACGTGGCCAGCCGTGATGCGAGACAGTCCTGAAGCCGACCATCAACCGCTGACCGGACGCTGACTGTGAACACACCCTCGGCTTCAACTCGCCGTTCTATTTGAGCAGTCTGCAGACCGTCATGCAGCAAGCCGCGGCGGCGAACGACCCAACCCTTGGTACGGCATATAACAGCGACCAACTCTCAATGTGGCTTATGACACGTTCGTCAGTTGGTTCCCGTTCAGCTCTATCGCCACCGTCGAGAGCCATGCCCCGCCGCTCCTCCAGGGCGGGAGGGATAAACAGTCCCTGGTTGGCATCCCGAATATAAATCCACAGTCCAGGCCACTGGAGTGTGACTTGCCCCGGCGCGCGGACACGACGGACAAGGGTGACCGCCGGCTCAAACCGTAACAAAAGTATCGATGGGCCGAGCGGGCAATGAGAAAGGATTCGCGGGCCGGCTTCTCCACCTTAATGCATTTAATCCCACTCGACAGCCTTGGGAGGCCCGAGGAGCCGCCTTCTTCGGGGTCGCGGTCCTAAAATCCTTCCCTTAGAATCCTTCGATTGACCGAATCATCCATCTGACAATTAGCCAAACTCAAGGCCGGGCAGGCATCCGCCCATTCGCAACTATCGTGGAAGCAGAGATAACTCCTGTCCTGTGCCCATGATCTTTTACCAACCCATTTGGCGCATGCGCAGCAGGATGAGCGCGCTGTACTGGTTCATGCGCGCGGGCCGCCGCTTCAGGGGAGCCGGTAGAATCGCGGCCAGCCGGGCAGCCCGCTCCCGGTCGATATTGCGGGCTGCGGTCCCGTCGTAGGAACGACAGGCCGCGTCCGCACCATAAATCCCGGGTCCCCATTCGACCACATTCAGGTAAATCTCCAAAATGCGCTGTTTGCCCAGTACGAATTCGGCCACCGGCACCAGTGTGGCCTCTGCACCCTTGCGTAGGATGGACCGGCTTGTTCCGAAAAACAGATTTTTTACGAGTTGCTGTGTAATGGTGGAGGCTCCGCGCGTGCGACCGCCGTCCAGATCTTCATCGGCAGCTATTTCGATCTGGTGCCAATCGAACCCATCGTGCTGGTAGAAGCGCCCGTCTTCCGCGGCGATGACAGCGTGCTGGAGATTGGGCGAGATTTGACTGAGGGGAATAAATTTGTAGCGCTTACGATACGGCGCCTGGTGAACCAAGGCCTGCAAGCGACGCTCGATGTGTACAACGGTGGTCGGTGGGTCGACCCACCGGGCAACCAGAAGGAGCAGCGCGGCAAGGGACCAGAGAAGGGCGACACCGATAACGAGCCGTTTAACAAATGATCGGAGGAAACCCTTCCGAAGAGTGGTGCTGGCCTGTGTTTGGGTTTCACTCACTCTTCAGAATCATATCCGGGAAGTTAAGGGGCCGGGAATCTCGCTCACAAAAGCCTTGAAAGAGCCCTCCTCCCTACAAGCTCAATTGCTTGGCCTGTTGCAGCAAGTATTCAGAAGCCCGCCAGGACAATGCCAGGATCGTCGGCGTAGGATTCTTGTCTGGATTGGTCGTGAAGCACGCGCCGTCTGTGACAAACAGATTTTTGACATCATGCGCTTGGCAGAAGCCGTTTAGGACGGAAGTTTTGGCATCGGACCCCATGCGCACCGTACCCACCTCGTGCGCCACGCCGCCTGGATACAGGTGGCCCCAGCGGCTCGACGGCGATCCCGTCTGGTTGACGGGTGTCCCCCCTGCAGCTTCAATGATCCCGCGGAAAGTCTCGTTCATGTCCGCCGCCATTTTGACATCATTGTCGCTCCAGGTGAAATGGAAACGTAGGACCGGGATGCCCCATTGATCGACTACATCCGGATCAATCTCACAATAACTTAGTTCATTGGGGACCATCTCGCCCCGGCCCTCCAGGCTGACGAACCCTCCATATTGCTCGCGGCAGGCCCCTTTCAGGCCAGCGCCGTAGCCCTCGTGCTGTTTCAACACATCCCCAAACATTCCCACCCTCGGCATCGTGCGTCCCCCATATACCTCGATATGATAGCCGCGCAGAAATTTGTTCTTCCGCTCGTACTTCCACCACGGAACGTAGACATGAACCGACCCGGTGCCATCATGGTTGTGCGCTGGAATCCTGGTAAGTTGAGGGAAGTACCCGACGACGCCGCTCGCAGGTGTCTCCATCAGGTAACGGCCGACCACGCCGGAGGAGTTGGCGAGTCCGTTAGGAAAAATCGAAGACTTCGAATTGAGCAGAAGGCGCGCGGATTCGCACGCACTGGCCCCGATCACAAAGGCTCGAGCCTGGACCTGTTGCTCAGTTCGAGTGGTTTTGTCAATGTACGAAATGGCTCGGGCTTTCCCATCACTGCCCACTAAAATCTTTCGCGCCATCGCATTCGGGATAATCGTGAGATGACCGGTGGCTAAAGCGGCGGGAATCAGGGTCAAGCTCGAGCTGAAATTCGAGTTCATCCGGCATCCGCGCTCGCACTGATTGCAATAGTGGCAAGGCGGGCGGCCATTCAGAGTGCGCGTAAGAATCGCGGCACGACCCGGAATACAGGGGATACCGAGCTTCTGGCAGCCTTGTTGAATGACCACATCGGAGCAACGAGGCAGGGGAGGCGGCTGGAAGATCCCGTCCGGAGCAGACGGAATATGCTCCATCGTGCCGTAAGCGCCCACATAGGCATCTGATTTGTCGTAGTACGGCGCAAGGTCTTGATAGCCGATCGGCCAATCGTAGCCCGCGCCATCCAGCGTGTGCCCTTGAAAGTCCGCCTCCGCCATGCGCAGCCAGACTCGTGTGAAATGGTTAGTTCGACCGCCAAGAATGCGCGCCCGGTCCCACCCAAAGGGCGAATCGGGTGCGTTGGTATACGGTTCGCCGGGGATCTTACCCGAGATGAAAGATACATCCAGTTCGCGGCTTCCGTCCTGGTCGTAACCGGTACCACCGATTCCAGCACCGCGATGAGCAAGGTTATAAGGCCATAGGTGCTCGCTGAAGTGCTTCAAAGGATTGAGGAGTGGTCCGGCCTCCAACATCACCACATCGATCCCGCCTTCGGTCAATACCTTTGCGGCCCCCCCGCCTGCTGCTCCCGAGCCAATGATGCAAACATCAAAGACTTTGCGACTTCGAATAAGTTCCACCATAGCGAATTGGTTCGTCAGCCCCCGATTATATAGTTCGGTATTATTAGTTTGCGCCGGAACGAGACGCTCTCCGATAGAGGAGCTTTTTTTCCTTGCTCCGCCCCGGACTCATTCCGGCCTGTCCCCGACCCGGACACTCGAGCGTCTCGAAGGTCGAGCACCCAACTATTCGGACCGGAGAGCCTCCGTCGGGTCTATCGATGCTGCGCGGCGTGCTGGAATGTAACTCGCAATCAATGCCGCAGCAACGAGCACGAACGCCACGGATAGCAGCGTCGCCAGGTCCCACGGCCTCACCTCAAATAGCAAGCTGCGAAGAAGATTTGCCGCCGCCAATGAGCACAGAATCCCGCTTGCGATGCCTAATGTTGCGAGCCAGCAAGCCTCCTTCAAGATGAGCTGATAAACCGTGGCGCGCTGTGCTCCGAGTGCCATGCGCACCCCAATCTCACGCGTCCGTTGTCCGACGGAGTACGACACAACACCATAGAGCCCGACCGTGCCGAGCAGCAATGCTAGCGACGCGAAGCCGGCAACCAGCCACGCGGCAGAACGATGGATGTAGGCCGATTGGGAATTGTTGATCCGTTCGGACATTGTCTCCTCACCATCCGCGATCAGCCCTGGGTCGATCTTGTGAACGGCGTTAACCAAAGCATGAAGCAATGTTCCTTCTGACTGGGATGCGCGAAGCGTTACATAGAAGCTCTGGCTGGGGCTCTGGTTGAAGGGCTGATAGACGGCGGCCATGGGCTTCATATCCAATGGCCCTTCTTTAATGTCGTCGATGACGCCGACGATTTCGATGGGATGGTCTTGAAAGTATTCATCCACGATGCGCTTTCCCAGCGGATCTACCCCGGGAAAGAATTGTCTCGCCATGGTCTGGTTAATGATCGCCACCCAGGGTTTAGATGTGTCATCTGTCTCGGCGAAGTATCTTCCGCGAAGCAGGCGTGCTCGCAGCGTTTCAAAATATCCGACACTCTGGAAACGTTGGTTCACCTCATCGCCCTCACCCAGATGAGATCTGCCGACTACGCGGAAATGCGTAAACGAGGCGACAAAGTCTTCTCCTCCGTCCACGGCAAGTCGCTGAGAGACACCTACCGAAGATACGCCCGGCAAAGTCGACATGCGGGCGATGACTTGACGTTCCAGTGCAACGCTCTGTGCGTCCGTCACGTTACCCAGTTTTTCGACATGCAACACTGCCAGATGATCCGGCGACATACCGATATCTTCATGCAACAGGCGGTAAAAGCTTTTTGCGAACAGGCCTGCGCTTACCAACAGCACTACCGTGACCGCCAGTTCCACCACGACCAGGCTTGCGCCCACCTTGCGCCAGCTGCGGCCTGCAGCCGTGCGACCTCCCTCCATGAGTCCCTCTTGCATATCCGATAGAAAGAGTTGCAACGCGGGACCTGCCGAGAAGAGAACACCGCCGAGCAACGAAGTAATGAGTGCGAAGAGAAAAGTGTGCAGATTGAAATGGAGCCCCTGCAGGTAGGGCATGTTCTCCAGCAGACGATGTGGTATTTGCCCCAGCAGAACCCTTATCAAGCCGAAGCTGATTACTTGTCCAAGGACGCAACCAAGACCAGCAAGCAAGAAGCCCTCGACCGCAAACTGCAGAACAAGCCGGCTACGTCCGGCTCCCAACGCTCCGCGAACCGCAATCTCACGCTTGCGGCTCTCTGCCCTCACCAGCAGCAGACTCGAAACATTGACGAAGCCGATCAAGGACAGAAGTCCGGCCCCGCTCAGCAGGGCAACCAGGGTCGGGCGGATATCCCCCAGGATTGCATCTGGAAGGGGAATGACCGTTGCTCCCCGGTCGCGGTTGGACAGGGGATATTTCGCCGCGATTTGCCGCGCTATCGAGGAAAGATCCGCGGAGGCGGTCGCAACCGTTGCTCCAACCTTCAAGCGCCCTACACCGTAGAACGCGTGGCATGATCGAGGTTTATCAACACAGAACCCCTGGAGCGTCGTCCAGAATTCCGCCGGCTCAACTGGCGCAAAATGAAAACCGGAGGGTAAGACTCCGACGATCAGGTAGAGGACACCATCGAGCGTGACCGTTTCGCCCACTACGTTCTTGTTTGCCCCAAATCTCTTCTGCCACGTTGCGTAGCTCAATAAAAGCGTCGGCGGGGCACTTTTCAGATCTTCTCCTGGCCTGAAGTCACGACCAAGAAATGGAACGATGCCAAGTGTGCGAAAGAAACCGTCGCTTACCCGGGCTCCGGATACGTCTTCCAGGCCCGCAGCGGCGGTCATGGTAAAACCCTCTGGGCGATAAATGTCGAGGGACGCAAATACCCGATTGAGCTGCTTCCAATCGAGATAGTCGCCGTACGAAAGATGGTACCGGTCACCCACCGGAATGCGTTCGAAGAGGGCAACCAGCCTCGACGGGGCGCGATAGGGTAACGGTTTGACCAACGCGGCGTCGACAAAGGCGAAGATCGCGGTACTGGCGCCACTTCCGAGCGCAAATACCAGGATGGCGGTGAAGGCTAAGCCTGGGCTCTTGCGCAGCTGACGGACCGCGAAACGAAGATCCTGAAGAATAGTCTTGAGAAATAAGACGCCGCCTTTGCGGTGCGCTTGCTGAATAAACACAGAGCTAGCCCGTGAACCTTTCTGCGGCTTTCCGTCGCTTATCTATCAGGAAACTCTCAACAGATTGTGACTGAAATACCACGTCAGAGGCAGGTAGATGGAAGAATGGGCACTGCACGAGCATAGAATGACACCCCTAATCGATCAACCTTTCCGGGTTCACGACGAAATCCCGGCAGGACACATTCATACCCAGCCTTGACATACCTAAACGTCTATGGCTACTCTCTCTGCAGCAGCCACAGTTGTCTAGGGGTTACGCTGAATGGCCAAGAACGATTGCGGGGGACGTTGGACGTGCTGATACTGAAGACCCTCGCAAAAAAAGGCGAGTTGCACGGTACGGGCTGCGGATTTTGAGCACTTGGTGAGAGGTGTTCGAGCCTGCGTTATGCCCAGGGAGAGATGCCATGTCGATGGTCCGTCGTGTATTGAATCTCTTTTCGCGTTCGCGTGTTGATTGCGAGATCGACGCCGAACTCAAGTCTCATATCGAAATGCGTGCGGAGGACAACATTGCGGCGGGCATGACGCCGGAAGTTGCGCGCCGGGACGCACTACTGCGCTTCGGCAACCGAACATCGACAAAAGAGCGCGTGACTCGCATGGATACGGCTCTATTCCTGGAGAGCGTTTGTTGCGATGTGAGTTATGCGTGCCGCCAGCTCAAGAAAAATCCCGGGTTTGCGCTGACCGCGATCGTGGTATTGTCGCTGGGCATCTCCGCCAGCGTAGCTATCTTTGCCTTTGTCGACGCCATGTTGATCAAGCCGCTACCTTACCAGGATCCATCCCGGCTGGTGTGTCTCTTCGAGAGCACCCCGTTGGGGCCGCGCTTCCACCTTTCTTTTCTCGATTACCTGGATTGGAAACGGATGAACCATGCTTTTACAGCGGTAGAGGCGTACGACGCCAATGCCGTGGCGTTGAGGACCGCAAACGGCGTGCAGCGTGCGGAAGGCGCCGTGGTCGGGGCCGGGTTCTTCCGGATGCTTGGAGTCGCTCCGCTGCTGGGCCGCGACTTCCGCCCAGGCGAAGACAGACTGGGCGCGCCCGGCATCGTGATCCTGAGTTATTCCGCGTGGCAAAGCCGGTTCGGGAAACAGGAGGACATTGTCGGAAGAACGCTGACGCTCAATGGCGTGGCGCACGTTATCGTCGGTGTTCTCCCCCCGGGGTTCTCGTTCGCCCCGGCGGGGGCAGCCGAGTTCTGGATGCCCTTGCAAGCCTCTGAGAAGCCAGAGAACCGTGGCGAGCATGGAATACTCGCGTTCGCGCGGTTGAAGGACGATGTGTCATTGCAAGCCGCGTCGGGGGAGATGAGTGCGATCGCACAGCAACTGGCAAAGCAATATCCGGACTCGGATGAGGGACGTGGGGCCACGGTGTTGCCGCTCACAGAGGTTGTGGTCGGCAACCTGCGTCCGACGCTGTGGTTGTTGTTGATCGGAGCCGCTTTGCTGCTCTTGATTGCCTGCGTCAACGTCTCCGGTTTGCTCCTCGTCAGGTTTCAGAGCCGGCAGTGGGAGATTGCGGTGCGCGGGGCGCTGGGAGCCTCGCCGGTGCGGCTTATCCGGCAGCTCACCACCGAAGCTGTAGTGCTGACGCTGGTTGCGAGCTTGATGGGCATTGGATCCGCCTACGGCACAATTCATCTCCTCCGCAATCTTCTTCCCATCAACCTGTTGCAAGCCATGCCGTATTTGAATGGGCTAGGGCTGAACACCCATGTCCTGCTATTTGCGGGAACGGTCGGAGTTGCCTGTTTGTTGCTGCTTTCGACGATTGCAATTCTTCGTTCACCCCTGGCGAGCCTTCGGCCCGGATTAGCTGAAGCGGGCCGCGGATCCGCGGGGACAGTATGGAAGCGACTTGGAGCGAACCTGGTAGTACTCGAATTGTGCGCAGCAACAATCCTGTTGGTAGGAGCCGGCTTACTCAGCAAGAGTTTTTACAAGTTGCTTCATACGCAAATCGGACTGGAGCCGGATCACCTGGCGACACTGCGCGTGTGGGCGCCGGAGACACGATACACCAAAGATGAACAAGTGGTTGCGATGGCGCATCGCGTTATAGACGAGGTGGGACGTTTGCCGGGGGTGCAATCCGTGGCTGTGGCGCGCCAGATACCCATTTCAAATATCGCCGGCGGCAACACTACGTTCGAAATAATCGGCAGAAAGAATCAACCGGAAGGCAACGAAGCAAATAGCCGGCAGGTGAGCGCGAACTACTTCACCACTATCCAGGCGCGTTTGCTGCGGGGGCGTTGGTTCAGCGAAACGGACGATAAGTCGAAGCCTCTGGTGGCAATCGTCAATCGCACATTCGCGCACAAGTATTTCGCCGGGGAGGATCCTCTCGCAAAGGCCATCCGATTCGACGCATCGCAGCCTCCCATCGAGATCGTCGGGATCGTCGACGACCTCAAAGAAGGGTCTCTGGACTCTGAGGTGCAGCCTGCCATCTATACCTCATTCGATCAGGGACCGGACCTCACTTTCTTTGTAGTAGCAAGGACTGTACAGGATCCGCAGGAGATCTTGACATCGCTCGAGCAGACCGTTCACCAGATCGACTCTGATGTCCTGGCGATTGGCGCGGAGACCATGGAGGATCGCATTCATCATCTGCAGTCGACCTACCTGCATCGCTCGTCTGCGTGGCTCGTGGGTGGGTTCGCGGTCATGGCGCTCTTTTTGAGCGTGGTGGGACTGTATGGAGTGGTCGCATATTCGGTTAGCCGCCGGACACGCGAGATTGGTGTGCGCATGGCGCTCGGGGCGCAGCGTAGTTCTGTTTACCGGCTCATTCTTGCCGAGGCAGGACGCCTGATTGCAACCGGCATCGGGGCTGGACTGCTGGGCGCCATCGGCGCGGCAACGTTCATGAGCGAGCTGTTGTTCGGAACCCAGCCCTGGGACGGTGCGACTCTCGCCGGCGTCGCCCTTTTGCTTGCGACTGCCGCTGCGTCCGCCGCTATTGTTCCCGCCTACCGCGCCGCGGCTATCGAGCCTGTTGAAGCTCTTCGAACGGAGTAGTTCGTACCCCTGGGTTCTCTCTGTCGCGCACAGGTAATGCTCTCAGCGAGATCTGCGGCGTTTGTCCACGAAACTTCCAACGTCAGTTAACTGCACTTTCCGAAAGCTGACTTTGCGGGGAGTAATGGATCATCTATGTCGGGTTTTAGGCGGGTCTATGGGTGTGCTCGCACCGTAACGCAGGCCATCTACCAGCAGTGCGGCCATTCTTCGCGCATAGACTGGCTCGTCGCCGTGTCGTCCGTGGCATAGGGTTGCGACTGCTCGTAGCAGGTCTTCGGCCTCAATACCTGGGCGCACGGCTCCTGCTGCGACAGCCGTATCCAGCAAAGTTTTCATTGCGGGGAGCAGGCATTTGTTGAAGTAACCCGGCAAAGCGCTATAGGCCGGGTCTCCTGAGTGTAGCGCTGCTGCAAGCCCTCGCTTCGTAGCAATGAAGTCCACGAAGCGTTGCATCCAGCGGGCCAACGCTTCGCCCGGTTCGTATTTGACAGCAAGGACAGAGGCTGCATCCGCGCAGGCATCGACCCGGGTCTGAAAAACGGCCACGATGAGATCCGAGCGCTGGGGAAAATGACGATATACCGTGCCCAGGCCGACGCCCGCCCTTTTCGCAATCTCACGGACGGGAGCATCTACTCCTGACTTGGCAAAGACCTCCATCGCTGCCTGGATTTGGCGATTAGCACTCATCCGGCCTCCTTGACGCAATAGGAAAGGGGGGCGTACTCTCCTTTATCAAATAGGAGAGAGCGTGGCGAAGCGAGTCGAACTACCGCAGGGCACACTGGAATTACTCATATTGAAATCCATATCCCTTGGTCCTCTTCATGGATATGGCATCCTGCTCCGAATTCAGCAAATTTCAGGCGAAAGGCTGGAACTGCTGCAGGGCTCGTTCTACACCGCCGTCTACCGCCTTGAAAGGAACGGATGGATTGAGGGGGAATGGGGCGAATCGGAAAACAATCGCAGGGCGAAGTTCTATCGCCTTACTACCTCCGGAAGGCGTCAGTTGAAAGAGGAGACGACGAAGTGGTCGGACATGGCAGACGTTGTCGCCAACATTTTGCGAACAAGCCCGGAGGAGATATGAACTTCTTCCCTACCCTCCGCTTCTGGTGGAAATCCATGGTCAATCGGTCTCGTATTGGCCGCGAGGTGGAGGAAGAATTCACGTTTCATATCGATGCCTATGTGGCCGACCTGATCCGGCAAGGGATAGCACCTGCCGATGCACAGCGTAAGGCACGCATCGACTTTGGTCTTGCCGAAACACAGAATGAGAGATACAGAGACGCAATCGGCCTACGCATTTTTGATGAGCTTGGCGCTGACATCCGCTATGGACTGCGCTCTCTATGCAAGGATCGCGGGTATTCGACCATCGCAATTCTTTCGCTTGCGTTGGGCATCGGGGCCACGACCGCTATGTTCAGCCTGATCTATGCCGTCCTCATCCATCCTTTTCCGTACGCGGATTCTGACAGGATCATGAACCCCGACATCATCACGGAAGAGGGGCCAAGGATGATGTGGTTTGTCATGGTTAAATCACAGTTCGAAGTGTTTAAGAAGGCCCGCTCGATTGAAAGTCTTCTCGGCTTCTTCAACGTGAATGCGGAGCTTACCGGCGAAGATCTTCCCGAAGATGTTGCCGTGACGTACCTGACGGAGAACGCTGATACGTTCTTCGGGGTGCGCGCACTACTCGGACGCGGAATTCAACCATCAGACGCTGAAGAAGGCGGCCGGCATGTTGCGGTTCTGAATTATCAATTTTGGCAGCGTCATTTTCATGGTGATCGCGCTGTGGTTGGGCGTACGTTGCAGCTTAACCATATTATTTACACCATTGTCGGCATCATGCCACGCACCTTTGCTTTTAATGACACTTTTGGTGCCGGTGATGTCTACCTGCCCAAAAGCCTGCAGCGTGACAGCATAAACCCACGCATCCGGTCGTTGTATAACCCGTGGATCAAGCTGAAAGCGGATGTCAGCCCAGCCGCGGCAGACGCGGAACTGAATGCAATCGTGCACCAGTTCGCAAAGGAAAACCCCGGCGATTTTACAAAGAAGTTTCACCTGCATCTGCAACCGATCATTGTTCCCTATGAACAAAATACAGGCCACACGCTGGCGCTGTTGCTGGCTGGGGTTCTGCTGCTATTGGCAATTGGCTGTGCAAACTGTTCCATTCTTCTTTTGGCACGTGGTGAGGCGCGCGAGCACGAATTGGCCGTGCGTAGTGCAATTGGGGCCAGCCGTTGGAGAATCATCCGCCAATTGCTGGTGGAAGCGCTGGTCGTTTCCTTTTCCGGGGCCGCTCTTGGAGTCGTCGCGTCTTACTGGCTGGCGAAGTTGCCCCTGCAACTCTCTCCCAATTCCTTCCCTCCGGAATCTGTGATCCGCATCAACCTTCCTATTCTCATGTTTTCCGCTGGGCTGGCTTTCCTGTGTGGAATTCTTTTCGGTCTGTTTCCGGCGCTGCGTTTGTCACGCCCCGATCTGGCACGCACCATACAGGCAAGGCTACGCCGAATCGGGGGCAACGATCGCAGGCGCAAGATCAATCCTCTGATTGCGGGACAGATCGCTTTGACGCTCCTCCTGCTTGCTACCGCTGGAATGGCAATTGGAGCTTTTCTTCACCTCACAAATATGCCACTGGGCTACGATCCGGACCATGTCATGCAAGCCGGTATAGGCATGCACGTGACCAATCCCAAGGACTGGCATGACATTCAATCACGCGAGGGACGAGTTGCTTTCGTCGATCAAATCCGACAGAAGATGGCTGCGATTCCGGGGGTAACTTCGGTTGCCGTTGCCAGCGACTCGACGCCACCGTATAGCGGCACCGATTTCACCGTTGAGGTCGCTGGTAAGAGCAACAACATGGGTCAGGACGTTCGTGTTCACCTCGTCAGTCCGGAATTCTTTGCCACTTTGCATATCAAGCTGCTGCGGGGGCGTCTCTGGACTCAGGCTGAAAACTACCAGGGAGATTTCGTCGCCGTAGTGAACGAGGCTTTTGCGCACCGTTACTGGTCGCAGGAAGATCCACTCGGGCAGCAACTTCGCCTCCCCACTCTCAAAGCCAGGGGCCCAGTATTGGCAGCCTCGCCTGACAGCGCGGGCTGGCGACAGGTCGTCGGTGTGATTGCGGATCTACGCAATGATGGGGTGGATAAGCCCGCCGTGCCTGCCATATATCTACCGTATACAACCTTTATGGTTCCCCGTGTACAGTTCGAAATTCGTACTCAAGGCGAGCCGCTGGCGATGCTGCACTCTGTAAGAGCGGCCGTCCAGTCGGTTTCCTCTGATCAACAGGTTTCGGACAAAAGCTTCGATCTCAAAGAGGCAATCGAACGCGATTCGCAGTGGACGCGTCAGCGTCTCTTCTCTGTGCTTTTTGGTTTCTTCTCGGCTCTTGCACTGCTGCTTGCTCTCGTGGGTCTATTTAGTGTCGTCTCCTACAGTGTTGCGCAAAGGACCGCTGAATTGGGCATACGCATGGCATTGGGCGCGTCTCGCAGGCACGTAGCGTGGATTGCGGTGCGAATTGCAGCACAAAGCGTCATCGTTGGCATTGCAGGAGGATTGGCAGTCGAGATGCTCATCCAAAGGCTTTTGACTGCGTGGATGAGTAGCCAAGAATTGGCTTCCCATAACCTTATGCCAGCTACTCTGTTGCTCGTTCTTTGTTCCATCGGCGCCTGTCTGCTTCCCGCTCGGCGCGCAGCCTCAATCCATCCGGTAGAAGCATTGCGCTATGAATAGTGAATAAGGCTACAGGGAGCAACAAGGAAACCGGGAAGGATCAAAAAAGAACGGATGCGCGAAGGATTCCTGACGTATGCGCATTCGTTGGCGCACTTTTCGTCCCCAGTCGTCCCATTCACCGTCTTTACTTCATTGGCCTGTTGCACCTCGTTTCCCGTTCGCAACCCTTTGAGGGAGAGAATTCGTCGACGTCTGCCGTATGTGGCCTTTCCCAGCATTTTTCGCAGTCTCGTTTCCGACCAACTCGGCGGCCATGGCTTTCCCCGGTATAAAGACTGCTTGAAGAGTTCTGTGGCCCTTGGAATTATCAAAGGTCAGGCCGCCATGTGCTCCCAGCGGTCCGTTGGCTTCAGGCCGTATCAGAAACACCTTCTCCTCTCCACGATCCACTTTGAGAATGGAGAGAAGACATTCGGATATAAGAGTGAACTGGTACGTTCCGGCCGGGTAATGTTGGCTGTCGACAGAAAAGGGGAAGGGGGTGGATACGGTGATTCGTTGGGCTGAAGCAGATTGCGAGCCCAATACCAACATGGCGCCTGCTACTGCCAGGGCGAGCACTGATGCGACGAAGCGGTGGGATAGATTACCTGCATTCATAAAACCTCCTCGATGCGCACCGAGATCGATACACCTGTTACAACCGAAGAAGTGATCTCTCATTGCCTGCGCAGTGATTTGATTTCAGCACCGGCACTCGGCGGGTGCGATAAAGATTGGTTAAGCTGGATAAAGTTTTGTAAACATGACTAAACAAGGCGATCCAATGATGGCCTTGAACGCCGGAGTATTGTGTTTCCTGGCGCCATGCTGCACGAAATCTTTTCCATAGGGTCGTTTCAAGAGCAATTTAATATGCCGGACACCATCGCGGAGACAATATGCGACGTTTCCTTGGTGTGGGGGCGTCAGCTGAGTTCCGGCTGCTTCCACTCGGGAGGGAAAGAGCTGTTACCCGAACGAGGCCACCAGGAGCCACCGGTTATCAAGAGAGCGAATGCCGCAACGGTACCCACCCAGAGCCACCATCGGCGGCCGGGCAGGTGTCGGACAACAAGCCGTTCCTCTCCGTGTATCTGAGCGGGTTCTCGCTACCGGACCTCACGGCGCCCGCGCCGCCCATGAACACGTTCCTCGACCGTGTCGTGTCGGGGAGCGACGTCACGCCTTACGATTTCGCGTTAAATTGCGCGATGACGGTTTTCGAGGTTCCGGCCTGAAACGTTCAAGACGCGGTCCTCACTATATTAGCGAGTACAGAATTAGCGAGTGCAGACGGTTTGGAGCGCGATGGAGACGCTCAAGACAACCCGCGACCTTGGGTCGCCCCACTTCGCCACTTAGAAAAGAGGAATTTCGCCATGGATCAAAAACGCACAAATCCTGCTCGAAAGTTCCGGTGTTTTACCCGAGCGGTTAAGAACGCTGGGTTCCTGAAACAACACGATCCCGCCACTTTCGCGAAGGATAAGAACGCACGGGGCTTCGGCACGGGCGTGCCGATCGAGATTCTTCAGGTTCTCCATCGGGTAAAACCGGACTCCGCGGAATTGAAAGATCATCCGGAAGTGTCCGCATTCCTCAGAAAACAAGCGGTGCCTAAACCGCAGGGGTGGAAGCGATGAGCGCCCTATTTAGCGGTACCATCTACTTCGCCCACGTCACATTTGCAACACCCGGCCAGAATTTCTCGGTTTCGGCTGCGGACATGCAAACGATGCTCACCTACGCCCAGCACGCGATCGTTCCCATTTCCGAATGGGTGCCGCAGTATGGTCCGAGCACGGTGGCCATTTCGCCGAACAGTATCGAATTTACGGCGAACATGTCGTCGACTTCGTTTACGGACTCTGATTTGCAGGGTTGGGTGAACAGCATCGTCTCTAGCAACGGACTGGATTCGACGTCGACGGCTATTGTCGTGCCTTGCCCGGCACAGATTTCGGAGAGCGTGGGAGAAGGAATCGGCGCCAACAGCGGCTATCACTCGATCGCCAACGTACCCTATGCGGTGTGGGGAATGGGAGGGACGAACATCACCCTGGCCGACGAGGCGGATGTCTACGCGATGGTAGTCAGCCACGAAATCTCGGAGCTGATTGTCGATCCGCAAGGGAACCTCAGCAATCCCGAGGTCTGCGACCCCTGCTGCGAAAATTGCGAGGGCGTACCCGGTTCCTATTCAGGGGGGTTCTTTCGCGCATATTTCGACATCTTTAACGACTACCTGGGAACGAATCAACAGTCGCCTCCGGGCGGATTCAATTTCGCTTTCTACAACGCGGTGATCGTCAAGCCCGCAGGCGCTGAATATTCCGAAGCATCTGACTGCGAAGCCACCACCGCAGACTGCAACTACGCGCCGGTGAATCAGAATTTTTACTTCGTGATTGTGCAGGATGACTATGGGCGCGACGAGGTCAACGACAATCCCACTTTTCCGCTGGCCTTCTACCTGTTCCTGGAAGGATTCTCTCCCAACGCCGTAGGGGCGGCGCTTCCTGACTTTACCGGCACCTTTAGCAACACGAACATCCCCGGCCTTTCCATCACCCACACGGGCACAACCTACGACGTCGGGAACACGGGAGCCAACGGCAACATCCCGCAGAGGATTCGTTTTGAGTACCAGGTCGGGTTCACCACCGCTTCTCTTGCCTCCTTCCCGCAACCGGGAAACGCGCCCAACCCCTTTTCACTTCTGGCCACCATCAGCGTGCAAGGACAAAACATACCCTTTAACCCGCAGGGCGAGTTCTTCCTGTTGGGCGGCGCGGATCCGTACTTCACGAACGTGAATAACACTTCCGGGAATCAACCCTATCTCAGTCAGGACCTGCGCGTGTTCACCGGAACTCCAGCGGCGAACAATACTCCGGTGGCGGGCGGGCCTGCACTGAGCGATAGCGTCGGCGGCGCGTATTTGTACATCACCAACCTGATCACGCATCTGAACCAGACCTACGGCTACCTGAATCCGAACTATACGCCGCCGGATACCAACATGTCGGACCCGCTCGATGGCTTGCTGCCCTCGCAAATCGACACCGATGGCGATTCGTTGGTCACCCAGGTCTCCGGATCGAACAACAACTATAACTTCGCCATCGCGCGCGTGCGCTTGAGGGGAGCCTCCACCGCTGCCCCAGCTTCGGATGTGAAGGTGTTCTTCCGTCTGTTAACCACGCAGACGTTCGATACCGACTTCATCGATCAAAACACTCCTACCACATCTGCCGATCCGAACATCACCTACCCGAGTTCCGGATCGCCCCACCCGGAAAGCCCCTCACCGGGAACCGATGGCCACGGCAACATCAACGGGTGCTCACTGCCGTTCTTCGCCAACGCCAATTTGGTGGACGGCCCCAGCGATTACGGGCCGGCCGGCATCAACAACCAGACGATCATCATGCCCCCGATGCACGACTACGCCTGGGCGTTCTACGGATGTTTCCTCAACGTGTGGGACAATTCGAACACCTATGGCGGGTTACCGGTGCAGCACTGGATGCCGGGCAGCGGCCATAGTTGCCTGGTGGCGCAAATTGCCTACGACGACGCTCCGATCGTCAACGCTGGCGGAGTCATCCAGACTCCCGAAAGCTCCGATAAACTGGCGCAGCGCAATCTGCAGGTAAACCATTCTGGGAACCCCGTCCCCGCCACTCACCATGTCCCGCAAACCATCGATGCGCGGCCCAGCCCTCCGCCGGCTTCGACCGACCCGACCAGTATTCTCAGCTATCCGGACGAGATGATGATCGATTGGGGCGCAACTCCAATCGGCACTGTGGCCAATATTTATTGGCCTGCGGTCAGTGCGTCGTCGGTCCTGCAGCTCGCCGCTCAGCTTTACTCCGGCCACATGCTCACGGCCGCCGACGGGCACACCATTCAGTGCAAAGTCGTCAGCCCGGTGACCTATGTGCCCATTCCCCCGGGAACTGGCGGCAGTTTCGCCGGCCTGATAACAGTGGACCTGCCGAACGGGATCAAGATTGGCAACGAGTTCAATATCGTCGTCCGCCGCATCACCACCAGGCAAATCGTACTGCCGTCTCCTCCACCTCCTCCACCTCCCATCCAGCGCGGCAAGACCAAAGCAGCCGTCCTTCCAGCGAATGTGAATAACCAGCCGCTGGTCTGGCGATACATTACGGGCAGCTTCCTGATGACGATTCAGGTTCAGAAAGAGAGCAGGATTCTGCCGGTGGACGAGAATCTTCTGGCCGTACTCAAGTGGAGGCTCGGGCTGATCGGAACGGGCAATCGCTGGTACCCGGTGCTTCTGCGCTGGATCAGCGTCCTGTCCTCGCGAATTAAAGCCATGGGACAGGATCCTGGCAAGATTCCCGCTTCGCCGAAAGGCTATCAGCCGCCTTCCATCGGAAAAGGCCAACACCAAGGCCAGCCTGGAGCCCGGCACGAGCGCTGCTACACCGGAAAGGTCACGGAGCTTTTGTACGATTGCTTCGGCGATTTCGAAGGCTTCGAGCTGAAGGGCTGCGAGTGCGAACAACGTTCCTTCCGCAGTTGCGAGCCAGATATCGAAAAGCTGATTTATCTGGCCTGGAAGGAGCGGTTCGTGATCACCGTGTGCGCGTGCAAGCATGACGCACATAAGGTGGAATCGGTAGCTCTGCTCCGTGCGCCACGCCACTAGGTCGGCACTAATAACTCGGACCTTGACTCCGCAGGCATTGTATAAGTCACGTCTGATCTTTCTCTCACACCGGGGCGGTGCCCACATCTCGCTTGCGAGATGTGGGCCTCCGCGGCCGGGCTGCGAAGCGGCGAGAAGAAACCAAGCGGAATTGACTCTAATCAAAGTACGTTGCTCGGATCTGACTGTTGCCTGTTGAACTGGTAGCGCTGATGTAAAATGGCGGGCGTCACCATCCGACTGGAGGCACCATGGCGAGACACTTTGAATTCTCCGAGTCGGTGAAGAAAGAGGCCCGCCTACGCCAGATGGGTTTGTGTGCGCACTGCGGCCGCTCTCTCAATTGGAAATGGGAAGAGGCCCACCATGTGGTGCCAGACCAGTGTGGTTCAAATGACGATGATAAGCACCATTGGATGAAAACCACTCTCAACTGCGTAGTGCTTTGTGACACTTGCCACTTTGAAATAGGACATGGAGGCAATACAAAAACCGGCATTATTGCGGGGCCTGAGGCGTATGAATATTCGCATGCAGGGGACAGCGTCCGGCACGATGACTGGGTGCGGCTGGTGAATCTCGAAGCCGAAAAGGTCTTCGGAAAGCAGGTACATAGTTCTCAATCGAAATGAACCTGTGACTTTCTTCATTTCCCCCTTTGGCGATATTAGGAAAAGGATGACAAGGCCGACCGAGGCGAGAGGGTGACAGAAAGGACCCCAGGGAAAGCCGGAAGTCCGCCGCATGATACTCGACCCGGCTGGCCTGGCCCCAAAGTAGTTGGCCGGGCGTAGCGTAAGACTTTAAATCTGAAAGAGCGCCATCCTGTGCGCCGAATCACGATGAAAACGCTCAAGGGGCAGGATGGGGCGCACGTCATAAAGACATTGAAGAGTGCTTCGGGTGGAAAGTAGTTGAATAAAAGACAGAAACGCCGCGGCTACAAGGTTCAAGCCCTGTAGCCGCCTTTTCCATTGGGGATGACTACTCTTTCGTTCCCTCAGCGATTCTGGACACCGGCGTGGTGCCCTTGCGCTTCCTGCGATCGATAGTTTTCCGGTTCAGGCTTTTCATTCTTTGCCACCAATCCCATGGTGGTCGCCACGTTCAAGAGCATCGGGGCGAATTTGCGCAGGATTTCTTCCAACTCCGCATTGCGGCTCCGCAACGCCTGGGTCTCGGCTTCGCGGCGGGACAAAACCTCCCGCAATTCCCGGTTCTGGCGGAAAATGTCGCGGGCCACGTCCAAGCGGTCCAATATCGTGCGCAATTCGTCTTCGGTGACCGGTTTTATTGCGGTGGCAGGGGCAGTGGTCTTGGGTGGTTCAGTAACGGGGGAGTCTTTCCACATAATTCGTCTCCAATATCGTGTGTGGTTGAAGTTGCCTTAGCGGCGGCCCTGTCTTAGGGTTATATCACTCGAAGCTGGTTGCTCGCAGGAGGAAAGAATTATCCTCGGCAGCTAGGCCCACAAAAGCACGACACCGCCCACCGGCTACCCAATTTGGAACTAGCCCCGGGGCCAAACTTCAACCCGTCGAGAGAGTCGCTCCAGAGTTGCATCCTTGCCCGCCGCTCGGCCAGACGCGACGCGCTGTTATGCGCCCGCCGTTTGGATCAGTCACCGCCTGAGCCAGCTGATGCTCGATAAAGTACGGCCTCACGCCCAACACCTCATCCAGGATCGTGCGCGCCACCGCCCTAAAGCCAGGTGAGCGCTGACGAAAATCCCAGGAAATCCCCCAGGATTTTCGCGGTGGGTTCCACTCACCTCGCGTTTTGCGCGTGATAGCCCTGCCACAGATACTCAAGCGCTTCCGGGAGCGTCTGCATCCTCACTGCGCGATCCACGTGTCCCGCATTCTCTGCAAACACAAACTGGTAGTGATACCCCTTCCCTGCCAGCACCTTCGCCATGCGCTCGTTGGCTTCGACCCAGTCGTGCATGTTGTCGCGCATCACGTTGGGATTGTAGAGATCCTTGTCGCCAACCTCCATCCAGAGCCGGATCGGCTTTCGTGGGCTCTCCGGAATTAAGTGCTCGTGGAACTCCCAGGCCCCATGTGGACTCTTAGGGTCGTTCGGCCACTGCTGGTTGACGTACGTCCCAGAATAGGTCAGCACGCGATGATACAGTTCCGGATGAAACCACGCCATAATCAGCGCGCACGACCCTCCTGAACTGCCGCCCGTGGTCGCCCGCCCATCGGCATCGTGGGTCAACTTTACGTGCGCCTTCGCCTCCACCAGCGGTAGCACCTCGTGTTCGACAAATTCTGCATAGCGCCCCGACATCGTGTCGTACTCAAGTCCGCGCTCGCTCCCCTGCGCATCGCCGCTGCCGTTGCCAATAGAGATGGCGATCATGACCGGCAACTTGTGTTCGGAAATCAGGCCATCCAGCGCGGTGAAAAGCATTCGATCCGGTCCATCCGCCCCCACAATGAACGGGACTACGCTGCCCGGCACGTAATCCTTCGGCACATACACGGCAACCTTGCGCGTATACGAAGCGGGATGACTTGTCGTAACCACCAGTTTCGCTGGATTATTCGGGGCAGGCGTACCGAACGTGCCCTTGTCGCGCGCAATACCCGGGTAATACTTGCTTTCGGCCGAACTCATGGTGAATTCAACCACGTTGCCATGCGTCAAGGCCTGAGCCGTCATCTCCGGTGCCGGGGGGTGCGTCGGCCCGATGATGAAGTCTCCATCCTGACCCGGCGGCGGCACGGTTCCGTCGGGCAGCTCCTTGGCTTGCACATACCCCGGGGAATGCGGATCGCGCGTTGGCGGCTCAGGCCGAGCCGTCTGCTGGGCTGGCGGCACGGGTGCCGCCTGTCCACCCCAAGCCAGTGCAATCGATCCGGTCAGAATTCCCAGGCCTAGAAATCGTACTTTCCAACTCATCTGGTCCTTTCACCTGCAATTCATCGGTTTCGCTGCCACCATGGCGGCACGAGGCCGGTCACGCACGTATAGCTATGCCTTACGAGTTTACGGCTACCGGCCCACTCTCGCGCTCAATCACCACAACCGTGATGTCATCCTTCTGCCCGAACGCAATGGCAGCCTGCACAATGGCTTCCGCGTCGAGCTGTGACAGCGCCTGGGCGCCCTCGAATCCAAGCAGCTCTCCCTTTTCATTCTGCGCTTCTGGCAGGCCATCGGAATAGAAGGTGAGACGGCTTCCATAGGCAAGCTGGACCGTGCATTGGGTCGATTCGGCGTTCTTTATAATCCCCAACGGAAAGGAACCGCTGAGCGCCACCTCCTGGCCATCAAGATACGGCGGCAGATGCCCGGCATTGGCAAGCGTCACTTCCCCGTTCGTTCTGAAGTGTGCGGTCAGACACGTCGAAAACCCGCCTGCGGTTCTGCCCACGAGACGCGCGTTCAGCTCCCCGAGAATAGCCGCAGGATCATTTGTGAATTGCGCAATGGTGCGAATCGAACCAACTACCAAGGCGACCATCATAGCCGCAGGCAGGCCTTTTCCGGCAACATCCCCAACGATCAGCAGCAAGCCTCCATCGTAGGCCGGCAGAACCTGAAAGAAGTCCCCGCCCACCTGTTGCGCCGGCCGGTAGACCGAATGCACGAGAAATCCCGGAATACTCTCCCCCGGTTTCGGCAGGATGACCTCCTGCACCTGGCCGGCAGCCTCGATCTCACTCTCCAATGCAGACTGTGCCAGGCTTATGCGATTCGATCGAAGAATCAGCACAACCGCGAGTGAGATCCAGAACAGCAACCAGCATATCTCCTCCGTGTCCGCTCCGACGGGCCCGAAAATCAAGCCTTTATTTATCCAAGAAGAACGGATTTCGTTCGCGAGCCCTCTCATGCCTGGAAATTGGCGCAAAACGTCACAAACAGAGTCCAGGTAAATGCCAACCCCCATCAACGAAGAGAAGAGCAGAGCGTAGGCCTCCCGATTCCCGCGCCGTGCGTCCCGGAGCGCAATCCAGGCCACAAGGCCGAAGGCGACCGCAGCGGTGGCCAGATCGGCGATTGAGTAGAAGACGTCCGGAAGCCATCCAGGGCCCGCTCCGAAAATCATCAAGGCAGCCGCTGGAAATACGACGGCCATGTAGATGCGGACCCATTTGGAAGGCTTGTACCTCAGGAACCCGAAATACATCAGGGCCACGGCCAGGTTCCGGATCACGGAGGAGCAATCCATGACGGTCCCCACCCAGTCCGGCGTGGGCCGGAGCATGACATAGAAGATATAGAAAACGCGAAGCATCCCCGTCAGCCCGGCGACCAGCATCCAGAGGTACTCGATGCGTCGCTGCTGCACCGTATACAGGGCAAGCGCCGCCACGCTGATAGCGAAGCCCAGCAGGGCCCCAAGGTACATCAGCTGGCCGCCGGCGAACAGAAATAACCAGATGCCTTTCTGAAGTGTGTCCCGGTTCCCGAGGTGCAGATTTGTCGAATGCACTCCAACATCAGGTTCCGCCCATGCCCACTCAGGAATCGCAGCCCGCACCGCGAGGACCACATTGCCCGATCTGACAGCCTGTGCCGGAAGTGATCCCAGTAACCGGGTCCAGCGAATGCGTGGAGAGTACGGTACAACGCGCCCGAGCTGGAGAATCCGCGATCCGTTCGCGTAGATTTCGTACGCCGGCCCCACATCGTGGGTTGCGAGAGCCAGGTCTGTCTGTGTCGGCGACGTGCGCAGGTGCAGGCGATACCAGACCACAGCCGGGTGTGGGCCGCGAACATAGTCGCGAAGATCGTGTTTCACGTCCACGCGCGTCCAGCCTGAGTCATCGTAGCCCGGCTGAGCATAGGCCAGGTCATCCCCGGGCTTCATCAGCCAGGTGCCGGCCAGTTCGGTGGGCCGGTCAAGACCGGACGCGTCAAAGGTTTGCGCCAGCCCAGGGCAAGCTCTCAGAAGCGCCACAAAAACAACAACGAGGCATGGAAGACGAAGCAGCAAAGGAAAGTCGCTCATCAACCCGTGAAGTCTGGATAAGAATGCGATTAAAGTACCACTTACCTGCATAGAAGCAAAGCGATATGCTTCAGGCCAGCAGTGTGCTGAGAACGATCGAGAAACTGGACAAAGGCGAGGCCGTCAACCCCGGAAAGCTATTATTTAAGGATGAATCCGATGTTCAAGACGAGTGCCCAGAAATATGATCGGATGAACGGTATGATCGCGGTCGGGAAGGGACATCGCCTCCCCGATGGCCCGATCTACAGCATCTTTGAGGTTCTCTGATGACAAAACTGACGAGCTTTCAGAAGGACATTCGCCCGCTCTTCACAGAGCGAGACATTCATGCGATGAGTAAGGCTTTTAATCTGGCGAGCTACGATGACGTGAAGGCGCACGCCGCCATCATCTACGACCGTATTCGGGGCATCGGCGGCGCCGTGATGCCGCCGCCACCACCAAGAGGGGAAGGCCCGTGGTCTCAGGCTCACATTGACCTATTCGCTCAGTGGATGGCCGGCGGATATCAACCTTAGATTGCTTGGAGTTGAAGGGACGACCGAGTAACCGCATTAAATCTTCGCCATCTCAACCCTGACGTGCCATTGGGATTTGGGGTTGCCGCAACTAGTGCCTGGTTGCGCTGTGCAGCAATCCGTACACATCTACTTCGTTTCGCGCGCCGACATAGACTCGTCCGCCCGCCACTAACGGGATGGTGAACCGAACGGAAATACCTGCCCGGTCACGGTCGAAGTTTTCTTCGCTACTGTAAAGTTCGCGGGAAACATCGGTCGCGTCGTAGGCATGAAGTACTGCCAAACTCTCCGGTATCACTTCCCAGGATCTAGTACTGATTGTCCACACGATCCCGTCTCGGTCGGCATTGGCCGAAACAGTGGGGATGGCGCCAGGATCCACGGGTGCCATCCTTGCGCTATGTGTCAATGCAAGCGTTCCATTGCGAACTGTCAGCTGCTGAAGAACGTCACCATCAGGGAAGACGTATAGGTGCTGATTCCAATAGGCCGGCGCGCCAAAGAGGCCACCCTTTAGCTTGACCGTTTGAACCACATCATCCGTCGCACTGTGATACTGTCCCATGTGGTCGCGATCGATAACGTAGAGACTGCCATCCTTGCCACCCACGACTGCCAAATGCGTATGCCCGCCGCTCTGATCGGGAAGGAGTACGGGCCCTCCCGATCCCAGATCCTGGTCTTTCTTGTTAAGCGTCTCCTGATCGTGGGGCGTAAAGTAATCGCGAACCATGAGGTTACCCTCCCCGAGCGTGAGCTTAAGGATCGTGTCACCGTAATTATGGCCATTCTCCGGGTCGAACTCACCATTTCCGGTAACCACGAAAACGTTGCCGTTGTCGTCCGCTGCAGGGCCTGTGTCCCCTTGCCATACCCCGCTCTCTTTGGCATTCGGAGAGGTATTGAAGACCGCTTTCTGCCGCAGTGTTTGCGCGTCATAAGCCATGACCCAACCGTGATAGTCACCGCTGTCGCAGGAAGAGCCCCAGGACAGGTAGACCGTGCCGTTCACGAGCAACAGCGCGGCGCGCGGCTGTTCAACCAACGGATCGAAAGAGATCTCCTGCTGCTTATCGGCGCGCTTTTCCGCGGCGACGCTCGCCTTGATCACCACCGGACTACCCGGGACTTCTTTGCCCGTGGTTACATCCAGGGCGTGGAGTCGTTGCACATATTGGGCGCCCGCTCCCGAGGTTTGCTCCTTGGTGCGAGCGAGGACAAACAATACTCCTCGCTTCGGATCGATGACCGGCGTGGAGGTAATGCCCACCTCGGGATTGATAAACGGACAGTGAGTCTCGCGTGCGGGAACCGCAGTGATGCCCCTCGCGGCATCGGTAAAGTTGATCTGCCACAGCGGCGACGTTTTCTCGGTTGCGTCAAACGCATAGACACTATCGTGCTCCGTAGCAATGAAAACCACGTCGTGCTTCCCTCGGCCGGGAACCTGCAGCCCGCTGAGATAAAGCGGCTGCGCATACACGTCCCCGTCGACTTTGAGCGCGAAGAGCCTGCCAAAATTGCGCGGGTTCACATTCCCAGGCGTAAGCCTGGTTTCACTCAGATACGCTCCGGTCCGCGCATTATTGTACTGAGAGGTGGTGATCTGTGTCTGACCCGATGCATGGGACGCCCCGGCCCAGCCCGTAACTATGCCGAAGACAAATGCGCGACAAAGCGCAGCGCGATGACTGAGTTTTTTCATGTGTCCTCCATGAAGCCCAGGACCTTCAATGGAGTAGTATGCTACATAGAGGAGGCCTTGTAAATCCGTAAAAGAATAGGCCGGGACCCTCGTCAAGCAAGGAACGGTATAATCGCACTCTCGTGGCCTTTAAAGAGCATTGATGCAAAAACGGGGGAAGCAAACGTGGCTGAGAGTGCCATTGATGTCCGTCGTTTTGTCATTACTGAGCGGTTGCCTGGTCCACACCCGCACGGTAAAGCAGGCGAAAATGCCTTCCGTGGTGATGACCGCAAACGCAACGCAACTCGTGAAGCTGGTGAACGACCGCTGCGCTGAAATCCATTCCTTGAGTGCAACCGTGGAGTTCCAGTTGACGGAGGGTGGTCCCCGGAAAGGGAAAGAGAAGACCTACACCTCATTCAGCGGCTACATCTTGCAGCGTAAGCCGGGGTGGTTGCGTGTCACTGGATATTTTCCGGTAGTGTTTTCTCCCGCTTTCGATATGGCTACGAACGGTCAGACCTTCAGGTTATGGATACCACTCCGCAAAAAAGTGTTCGAGGGATCAAATACCGTAACCAGGGAGTCGTCGAATCCACTGGAGAACTTTCGACCCAATGTTTTTGCTGATTCGCTGTTGATTAGTTGCATCGCACCGGATGACCTGGTGACGTTAACATCGGAGACGAGAACCCAGCTCGAACCAAAATCGAAGCAGCTTCTGATTCAGCCGGACTATGACCTAACCGTGGTCCGCCGCAAGGGGGACACCCAGGAGCTGATTCCCCAACGCGTGATTCACTTCAGCCGGAGCGATCTGCAGCCATATCAGGAAGACATTTACGACCCGAAGGGCGCAATTCAGACTCAGGCTATCTACGGTCCGGCACAGCCATTCGCGCAGGCGAACTTTCCTGGAACAGTCACGATCAAGCGCCCGCTGGAAGAATTACAAATTCTGATCACGATCCAGAAGCTGACGGTGAACTCTACGCTGACGGACGACAAGTTCGAGCTAAAGATCCCAGAAGCAGCGGCGGTTCAGAAGCTGGATTAGGGCCCGCCTGAGGTTGGACCTCCTCATGGAGACTCGGCCCCTTTTTCCTCGTGAACTGCAAATTTCAAACGCCCTCGCAGCCGGAGATTCGCTTTCTCGCATCGCGCGTGAATCGTTCCGTGCCGCTCTCGCCCGATGCGCGCATCTCAGAAACAACGGCCAGGCTCGCCGCGAAAGCCGTGCAGTCTGATAATCAGAACAGGCAATCATGGAAACACCGACGCACTTTGGCGCTGCTTCACCGCCCGAATCCGGGAATTCGAGTGGCCGCCGCCCTTGCGGGAAAGTGAGTGGGAAGGAAATTGCCAATCTGTTTGAACCATAGACGTGCGCAGCGCGCTCTTTGCACGAGCAAGTCTGGACTTGACCGCCGAAACAGTGATGCCAAGAGATTGCGCGATCTCCCGCACGGAACGTTCTTTTGCCTGCCGAAGCTGGATTACCTCACGATGGGCCGGTGGCAGCTGGTGGATGGCTCTCCGCAACAATTTATGTCTCTCTCCTCGGACGTAGTGGCTCTCAGGGTCGTCCATAGGGGACCGCGGCTCCCAGGTCGCGAAGTTTCCCACGCAACCGTCGCCACCGTCCATCGGAATCTCGCAGCAATTGCGCTTCTTGCGCAAGATCATGAGCGCCGAGTTGAGCGCAATCCGCGTAAGCCAGGTGGAGAAACTGGATCTCCCCTCGAAATTCTTCATGTGAGTGAACGCGTTCAGGAAGGCGTCCTGGAGTGCATCCTCAGCATCCTGCCGATTCCTGGTAACTCGATAAGTGGCTTGAAAGACTCTATTCGCATGGCGTTTACTGAGTTCGACAAACGCGTCCGCGTCTCCAGATTTAGCGCTGGAAACCAGCATCTCATCGCTCATCTCCGTCGGGCTGTATTCAGTACCAACACTATTTACGGCTGCCATCGGTAGACTCATAATGACCTCTTGTGTGATTGGTCTCTTCGGATGTTCTGGGGGCATTCAGTGGAGAAGCTTCTTGCCCTGCTGATTCATTCGCTGACTCCAACAACGTACTGAGCTGTTGGTTTTTGATGAGAAGCTCGCGTACGCATTGCTGCAGTCTCCGCGATTCTTCTTGCAAGCCTTCCCCAGTTGACAAACCCGAGCCTTCGTAGAGCGGGCTGGCAAAGGGTGAACTGGTCACGTTCTGCTCTGTAGAGATGGTGCCGCGAGGGGCCTGCTTGAAGGGTTCTTGCCAGGTTTGTGAAGTCATAAGCATCCTCCAATTAAAGTTGCCCGTTAATCACGGCGTCCGAACCCGGGATCAGAGTAGTGTGAAGTAGTTAAGATACGCGTCCCCAATGAGTCGAGATACTTTCCATCGATGCCATTACGCCAGAAAGATGAAGGCAAATCCATTAGACGATGGTATCGGCGATACGATGGTATCGTCGGCATTCGATGACATTACGTTCATCAGCCACGGTAAACGAGTGAACCTGCGCACGCAGATCAAGGAATCAATCTCGAACGTTCGATTGGAAATGGGGATGTTGACGAGCGGACTTCGTGGCTATCTGGTCGGCTGCCGCTCCTTCGCTCGCAGCCACGAAGGCGCGCCACGCTGGAGACGATCCTACGGCACTAAAGGCTTTTTTTCGCGAAGTCGGCCCACGACCATGGTCCCTGCGTGGCGGCAGTCGATGGAAACAAGGCCGCCAGTCCTTTGAGAGCTATACGGCGACCTGAACCGAAGCTGGCGCCAGGAGGGCGAGCTCGGAACGAAGCCGCGCGGCCATTCTCACCAGGTCCGCGAAAGACTCCGCTTTCATCTTTCGCATCACCTGGCCTCGGTGCGCCTTTACCGTGATCTCGCTGATCGCTAGCTCGCCACCGACCTCCTTATTCAAAAGTCCGGACACCACCAAAGCCATCACCTGCCGTTCACGGTGGCTGAGTGACGCATAGCGATGGCGAAGCGACCGCATTCCTGCCTCGCGATTAAGCGCAACGGAGCTACGTTTGAGTCCTTCCCTAATGGCACTTAAGAGAACTTCATCACTGAATGGGTTCATCAGGAATTCAAGAGCTCCCGCCTTCATGGCTTGGACCGATGTGGGCACATCACCGTGGCCGGTGACAAATATGACCGGCGTGTCGGGGCGTTCGACGACAACCCTTCTTTGTAGATCAAGTCCATTGAGGTCCCGAAGAGAGACGTCAAGCACCAGGCAGTTTGGAACCAGTGGCCGGGGCCGAGCAAGGAATTCTCGAGCGAACGCGAATGTCTCGGACTGCCAGCTTTCGCAGCGAATCAACGATTCCAGGGATTCACGTACCGAGGTGTCGTTGTGGACAACGAACACGATCGGCTGTGTGGGAAGCGGTTCAAGTATGTACTCCGAAAGGTTCACGACGATTGCCCTCCACCCTGCGTAGGTCGTACTTGGAAATGCGGCCGGCAATCAGGAGCAGTTTACATCACCTAGCAACGAAACTGATTCCTGACGCCAGATTTTGCTTGAGCCAATGTCTTTCGTCAACCTCGACATCGTTTACGACACGCTCGTCTCGACATTACGCTTTTGATCAGCCTTCCTTTGAGAAGCGAAAGGCGGCATGCTGCAAGTGACACAGTTGATGTGTTCATTTTCATGTCTCCATAGTTAAATGGACTTCGTCCTGCCGTTTTCGTGACCCAACACTGAACTCACGATTTGAAGTAATTGCTCGTCACTAAAAGGCTTGCCTAAAAACGCGACGGCACCGGCTTGCATCGCCTGCTGACGCGAAACCTTGGTGTCGTAAGCGGTAATGAAAATGATAGGAATGTCGTAACCAGCGGCAGCCAACGCGCTTTGGAGCTCGAGTCCATTCATGCCCGGCATCTGAACGTCAACGATGAGACATGAGGTATCGTGCAGTTGGTCAGACTTCAGGAAATTCCCGGCAGATTCAAAGGCGGCCGCTCGAAAGCCGAAAGACTCGATGAGAAATGCGGTGGTCCTGCGGATGGACTCATCGTCGTCAACTACCGAGATCAGACCCCTTGTCATTTGAACTCCCCATTGACACCGAAGGTATTCCCGGGCGGAGAAGGAATCAATTGGATGTTGGGATATGTGGTGTCTCAAAAAGGAGTATGCGAATAAGCTTTCGCTTATCGGGTTTTTCCCGAGTGGCTTTTGAGCTTCCCGATCATTCTTATGAGGTCGACAAGAGATTCCGCTTGCATCTTCTCGATTGCCCGGCTGCGCTGGACTTTCACTGTACTCTCAGCAGTTCCAAGTTGGTCCGCAATTTGTTTATTGAGCATGCCCGAGACGACCATGGAGATCACCTCCTGCTCGCGCGAAGTCAATGAGTCGAAGCGCCGTTGGAGGATCGTTACATCTTTATCCTGTTCACGTCTGGCACGATCTCGCTCCAGTGCGATGCGAACAGCATCCAGCAGATCCTGATCACGGAATGGTTTGGTGAGAAATTCGACGGCTCCAGCTTTCATAGCGCGGACACTCATTGGAATGTCGCCGTGGCCGGTGAGAAAGATTATCGGAATACGAGAGTTTCTCGCTGCGAGCTCGCGTTGAAAATCGAGTCCACTCAATCCAGGAAGTCTCACGTCAAGCACAAGACAACTAGGCGCCTCCGGCGGCTTTTTATGCAAGAAAGCATCCGCCGAATCAAAACTTTCAACTTGAAGGCCCACGGTGCTTAAGAGGAACTTGAGCGAAGAACGTACCGATGGATCATCATCGACGACAAAGACAATTGGAGCACCGGTCATGAGGGACTCCCGCCGGTTGCGGGTAGCGTGAAGGAAAACACAGCGCCGTGGGGAGAGCTGGGTGCGGCCCAGAGCCGCCCACCATGGTTTTCAACCAGCGACCGGCTGATCGACAAACCCATGCCCATACCGTTCGCTTTCGTTGTAAAGAAAGGATTGAAGACGCGATCCAACTCTAAACCAAAGCCAGTGCCGGAGTCGCTTACCGCAACGAGTACGTCCCCTGATTCGTCGATCCGAGATTGCACCCCGAGTAAACGAGGTCGATCTGTCACCGCGGCCATGGCTTCGATGCCGTTCATGATCAAGTTCAGCAAGACCTGCTGCAACTGAACGCGATCAGCCAACACATACGGCAGATCTGTTTTCAATTGATGGTCAGCCAAGACTTGATTCTCATAAAGCTCATGGCCAGCCAGGACCAGCACCTCCTGAATCACGTCGTTTATATCCAATTCGCTCTTTTCAGCAGGCTCCTTCTTTATGAATGCGCGGATCCGGGCTAAAACGGTGCTCGCCCGAGTACCATCGGCGATGATTCCTTCGAGAGCCCGACGCAGAACCGCAGGTTCAAGGTTATTGTTGGCGAGGAGTCTCAGGCACGCGCTGCCATTATTGATGACCGCGGTCAAGGGTTGATTGACTTCATGGGCGATGGACGCTGCCAGTTCGCCCATGGTTGTCAGCCTGGAAACGCGGGCAAGCTCTATCTGTGTCATCTGCAAAGCTTGTTGTGCTTCTTTCCAATCATGCAAATCCACAACGCTCCCAAACCACTTTATGACCCGGCCTTCCCAGTCCCGCAACGGCAGGGCGCTCGAAACGCACCAGCGATACGTGTGATCTGCTGACCGAAGGCAGCGAAATTCGTACTGAAAAGGCTCACCGGTTGAGACTGAACTTCTCCACGCCTGGGTCATTTTCTCACTGTCATCTTGATGAACGGCGCTCATCCAGCCGGCCCGATGGACCTGTTCCTCAGGTAAACCCGTATAGTCAAGCACGCGCCGATTACAATAATCAACCGCTCCGTCTGCCTCGGCGCTCCAAAGCATCTGCGGAATGGTCTCAGTTAACTGGCGCAGGCTGCGCTCACTAGCACGCAGCTTGTCCTCCGCATGTTTTCGTTCAATTCCCTGAGCGATCGAGTCCGCACCAGACGCCAGTGTCTCTGTTGTTTCTGCCGTGGCCGGTTTTCGAGAGAACATGGCCAGCACGCCGATCGTGCGGTCTCCGACGCTCAGTGGGTAGCCGGCGAAGCTAGCCATCCCTTCTTTCTCCGCCCACGCTCTGTTACTGATTCGAGGATCATTGAGGACATCATTCGTCAGATGCGGTTTTCGTTCTTGTGCAATCATCCCAATCTTGAATTGTCCCATTGGAACGTGGCTGTGAGGTCCGTCAAGATGTGTGTACATGCCTGCACTGGCCTGCAGCTCCAACATCTTTCCATCGTCACTCAGGGTCCAAATCCTCGCAAATGCTGCATCAAGATGGCGCACAATCGCCTCGCTGCACTTACCCAGGATCGTTTTCAAACTTTCTTCCTTACCGAAAGCCATGCTCACGTCAGCGCGGACAGCGATCTGGCGGGCGTGCGCTGCTCGCAGTTCTTCTGCCTGCTTTCTTTCGCTGATATCGCGGATAAAGCCGGTAAATACCTTATGCCCATTGCTCGTTAGTTCCCCAAATGAAACCTCCACCGGGAACTCCTGACCATCCTTGCGTTGAGCGGTAACTTCGACGCCTTGCCAGTTAAGATGGCGTTTTCCAGTAGTCAAATATCGTGTGAACCCGTCATGATGCAGTTTCCGCATCATTTCCGGCATAAGCATGGTCATGGGTTTACCGACGATTTCGACCGGGTCATAGCCGAAGATGCGCTTCGTGGCTGGATTCGCCAGGAGGATATCGCCCTTTTCATCCATGCTCACGACTGCGTCGTTGGCTGCTTCAACAATCACGCGATGCTTTGCTTCGCTGCTTCCCAGATCTTCCTCGGCGTGCTTGCGATCGGCAATTTCCTTTCGCAGCTGTTCGTTGGCCGCGGCAAGTTCTGTAGTTCGTTGCGCGACCCGCCGGTCGAGTTCGCTCGCGACCCGCTTCTGATCGCTCCGGAGCCATGCCTCATGCAACCCGATGGACGCCTGATTCGCTGCTACGCTCAGAATAAGTCTCTCGGTCTGCTGGGGAAAATCAGCTTGCTCTGACCCTGCCACCATTATGCCAATTTCACCGTGCAGCCCTAGTGCCAAGGGCACGATCGAAATGTCTCGGCCTCCCAAATGGTTTCGCATCCGCGGCGGCCATTCCTGAGGGTCGGCGCCCAGCCAGTCTTTAAGTACCAAGCCGATCTCATGGGGCGGCGCAATTTGTTTTTGTGACTGGGCGAACCGAACCATCTCGATTGGAGCCTGCCCGTGCGTTTCCTTCAACCGTACATAGACGAGATCCAGCTGGAGCATACGCGGCAGCGCGTCGAGCAAGGTATGAACAATCCGGGATGGCTCACTGCCGCTCCACATGGCTGGAAGAGCGAGGACGCTAATCAGATCATTTACGCAGCGCTGAAGGTGCTTGATTTCCTCTGCAGGATCTCTGGTTTGCACGTCCATGTCTCAGGCCGTTGCAGGCGAACTACTGCGACCAGCTCGCCGTTGGCGAAATTCTCGCAGGAACTCATCCGGCGGCACAAAGAAAGGATTCTGCTGAAGGATGCCGCCGATGATAACCATGGGATGCGTTCGCATGATGTCAATCACCGCGTCACCCCCAAAACGACCGAGATGGTAAGTGCAGATGACCGCGTCGTCGTGCCGAAGCCATACGTCGTTCACACGCGACTCGAACTCGATCACGTCATCGACATGAGACCGATCTTCAACCGCCCAGTCCATGCGACAACAAATGCGGCTCAGTGGAGATCCTCCCTTGGCGTTTCCGCTGGCCAGTTGCTCAAATACCTCCAGCATCCGATCCTGATCGAAGCGGCCATCTGGAAGGTAGACTTCGGTGTTGGTCCGAAGCTCGAGCTGCCCGCTCTCCTGCGCAACCGCCGGGTCGATGCCTGCGGCAGCCAGGCGTTGCAGGTGGTCCTGGCGTTGATCTGGGTTTAGGACGTGAACGGCTTTATCACCAGATTTCAACCCGTCCTTTATGAACGGTAATAGGACACGATATTCTTCCTCGTCGTTGTTGAAAAACGCGCAAACGTGACGCGTTTCGCCGAGTTGGGAGCCGGCAAGGGAAATGGGTGCTGAGACGCTCTTTATAACCTTTTCCTCCTACAGGAATATCGTGCAACGAGGCCTGAACACCCGAGGGGATTGTGGAACCCAGTGTAAAGCGAAAAGGAGTTGCGACTCCGGAGTTGGACGCCAAGGATACTGCGATGTGATTGTACGCCAAAACTAAACAGGCTACATCTCAGCTGAGATGATGATCGATTTCTTGTAGTGCAAGGGCAGGCACGGTTAAGTGTCTATGAACGCCGGGGCGCCCTACAACACGCCCTGGTGGATGGCACCGCCTGTGCCCGGCCGGCCCGCCGAATAACCTTTTGGGCATACTAAGGTATCGAACGATACCTTGGTCCAATAGGTTTCCTTTCGCGCTCGTGATGTGATGGCCACGTGCATCGGGTGTGGCAAGACTCGATACCGTAATGAACATGCGTTTATCGGTCAATTGTGCCATTGAGATGACGTCAGACTACACCTACCATCGAGGAGACTAAGGATGAGTATTATCGATAAGGCGCTAGCAGCTAATCAGAACTACGCAAAAACCTACAATCCGGCGCTGGGAAAGCGTCCCGCCCCCAAAATTGCAGTCGTGACCTGTATGGACCCTCGTCTCTCGGACCTGCCTGGAATCCTGGGTCTGCCGCACCCCGATCTCGACGTTATCCGAACCGGCGGACCCGCGGTAACAGAGGATGTTCTTGGGGAGCTGGTTGTTTCCACCCGTGTACTGGGAACCACAGAGATACTGCTTCTCAACCATACCGGCTGCGGGTTCACGACATTTACAGATGACGAGCTCAACCGAAAGCTGAGCGCTTCAACCGGTGATGCCTCACCGGCTCCAATGCGCTTCTTCTCCTATAAGGACCCTGAGGAAAATACCCGGGAGCAGATCAAGAAAGTCAGATCGCATCCCTGGATTGCCAAAGACATCCCCGTGCGCGGCCTCATTTTCGACGTGGAGACCGGTCTGCTGCGAGAAGTGCAGCACACTGCACAGCAGGCTGCTGACTGAAAGAATCCAGGTTTGCAAGATTTGAGACTCCGGATCGCGGCTTAGAAGGAGCCTTGGCGAGCAAATAACCCTGCGATGAAGATTTCTGGATGAAGTGGGCCTGGCAGATAAGATTAAGGTATTCCATGGCAGACCGCCTTTCATCGCGCTCACGAAGTCCGAGGGCTGCAACGGGCCAGCTTGCCGAGTGATCGGCTGAGCTGGCCCGATATTTTATCAGGAAGACGCTCGTGCGCAGGGCCGGGCGAAACTGGATGAGCGGCCGAATCGTCGAGACAGAGGCTTACCCATCAGGCGATCGTAGTGGGCATTCTTATCATGGACAAACAGCCAGAAACCAATCTCTGTTCTTTGAGGTGGGCAGCCGATTCTTAGCGGGCCCGTCAACGAGATAAGTAGTCGGTAGGCAGAGCGGTTCAACTTACGAGTTAACACTCGTTCTGCAGCATGAGGAGAGAAGAGACCATCTTCTGACAGATATCCGTGATCGCCTGCTCGTTCCGGGAGCTGTGGTCCTCGAAGGATTGCTGTAATAGCCGGATGGAATCATCAGTGATGCGCGCCGGTGCGTTCTCTTGGTGTGCGATCCAGGCGGCAATGTGCATGAGTTCATCACTGTATTCGTTTAGAAAATGGTCCAGCGCCTGATTTTGGCGCTGGGTCAATTCGGACTCGATCTCTCGCCGCCCACGATGTGAGAGAAGACTGAGTTCCAGCAGGTAGATCGAGCGCAACGCTGGCTGAGCCTTCTGAATCTGATCACACTCGGCAACGTCCTCCTCGCGTCGATGGCGAAACTCAAATTCAAACCGCGCGGCATCCGTCTGCGATTCCAGACTGGCGAAGTTGTCATTGATCTGGCTGCGGAGACGGCTGATCTGTGAAACGGCAATGGCTCTGTCGCGTACCACCGGACAAACTCCGAGCTGTGCCAGCATCCGTACGTTCCGCACCAGCAGTTTCCGCAGCTGCTCCGCATCGCTCTTCGTCCCGAAGCGGTCGAAGATAAAGCCCATGGCGAGAATACCCAATAACACGCCAGCAACCTTATCGCGCGCGATCGTGAGGTCGGTCTGGAACTTGAAATCCTGCAGATTGACGAAGTAAAAGGCGAGCGCAATCTGCACGCCAAAAAAGGAAAGCCGTGGGCTGGAGGTGGCGAACCACGCGGCGATAGCGGTCCCCGCTGCAAAGAAGAGAGCAAACCCGAAGATGCTGTCGATAGCGGGTAGGATTAAAATCTGTGCCGAAATCCCCAGGACCAGCCCTCCGACAACAAATCCGGCAAGGCGGAGAAACTGCGCCTGGAGCGTAGTGCCGATGGTGCTCAGCGCAGTCACGATGCAAGTAAGGACGGACGGGAAGATGCCGGGCCAGTCGAGCGCGTTGTAGAGTACGTAACAAACGCTGGCAGCCAGGCATCCGGCAAAGGCGAAGCGTAGATATTCCGGGTTCTGGAAGGCATCAGGCAGAAGCAGAGTGCGCCACCAGTCCGGCCCGGGCGCGTTCTGGGAACCCTCGACGATCTCATCGCGCTGAAAGACTTCGGTCATGAGCGCGACGGTTCGTTCCATCTCTTGAAGCATGGGGAAGCTCGGGGAGGGCTGCCCCTCGAGCGGTGGAAGAGATGCGGAAATAACCCCGGACTCGCGGAGCTCGGTTCGGATTGTCGCGAGCCTCGCAGAAAGTGCGCGGAGGCGGATCGTGTCGTCGTCGCCGGGCTTGGGGAGAGTGCGCGCGAGATTCGCGGCAAGACCAATGAGCCGGCCCGCCATCGAAATCAGGGCGCTGCGCTGCGCCCGCCGGGTCGGGTCCACACCTTGGCGCTGCAACATCATTCTGAGCCGGCCGGTGCCGATCATATCGTATTGAAGCACCCTGGTGAGGACCGGCTTCGGCGGGGGCTGGTGAGCGGCAATGCTTTCCGCTACCTGCTGCACCGCGAGCAACAGATCGTCGCCGAACGTGATGAGCGGATCGGAGCGATCGAAGATGCGGTATAGCGCTTCGGTTGCCACAGTGGCGCCGGCACCTACGGCGATTATCACGATAGGCCAGAGAGTACCCTCCACCTGGATCTGGCTGGGCAAGGAACGGTCCCATATCGGCAGGGCAACGCCAATCGGAATGGCGAAAGCCAGTGCTGCCGCGTAGTTAGTCGTCGTGCGCACAACGAAAAAGATCATATACAGGCTTCCGATTACCCAGAAGAAATGAGTAATGGGGTAACCGCGGAACAGCATCATACCGAGCAGGGTGTAGAGGCTCGCGACGACGAATCCGAGGACGATCAATCGCCCCCCGCGCCAGGTAGCAGCGAGATTTTCGCGTGCCAGGAGCATTGAAAATAGACCCGCCAAGGCCGCGTTAGGAATGCGGAAGGTCACCACGATGATCATGACCAGCGTAGCCGCGATGGTCATGCGGATGACCGTGTTCACGCGGCCCGGATACGGAGCAACTTCCCACCGTATGAATTCGCGAAACCAAAGCCAGGAGACAGATCGGCGGGCTGGATGGTGGCGGAGCTGAGTGGCTCGGGTCGCCATATCAAGGCTTCCGTTTGTATCCGCGGATAACTACCACCGCAGATTCCCCCAGACGAATGACATCAGAGGGCGGTGACTGAATCCGGATGCGGACCGGGTAGCGGCTGGCCAGATGTACCCAACTCAGAGTGCGTTGTACGTCGGGCAGGCCGGACGTAATACGGCCAACGAGCGAAGGATCAGGTACAACGCCGTACCCGGTGCTCTCGACGATCCCCGTAAATCGCGAGCCTGTGTCAGACATGAAATAGATGTCCGCAGTCATACCCGGTTGGATATGCTTCAGCTGCGTCTCACGGAAATTCGCAAGCACCCACCAGACACGAGTGTCGATCAGCGTGAAACTTTCTTGTCCTATGTGAGCATAGGCACCCTCGGAAATGACGAGGTTGGTTACACGTGCATCGAATGGAGCGTAGACACGGCATTGGCTGTAGTTGTATTGGGCGTTGGCGATTGCGGCGGCCCGTCCCTGCCGTTGCGCCACGAGGGGATCGAGGGTAAGTACGCTGGACTGCGATTGGTGAAGCTGCGCCGTACTTTGCTCTGCCGAAGCCTTCGCCTCCTCCAGGGCGGCCAGCATGGTGTTGAGGTGGGCTCGATTAAGAGCCAATTGCGATTCGGCTTCATGCACGGACTGCGCGCTGGCCTGCTCTGTTGTACGCGCCTGGTCCACCTGGTCGACGGTAACGTACTTCTTCGCGAGCAGAGGCTCGACGCGGTGCAGGTTATTTTCGGCGTACGCCGCCTCAGCCCTGGCTCGATCCAAGGCAGCCTCAGAGTGGGCGACATCGGCCTCCGCCTCGCGGATCGAGGCCTGCGCCCGATCGACGTTGGCGCCGGCGCTGCGGGTTGCCGCCCCGGAAGCGGTGACGGCGTGCACTTCGGCTCCAATGCGCCGCTGTTCGTCGACCACCTGGCCCTCGAGGGCGGCCTGGTCGGACACTGCGCGGTCAAGGGCGTACTTATAGGGTCGATCATCGATTTCGAAAAGTAGATCGCCCTTTTTAACGTGCTGATTGTCGGCGACGTTCAGGTGCAGTATGGGCCCGGCCACAACAGGGGCAATTCCGATGTAGTTGGCGAAAACTTCGGCGTCATCCGTCTGGGGGTGCCGAATTGTGACCCAGTAGACAGCAATTAAGCCAACCATCGCCAGCAGAACCATGGCTACGGTGAAGACGCGACCGTACCAGTCAAGTTTTGCCAGGCGGTTGTCTTGCTCGGGTTGGCTAGTGCCTTGGGTCGACATCGCATTTACCTAGCTGTAAAACAGCAGCCACAACATGCACGCAAGGAAGGTTGCCATGCCGAGATAGAAAAGAACGGGTGAGGCCAGGTGCTCGGCAATAGTACTGCGAACGATCAGGACGCGTGCGCCCGCCGCCAGTAAGAGACCACCGGCGGAGCAGAAAATCCACACCGGGAAAAAAGAGCCGAAGATGCTGTATTCGGGCGCATGGGAGCACCCAACCAACACCAGCGACGCCCCCACAGATAAACCGGCGAAGGGGCGAAGTGCGGTCATTCGGCGTCGATCGCGCCCCGTCAATTCGGTATTCATATCAGGCAGGCCTCATATGTGACGAATATTCCTCCCAATCGTGTTCACCCCACCGATACGACCGGAGAGGACCAGTTTTTCCACGGTCAATCTAAATCCCGGGATCATTTCGCGCTCGATATGGATGGGCGACCAAGCCACTTCCTGCCACGCTTAATCCCGCCTGGTATTGGGCGATCCCTGAACAGCCTCAGTCTTACGTTTTGATTAAGCCACAGAGTCAAGAGCCGAATCTATTGGACGAAGGTATCGATCAATACCTTCGTATCACGTTGGCGCCTACCGATACTTTGGTATCGATCAATACGTTCGTCCAATAGACCCGGCTCCGCGCTTCTGCCTTAATAGCCACTGAACGCTAAAGAATCGTTTTCCAGTTCGGCGTAGGTGGGCAAGATGCACATGGCGGCGTGTTAAGTGCGTTTGAACCGGAAGAGGTTTCGATTGATCGAGTACAACCCGTCATTGAATACTCTATTTTTGTCGCTGCTTCTTGCCTTCTCCGCGGCGCGAGCTCTGGGGCAATGTGCCGGCAAAGTGTCTTCTCCAGCTGCTGTGGCCGACTGCGCCGCTCGCGAAACCCCGCGCGAGGGAGCAGCGATTCTCGATCCAGTTCACCCCTACACGCTCGCCGAGCTGATCGACGTTGCCGAGCATCACAATCCCAGCACGCGCACAATCTGGGAGCGCGCAAAACAGAAGGCACGCGAACTTGGTTTGGCAAAAACCGCATATTATCCCGAGTTAAACGGTTTGGCCGTTTTCGGCGACGAAAGATTGATAAATCCGTTCCCCGAACCGCTGGCTCCTCGCGGCTACGTCATGGTCGAGCTGCCCATCGTCCGGCCTGAAGTCACGCTCCAATATCTGATCTTTGACTTTGGTAAACGTGAAGCAAGCGTGGACTCCGCGAAAGAAGAGAACCTCGCCGCGGGCGCAGACATCATTCAGGTAAATCAAGCGCTGGCGTTTCGGGTCGCCAGTGCCTATTACCAGCTGGTAACCGCACAGGAACGATTGCAGGCCGCTCAGGACACCTTGCGAACTGCGCAAACCACGCAGGATGCGGCGGAAAACAGGCTAGACAACGGGCTTGCAACTCTTCCCGATGTTCTTAACGCCCGGGCGGAAACGTCACAGGCTGTGTTCGACGAAGAATCCGCGGATGGGGACGAAAAGATAGCGCGCGTGACGCTGACTGAAGCGGTGGGAGCTGATCCCTCTCCCTACATAATGATTGACAGCCAGCGGAGTGCGCCGTTGCCGGAGAGACTCACGATGTCCATCGATGGGCTGATTGATCGCGCTATGAAGAATCGTCCCGAACTCATGGCGCAAACTCTGCGAATCCGCTCCGCCGAGGCTGGCATTCATGCAGCCAGGGCAGAGTACAAACCGCAGATTGGTCTCTCGGGATCGGTTGCGCAGACCTCCCTGTGGCCCTCGTCGGATTACGGCCATCTGGGTTCGGCGAGCGAGCCTACCTGGTCCGTCGAGCTGGGCATCCATTGGCGCATCTTTGACGGAGGTGTGCGCAAGAACGAACTGTTGATCGCTGAATCGAAACGCCGCGAGGCAGAGGACGAACTTACGACGAGAGATGATGAGACGACGCGCGAGGTCTGGACCGCTTATATAGCATTCCGGACAGCGCTGCGAAAGCACGACGCTGCTGTGGCGCTTCTCGGATCCGCCAATGAATCTTACTCGGCATCGCTCGATGCATACAAATACGGGGTCAAGAATCTGGTCGATGTTGTTACCGCGGAGAATCAATTAGCCCGGGCTCGACTATCCAGTGTCTCCGCACGATCAGAATTATTTTTAGAGGCAGTCAACCTTGAATTCGCCACCGGAAATCTGCTGAGGAATCAACCGCCAGCGACAGGACTTCAATCTCAGGACGGACACCCATAATTTCACCCAGAGCGCAATTGCGCTCAGCCCGTACGAAGAGGACCGGGCGCTCGATACGGTGTTGTCGCAACTCAAGTCGCATGATTTTGGTCGACCGATACCAAAGTATTGTCGATACCTTCGTCCAATTGTTTTAGCTCCTGCCCTTCTGTTGTGATTACCTCATTGCGATCCGATTCGATCGGGACATGCACGACGAGGAAAAAGGAGAACGAACATGAAAATACTGATGGTGTTAACATCCCACGATCAATTGGGCAACACGGGCCGCAAGACTGGCTTCTGGCTTGAAGAATTTGCTGCCCCCTACTTTGTTTTCCGGGACGCCGGTGTTCGGCTGACCCTCGCCTCACCGGCGGGGGGCCAACCCCCCGTCGATCCCAAGAGCGATGTGCCCGCCAATCAAACTTCGGCGATGTCACGATTCAAGCAGGATGAAACCGCAAAGGCGGCACTTGCCCACACCGCCAAGCTTGAGGATATGAAGGCGGCGGACTTCGACACGGTGTTCTATGTTGGAGGACACGGTCCCATGTGGGACCTGGCTGAGAGTCCGGTTTCGATCGCCTTGTTAGAGTCCTTCTATAACTCGGGAAAGCCGATTGCCCTGGTGTGCCACTCCCCAGGCGTGCTCCGTCATGTCACCTATAAAGGTGAGCCGCTGGTAAAAGGTAAGCACGTCACTGGGTTCACGAACGGAGAGGAAGAAGAGGTCAAACTGACCCATGTTGTGCCGTTTCTGGTAGAGGACGAACTGCTACGGCTGGGAGCGATCTTTGAGAAGGTTGCTGACTGGCAGCCGTTTTCAGTGGTTGATGGCCGTCTCATCACCGGCCAGAATCCCGCGTCCTCAACCACTGCAGCCCAGAATCTCATCAACCTGCTCGCCCGGAAAGCTGCTTAGCTGTCTGCAGGCTATTGGCGAGCGAATCGGCTCATCGTCTCCACTACGCCGGCCGAGGTGACCCCGTCATCTTGGCTGCGCTGAGTCAAACGCTGATGAGCAACGGCCGCCGAAAATCCCGGCAGACCCGAAGTTCTCTCGCTGAGGATAAGACATGCAAAGGAGACCCTGGAACGAGCTACTCCTGCTTAGTTGCACCCTTCTCGGCGGAGCAGCGGCCCTTGCACAGTACAACCCGCCAGCCACGCCGGCGCCGTACAACCCGATTGCTCTGGCCGAAATAACAGGAGCGCCAAGGGCAGCCGTCCAAGCAGGTCAGAATAACTATCAAACCCTGTCCCAGAATCCGTACCTCGGGGGAGTTCCTGCGGGAAGACTGAGCGCAACGCGAGTAGCGCTTTCCCTCGAAGACGCCGTCGGCGGTGGACTCAAGCGAAATCTGGGCGGAGTTTTGGCCACGGATGTCGTTACCGACGCGCGGGGGCAGCGTTGGCAAGCGCTGAGCGAGCTGCTTCCCAATGTGATCACCGATACGGGTTTCGGAGTTCATCAGGTCAATGTAAAGGCGGCCTTCGGTCTGACCATTCGTGGTGAGCCTCCGATCATTGGCCCATTTGGCTATTTCGACTCGCGGGCTTATCTCACGCAGTCGGCTTTTGATTGGGCATCCATCGAGCGGGCGCGATCTTCAAAGGCGCAGGTGGGGTCGGCGGAGTTCAGCTCCAAGGATGCTCGCGAGTTGGTCGTGCTTGTGATTGTCTCCAACTATTTGCTGGTCATCGCCGACCAGTCGGAAGTTGAGGCAGCCACATCGCAACGGGACACCGCCAAGGCACTTTTTCAACAGACCTCCGACCAGAAGACCGCAGGCCTTGCCTCGGCTGTGGACGTTCTACGGTCACAGGTGCAACTGCAATCACGGGAACAGAAACTGATTGTCGCGCAAAATAATTTAGCCAAGCAGAAATTGGTTTTAGCGCGAGCGATCGGTCTCCCTCTAGGCCAGAAGTTCGAGATTACCACCCGCGTCCCTTACCGAGAGCTGACGCCGTCGAGCCTCGATGAGGCGATCCAAAGCGCCTACAAGGCTCGCCCTGATTTTCAGAGCGAGGTGAATCAGGTCCGGTCCGCTGAGCTCGCGAGAAGAGCTGCTTCTGCCGAGCGGTATCCATCGTTAGGCGTTGAGACCGACTATGGTCTCTCGGGGGTTAACCCGGGCTCGTCGCACGGCACAGTTGATGCGGCTGCCACGCTCCGCATTCCCATTTTTCAGGGTGGAAGGGTACACGGGGATGTTCTCCGGGCCGACGCTTCGCTAACCAGGGAAAGACAGCGACTGGAAGACCTGCGAGCCAAGATCGATCAGGAGGTTCGCGACGCTTATCTGGATCTGGAAGCAGCTGCTCAGGAAGTTTCTGTCGAAAAGAGCGCGGTAACGCTCGCCACTGAGACCCTGGAACAATCTCGCGATCGATTCACCTCGGGAGTTACCGACAACGTTGAAGTCGTTCAAGCACAGGATGTACTGGCAGTCGCTACTGACAGCTACATTGCCAGTCTCTACAGCCACAACCTGGCAAAAATATCTCTGGCAAGGGCCATCGGCGTCGCGGAGTCAGGCTTTGCTGAATACGTGGAGGGAAAATGAGTATAGCTGAGCAAAATCAAGCAACGAATCCACCGCAGGGGCCGAACGTAACAGCCGCCGGCGCAGCTGACCCGCCAGTTTCAGCTTATCCCCCAATCTCTGCTTATCCGACGAAGCGCTCCTACAAGCGTTGGATATTTCTTGCCTCGTTCGTTGTTCTGGCCGTTGCCGGTGTTTTCCTCTGGCACTATTTTTCCGCCTTTGAATCCACCGACGATGCGCAGGTGGATGTCCATCTTTATCCTGTCAGCGCCCGCATTTCCGGATATACCCAGAAGGTCAACGTGGAAGACAACCAATGGGTCGAAGCAGGTTCCACACTTGTAGAAATCGATCCAAAAGACTATGAAGTCGCATTAGCAAGAGCCCAGGCAACGCTCGACACTTCAGAGGCTGCCGCGAAAAGTTCGAATATCGATGTGCCCATATCTTCCGTCGATACCTCAAGCCAATTGAAATTCACGTCCTCGGATATCAAGAATGCGGAAGCAGCGATCCAGGCAGCAGAAAAGCAAGCCGCGGCCGCGCACGCCCGGGTTTTGGAAGCGCAAGCGGAAAATGTAAAGACTCAGGATGACGTAACACGCTATCGATTGCTGCTCGCGAAGGAGGAGGTACCGAAGCAGATCTACGACCATGCTTATGCCGCCGCAGCGACCGATGTCGCCGCGGTAGCTGCGGCAGAAGCAGACGAGGCCGCAGCGCAACAAGCCGTTCAAGAAGCACACAGCCGCCTCACTGAGGCTGAGGCACACTTCGAGGATGCCCAGGCCGGGCCGCAACGCGTCGCCTCAACGCGCGCCAAAGCCCTTTCGGCGATGGCGGATGTACACCAGAAAAGGGCTGCGGTCGAACAAGCGCAGTTGAATCTCGGATACACCAAAATACTCGCGCCTGTCGCTGGGGAGGTCACGAAGAAGGTTGTCGTCGGATTGAACGTCGAGCCTGGGGAGCAGATGCTCACTGTGGTTCCCCTGGATCAGGTGTGGATCACCGCAAATTTCAAAGAGACCCAACTCAAACACATGCGTGTGGGCCAAAGAGCAAAGATTAAGCTCGACTCGAACGGCCGCACGTACCGCGGTCATGTCGATAGCATCGCGGGAGCAACGGGACCTATCTTTAGCTTGTTACCACCCGAAAATGCAACCGGCAATTACGTAAAGATTGTCCAGCGAGTTCCGGTCAAGATCGTTGTGGAACCCGGTGAGAATCGCGATCGCCAGCTTCGGCCCGGTATGAACGTCGAGGCGAAAGTGTACCTGCGATGAGCGCTACAGCGCTGGCTCTTCCGTCCGATCAGATTGCCTGGCGCCCTAAGGTAAATCCCTGGGCGATTGCGGCCACCGTATCGATGGCGGCGTTTATCGAAGTCCTGGACACGAGCGTTGCCAACGTTGCCTTGCCCTACATCGCTGGAGGCCTGGGAGCCAGCTACGACGACAGCACCTGGGTACTCACCTCGTACCTCGCTGCGAACGCGATCGTCTTACCCATCAGCGGATGGCTCGCGGAGTTGATTGGCCGCAAGCGGTACTTCATGATGTCGCTTGCCATTTTTACTGTGAGTTCACTGCTTTGCGGGCTAGCGCCCAGTCTGCCGCTATTGCTGTTGTTTCGAGCTGTGCAAGGCGTCGGTGGCGGCGGACTGCAACCAATGGCACAGGCCATTCTCAACGATACGTTTCCTCCGGAGCAGCGCGGCTCGGCGTTTGCTGTCTACGGCATTACTGCCGTTCTCGCCCCTACCGTCGGGCCGATGCTGGGAGGCTGGATTACTGACAACTATTCCTGGCGCTGGATATTTTTCATCACGCTGCCCGTGGTCCTTCTGGCTCTTTACTTGACGCACACCCTGGTCGAAGATCCACCATTCCTCCGTCGCTTAAGGAGCGGGGGTATCCGGGTGGACTACATTGGCATATCAATGTTGACGCTGGGAGTAGGTTCTCTACAGGTGGTCCTGGACAAGGGGCAGGAAGACGATTGGTTCGGCTCGCATTTCATCACCACCCTCGCGATCACCGCAACGGTTTGCCTTATCTCGCTGGTCATCTGGGAATGGTTCCGCAAAGAGCCGATCATCGATGTTCGCATGTTCAAAAGCTTCAACTTCGCGGCAGCAAACCTAATGATGTTCATGATGGGCTTCATGCTGTTCAGCACCCTGGTCTTGATTCCAGAATTTCTGCAGACGCTCATGGGTTACACCGCAGAGCTTGCCGGTCTCGTCCTCTCTGGCGGCGGAGTTATCTTGCTGGTGATGATGCCTATCGTCGGGCGGCTTACCTCAAAGATTCAAGCCCGATGGCTCATCGCGACTGGATGGCTGTGCCTGGCCATTGGACTGTTTTATTGCGCGCACCAGATCGATTTGTTCGTCAGCTTCCGCTTTGCCATGTGGCTGCGCGTCGCCCAGGTGATAGGAATCGGATTTCTATTTGTCCCCATCACGGCAGCGGGTTACATTGGGGTTTCTCCGGAGAAAGGCAATAGCGTCTCCGGCATGATCAATTTCATGCGCAATATCGGCGGCAGTATCGGAACCTCTGTCGTGACCACGATGATTGCCCGGCGGGCTCAATATCACCAGCAAATCCTCATCGGCCACATCACTCCCGATTCGCCTGCATACCGTTCCGCACTCCATGCACTGAGCTCGAAGATCGCGCATTCCGGGCTTCCGGCCGCGGAGGCGCATGACCAGGCAATTGCGAGGTTCTACGAATTGGTGCATCAACAAGGCGGCGCACTGTCCTATATGGATATCTTTTGGGTCCTTGGCGCGCTCTGCTCCGTCATGTTTGTTCTTGCGTTTTTCTTGAAGAAGAATGATCCAGGAGCGGGCGGAGATGTCGCGGTGGGCTAAGGATAAACTCAATGATTAACGCCATAACAATTGAACGCGAGTTCGGCTGCGGAGCATCCGAAATTGCCAGTTTGGTCGCTGGCCGTCTTGGATGGAGTCTGTGGGACGAACGGTTGACACAGGAAATTGCGCGACTGACCGAGAGTACGCCAGAGGCGGTCGAGCAGAGAGAATGGCGAACCGATCCCGTTGTGTTCAGGGTTTTCCAGGACTTTCTTCGGGGTGGGTTTGAGGGAGGCCTGCCACCCACCAACCGGCTGCATTTGCTCGATGCGCGCCGGATCGCCAATGTTTCAGAAATAGCTGTCAAGGCAGCACTCTCCAGCGGTCCGTCGGTGATAGTCGGCCGAGGTTCGCAGTTTTTTCTCGGCAATCGCAAGGATGTCTTCCACGTATTTCTCTACGCATCTCGCGATCATAAGATCGGCAGACTGATCGCCAGGGGCGAAACTCAGGACAAAGCTATCGAACTAATCGACACAACGGACAAAGCACGAGCTGCGTTCGTCCGGCAGTATCTGGGGCTGAAATGGCAGGAACCCCACCTATACCACGCAATGTTTAATACCGAGATGGGCGAGTCCTGTACGGCCACGATGCTCGTTGAGTGTCTCCAACTGTTCCAGAGTGACCGTGAATAGTGCCAGCCGCCTCAACCTCTGACTGTGCAGGGCGTAGATGGCCATGGACAAGATCTGTTGCTGGTAAGAAGTGATCGGTGGAGAGCCTTGGAATCCCACATCTGCCAAAACCGGGCAGATATGGGGCACCCGTCATTCGTTACGCATTGAGATCTCACTGCTGGCAGCGATTCGTTTAGGGGGAAGCAAAAGGGCAGCGATAGATTTCCCGGCTCGCTCGTCGCCTTGCGCCCCTCAGGCATCCGGGAGTACGCCGTCGCCGCTCTTTTAGTTCGGCGAAGGATGATCCAGGTGATCGATCACCAGCACCGGCACCTGTGTTTTCTCTGGCTTTAGCTGCAGTCCCAATTGTTCCCGGATTGCCGGTAACAGCGGCGGCAGAGCATTCGCGTCATCCGCCGCCGGCGGCACGTTCACCGGCATCCCCGCAAACTGCGTTTCATCCGGCGTCCACTGCAGCACGAAATCCCACTTCCCCGTCAGGCCCGTCTCGTCTACCACCTGCTGGCCGAGAATGTTGTTCTGCAGCACGCCCGCGAGGTCGCCCATCGTGGCGCTTTGGGCGTGCAGCACCCCCAAAGGCCTCATGGCAAAGTTCGGCGATAACGACGCGTCCGCGCTTTTCGTCATCTTCGGCCCGTCCTTGCCCACGGTCAGGGCGTACGCCGGCATCTCCCGCTTCTCCTCGTGAACCTTCAGAGCGAATCGCTCCGCCAGCAGCTTTTGCAATATATCTCTCTCCTGCTCGATGCTGGGCATCCCCGGCGTATCTGGCTTCACCTCGATGTCCCATTTGTCCGTGTCCATCCAACCCTCTAAGCCGACGATAGGCCGGGTCGGATAGGCAAACTTCATCAGGAAAGTGAGCGAGAGGTACTTAACCACCAGATCCTCTCCTCGCAGGGTAAGCATGAACAATTTAGTTCCCGGCTGGGCCGGCTTGATCGTCGCCACCTCCACACCGGGCTTCGCGTCCGGAGCCATCGGCAGAATCCGCGACGGTGGAGCAGGAGTCGCCCACTCCGTCTCCGGCGTAGCGCGCTCCAGTACCAGCGGAAAGGAGCCATTCTGGGTCACGGTCCCGCTGATCGAATTACCGTCCGCCGACATCTTCCCCTCATACGTCAGCCTCGGGAAATCATTCACGAAGCGCAGAGTTCCCTTCCCAAAGCTGACCGAACTGCCGGCCATCGGCGGCCCGCTCTGTTCGAGGTTGTAGAGCGTCGCGCTCAGCCCGCCCTTCTCATCCTTCGCGATCTTAAGCACCACACGCAGATTGTGGCCGTCGGGCGCGCGCATCGTCCCCTGCCACGTTCCAGCAATGCCGCCCTTTTCCGCCCCACCCGACCCTTGCATCTGTCCCAGCGCAACGCGCATCAAACCGGCCGTCAGAGTTACGCCCACCGCCAGCACGCAGGCCAGCGTCAGCGGCGCTCTCCGACGCAGGTCGAGTTTCCGCACGCCCTGTGCGGATAGGATCCGCGTAATCCGCTGCTTCAGCTCCGATCCCGCCACCCCCGACACGCAGCTCAGCGGCGCCTCCACATACAACTTCCAGACGTTGAGGACCCCGAAATAATAATTTTGAGGATCATGACAGTTTTTCTCGTGGGTTTCCGCCTTAGTCAGTGAGGGCGGTTTGTGAGACGTCTTCCACAAGGAGAAACTACCATGCGCACATTGACGATGTCGAAAGTTCCCGCAGGCTTGATCGCCGCTATTCTCGCTGTCGCTTCGTTGGCGCCGGCAGCCCAGGCACAGGATCAGGATCCAGGATTTGCAGCCAAAATGAACGTGCCCTTCGCATTCGAGGCCGGATTGGGGCAACATTTCGCTCCTGGCATCTACACCATCCGCATGAACGGCGAACAGACCATGCTGATTCAGGGAATGGGAACCTCTGGACTAGCGTTGACCCAGCTGGCGAGTGACGGCCTGCCGGCGACCAAGAGCAAGGCCGTGTTTACCCACTACGGCGACAAATACTTTTTGCGCGCTGTCTTTGTCGCTGGAGATGATAGTCACCTTTTCTGTGGCAGATCGAAGGCTGAACATCAATTGCAAGTTGCGGCCACCAAAACGCCGGCAACAGTGGAGCTGGCTCTGCTGCAGACACGACGCTGAAAAGTATGCCGCCTGGAATCCATCGCTACTGATCTCGCGAATGAGCAGTAGGGATGGTCATTTTTACCAGGCTCGCGTGTTGATGATCCAGAATGTAGCGTTTCCATGTAACCTGGGCAACGATTTCGAACGTTAGCCTGGCGGGCTGCCTCACGCAACCAGCGAACCTGGGAGGCGACCCTCCAGCGCATCCGACTGCCTTAGTGTCAGCCTGTATCAACATCGTCCCGTATGGAAAAGCACCTGCCAGTGGGATCGAATCCTGGTGTTCGCAGGCAACGCGCGGCAGTCCCCGGACCGATTCGCAGTAGCGCCAGGATGACCCGGCGATCCATTGCACGTAGTTGGATGTAGTTATATCCTGCTTGAACCTGAGGTGTAGACGCACCCGGCCGGTTGCGGACTCAATGGGTCATACTCAAGCGGTTGTGACAGTGCTGCTACGTTTCCCACTCGAGATCCCACACCAATGAGGAGAACGAAATGATCAAAGGTTTCCGTGATTTCATCATGCGTGGCAACGTAATTGACCTCGCTGTCGCAGTGATCATCGGCGCTGCATTCACCGCAATCGTCACATCATTTGTAACCAACGTCCTCACCCCGCTCATCGCATCTCTGGTTGGCAAGCCGGACTTCTCTGCGCTCGTCCTTTACCTCAATGGCGGCAAGGTCAACTACGGCATCTTTCTCAACTCCGTGATCTCGTTCCTGCTGCAAGCAGCCGTCGTCTACTTCGTCATTGTGGTGCCCATGAACTACGTCATGAAGCAGCTCAAGGGAAAACCTCCGGTAGCGGATCCTACAGAAAAAACCTGTGTCCAGTGCAAGTCGTTGGTTCCCATCACAGCTACGCGCTGCAAGTTCTGCACACAACCGGTCTGATTATGTCGTCTGGGCGGGAAATCTAACCAGGTAAGTCTCGCCAGCGCATTTTCTATGTACACTACGGTGGGTATCTATTCATAATGAGCCGGACGCGGGCCGGTGTTTTAGATCCAGCACATGCTTGAGATGAAAACCTTCGGTGGCTTCAATCGGCTTCTGCTGTCAGCTGTCCTGGGTTGCTGCAGCATTTCCGCGACGGCACAAAATGGCTCTCTGCTGGGCCGAAGCATTACCTGGAGGCCTGTTCAATCACCCTTTACACCGGACCAGTCGAACGGCGCAATTGCAGGCGGGCCCGGCTCCGACCCCAATCCAGGTACCCCGATGTTCATCTGCCGCGCGCAGATCCAGGGGAGTGTGGTTCCCGGCAAGTGGGTCCAGGGTAATTGCAACGTGCCGTATGGCGGGTCGGAGCAGATCATGCGCTCCTATGAGGTCGCCTACGGAAGCGCCCGCTGGGGACCATATCAGGGCGGCGTCTATGGTCTTGCGCAAACAGGAAGCAACGCTGACGGAAGCCCGCTCTATTCATGCCGCGTTCACTACTCCCCCAATCCCGGGACCGATTACGGCTACCAGCCCGGCAAACTGGTCTCCGACGGAACGTGTCATATCCCGGTGGGCGGAGGCGAAGTGGTGCAGGGCCCGCCCTTTGAAGTACTCTATGCCACCGGCGGCGGACGGCCGCCCTATCCTTATCCGCCGTATCCATACCCACCCCCCTACCCGATCCAGCCAGTGCAGCCGGCGCAACCGTATCCACCGTGCCGGGCCAGCGATCCATTGGTGAAGCGGGAGATTCAGGGAGGTACAAGCTGGTATGTTGGGCAGCGCTGCTCTTCGACCGATGCCTTTGGCAACGTCCAGCCTAAGTATCCTCAACCAGGAGATGACGCCCCCCCTCCTCCATACGACCCAGGACCAAGCTCGGTCACCTGGCAACCGGCACAAACACCCTTTGTTCCGGGAGACAACGCGATTAAGGGAGGCCCAGGTAACGGTGGCAAGCCGAATGCCCCGCTTTACGTCTGCCGTGTCTACGATAACAACACTCTCTTGCCCGGAAAATGGGTCGAGGGAGCGTGCAACTATGTCAACGACGCTGGAAAGGAAGACACATCGAAGACCTATGAGGTCGCCACTGGCCCGGCGGAGTGGCGCAATTTCGATGGCAACATAGCAGCATTGGTGCCCGGCGGTTATCTTATCGATGGCACCCATCTTTACATCTGCCGCAAGCAGATCAGCTACTTCGGCAATAAGGGGTATCAGCCGGGATTTCTGGTCAACGGCAAGTGCCACATCCCTTATGGCGTTGATAATGTCGAGAACCCTCCATTTGATGCTTTGTACAACGTCTTTTCTGCGCCGTCTCAGGCGGCTGCGCAGGGTCAGGGAGGGCCGGCAGCCGTGGCTGCAGGGCCGGCTCAGCCCCATGGGATTCTGATTTCATTTTTGAGTGGCACTGGCGCTACTGATGGCACGGTCACTGTGACCAACGGATCGACGAACAGCACGGTCACCAAGCCGTTGCCGGCCAACTCTACTCCACAGCAATGCATGGAGATCGTGCAGCAAGCTGCTTTTCAGGCGGGTCTCCAAATTCAGGCCCAGCCTGATGGCGGTCTGCGGGTCTTTGGGAGTAACAATGCGGTCAATGTTACGCAGGCTTCGATTTCGGTGAGTCAGTTTTAAGCCGATTTGCAAAGGCGTTACCGATCGTCCACTGCGGACTAGGTTGAATAGGCAAATCAGGCGTTCGAGAAGAGATCTTAGACGCATCTGCATTTGACCCATTGCTGAGCCGCTTCCCACAAGCGTCTTAGATACAAGCAGGCAACCAGCGACGCGCGGTAGCTCCTTCCGGGGTGCACTCCACCGCGTTCACTGTTCAGGTTTCTAGAATCGACACCTCGCGCATACTTGCTTTGCCATGTTTGGAGGGCTCGATGCGCAACGTCTTCAGTTCCCACGGAGCCAAAGGGATATCAACACTTAACAGAAGCAGCGGGGATTCAACGTGCGCGACGGTTTGTCTTCCCGAGCGTTCCTGGATCCGAAGGATCATCGCGGTTGAAGAGTCTTCGGCCTGTTTGATAGCAAGAACCGAAACCGTGTTCGGAGCGATCGCCAGGAAAGATTTCTCCCAGCCTTCGCTTCCCCCGTGTTTTGAATCCATGACATACTCTGCCGGCGACTGCAGCTCATTGGCGAGCTGGTCCAGATGGAGATCAGGCCAGGCGCCAGGGCGCCCGACAAGCCAGAAGATTCGCTCCTGGCGTCCCTGGTCCTGCCACGCATCCAAACTGTCGGGGTCGACCCTGCTCGGATTGTGCCTCGCATAGGGCGCGGAACGGATCAAGATGGTCCGCAACAGACCGTCCAGGCAATCATAGCTATAGGTCGAATTGTTCAGGAGAGCGACTGTGTAATCGTCGCCGTTCTGTTTACCCTGGACGGCCACCCAATCCTGGTAGGGCTCTTCGTTTCCGTTGGTTGCTTTTTCCGTGATGGCGCCGGGTACCGCGGCGAAGACTTTTGCACCCGTGAGGGCAGTTGGAATTTCCAGTTTCAAGATCTGTTCATGCTGCTGCCAACTGATGACAAAGTGCAGCTTGACGATGTCCGATCCGGGAAAGGTGGAGATGTCGATGGCAATTTCCGATTGCTGCCAACGGAGCTTCTGGCGCGTAACTCTGAGCACGGGTCCATCTTCGACTACTTTCGATGAGACCAGCTCGGGACGTCCCATCTCCTGCCGGAATTGATCGATGCCATGCGACCACGTATCACTGAGATCGGCGATCACGACTAATCCGATCTGTGACGCAAGCAGCTCGGTGCCGTTCGACGCTTTGAGTGAGGAAATGCCAAATGCTTTTTCCGACACCGTAATGGAAGAGCCGTATGCGGGCGAGGGTGGGGCAGCATCAAAGCCTTCAGAGAACACGCGATATCCAAAGGCAGGGAGGTCGACCCACGCAGCCAAACGGGTGAAGAACGTGGTCATGCTCTCGGAGGGGCGCACCTGAACCGATATCTTGCTGCCATCCTGCGCTTTCAGGCAGGTAATCGGCGACTCCCGCCGTCCGGGAATATATTGCAGATACGCCTTACGCGGCCAGGGCATGGTGTTGAACGCGAAAACCAGGCCACCTTCCGCCGCGCCGGTATTGACCCGCCTGGCTATCGATTGCAACGCTTCTATTTTGGTAGCCGTGGCTGTTTGGCAAGCGGTGCCCAACCCGTCACGGGCATCCTCATAGTCGGAGTACAAGGCTGTGCCCGCAAGCAGGTCGTGAAACTGGTTGAATAGAATATTCCGCCATGCATCGCTGAACGCGCCTTGCGAATATTTGCGACCGAGCGTGGCACAAGTTAACCAGGAAAGGCTCTCGACCTGTACCATGGCGCGCTCCGCCCGCCGATTCTGGTATTTCTCCTCTCCACAGGCCGAATAGCAGCCGCGGGAATGATGCTGCAAATCTCCAGTGATGACCGGGAGATTTGCCATAGCAGGCGAAGCCTGGACAGCCGCAAAGAATTCAGCGGTCGTACTCCAGCGAAGTTCCGGCAAGGTAGTGTCGTTGCGCATCTCGAGTACCTGCTGGATCTGCGCCCTGGTCACGGCGCCGCCGTGGTCGCCGACGCCGAGAAACAAAGCTCCAGCGGAAAATCCGGACGCGAAACTATGCGGCGCGATGGTTGGGATGCGCTCAGCGGGACTGTCGTAGGAGCCAAGTATCCGCAACGTGAGCACGCGCGAGCCATCTGGTCCCTGCCACCAAAAGAGCAATGGCAACTTCTTGTCGGGATCCTGCTCCTGATCCTGAGGCCGCATGAACACGTAGTAGTGGTAGCCCGATTGTTTCAGGAGAGTAGGCAGGCCGGCGGCGTGGCCGAAGGAATCCGGATTGAAACCAATCGTTACATCGACGCCCAGGGCCTGTTTGCAGTAGGCCTTTCCATAGAGAGCGTGACGGGCAAAACTCTCGGTCGCCGGAATGTTGCAGTCGGGCTCAACCGGCCAGCCGCCCACGACTTCCCATCTACCCTCGCTAATACGGTGCCGAATTTCCTGAAACATGGCCGGATCAGATTTCTGTATCCAGCGATAGTGCATAGAAGAGGAATGCGAATAGCGAAAGCCCGGTGTCTCATTGATCCTGTCGAGCGCGCTCCGAGCCGTCGTCAACACCAGGTTAGAGCTGTCTCTCCAGGGCCACAACCAGGCTGCATCCACATGCGAATAGCCAATGATATGTAGCACTTTCCGCGATGACTGGCCCGGCACACTCTGGCCAAGAGTTGCCGAACCAGCGAGCGTCCCCATTACGGCAGCAGTGCCGACCATAAATTTTCTTCGAGTTATTTCCTGTGCGTCCATTATTCCTATCGCCCCGTTCTCAAGCCAGAACCAGTACCCGATTGTAGTCGCCGGCAGGCATCGGTATCGCCTTGCCTTTCTCGGTAACCGCGTTGCTTAAACCCGTATCGTCCAGAGAGGAGAGAGTTACTGGCTGGCCAGATGGCCGGAGTTCTGTCGCAAAACTCTTCGACATGATTGCGCTCGAAGGCAGCAGAGGAAGGGCGCGCGGTCTTTTCTGTCCAGTCCGAGATTTCCGCTTTATTTGGAGGCGACAGACTGCTTCTTTTGGATCTGTTCCAGCAACGCCTGGAAACGGGGATCATCGTGGAGGGGCTTCAGATCGTCATCCGTAGTCAGTTGATTCGTGTTTTCGAATCCGAGTTTTACTGCTTCCTGCAAGTGCTCGAAGGCTTGGTCCCTCCGGCTAAGCATGCTCAGTCCAGCCGCATATTGGTAATGCGCGTCCACCATGGCGGTGCCTTCGGCCTTCGATGAATACTCCATCAGTTTTTCAAACCACGCAATCGACTGATCTGCGCGTTTCTCGTAAGCCAGGGTTGTGGCAAGGTTCCCCACCGCGTTTCGAGTTGTGGAGGCGGTGGGCCCTATAGTGCGCACACCGATCTCGACAGCAGCCCGGAGAAGCTTCTCGGATTCGTCCAGCTTACGCTCCTTGCCCAGGGTAATGGCCAGGTCGTCCATTGAATCGAGAGTGTTCGGATTCTCCGGTCCCATCGCTTCGCGGGTTCTGGACAGTTCTTCGCGCTGGATGGCTTCGGCCTCTGGCAGGCGTTTTTCTTCCTGGAGAGTCACGCCGAGGTTGCTGAGCGCAGCGCGGGTATTGTCGTGGTCCGGACCGAGCACGCGAGTCTCGATCGCAAGCGTATCACGGAAGAGTTTCTCGGCATCTGCGTAACGTCCTTCCTGTTGCAACGTGAGGGCGAGCTGGTTCATGGACCAGAGCGTGCCGGGATGGTCTGACCCCAGGGCATGCTGTTCGAGCGCCATGGTTTCTCTGCCAAACTTCTCAGCCTCCGCGAAGTGTCCCTGATCGCGCAAGATTTGAGTCAAACTGCGCATCGAACGCAGGGTTGCGCCATTTTCCGCACCGATCATGCGCTGCTGATTGGTTATCGTGCGACGGAGCAAGCCTTCCGCTTCGGCCAAGTGTCCCTCGGCCTCCAGGGTATCCGTGAGAAAACTCACGGTATCCATGGTTTCTGGATGATCCGGACCGAGCGTCCGCTGTTGCCCGGCTAACGCCCGGCGAAGCAATTTTTCCGAGTCTGCGAAGCCGCCTTGAGCCTTGACCACGCTGCCCAACACCGCCAGCGACCGCAGCGTCTCGGGATTATCTGGCCCGAGCGTGCGGACTTGAATCCTTACCGCGTGCTCCAATAAAGTGTGGGCTTGTTCAAAGAGCCCGAGCCCGCGATAGGTAATGCCCATGGTTTGCATCAGGCGCGCCTGCACTTGCGGGTCCTGGCCGAGTCCCGTCTCGATCTGCTCTGAAGCCTTGTCGAGAATTTCGCGGGCAGTGACGGTGTTCCCCCGTGATTCAGTTGGATCGGAGATCTTGAACATGCCCGCCATGAAATCGGAGACACGCTTGGAGGTGTCGGCTTCACGCCGGGCGCGGTTCCGCTCCATGGCCAGGCTGATGGCGAACCCGATGCCCAGGACAACCAACGCTGCCGTGAACGCCACAGCAAGATGATTTCGACGGACGAACTTGCGCGTGCGATAGCTGACGCTGGGCGGGCGGGCGGTGATCGGCTCGTCGCGGAGATACCGGTTCAGGTCAGCAGCCAGATCGGAAGGCGAACTATAGCGCCGCTCCCGCACACGCTCCAGCGCCTTGAGCGTGATCCAGTCAAGATCCCCGCGGAGCTGCCTCACCAGCTTTTTCAGCTCGATTCCGCTGTTCCTCGCTGCGCCGCCGGAATCGGCGTTGACGCGGGTGCTGGGCCGCGGGGGATCCTCCTCGTGCAGTTGCCGCAATAGTTCGTGCAACGGCTTGGTCTTCCACTGCCTGGGATCGAAGGGCAAAACGCCCGTAAGAAGTTCATAAAGCACCACGCCGAGCGAATAAACGTCTGTGCGAGTATCTACATCGCGCACGGTGGGATCCGCTTGCTCCGGACTCATGTACCCCAGTGTGCCGACCGATCCTCCGGCACAGGTTACCAGCGTCGCGTCCTCACCTTGCTGCGAGATGGCCTTGGCGATGCCGAAGTCAATAATGCGCGGCATCGGCCTGCCATCGACTTCAACGACCAAAATGTTGGAGGGCTTCAGGTCACGATGCATGATCGCTTTCTGATGCGCATGTTGCACGCCTTCACAAACCTTGATGAGCAGGGCCAGCCGCTCCTGGACCGGGAGGCGCTTCTGGTCGCAGTATGCAGTGATGAGTAAGCCCGGCACATACTCCATTACAAAGTAAGGCTGACCTTCGGCAGTCGAACCCGCATCGAAAACCTTGGCGATAGCAGGGTGATTCATGATCGCCAGCGTCTGCCGTTCCACGTCGAAGCGCAGTAAAGCGGACTCATCGTAGTGCCCTGCTTTGATGATTTTCAGCGCAACCCGCCGCTTGACGGGCGCAGACTGTTCGGCCAGCCACACCTGCCCCATCCCTCCTTCTCCGAGTTTTCTGATCAGGCGATAGGGCCCAATCGAGCCTAAATCGGGTGCAGATACGCCCACCGAAGCAGCGTCGGAATCAAGAGTGGCTTCGGGATCGGAATTACCGCTCAGGTTATGAGGTGTTGTCCTGGCTGCCGGGTCGCTCACGCTTCCCTCCGGAATGGTGATGCAAATCGACGGAAAGTCTACCACCCCAATGGAAGGAGCATCGCTCACTTGGCGCCACTCCTATAAGGGAAGGCACTCGGTCCATGTGGATCCAACCGCGTTCGTAAACCCTAGCCGGCTTGAACCTACTTCGCAAAGCGATCAAAGGACCTCTGGCTTGACAAGTGGTGTTGCGCGTTCTTGGGCGCCTGATGGGCGCACCGAGTACGTCGCGGTTGGGCATCTGACCTTGCGATCGAAGACCAGCCGTACAAGAGCAGGCCAGTCGCGCCAAACGATTACCTGCGGGGTAATTGCTGCGCCCCGCGATTCATTCGATATTGAAGGCATAGATGCTCAGGATCGCCTGACCTTCTACAGATCATAGAGGAGAATCTCATGCTGACCTATCCGATCCACACGATCGCATCTGCGCCGGAGAAGTCGAAGCCGGTGCTTGCACAACTGCAGCAGGTGTTTGGCGTTATTCCCAACCTTGCCGCCGCAATTTCGAACTCGCCGAAGTTGGTGACTGCCTTCGCTGCCGTGTTTAAGGAGGTACATAGCAGCAGCCTTACCGAGCAGGAGATTCAGATCGTTCTCCTGACCGATGCAGTTACGAACTCCTGTGCGTATGCGGTGGCGTTCCACACCGCGCTGGCCCGCAAAGAGGGAGTGAGGTCTGAAGAGACCGACGCGATCCGTGCGCGACTTGTGCCGGCGGACCGACGGTTTGCCGCACTTTCCAACCTGGCGAAGACACTCATCGAGAAGCGCGGGCACATGCGTGAACAGGAACTCGATGCATTCATCGCCGCCGGCTTCACAGCGGAACAAATTCTGGAGGTCATCGCCATAGTCGCGGCCTCGACCATTACCAACTATGCTGGAACCATCGCCAATCCGCCTCTCGAAGATCAATTCCAGCAATTCGCCTGGCGAGGATAACAACGGAGGACCGAGACCCCGGCGGTGGTTTGGCTCCGCCGGCCCGATCCAGTTCTGACGAAAGGAGATCGAAATGGCAACACAATCTGCTTCCGCAGTTCCACAACTCGGAGAGTTGTTGCGCTACTGGAGGCAGGAGCGTGGAAAGAGCCAACTGCATCTCTCGCTCGATACAGGCATTTCGCAGCGCCATCTGAGCTTTGTGGAGAGTGGGCGGAGCGCTCCGAGCCGTGATTTTCTTTCCATTGTGTCCGATGCCTTGAACATTCCGCTCCGCCAACGGAATGATCTGCTGCTTGCGTCAGGCTACGCTCCGCTCTACCGCGAGCAGAACATGGATGCCGAGCAGATGGCGGTCGTGACCCGAGCGATCGACCGGATGCTGCAGCAGCATGAGCCGCATCCCGCGCTTGTGCTGGACCGGTACTGGAATGTGATTCGAACCAATCAGGCCGCTCCGCGATTCTTTGGCTCGTTTATCAATCTGGAGGCCAGGCCAAAGCCGCGCAATCTTCTCGACCTGATGTTTGATCCAGCGGGGATGCGGCCTTTTGTTGAGGAGTGGGAGAAGGTTGCCGCCGGCCTGCTGCAAAGAGTCCGGCGGGAAGCGCTTGGGCAGGTGGTGGATGCGGGGCTGGCAACGTTGTTGGAGCGGCTGCGTAAGTATCCGGACGTTGTCGGATTGAAGGCGTCCCCGGCGCCTCAGAGCCCTGTGCTGCCCGTTACCTTCAGGCGAGGTAGCGAACGCTTCTCTTACTTCTCGCTGATCACAACAGTCGGCACACCACAGTGCATCACCGCTCAGGAACTGCGCGTGGAGTGCATGTTCCCGAGTTAAGCCAAGGGACGCCAGCCTCAACTGGAACTTCCCGGGACAGGATAAGCGGGCGATTTTCGAGCCGAACCGCATTGTGATCGAAGCGGTGAACGGTACGCTCATCGAGGCCCGCGATCATCCAGAGAAGTCATTCGCAAGGCAAGAGAGAGAAACGCCGTGGGATGACATCGATGTCACTTACTTTGTTGGTGAGGCACTGTGGACGTACTTAAATACCCCGTTTCTCTACACCCATGACGGATTTACTACTGAGGAGATCCTTTCGATTCAAGAGGCTGCGGAAAAAGCCGGATCAAGCAAGAAAGCAAGCCCCAGGGGCTAAAGCCCTGCGTGAGCACCCCGTTTCCAAACTAGTCCCAGTTCTCACGCAGACTCTAAAGCCCAAGTTGATTACATTGCATTTGCGCCGGGGATAAATCCCCGGCCTACCCTAAAACCGAGTTTTTCCGCAGCCTCTCAAGTCGAGGGTGAAACATGGCGTCGGCTGAAGGTGACCTTCCCCGATAGCGTGAAGAGTCATACCAAGGAACAGATCTCCTGGTTTGGACCGGATGGGCTATTGCGCCGGCACGACACACGGTTGACATTCTTGACGGCGCTACCGGCTTGAACTACGCCTCGGACTACCGTGACGTAGACGGCATCATGGTGCCGACCAAACGTCGAGTGTACGCGTGTGAAGGCGATTACCAGCTTGTGAATGAGCCGTTGCTGGTTGCAATTGATATGGGCGAGATCACGCTCCTTTAGCCTGGATTCTCACAGCCTGGTCTGCGACAAAGCGTGCCCCATATCTGCCCAGTTTTGGCAGATGTGGGATTCCACGGGTGTCCACTGATCACTCTCTACCGGCAACAGATCTTGAAGTCCACGACCATCTACACCCTGCGCAGGCAGGGGTTGAGGTTTGTGGAATCCCACATCTGCCAAAACCGGGCAGATATGGGGCACCCGTCACTTGTTACGGATAGAGATCTCACTACCGGCCGCGATTCGTTTACCCGGGGGGTCTGTGAGAAATGCGGGTTACGAAGATGTTCCACCTCTTGTATTGAGTGCTGTCGGCGATCGGGCAGACGTGGTTGTTCTGCTGGAGCTCGGGCTGACGGCTATATAACAAAGCCATGCAGCCTCTTCCTTTGCGTCGTTTTCCCACGCCGAAGGAGTGGCTGGCCCCGGTCGCTTTATCCGATGAGGTAGAGCCATCTTCTGTCCGGCTGACGCCGCACCACTCGGGCCGAGGAAGGGGGATATTTTGTAAAATTCGATAAAATTTGGCTTTTTTATCGACTTTCGCGACGCCGCCCAGAGAAGCGTTTATCCAGGGAAAAGGACGGCCTTAGGGAGCTGGCTTTGTCCAGAACGGCGTCGAAGATGTGGCCGGTCGCGTCGGGAATCCAGTTCCGGCTTACGGGGTCGATGAGGGGATTGGCAACGCTGGGTTGGTTGCGGTCAAGGTTGGGAGACGACGGGTCGTTCGCCAGTTCGGGGGCCGGCTGGGGTGCAGGCTCGGGGTGGGGTACCTGGGGCGCGGCGGGTGGGGTTTTCGTGCCGGCAACAGTGTCCCCTGCTTCCTCACCTACAGGTTGGTGCTGCTGTTCGCGGCGCCACTTAGATTCGTAGCCCTGCGCCTTGACGGGCGGGGCTGGTCGCGTCGCAGATGGGGAATGGCGGTGGTCCGGGTTCAGGCCTTCAATGGCTACGATCATGGCAAGAGCCTTGACCTGGCCGGCGATGCTGCCCCTGGTCACTTCGTGGCTAAGATTGGCCAGTTCCCAGAGCCGGTTTAGGATCTGGTCGCGACCAGGGTTCAGCTGGCCGAGCGCCTCGGCTTCCTGGTCGACCAGTTTTTCGTTGACGGCGCGGTGGTCGAACATGTAGGCGCGGACGCGGGGCTTGGCTTTGGTGTAGGCCGCGGTGTCGGGATTGAGACCGACCGCTTCCGCTGCGGCGCGGTCGTTCATGGTTCCGGACATGATCAGATGAGCAAAGGCGATTTCCTGATCGGTGATGGGATCGCTGACCCGCGGCACGCTGGGGCAGGCAGTATTTTTGGGCATAGGTCGTCTCGTTCCTTGGTTGGCTGGAGATTGGGTTGGATTGGTTTGCTGCTCTCTTAGGGGGACAAAGGGGTAGAGAACCGCAGTCGGCCACTCGTGGCTGGTATCGGGTGATTTTGAGACAGGGATAGGGTGAGGCACCGGACAGCGGTGAAGCTATCCTTCGCTCACGCGGAAGGCCGAAACTACCGGCAACTGCCGGCCAGGGCGCGGATGCGTGAGGAGCCGTCCCCTGCCGATATCTTCTGCTCTAAGAGATAGAGCCTTTCAGGGCTTGGGGGAAGTAGGGCGGTGCTTTTTTTTACACGAAAGTACAGGGCCAAAGGTAACTCGGTTGGTATGCGCGTTGTTTTCTGGAAATCGTTTTCGGCGACGAATGGCACCTTTCCAAGAAGCCGATCATGCCGCCAAGTGACGAGGAACGTGTTGATCAGGGCTAATCATCCTAATCTGAGTGCCAGATCACCTTGCCGCCACGAATCGTATATCTAACCTTGGTGAACGCCTCTGGGTGCCCCGACGCCGGGTCTTCTGACAGAATCGTCAGATCACCGCGCATCCCTGGCATCACCTTGCCTTCGCGCTGGGATCGGTGAAACAGCTCCACCGGGGCTGTTGTCAGCATCGCCAGCACCTCGCGAAAGCCAAACCCAGCCTGCGTCAGCTGACGAAATTCCTCGCTCTGGTCGTAATCCGGGAGAAACCCGGTGTCGGTGCCATAAACCAGCCTTCCCCCAAGGTGGTAATACCGGTAATCGAGCCCGCGAATGTTCGCGATTTGATCGTCGTGCGAGAACAGTTTGAGTGTAGGGATGATCGTCATGTGTTGCGCAATCATGCGCTGTAGTATCGCCTCATCGATTCCACTTGTAACCTCCGGCGTATGCGCCAGAACGTCTACACCGGCGTCGATTGCCACTTTCGTCCCCTCAAGGTTTGAGGAATGTGCAAAGACCAGTTGCCCGTGCCTATGTGCCTCATCGGCTGCAGCACGAGCAATCGCCACTGGCATCGGGGTGATGTGACCGGGACTCACAATCGAACCGGTGAAGAGCTTTACGATGTCAGATCCGGCCGCCCGGTTTTTATCGACAATGGCCGCTGCGTCTGCAGGCGTCTCAGGCTGCGCCATCTTTGCCTTGAATTCTGCGGGAAGCTCCGCTAAATAGTACGGCAACGCATGCGCGGGAAAGATAGGGATGCCTGCGGTAAATATGCGCGGTCCGAGGACTTCGCCGCTCTCCACGCGCCGCCGCAGTGCAATCGTATTCTCTCCGTCCGAGCCGGTATCTACCACTGTCGTGAAGCCCGAGTGGGTGAGCATCTCGCTCATCTGACGTGTCAATTTATCTGCGGGCTGATTAGCGGCTTCGTTCCATTGCGGCTGCATGAAATGCACATGCGCATTCCAGAAACCGGCGAGCACAACGCAGGTCTGGCAGGAAATCGTCTGGATGTCCCTGGGGATGCGCAGATGCTCGCCGACCCTTACGATCACTCCATGACGGATCACAACGGTCACGTTCCTCCGCGCCGGCGCGTCGGGCGCGGGGTAGACAGTGGTGCGGGTTATCGCTAGATCCTGTGCTCGACCAATCGCACCCAAACTGAGCGAGAATAAAGCAAGGACTCTAGCCCTTGTACACAAGGTTCTGATCATTGATATTCATGGTTACGCAGCAAATGCTCGCCGAGCCAGCAAATCTACCGTGACCTCAAACTATCATTCAATACTTCGATAGGAACCTCAAGTTCTCACGAAGGTGTGGGACGACCGATACAACTGGCTGCGTGGGCTGGTTTTCGGTAATCCCGCCTTGGGCCGGTTTGTGTATCAGCAATACGTGGATCTGGCTCCGCAAGGAAGCCAACGCGTAGTGGTAGGAAGTTGGCTGGTGGATTTGCGAAACTGCCTTAATCCGGCAGAGCGAAGACGTACATCACACCGCCGCCCGTACCCACGATGTATTGCTTTCCATTGACCGCGTAAGTGATCGGACCACTCGCATTGGCGCCGCCCAGATACGCGTGCCACAGAGGCTTGCCGGTCTTCGCGTCGAGGGCTACGAAGTCCCCATCCATGCCACCCCCGAATACCAAGTCGCTCGCCGTGGAGAGCACGCCGCACTCGGTATTGTTGACCATCTTGAAGTCCCACTTCTTCTCCCCAGTCTTCGGATCGATGGCCCGGATCGCGCCGTATCCTTCAGCCTCGGTCTTATAATTCGCAGCCACACGGCTACGCGTTGGCGCGGGGGGCGGGACACGTGCGGGCCAGTCAGCGGGGGGGCCCTTTTCTCCAAAGCCGGGCCACCAACCGCCTCCGGTGTATAAGACGCCCGGGGCCCAGGGGTTATAAGGCTGCTTTGCCGATAGGGCCTGGTAGTTATCCCAGACGGACATATAGAAGAGACCGGTTCGTGGGCTGTAAGAGGGTGGATACCAGTTTGTGCCGCCTTGGGAACCAGGCATAACGACGATTCCACCCATCGGTTTGGGCCAGAACTTTGCGACCTTTATCGGCCGGCCATTTTTATCGATGCCGTCCGCCCAGGTCTCCTTGATGAAAGGCTTGCCTGACAGAAATTCACCAGTCTCGCGGTCGAGCACATAGAAGAACCCGTTGCGATTGGCCCAAAACATCACCTTACGCGGTTTGCCCTGCCAGTCGATATCCGCGAGTACAGGAATTTGTGTGGAGTCCCAGTCGTACTCGTCGCCCGGGGTGAATTGGTAATACCACCTTAGCCTTCCGGTGCCGGCATCGACGGCAACCACGCTATCGGAGTAGAGGTTGTCGCCGGGCACTCCCCCGGGCACTCTTTGATCGGCATTCCAGCCTGGATTGGGATTGCCCGTGCCCCAGTAGGTGAGATTCGTCTCAGGATCGTAAGACCCGCCGTTCCAGATGGGGCTGCCGCCGTGTTTCCAGGTGTCGTCTCCCCACGTTTTGGCGGCCGGATCGCCGGCGCTCATCGGACTGGTGTAGAACTTCCAGAGTTCCTTTCCAGTATTGATGTCAAAGGCGCCGACCCAGCAGTTCGCGCCCATATCATTCGTCGCAGGTCCGAGGATCACCATCTTCTTCACTACCAAAGGCGGAACGTCGAACTGGTAGCCTTTCTTCCAGTCCGCAGCAGCGATCTCCCACTTCACGTGCCCGGTCTTGATATCGATGGCGAGCAGATGGCAATCGACCGCCGTCGCCCACAATAGCGTGTTCCCGGCGATCGCCAGACCCTTGTTGACCAGGTAAATGCGCTGCGTCGGGTAATCGTCTGGATTGAATGGGCGCGAGAGCTTCCAGTACTGCCTGCCGGTGACGGCGTCCAGCGCCACCACTTCCGTCATGGTGCCCGCGTACAAAACGCCATCCACCACGAGAGGAGTGTTTTCCATCTTCTCGTCCTCAGGATGACCAATGGGGTGGTAGACCCATTTCATTTGAAGATTTTTTACGTTGTCTCGATTGATCTGGGTCAGCAAACTGTAACGGTTACTGGCATAGCCTCCTGAATATGTGAGCCAGTTTTGCGGCTCCTGATCCGCGTGAAGCAGACGCTCGTAGGTCACTTGCGCCTGCAAGGAACCGGTCAGCAACGCTGATATCAGCAACAGCCGGAGTTTCATATCCTCTCCTATGAATACCCGTGAATCGAGGCTATTTGCCTTTGCGCTGCGTAAGGGGTATCAGCACCAGATTTCGGAACTCGACCGAACCGTGATCGCCTTGCAACTCAATCGGCCCTGGCCGGCCTTCGAACGGATCGAAGGCGATTCCCGTCAGGCCGTCAATGACCCCTCTTTCATAAAGCTTCTGTCCATTCAGCGTCGTCGTGACTTCCCTTCCCACGAGACGGATGTCGTAGTTCTGCCACTCGTCCGGCGGTTTCCCTGCATTTACGCTGGGCAAAACTCGCGTATACAGCGCGCCGGTGCCATGCATGTTCGGAGGACGGCCGTAATCGGAGGCGATCTGCACTTCGTAGCGGCCGCGCAAGCCAATGCCGCTGTTGCTCTTCTCGCCCAACCTGTATTCGGCGTGCAGTTCGAAATTCCAATACTTCGTAACGGTGATCAGATCGTCCGCCTGACCCCTGCCCTTTAGAATGCCGTCCTCCACCGTCCAGCCTTCCGCTTTGCGGGAGTCAACGCCCGTCCATCCTTTCAGGTCCTTGCCGTTAAACAGCGATATCGGTTTACCCTTCACCCAGGTGCCATCGTCGTGTTCATTGATCTCCGGCGCCCGGCGTCCAGTGAACCTTACCTCACCCTGCCCACCTGTCATCTTGCCTTCCAGGACCCCATTCACGTACTTCGCTTCATATTCGAGGCGGTCATTCGGATTCGGTGTGACGCCCGGGCGTGCTCTTGGCGTCCAGGTAAAGTGCAGCACGTCACCCCGGACCTTCGCTTCGGTTATGTCATCAAGGCTGCCGTCGGGAGACCCCACGAACTGGATCTTCATTTCGGGCGTTCCCGCGCCATTGATCCCCAACCACCATGCTTTAGTTGTGGTGAACTTAATATCAGCAGCCTTGGCAAGCACTTCAATGTCCCACCGGCCATTGAAGTCTGCCTCAGCAGCGCGCGCGGTTGGTGTCAAGGTTGTCACAGCGACCAGCCCGAACAGCGCAAACAGCGATTTACAAGTGCGCATATTTTGTCCTCTCCCTATCGGTATTGCTTGCTTTACGGGCTGCGGAAAAATTCTGCTTGATTGAGAATAGATTGGGCTTTGGATGGTGTGTGAACCGGAAGAAAAAACCGCAGATCTCTCCACTACGCTTCGCTCCGGTCGAGATGACAAAGGGGAGGGCGAAGCTTCCATGAAGAGCGGTTGCTGGACACAGGGGCATTTTTCATAACCGTAGGTGGGCCGCAGGCCCATGAGCACCGTTTCGAAAAACATTTCCAGGAGAGGTCCGCGGAACACAGATCCCTCCGCTTCGGTCGAGATGACAAAGGGGAGGGCGAAGCTTCCATGAAGAGCGGTTGCTGGACACAGGGGCGTTTTTCATCATCTTTGGTGGGCGGCAGGCCCATGACTGCTCCGGTCCCACGGCACGCCGGGACATAGCCGCGTGTACGGCTTTCGTTTAGGGAAAGGCGCATGAAGTTCATTGGGTGCCCCCACCTTTCAGGGAGCTGAGGTAGCGAACCAGACCGGTGAGGTCTTGCGTGCTCAGCTTATCCGCGTACGAGGGCATGGGATTCGTAGTCACAATCGTGAATTCTCGAAGACCTGATTTCTCAAAAGATCTTAGTTGACTCGACGAGTCGATAAGCTGGACGCTGAACCCATCCTGGTTGAGCAGTCTTCCCGTCACCGTCTTCCCGTCAGTGGTGACCAACTGCACTGTACGGTTCTCCGGGAGAACTTCTTTGTTTGGGGACACCAGCGAGGCGTGCAATTGCTCCGGCGAGCGATGCGCTCCGACCCCGTCCAGATCCGGTCCAACATATGAACCGGTCTCACCAACCCGGTGGCATGACAGACACCCGTTTTCCCGAATCAGCCTCTTTGCCTTCGATATTTCGTCTCCACTTAGCGGGGCCTCTTCCGCCGCCACCTGGGACACAGACGCAGCGTTATGCGCCGGCGCCAGAGGCGCCACATACGATGTGGAAACGTTGTCTTTGCCAAAGTTGGCGCTGAGATAGCTCGCAACATTGTCTAACTCTGCGGAACTTCCCTGAGCCCCACGCGCCACCATGTCGCTCACCACCACAGCCCACTCTGCCCGCGTCATCCGCTGGCTGGTCGCCCTATCCAGGCTGTGACAGCCGCTGCAAATACGCTGAAAGTCTGCTTTCCCGCTGCCTGCAGGCAAGCTTTGGGCGTTGGCAGCCAAAACGGCGGTCAAACAGGCTATCGACACCAGAATGACGAAGCAGTTCAACCTGTTAGTGATATATCGCTCACCGATGGCCCGAAGAAAGATCTCCGGGGGTCGCGTTTTGTTTCGTTTCATTTTGCGTTACGCAGTTTACGCATAATCTCGAAACAAATGCAAACACAAATGATTCCCTCCGTCCGGCATGGAATTTCTGTTTGGCGCCAGGACATGCCGCGACTGCAATGAAGATGGCGCTCCCAGCAGTCTTATCAGGCCTCGAATCGTTGAGAAAGCGCGGAAGAACGGCGATGTTTCTCTTGACTTTCGCATCTCTTGCGTTACTCTTCCTTTACTTGCGCTACGTTCTCTTCGGTGTGAACATCGCGACGAAGCTATCGCAAGGATTCACAGTGGCCAGAGGCTGAGGGACGGTCATTGGAGGTTACATTTTGAAACGTCGAGACTTCTTGATTGGTTCCATGGCTGCTGCGTCCGTTGCCGCCTATGGGACGGCTCAAGACACTGTCCTCATGTCTAAGCTGGACCGCGTGGGGGCAATGTCCGGGAATTTTGATGGCCTTCTGAAGGAGGTCAGGGACTGGAGCCGGCCTGCGACACCCGGACAACTGGACATCATGGATTTTCCGTCTATGCTCGCGAGTCGTTACCACATTCATAACGTCGAGGTGCAGCAGATACATTTTCTTTCGATGGAACCCTCTTACTTTGATAAGTTTCACGCCCGGCTGCAGAAAGCAAACTCCCGGATGGTGAATATGCCTCTCGAGTTGGATGAGAGCGGCTATCGGGGAATCATCAGCCCTTGTTCCCCTGACCCGCAGATTCGTGCGCATGCCATTGACCTCACGAAACAATGGATTGATCGCGGTGCCATGATTGAATGTCCCAGCGTCATGCCGAATCAAGGGATGTTGTTGGAAGGAGATCTTACTCCAGCAATCGACGCGCTCAAGCAACTGGCCGATTACGGCGCCTCAAAGGGCGTTTCGATCATCCTCGAGCCCAGGGGAAAGACTCCTGTCGATACGCTTGTGAAGCTGATCAAAGAAGCCGGCATTTACGCAAATCCCGATATAGGTAACTTCGGGACCGAAGAAAACACGGAACGCGGATTGCGCCTGATGTACCCGCTTGCCAAGACGGTCAGCCATGTCAAATGGAATCCGGAAAGATTCAACTTCGCGACCGCTATTCGCATTTCGAAAGAGATGGGCTTTAAAGGCGTGTATTCCATGGAGACTGGCGGCCCTGAGCCTTATGCTATGCAACAACAACTTCTCGACTATTTAGTGACGAATCTGTAACAGACATCACACGCTGATCGACGACTTGGCCAGAATTCCTCCGTCGCAGACGACATGGGAGCCAGTTATGTAGGCCGCCTCCTCGGAGAAGAGCCAGACCACCACCCGTGCTGGATCTTCCGGCGCCGCCAATCGTCCCAACGGAATTTCCCCGCACAACTGAACCCGCATGGATTCCACTTCTCCCGCGGAAACGTTGTTCCACATCAGCCCCGTCTCCGTGGCGCCGGGAACGACGGCATTCACACGGATGCCGAACCGTGCATAGTCGATCGCCATGCAGCGGACCAATGAAGAGATGGCTCCCTTGGTGGCGCTGTAGGCGCCGGAGCCACCCGCGGCCAAAGCAACGAAACCGGTGGGCGAAGAAGTACAGACGATCGAACCGGAAATCTTTGCCGCCAGCATCTGTCTTAGACCATGTTTGCAGGTAAGGAAAATGCCGGTGAGATTGATGTCCAGAATGCGCTGCCATTGTTCGAGTTGCATCTCGTGAATGAGTCCACCCTCATCGATGCCCGCATTGGCGAAGATGCCGTAAGGCGCGCCGAACAGTTCTTTGCTCAGCGCGAAAGCTTCGATGACCTGCGCTTCGTCGCTGACATCACAGGCCAGGCCTGCTGCTCCGCCCGCGCCCTCCGCACGCGCCGCATCCGCGGCTTCGTTTGCCGCTTCGCTATTCTTGTCCAGAATGGCCACACAATCCCCGCGCCGGGCGCAAAGCAACGCGGTCGCCCGGCCGATACCACTGCCGCCGCCGGTAACGATGATGAGCCGGTTCGCTGATGACGCCACCGGTGAAAGCCCTCCTGTTGTCGATGGAAGATCCTACCCCTGCCCTAAACAGGCTTGGGCAGGTAAGCAATGCAATCGATCTCCACCTTCATGCCGAGGGCTACCATGCCCGCCCCCACTGTAGTCCGCGCGGGCTTGATGTCGCCAAAGACTTCCGCGTAAGCGTCGTTCATCGGGTCGAACTCTTTCACATCGTGTAGAAACACGGAGCACTTGACGACGTCTTTCAGATCGCCGCCGCACCCCCGAAGAATCGTCCTGATGTTCTCAAGAACTAGCCGGGTCTGGTCCCGCACGTTCGCCTCTGGATCAATCTCGCCGCTTATCGGATCCACCGGACCCTGACCGGAAATAAACAGGAAATCTCCCGCACGCACCACCGTTGAATAAGGTCCCTGCGGCACCGGCGCGCCGGGCACTTGTAAACGTTCCAGCATCCATTTCTCCCTTAGTCAGCCAGGAATAGGCAATGTGCTAGGGTACAACGTAGTCGTACCCCAGCGTTGTTTCACGATAGCAGAAGGGTATGACAGGATGATCATTTGGCATGACCGGGCACTACGATATTGCCGTCATCGGGTTGGGAACCATGGGCAGTTTCGCTGCCGTCGAGTTGGCCAGGCGCGGTTTTTCCGTTGCCGGCTTCGATCAGTTCACTCCACCGCACAGCCGCGGCAGCCATTCCGGGGGCACGCGCATTTACCGTCTTGCGTACCCTGAAGGCACCGGCTATGTGCCGCTCGCGCAACGCGCGGGCGGGTTGTGGGAACAGGCTGCCGAGCAAATGGGCACGAGGCTTTTGCACCGTACCGGGATGCTCTACATGGGTCCTCCGGGCGAGACTCTTCTCCGCGAGGTGCAAGCGAGCGCCTCCACCAACAACCTGCAAGTGGAGACGCTATCGGCCACCGAGGTGCGCCAGCGCTATCCCGCGCTCGAAATCCCCGAAGAGTATGCCGGACTGTTCGATGTGCAGGCTGGCTGGCTCGATGTGGACGCGGCGATCACGTCCAGCCACGCCTACGCGCAGAGTTTAGGGGTGCGGTGTTTTTTTGAGCGACCCGTGAAAGGCTGGGATGCGACCGCCCGCGAAGTAAGGGTGCACCTGGATAATGGCACCATCACTGTGTCCAGTCTCATCATCACGGCCGGTGCCTGGGCGGGAAAGCTCTTGCGCGATCTTCAACTCCCGCTGGCGGTGAAGCGCAAAGTGCTGGCGTGGTTCGACCCCCTGGCCCCGGAGCTTTTCGCGGGGGATCGCCTGCCCATCTTCACCTTTCCGGAGAATTTCACGTATGGATTTCCTAACGTGCCCGGGCTGGGGGTCAAAATGGCACAGCATCTGGGCGGGAGCTTCCTGCCCAACGCCGACAATCCTGTGGCACCCCCAGGACCAGCCGACCTGGACCCCATCGCAGGGATCGCTGCTAGATATATGCCCCGGCTGGCGGGCGACGACCAGCAAGCGCGTTCTCGCCTGTTGCACTCAGCTATCTGTCTCTATACCATGACGCCCGACGATGACTTCATCGTGGATTATCATCCGGAGTTCCGCAACGTCGTCTTTGCCGCCGGCTTCTCCGGACACGGTTTCAAGTTTGCGCCCGTGATCGCCCTGGCCCTGGCTGACCTGGTGTTACAGGGCAAGACGTCCTTGCCCATCGATTTCCTGTCGCTCGACCGGTTGCGTCATAAAAAACCATGACGTGGAGAATTCGCAGTTCAGGGCAACAACCGCATCAATCCCGTCGCAGCCAGGTCGGCTTGCAGAAAACGGGCGGGCGTCCCATCGGCGCGGCTCACGGCTTCGGCCGCCAGGTAGCCGCTGCGGACGGCGCCCTCCATGGTGGCTGGCCATCCGGTCGCAATCCAATCGCCCGCCAGAAAAACCCGCGGCCAGGGACTCGCAGACGACGGTCGAAGCAAATCAAGTTGGGGACGAATGGAGTAGGTGGCGCGCACTTCCTTGACCACCGTTGCCTTGAGTAATTTTGCCTGCGCCACCAGGGGAAAGAACTGCGCCAGTTCGCGCAGAGCCAGGTCAATGATCTCCTGCCGCTGCATTCCTACCAGGGATTTCGACGAGCTCACCACCAGCTCGATATAGCTTCCCGGCTCACCCCGCCGCTTTTCCGGCTGCAGCCGAGATTTATGAAACATCCACTGTATCGTTGTGTCGAGCAGAATGGCATGCTCCAGATCGCTTATCTCCCGATCAAACCAAAGATGGATCCCGGTGATGGGCGAATGCTCAAAACACTGCAGGTTCAGCGCCAACTGTTCGGCCTCGGGGTTTCGCGGCAAAGCAGGCAGCAACTTGCTCAAGCCTTCAAACGCCAGCGCCAGAATAAGGGCGTCACTAGTGAAGCTCTGGTCCTGAGTCGCGACCGTCCATTGCAGCATTTCTCCCGACCACCGGAACGATTCGGGAGCGGAGCTAAGGTCCACCTGCCCGCCGCGGCTTTGCAGATAATCAATCGCCCGGCTGTACAGATCGCTCAGCGGAATTGTAGGCACACCCATGCGCCCCGCTCCCGGCGAAAGCAGCAACGATTTGCGAATCACCTGGCCGGCGTAGTGCACCGACATGCGATCCGGATCCTCATTGAGCGCGCTTACCAGCACCGGCTTCCAGAAGCGGTTGATCGCTCCGGCAGTCTGCCCGATGGCGCGCCAGCCATTGGGCGAAGTTCTCATCCGAGTCTTTAGGAATTCCGGTGATAAATGCGCTCAGGCCACGACCGATGGCCAGCTTGTCAGAAAACGAGAAGGCCGACGCACGCAGAAAGGCCGGCATATCGTGAAAAGGCGCGGGCAAGAAGGAGGGCTGAAGAATGCTCCTCCGTCCACCCGGCTCTATGAAGGTGAGGCGATCGAACCAGCGGATCGCGTCGCTGACGCCCAGCCGTCGATAAAGATCAATAAGGTTGACGCAGTTGCCCAGCAACACGTGCTGGCAGTTGTCGATTACTTCTCCGGTTCCCGGGTGTTCATACGAAGAAGCCCGGCCGCCCAGGTAGCGCCGCTTCTCGAGCAAGCGTACTGTGTAACCGGCCTCGGCCAGGGCACACGCCGCGGAAAGCCCAGCCAGCCCACCGCCAACCACAGTGACTGACCGCAAACCTTTCAGGCCCACACTCCCTGGGCCAGCGTCTTGAAAAGGCCGCATCCCAATATGCTCAGCTTCTCATACGCCGGAACGCCCACCCGCGCGGAAAATACGTCGAAATTGCGCTGCTCGATGTGCCGCAACAAACGATGGTAAATGGTGACCAGAACCCACATCGCCGCCCTGCTGTCGGGTGAAATCAAGGGCAACAACGCTTCTGCGGATTTATAAAACTGCCCCGCCCGCTCGGCCTGAATGGCGAGCACCTGGCGCTGTTGCGGAGTCAATTGTTGCCCACTGTGGATGCCGGATGATGGAGCCGGCTGTTACTCCGCAGCGTTCCAGATCTTCGAGCGGTAGATAGAGCCGCCCACGCTGCGCATCTTCCTGCACATCGCGAAGAATGTTGGTCAATTGAAAAGCAATGCCGGTCTCTTCCGCGAGCTTCTCTGCCCGCGGATCGAGGTATCCGAAAATCCGAATGCAGACCAACCCGACGACCGAAGCCACCAGGTAACAGTAGCGGTAGAGGTCCGCGAAGGTCGCATACGCAGCAAACCGCGGCTCGAGATCCGTGGCTGTGCCTTGTACCAGCTGGTCGAGCAACTGAGCCGGGATGGCAAAGCGGTGTTGCGCATCCAGCAGGGCTACAAAGACAGGATCGCTGGTGCTGCCCTCTGCCATGGCCCGATGCCAGCCACCCAGCCAGCGATCGAGCGCGACCCGCCGGTCAGCAATGGGAAGGGACTCATCGTCGGAGAGATCGTCGGCCTGGCGCATGAAGGCGTAGACGGCACAAATCGCGTCTCGTTTGCTCGCCGGCAGGGCGACAAACGCGTAGTAGAAGTTTTTCGCTTTCTTGCGCGCGATGGCCCTGCAGGCCGCATAAGCCACTTGTACTTCGGCGGTCACGCCGGCCGCCTTCCCCTTGCCAACCCGGGCACAAGCTTGCCGCCGAGTGCGCGCGCCAGCAGTGCCAGCTTTCGCCCTTTGGAGATGACGGGGCGCATGGAAAGCACATCGTATTGCCGGCGCTCAATGGCACGCAAAATCTCCAGGCCCCCACGGCTGAAGAGATCGAGATCGAGCGCGAGCTCTCGATCGACCATGTCGATGAGGGGCAAGCCCTGGATAAACAGACTGCGGGTATAGCCAACCTCATGCCGCATCAGTTCACGAAAGGCCGGGGTTGGCTCGCGCCGTGCAATCGTGTCCTCGTCCACAGCGTAACGTTGCCTATCGTCGAGGGGAAGATAGATCCTGCCCCGCGCGTAATCGGAGCTTGTGTCTTGCCAGAAATTTGCCAGTTGCAACGCGGTGCAGGTGAAGTCAGAGAGGCGGAACATGTCCGCACCTCGATAACCGCAAGCATAAAGAACCAGCCGCCCGACCGGATTGGCTGAGTATCGGCAGTAATCCAGTACATCGTCCATGGTCTGGTAGCGCATCACATTCTGATCCTGACGGAAGGCCACCAACAAATCGGCAAAGGGCTGCTGAGGAATGTCGCAAGCGCGTATGGTCTCGGCGAGCGCGACAAAGACAGGGTGACGCGCTTCACCCCGGTAACAGGCGTCCAATTCCCTGCCCCACAAATCCAGAAGCGCGAGTGACTGCTCGCGATTCCCCACCTCATCGCCCAAATCATCCGCGATGCGGCAATAGGCATAGATGCTGTGGAAGTGTGGCCGCAACCGCGCAGGCAGAAACCATGAGGCGACGTGAAAGTTCTCGTAGTGGGTCGTGGCCAGCCGCCGGCAATAGGCGCGCGCTTGCTCGAGGCTCGGGCGCTGCTCTGGAATGCGATACTCCGCCGGCAGCGCGGCCCAGCCGCGTTCTAACAACTCCCGATCGTCCGCCGCACTCTTGACCGTCATGATGCCTCGTTCGCCTCGACAAAAACAGCAGGTCCCTCCACTCCGCTACGCTCCGGTTCCACGGCAGATCGGGACAGGCGGGATGACAATTCCGTTGTCGGGACAATGTCCCGGCCTACCGAATGAATTGTCATCCCGACCGGAGCGTACCCGGATTTCCTGCCTCGCTGCACTGGACACGACCACGTGTGCGGCTTTCATTAAGGAAAGCCGCATGAAGTTTGCCGACGCCACCGAGCTCTTACAGGAAATCCGGGGCAGCGGAGTGGAGGGACCTGCTGTTACTTTTCGCCAGTTCTCACGCAGATTCTTTAGCCCGTTCATAAATCACCTAGGGAATGATCGCTGTCTTGATATCGTTCGAACGATCCTTCAGGCGGCGCAGCACTGTCTCCAAGTCCGACAACTGGGCTCTCCCGGTAATGTATTCACTGCATTTGAATCGCCCACTCGCCAGCAAATCAAAAGCTTTGCGGCAAGCGGCGGGCGTATGGTGAAAACTCGCCTTCAGCGTGATGTCGTTGTAGTGCAGTCGATTGGTATCGATCTCCACCTTGGTTCCGGCGGCGCAGCCGCCAAAAAAATTCACTGTGCCGCCGCGGCGGACCATATCCACCGCCCACTGCCAGGTGAGCGGGGTCGCCACTGCTTCAATGGCCACATCCACGCCCCGATGATCGGGGGTCAAAGCACGCACCGCGGCCACGGCATCGATCACCGCCGTGGTCTGCACCACATGGGTAGCGCCGAACGTCGTTGCTGAGGCTATCTGTTCATCGCGCTTGACCACCGCGATCACTTTCATCCCCGAAAGCTGCGCCACGTGCATGAACATCAAACCGATCGGTCCGGCTCCGATCACCACCACACTGTCCCCACGCCTCGCCCCGGTCTCCTCCAGGCCGCGCACCACGCAAGCCAAGGGTTCCGTCAACGCGGCGTGCTCCAGGGGCAAACTCTCCGGCACGATGAGCGTATTCTTGGCCACGATGCGCGCGGGAATGCGGATGTATTCGGCGTACGCACCGTTGTTGAAGAGCAAATCCTCGCACAGGTTTTCCTGCTTACGGACGCACCAGAAGCAGGCCCCACAAGGGGCCGAATTCAACGCCACCACGCGCATGCCCGGCTTGAAACCGCGCACGCCGGCTCCCGTCTCATGGACCACGCCGGCCAGTTCATGCCCGAAGAGCGCCGGCGGCGCAATCATCCTGGCATGGTACCCCCGGCGGAAGACTTTCAGGTCAGTACCGCAAGTGAGAGCGGCATGAACGCGGATGACAATCTCTCCCTTACCGGCGGCGGGGATAGGCACCCGTTCAATCCTGACGTCTTCCTTGCCGTAGAGCACGGCAGCGTTCATCTCACTTAACATACCTTCCTATTCTCGCCCAATCCGGGCAGGCGTGCCTTCAATCATGATCTTCATGGAAGTCGCTTTGGGCTCGGAGGCAATCGCGATGGCCTCAACCGCCTCTGACAAGGGAAAGCGATGCGAGACCAGCCGGGTCAGGTCATATCCTTGGCCATAACCCTCGAACACCATACGCAGCGCCTCGTCCTGAATGTCCACCGAGGCGCTATAGGACCCCAACAGCGTCTTCTCGTCCACACATACCGCCGCCGGATCGATGATTGCCTCCCCGTGCTGGGTCTGGGCAAACAGCAGCACGCGGCCTCCGGGACGGGCGGCATCCATGGCAGTACGGATCAGAGCATTCCCGGCTGCGGCCAGAATCACGGCATCCGCCCCCCGGCCGTCGCTGGCGGCACGTACCACTTCCACCACGTCTTCTCGTGACGCGTCGATGGGCGAATCCAGCCCAAAGGTGGCTGCAATTTTGTGACGTTCGGGGTAAAGGTCCGCGGTGATCACCTTTGCCGTCGAACGTTTGGCCAAAGACGCCAGCATGATTCCGATCGGGCCCTGGCCGATCACCAACACCGTCTCATCCGCCTCGAGATTCAGGCTGCGGACGCCCTTGAGGCAAGTATTTAACGGTTCAACGAAAGACAGCCTGGGCGAATGGGATGCCGTCGGGGATCTTGACCAGCCCACGTTTCACGATCCAGTCCATCACCCGCACATATCCGGCGAATCCGCCGCCGGAAGGCTCAAAGCCCGCGGTGCAACCTACCTTCTTGTAAACCGGACACTGGGCAAAAGTTTTCTTCCGGCAGTAGTAGCAAGTGCCACAGGGGATGTGGTGGAAGACCGCCACCCGGTCGCCCACGGCAAAGGATTCTACCTCAGCCCCCACGGCCGCAATCGTGCCCACGGTTTCATGGCCGAAAATGCGCGGAGCGGAGTGCGACCCGGTATGGATCTTCTTCAGGTCGGTGCCACAGATGCCGCAGCTATGAACCTGGATGAGCACTTCGCCCGGACCGATCGCGGGCACAGGAACGGTCTCGACACGCACGTCATTCACGCCACGATAGACCGCGGCGTGCATGCTTTCCGGTACCGCGACCGATTCTTCTTGTTGGTTTCTGTTATGGTCTGCATCTTCTTTTAACCGCCGTTCTTTGCCCCGCACGATTTGGTGGCACCCACATCTCGCGAAAAACGAGGCGAGATGTGGGCACGGCCCATCGAGATTCCACTGACTACCCACCACCCACCAGAGGACCCAGCTCTGCTGCCATCGCCACCGCGCCCTTCCTGCCATTCTTCCCCATGCGCGCCAGGGCCGGCCAGTACCGGGGCCGGATCGAGACGTGAGCCAACAACGCCGCCAGTTGTAACTGACCCTGGCCGTCGGTGTACCGGCTGAAGTCTGGCAACATTTCGCTCGCCGCGTCGGAAACCGCTTTGAGGCAATAAAAAGCGATGGCGTGGCTTTGGGCGAAACGGGCCACCGCGGCAGCCTCCATATCCACCAGGACAGCCTGATACTTTTGCCCCAGCCCACGCTTTTCCGCAGCCATGGCCACGTGATCAATGGTGACCAACTTGAGCGGGGAAGCATTTCCCGGTCGAGGCGGTGAATGAGTGGGAAAACCCGTCCCCGCTGGCGGCGTCCACTACCTCGTTCACCACATACGCGTCGCCGGGCTGCATGCCGCAGGAGAGGGCTCCTGCCCATCCCATCGAAACCAGGGCATCGAGCGGTGTCTCCCGAGCGGCAATCGCACAGGCTCGTTCGGCCGCTGCCTTACCCATCCCTGCACAAACAGCGATGCACGTGGTCCCGTTCACGCTGCCCTGCCACGCACTCTCCCCGCGCGGGAGATGTAGTGGCTTCCATCCCTGCACCAGCGGCTTCAATTCGCCGGGCATGGCCGCGATAACCCCAACCCGTCTCATGCGGAAGGCGCGTACCCATGCGCGCGAAACCAATCAATGGCCGACCGCAGAGCCGCATACACAGGCAGCACCTGAAATCCCAACTCGCGCTCGGCTTTGGCGGAGGAGACAAACATCTTTTTCTTGCCCATGCGCACGGCCTCCACCGTAGCACGCGGCTCCCGCCCGCGCAGCTTCCCGGTGACGGTTTGATCCCAAACTGCGAATGCCATGGCGACGCTATGCGGAACTCGCACGGTCGGAGAAGGCAGGCCCGTGATCGCAGACATTTTATCCAGAAGCTGCTTCAACGTCAGGTTCTCACCACCCAGGATGTAGCGCTCGCCGGATTGCCCTCCTTCCAGTGCATGGACGTGGGTCCTGGCTACTTCGTTGACATCCACCAGGTTGAGTCCGGTATCCATATACGCTGGAAATTTCCGGTTGAGGAAATCCACCACGATGCGGCCGGTCGGGGTGGGCTTAATGTCGCCGGATCCGATAGGAGTCGTGGGATTGAGAATGATGACCTGCTGGCCATCGCGCGCCGCAGCCACAGCCTCCTGCTCGGCCAGGTATTTTGACCGCTTGTAGTGCCCGATCATGTTGGCCAGCGAGACCGGAGTCGCTTCATCCGCCAGCCGTCCGTCGGAGAAAAAGCCCATAGTGGCCACGCTCGAGGTGTAGACCACGCGGCGAACGCCTTCCTCGCGAGCGATGCGCAGCAACTCACGCGTACCCACCACGTTGGTCGCGTGCATCTTTTCCGGATCAGTCACCCACAGCCGGTAGTCAGCCGCCACATGCATGACCGCATCACAGCCGGAAACGGCACTGCGCAACGCGTCCACCTGCAACAAGTCGCCGGTGACGGTTTCGGCCGGTAGCCCGGCAAGATTTTCAAGCTTGCTGGTAGAACGGATGAGGATGCGTAACTCAGCACCGCGACGGGACAGCTCTTGCGCTACGTGGCTCCCGACGAACCCTGTAGCTCCTGTAATGAAAACTTTCACTCGCTATTCAAGTGCTTCGGGGTGCAAACCAAAACCCTTTTCGCCGGCCGCCTTCTTTTCGTTCCACTTCTTCACCCAGGCTTCCCAGCTTGCGCCGGCGGCGCGGTCTTTGCCGCTGAAGGTCAGCCCCGCGATCTCACTGTAAGCAATCGAACGTTTCTCCGCGGAATCCTTCGGGAAAAGGCGAACCCATGACTCGGCGAGCAAGGCGCCCGTTCTGCGATCGAAGATGTACCCTTCGACCACGGAGCCATCCTTGCACTGGATGGTGACGTCGCCCCGATAATCGAATGCCTTCTCCAGCGCATCCAGCACCTCGGCATCGCTGCCCAGAACCGGCGTCCAGCCCTCGAGGTTCTGGTGCTCCGTCCCCGGTGCGAGCTCCAGCGAATCAGGATCCAGCTGCGGCGTGGTTGCGCCCTTTTGCCCGGTCATACCCGTGTCTCTTCCATCTGCCGCTTCGCGTCACTCGAGATCTGCACCAGCGGCGGCGACGAATGCCCGTTCAGCTGCGGAGAGGTCAGCAGATCCCGTGCACCCTGATCGACGTATTTATCGAAAATGGTGGCGCGCACCGCGGCCACGAATCCCCGGAAAGAGCCAAACATCTCGTTGACCGAGGAAGGCTCATATCCGCAACTGACCATGCAGTTGGCGCACTTAGGGTTGCCGGACTCGGTGCCGTAGTTTTCCCACTGCGTCTCCTCGATCAATTCCTTGAACGTGGAAGCGTAGCCATCCTGCAGCAGGTAGCAGGGCTTCTGCCAGCCGAAGATGTTATAAGCCGGATTGCCCCAGGGCGTGCATTCGTAGTTGCGCTTGCCCATGAGGAACTCCAGAAACAGCGGAGACATATTGAACTTCCAGTGCTTCTCGCGGTTGGACAGAATCGCACGGAAAAGTCTGCGGGTGCGCGCCCGGCCCAGGAAGTGCTTCTGGTCCGGCGCCTTCTCATACGAATAGCCCGGGGAGATCACTATGCCCTCGACGCCCATGGCCATCACTTCATCGAAAAAGGCACGCACGCTGTTGGGATCGGCGCCATCGAAAAGTGTGGCGTTGGTGGTGACCCGGAATCCGCGTTGCACCGCCTCGCGTATCCCCTCAACCGCCTTGTCGTAACCGCCTTCGCGGCAGACCGAGAAGTCGTGGTGTTCCCGCTGGCCGTCAAGATGGACAGAAAACGTCAGATATTTGCTGGGCTTGAACAGACCGATTTTTTCCTTGAGCAGCAAGGCGTTGGTGCACAGGTAGATGTACTTCTTCCGCGCCACCAGCCCTTCCACAATCTCGGCAATCTGCGGGTGCATCAGGGGTTCGCCACCGGGAATGGACACCATGGGAGCCCCGCACTCTTCCACCGCGCGGAAGCATTCTTCCGGCGAAAGATCCTTCTTGAGAATGTGCGCGGGGTACTGAATCTTGCCGCAGCCGGCGCAAGCCAGGTTGCAACGGAACAGTGGCTCCAGCATGAGAACCAGTGGGTAGCGCTTTTGCCCGCTCAACCGCTTCTTGAGCACATAGCTGGCCACGGTCCACATTTGTGAGATCGGCACTGCCATCGTTTCAAATCTCCTTTAAGTTCTTTCCCTAAGCTCTTTCCATTGCGCGGCGGTAGTCAGTGAGCGCCAGCAGCGGGAAGTAATTCCGGTAAAGATGGTAGGAAAGATAAAAGACCCGGGGAAAGCCGGTGCCGGTGACCACCGCTTGCCGCGTTGCACCTTCGCCCATGCTTTCATCCCATGAACCGTCGGGGAGTTGCCGCTCGATCAGCCAGCGAACGCCCTTGGCAACCGAGTCGCTGCGCGTATCCCGGCCGACAGCAACCCCAGGATGGCCCACGCCGTCTGCGAGGGCGTACTGGGCCCAACACCGCGAGTGGTCGGATCGTCATAGCTGCCGCAGCTCTCGCCCCAACCGCCGTCGGCATTCTGCACCATGCGTATCCACTCCGCCGCCTGCTGAATCTGCGGCTCGTGGTTCCATACTCCAATGGCCTCCAGGCCGCGGAGCACCAGGAAGGTGCCGTAAAGATAATTGACGCCCCAGCGGCCAAACCAGCTGCCATCCGGCTCCTGCTCGTTGTAGATGAAGCGAATGGCCTTCTCGACCCGCCGGTCTTTTTGCGTGTAGCCGTAGGTGGCCAGCATCTCCAGGATGCGGCCGGTGATATCGACCGTCGGCGGATCGAGCATCGCGTTATGGTCAGCGAACGGGATGTTCTCAAACACCATCTTGGTGTTGTCTTTGTCGAAACTGGCCCAGCCGCCGTTCTTGCATTGCATGGCGAAGATCCAGGTAATGGCGCGCTGGCAAACATCGTATTGATATCGTTCCCGCGCGTGGTTATCGACCTTGTTCAAGGCCAGAAGAACCTGCGCGGAGTCGTCGGTATCGGGATAAAACTCATTGTTGAATTCGAAATACCATCCGCCCGGCTGCGCATTCCTTACCTTCACGGCCCAATCGCCCTTATGGCGCACCTCCTTTGCCAGCATCCAGTCAGCCGCTTTGAGCAGCCGCGGATCGGTGCGGGGAACGCCCGATTGACCCAGTGCGTAGACCGCGTAGGCGGTATCCCACACTGGGGACATACAGGGCTGCATGCGGAAGGTGGGCTCGGTATAGTCGGGAATCCCCTCGTCCTCGATACCCAGCTTCTCAAACTCATCCATCGCCCGGATGGTTTGCGGATCGTCGATCGAGTAGCCCAGGCAGCGCAACGCGAGAATGGCGTTGAGCATAGCGGGATAGATAGCACCCAATCCATCGCTCATCTCCAGGCGCTCCACGATCCACTTCTCCGCTTTGCGGATAGCGACCTTGCGCAGCGGCCGGATATGTACCCGCTCCGCCCAGTGGAAGAGCCGGTCTACGATCAGGAAGAAATTGCGCCAGCCAACTAACTTCTCGCGATCCCACCGGAGGCGAAGCTTGGCATTCGCCTTGCCGCCGACAAACAGCTCATCGATCCCGTTTTCAGGAGCCAGTTTCTTGAAAGGCTTCTTGGCGTAGGCAATCGAGAGCGGCACCAGGATGGCGCGAGACCACGAAGAGATCTCGTAGATGTTGAAGTAGCACCAGTTAGGAAAAAGAACCAGCTCCGGCGGGATGGCCGGCACGGCGCCGTATTCGTATTGGCCGAAGAAACAGAGGTAGATCTTGGTGAAGGTGTTACATTCCACCACTCCACCGTGGGCGAGGATCCACTCGCGGGCCTGGACCATTACCGGGTGTTCCGGCTGCCAACCCATCAGCTTGAAGGCGAAGTAGGCTTTGACCGATGCGCTGATGTTAGAAGGGCCGCCGGCATAGATGCTCCAGCCGCCATCTTCATTTTGTTTGCGCAGGATCTCGGTCACGGCGCGCTTCATCTTGCGTTCGTCGCCGGTACCCAGCAACGTATGCACCATGATGTAGTCGGATTCGAGGCTGGTATCGGCTTCCAGTTCTCCGCACCAGTAGCCGTCCGGGTGCTGTTGGGAGAATAGAAAATCACGTGCTTGTGCGACGGCGGTCTCTACCTGGTCTAAACCCGCATCGATGCGGCCAAAGCGGGGCGTAACAGGTTGTCCACTTTCAGATGGTCTACTCATTCTGGACTAACGCTCTCTCTCAAAAAACAGCTGTCTTACGCTGTATTCAGCAGGCCCATACCGGGTTAAAGTGCAGGCTTGATTGCCTGTACGATCTCCGGAGGTAGCCCAAAGCGAACATTTTCCGGCATGACTTCGACTTCTTGTACGTCTGAAAAACCACGGCCGCCCAGGTAAGCAACTACTTCGGCAACTAAAACCTCGGGGGCGGAAGCGCCTGCGGTAACTGCAACCGTGGTCGCGTCCTCCAGCCATGCTGGATTGATGGCTTCCGAGTCTTCAATCAAAAACGCATTGGTGCTCAGGTTGCGTGAGACTTCAACCAGGCGATTGGAATTGGAGCTGTTGTTCGATCCCACCACCAGCACCAGATCTGCCTGGTGGGCGACATTCTTGACCGCCACCTGCCGATTCTCCGTGGCGTAGCAGATGTCCTGGGTATGCGGACCAACAATATTCGGGAATTTTGCCTTTAGCGCGTGGATAATGTCCCGTGCTTCATCCAGGCTCAGGGTGGTCTGGGTGAGATACGCAACCCGTTCCGGATCAGAGACTTTGAGCGCGTCCACTTCTTCCACCGTGGAGACCACCTGGGTGACTTCCGGAGCCTCGCCCAGGGTGCCCTCAATCTCGTCATGGTCGCGATGCCCGATCAGCACCAGTGAATAGCCCTGCCGGGCAAATTTAACCGCTTCCACGTGAACCTTGGTAACCAGCGGGCAGGTGGCGTCGATCACCTTTAGTTTCCGTGACTTGCTACGCGCGCGGACGGCTGGTGACACCCCGTGGGCGCTGTAAATCACTCGCATGCCCTCGGGAACGTCGTCGATGTCGTCGACAAAGATAGCGCCTTTTTCCGCCAACTCGTTGACAACGAAACGGTTGTGCACAATTTCCTTGCGGACGTAGATGGGAGCGCCAAAGGTATCCAGGGCAATATTCACAACGTCAATGGCCCGCACCACACCGGCGCAGAAGCCGCGCGGTTTCAGAAGGAGAACCTTCCTGGTTGCGACTTCCGATCGGGGGCCTTCGACGGGTGGGGATAATAGGGGACCTGTCACATCAACCAGTATACCGCGCCAGCCCTTATCTGTCTGAGAGATAGACACTCTAAGCCACCCCGAGGAACATTAGATGATTGGTTCGAGACTAGGATCCAATTACGGGGGTTCGTGGCGGGAAATAGAGAAAAGGAAACCACAGATCTCTCCACTACGCTCCGCTCCGAGCTTGTGACTTTTTTGATTTGGCCTGTAGTTTGTGGCTGGAAAGCTCGGAAGAGCATCTGCTAACAAGCATCGCCGGGGTCCTTCGACTGCGCGCCATAAGACGTCCGTTATGCGATAGATCCGCGCGGCGCTTCGCTCCGGTCGAGATGACAATTCAATGGGTGGACGAGATTGTGTGTCTCCAGGAGAAACTGGCAGGGTTGCCTCGCAACAGAATTGTCATCTCGACCGGAGCGGAGCGAAACGTAGTTGAGAGATCTGCGGTTTCGTCTTGTCGATTCACCGGACCGGCCAACCGAGGACGCCGGGCCTACCGCTCCGCCTTCGGCTTGACCGCCTTGCGGCTGGTCTTCACCAGTTGCTCCGCGTGCCGCAGCGATGTCTCGGTTAATTTGGCCCCACTCAACATGCGCGCAACCTCTTCCGTGCGCTCTTCATCGCTCAGCAGGCGAACTGAAGTTTTCGTCTTTCCCTGCCGCTCCTGCTTCTCGACCAGAAAATGCTGGTCGGCAAACGCGGCAATCTGCGGCAAATGGGTGACGCAAAGCACCTGCTGCGCACGAGACAGTTCTTTCAGCTTCTGCCCCACGGCCTCCGCGGCGCGGCCACCGATCCCAATATCGATTTCATCGAACACCAGCGTACGAGGCACCGGCGTTTTTCGCTTCTGTCCTCGAGCCGCCCCCTCTTCGACGCTCACCTTGAGCGCCAGCATCACCCGGGACAATTCGCCTCCCGAGGCAATCTGCTCCAGCGGCTTTAACGGCTCCCCCGCATTGGTAGCGATTCGGCAATCGACGAAATCCCACCCCTGCCGCGTCCAATGGTTATCCCCTTCTTGTGCCGCGACCTGCACCGCAAACCTCGCCTTCATCGCGAGGTCATTGATATGCGCTTCGGCAAGCTTTTCCAGCTTCCGAGCGGCAGCGGTGCGCGCCGCCGTGAGCTCCGCAGCCGCCGCTCGATAAGCCTCCGCGGTCTTCGCCTGTTCTGCGCGCAACTCAACCAGCAACTGGTCGCGATTTTCCACCTCCGCCAGCTTCGCCCCAACGTCCTGGCTGTGAGCCACCACCTGCTCCAGCGAGGGTCCGTATTTCCGCTTCAGGCGGTTCAGCTCTTCCAGGCGATCTTCCAACTCTGCAAGCCTCTCCGGCGAGGCCTGAATCCTGGAGGCATAATCGCGCACTGTTCCACTGACATCCTCGACCGCGGCACGCGCGGACTTTACCTGCTGCACGGCCTCGGCAAAATGCGGATCGTAGCGTGCCAGCTCCTCCAGATTTTTCTCCGCAGCACGCAAGGCGGTCTCGGCCGAGCGATCGCTCTCGTAGAGCAATTCATGCGCGCTCATCGCAGCGGCGAAAAGCTTCTCCGCATTAGCCAACACCCGGCGCTCGATCTCCAGCTCTTCGTCTTCCCGCTCGCGAATTGCCGCACTCTCAATCTCGTTCTTCTGGAAACTCCACAAGTCCGCCTCGCGTAGCCGAGCCTGTTCATCGCCTTCCAAGCGGCTCAACCGGGAGCAAACCTCCGACCACTCCTGGAACGCCGTCGCCACCCGCTCGGTGGAGATGCCGGCACTCCGGTCCAGCAACTGCCGCTGCTGCGCCTGGTCGAAGCTGCCCATGGTCTCGCTCTGCGCATGCACCAGGGCCAGCTCCGGAGCCAGCTGGCGCAGCACATTGACCGTAGCCGGCTGGTTGTTCACGTAGACGCGGCCCTTGCCGCCGGCCTGGATCTCGCGGCGCAGGATAATTTCCGAGCCTTCGGCATCGATGCCGTTGCTCTCCAGCGTGTTTTCCGCGCCCGGGGTGCTCTCGAACACACAGGCCACTACTGCCCGATCGGCGCCATGCCGCACCACATCGGAGGAGGCCTTATCCCCCATCAACAGTGCCAGGGCGTCGACCAGGATGGACTTACCCGCACCCGTCTCGCCCGTCAATAGATTGAGGCCGGGACCGAAGACAGCAATGGCATGATCGATGACTGCGTAGTTTTCAGCGCGTAATTCAAGCAGCATGGCAAGGTTCGAGCGCAGCATAGCATGAAGTGCCTACCCGGTTATCGGCCGGGTTACCTTGCGCCGGCATCTTATGCTGCAACTTGGTTTCGCGTTGGCATGTCTGCTACCGTGAAAGAGGAAGTGATGATGTCCCCGGTTTATATTGCAGCTTTTCTTTTTCTCCAAACGGACGACGCAGCGGCGCCCATAGCGCATACTCCCACCTCCGGAGTCAGCGCCGTGTTTGATATGGTGCGCAACAGCGGTCCAGTCGCCATTGGCGTACTCGTCCTGTTGCTGATCGCCAGCCTCTACTCCTGGGCCGTAATTCTGGGCAAATCAGCCACGTTCCGCCGGGCGCGCACCCAAAGCCGCCGCTTTATGCGCGCTTTTCGCAAGGCCGACCGGCTGCAGGAGATTGCTGCTGTCAGCGAACAATTCAAACCCAGTCCGCTGGTGACCGTGTTCGACGAGGTGTATGACACCTATCGGCGCCAGACCGGAGGGTTTGGACCACCCAAGAACATCGTCACCCTGGAGCGCACGGCACAAGCCGCGGCCAGCGAATCGCTCACCGTCCTGGAGCGGCGCCTGACCTGGCTGGCGACGATCGGCGCCGTTTCTCCATTCGTCGGTCTCTTCGGCACCGTGATGGGAATCGTGGACGCCTTCCACGGCCTGGGTACCGAAGGCGCGGCCACGTTGCGTGCGGTGGCGCCGGGCGTATCCGAAGCCCTGATCACCACCGCCGCGGGCCTGCTGGTGGCCATTCCTGCGGTCATCGCCTACAACCAGTTCACCGCTTCCCTGCGCGAGTTTGGTTCCCGCATGGACGATTTCTCCCGCGAATTGCTCAACAGCCTGGAAGAGATCAGTCCCAAACAGGAAGCAATGGAGAGGGAGGCCACCAGTGGCCTTCACCGCTAGTTCCGGCCATACCCGCACCTCGCTTGCGGAAATCAACATAACCCCGCTGGTCGACGTGGTCCTGGTGTTGCTGATCATTTTCATGGTCACCGCGCCGGTGCTGCAGTCGGGTATCGATGTTTCCGTTCCCAAAACCCGCAGCGTAAAAGAGATCACCCAGCAGCGGTTGGTGCTGACCATCGATCGCGATCAAAATGTCTTCCTGGGGGACAAACCCGTCAACTTGGCGCAATTGCCCACGGTGTTGCACCAACCCAATACGGATCCAGCACACCAGGTTATTTATCTTCGAGCGGACGAGCGAGTTCCCTTTGGAGCATTCGCCTCGGTCATGGACGCGGTCAAACAAGCCGGGATCACCAACATCAGCATCGTGACCCAGCCGCTCCAGAAAACGGCGAAGTAACCAGCCATGGCGGGGACCTATTCCAGCGAACTACAGGATCAACCAGATGGCATCGGCTCGCCCTTCGCCATGTCGACTCTCATGCATGGGCTCATCGTCGGGCTCCTGATCGGGTACGGGTACATCCACAACATGTTTCACGGAAGCGAGTGGGGCGCGAACGCCTTCCAGCAGGGAGCCATCCAGGCTACCCTGGTGTCGACGGCCGCGTTGCCCCTGCCTCAGGATCACCCGCCAACGGACAATGTGCTGGCGACCGAGACGCCGAGCGTAGCTCCGGCGTTGGAGGAGCAGAAAACAGAGCCTATCCCACTGCCCGACGCGGTGCCCATTCCAGAGAAGAAGGCCCCGCCGCCGAAGCCAGAGCCGAAGCCATTACCCAAAGCGCCGCCGCAGCACCAACCGCCGCCCAAGCCGCAGAACAAAGCCAACTACGGAGAAGCAGCGCCGCCCAACACACCCCGGGCCACGGCCGCCAACAACGCTGCCAACAGCCCCATCGCACAAACCGGAGGAGACTTCGGTTCACGCTTCGGCTGGTACGTGGACGTGATCAAGCGCAAGGTGGCGCAGGACTGGTACCTGGGGGAAGTGGAGCCCAGCACACCCGTGGGCGCGACTGTGTTTGTTCAATTCACGGTTGCCCGCGACGGCTCGCCCAGCAACATCACACTAGCCACGCCGAGCAGTTCCCCGTCGCTCAACTCCTCCTGCATGCACGCCGTACAGAGAGTCGATACCTTTGGTCCTCTTCCCGCCGGTTACAACGAAAGCAGTTTGAATGTGCTCTACCACTGCACCTTTCCGGGCGCCAGGTAATAAGTATGACCTCACCGCATGGCCGGTAAGGGAGAGACGAGTGAGCAAAGACGAAAACTTCGACGTCTGCATCATCGGCTCCGGCGCTGCCGGCGGCGTGATGGCGAAGGAACTGTGCGAAGGCGGCGCGAAAGTCGTTATGTTGGAAGCGGGACGGGGAATCGCTCCGTGGGAACTGCTTTCCCACAAATGGCCATACGAGTTGCCGTTCCGGGGATTTCGGGGCGAGAAGCAGGTGCCCTTTTATCAAGGGGACATTGCAAAATCCATCGCCTTTGCCGACTCAGATGAGGTCACGATTGACCGAGTGCGCGTCCTCGGGGGCAGAACCATGCATTGGAATGCGGTTACCCTGCGCTACGCCCCTCGAGATTTCAAAGAGTGGTCATTGCAGGGCATCGAAGAAGACTGGCCGCTGACGTATGAGGAACTCGCACCCTATTACGATCGCATCGAGCAGATCATTGGGGTTTGCGGAAACGACGATCACCTGGAAATCCTGCCTGCCGGCAAGAATTATTTGCCGCCCATCCCCTGGCGTTGTAGCGAACACGTGATGAATCGGGCGACGAGCGCGATGGGCATCCCGCTCATCGCGGTGCGCAAGGCAGTCCTCACCCGGCCATACGACAAACGGCTGCCTTGCCATTATTGCGGCCATTGCATGGATGGATGCGACGTCGCGTCGATCTTCAGCACGCCCGATTGCATGCTACCCAAGGCGCGGGCTACGGGCAATTTCACGCTGCGCCAGAATGCCCTCGCGCGCGAGGTGATGGTCGACGGCGAGGGCCTGGCCAGCGCGGTCTCCTTCATCGATACGGAGACACGCACGGAACAACAGGTGAAGGCGAAGATCGTGGTGGTCTGTTGCTCCACGGTGGAGTCGGCGAGGCTCCTGCTCAATTCGCGGTCGCCCAAATTCCCTGCGGGCCTTGCCAATTCCAGCGGTAGGGTTGGGCATCATCTGAACGGTCACCTGAATGAGTCGCTCACTATGTATCTGGAGGAACTCGAAGGGCAAAAGCCTTCCAACCAGGATGGCGCCACGGATCACGTTTATGTGCCTCGTTACAACCAGCTCTTTGGCAAGAACGATTATGTCGGGGGATGGGGGTTTCAAGTGAACTATTCCAGTTACATGTTTCCGCACCAGGCTACCCGGCTGCCGGGTTATGGGGCTGCGTTTAAGCAGCAGGTGCGAAGAATGCAGCCGGGATTTTTGTCTTTTGGGAGCTGGGGCAAGGTCACTTCTGATTACCGGAACTTTGTGACGGTCGATCCGACCCGCGCTGGACGCTCATGGAATTCCGACGCCGGTCGTGCATTTTCGTTTCAGTGAGAATGATCATGCTTTGTGGCAGGCGGCGAAACAGAGCATGCTGGAAGTTTCGTCGCACATGAAAGGCACGGTATTCCCGAGTTTCGGTAAGGGACCCACGGGCTTTGCAAGCCATGAAGTAGGGACGGTGCGCATGGGAAAGGATCCGCGCACGTCTGTGCTCAACAGTTATTGCCAGGCGCGGGACGTGAAGAATCTTTTCGTCACTGATGGAAGCTCGTTTACTACTTCCAGCGAGAAAAATCCCACGCTCACCATCATGGCCCTGTCGTTGCGCGCCGCCGATTATATAAAGGAGCAACGCAAACGAGGTGAACTATAGCAGGCGCGGAAAAAGTGATTTATTCTGAAGAGTACGGGCTACACAGCATGTGAGAGCTCCCATCCGAACTTAGACCTAGGTGCATGCAGTCTGTTGGGTTTGCATCAGGACAAGACTCTAGTCGGGCCACAAAAGATGAAAAAGAATTGGGCTTTCAGCCCGTACCTTCAGAACCAAAGACGTACCTCAGGGGCTAAGGGCATGCGTGAGAACCGGGATTTAGAAATTTAGTCCCGAAGGGAGGGCTGAACTTAGCCCAGGACGCCAGTCCTGGGTTGGATTTGAAAGGACAACCCAGTCCCGCAGGGACGGCTGAAACGAAATCCCCCTTCAGCCGTCCCTGCGGGACTCAATCATGTTTTCTTGATGTACCCAGGACTAGCGTCCTGGGCTAAGTTCAGCGGTCCCTTCGGGACTAAATTCCTAAATCCCGAGTTCTCACGCACACTCTTTGCGTCTGTGGGCGGCGATCCTGATTGGAGGCAGGCTTCGACAGCCTGCCAGGACTTGTAAGGCCCAGAGGAGAATATGGAAAGAAGAGCGCTGCTCAAAATAGTCGCCCTCACCGCGCTATCACAAAAGCTGAACGCACTGCCGGGAGCCGTTATGGACCATATGCAGGCGGCCCCGGCCGCACCCAGTACTACTGCGTACACGTTGCAGTTCTTCAATGAAGAGGAAAGCCGTCTTCTCGACCAGCTGATGGAAGTGATTATCCCCGCCGACGACCACTCTCCGGGCGCGCACGAGGCCGGGACCAACCTATTTGCCGACCTGATAGTGGCCACCAGCAGCGACGCGGTCAAGAAGCAATGGAAGGATGGAATACGGCTGATCCACGAGGAGGCTAAGAGTTCATCACCGGCCGAGGCGCTAAGCAAAGCCTCCCTCAACGAAGAAGATCCCCAAACCGATCTGCAACGGTTCTTCGTGATACTGAAACAGATGACGGTGAACGGCTACTATACGTCTGCGACGGGAATACACAAAGAGATGGAATATATCGGCAACACTTACCTCGTTGCCTTTCCAGAATGTACTCATCCCGAACATCAGCAAGGATGAGATGAGCCGCCCCGGAGAAAGATACGCGTAAATAACGTCTTCGCAGATGGAGAGATTTCCTTTGGGGTTCATTCCCGTCTGTTTGACGAATTTCCAGGGCTTGCTACCGCTTTCCTCGCTAAGGGATGACTGCCGACCACATAATGAGATAATTGTGCTGTATGGACGTGCAGCTCCAAATCCCGGACGACGTCGCGCGCGTGATCCAGAACCAACAGCCAGACCTCTCGCGAGCCGCCCTTGAAGCCTTGGCGCTGGAGGGATACCGCAGCGAACGCCTGTCGGAAGGGCAGGTGCGGCGCATGCTCGGTTTCAGAACCAGGATGCAGGTTCATGCCTTCCTGAAGGCTCACAACGTCTATCTCAATTACTCCGTTCATGAACTTGAGAATGATCTTGCCTCGCTTAAGCACTTTGAAGAGACCTTGACGGAATAGGGCAAGGGCTTAGCTGCATGATCGTCGTCGCAGACACGTCGCCCCTCAACTATCTGGTGCTTCTCGGACATATCGAAATCCTGGCGAAAATTTACGCTGAGGTGCTCGTACCGCAATCCGTCCTGGACGAACTTCAGGATAGCGAGGCACCCGCAGAGGTTCGCGCGTGGGTTTCGGCTCCCCCCGTATGGCTGCAAATCAGCACTCTCATCTTCCGGCGAGACCCCCTCATGGAGAGGCTGGACCGGGGGGAGCAGGATGCAATTCTGCTGGCGGAATCATTCAAGGCTGAGCGACTGATCATCGATGACCTGGAGGGCAGACGCGAAGCTGCAAAGCGCGGCCTCCCTGTGATTGGAACGCTCGGCATTCTTGCGGAAGCAGCTCGTCGCAATCTTCTCGACCTGCCGCAGGCGCTCGCCACTTTACAAGCAACCAACTTCCATGCCGCCCCGGACCTTATAGAGTTGTTGCTCGCGAACGATGCCCAAAGACGTAAGTCGTTTCCCCCAATGGCCGATTAACTGGTGCTCTCCCCTAGTCCCCGCGCCTGCCGTCTATACGGCAATTTGTCGTGTAGTCCGGGGCGCTAATTAGATCTTCTGTCAGCGGAGGAAAGTGAACGTCGTCGGGTGCAATTCCAAAAAGTGTCTGACAGAAACAGCGGTTTGCCATGCAGTAAATTGGTCTGTAGCGCGCCTCACATGAATTGAGAATGAAAACCAACTGCGTAGTAAAACTGGGCCAGCTGCGACGAACCGACCTTCGACCAGCAGCCCTGATCCTTGGCCGCGCCATGCGCGACAATCCCGTGAACGTCCGTGCCTTCGCAATATCGGACGCGGAGCGCCGCCGTCGGGCGCTGGAACGGTTCTTCCGGCCGGTACTGCTCGGTCTCCACCAGAGGGGGTTGATTTACGGCGCTTATCACGATAACGCGCTTGTAGGAATCTGCGGCATTGCACGGCCCGGCTTTTGTCAGCCTACTCCTCTTGAAAAGCTCCGCGTGTTACCCGCAGTCGTGTTCGGCAATCCACTCGGCGCGGCGCTTCGCGTTCTGAACTGGGCCGATGCATGGGCGCGGCGCGATCCTGCGGGGCCTCACTGGCATCTGGGACCCGTGGCCATCGACCCCAGCGTCCAGCACCAGGGAATTGGAAGCGCCTTGCTGACCGCGTTCTGTGTCCATATGGATGCCTATGGAGCAGTTGCGTATCTCGAGACCGACCGACGGGCAAACGTTCATTTCTATCAGAAATTCGGGTTCGCGGTGGTAGCGGAAGCCGACGTTCTGGGAGTACCCAACTGGTTTATGTCCCGTCCTGGTGGACATCCACACCAGGGTTGGCATGCACAAACTCCACCATCTCCTTGACCGCCGGATTCTCAGAACCCGTCGCCCATTGTGCATAGGGCGCTTATCGAGCCTCGCCTGACGGTACCAGGCCAATGCACTTATCGAGCTGATCGGATGAACCGCTCCAGCAAGGTGCCGTATAACGGCTTCTCGGAAACTTGCGTTCCGCGCTGGCTAGGTAGGGAGCATACCGATAACCCCGTTTTTCTGGAGGTTTCTTAACCGCTAGTTGGGCGAGGGCCGCTCGACGTGATCGATCACCAGGGTCTCCACCTGTCCTTGTTGACGGCTCTAGCTTGAGGCCGAGTTGATCGGCAATTGAGGCTGCCGAGGGACGGGCGCAGGAATACTCCCTTGCTGTGCATTCGGCTGCAAAGCTGGCCTCTGGATTGTGACGTCATACCTTCCCGCAAGACCGGTCTTGTCCTCAACCGGGCGCCCCGTCCCCAATACAAATGCCGCTAGCTGCGCTATCGAGATGCCAAAATAATGCACTGTCATCTGGTCGTCTTCTTCTTCTCGGGACAGTGTCCCGCCTCCAGGCATCGGACGTGTGCCAGGATGAAGTTCGCCGGGATTCGTCTCCTTGAATTTTGGCCCGTCTCTTCCCTAAAACCAGCAGGTCCACAGGACCTTCCCTGGTGCTGCGATGCACTACCAGCTTGAGACGGTCCTCGAGCATCGCCTGGAGCATGGACCGCAGCATGGCAGGCTGCTTGGCCGGGTTCTGCCAATCCGCAAGGTCTGCCTCGTCGACCTTCGCGTCCACATCGTAACGATCGTCGTCGCTGGTCAGCCAAGCGGGCATTCCTATGAGCTGGTCAACGAAATAGAAGGCTGCGCCGCCGGTTTGCGGCACATAGGCAATGCGGATCAGATACCACAAAAACAAGTTTTTCATTTGATATCCGTCAGCCGTCGCAACTCCGCCATGCTGGGGACCGCCGGAGTTATTTTCCCGTATGGAAACCACAGCGAACTTCCACTGTTTGATCCCGGAATCGCCGTGCTCGATGGTGGCGACATCGAACACGGGGGCGGCGTTGGCGGGTATGGGTTTAGGCGTCGCGGGCTGGCCTGGAGCAGTCTGGGCGAGAGTCGAGACGGCGGCGAAGATGAACATAGGAAGCTTGAATCCGAATGAGGGCATGTATTGATACCTATGTAGCATGCTATCCATATAGTAGCCGACACAGTACGCGCATCGCAATTCAGAAATATCAGAGAACACTCGCAGGCGTGGGCGGGAAGGACTCGCGGAACGTTTCCGAAATGCCTGCAAAGTCGGATTTTCGAACACAATCCCAAGAAGGGGACGGGCTACCTCGCCGCAGCGAGCATTAGCCCGTCCGTAATCCCCTTGGAATGTATGTGGCTTTAGCCACTGAGGGAAGGACTCCCTCCATGCAGAGACTTTTACCGCACCCCAACAGGAACCAGAGCGGAAATTCCTGCGGCTTCGGCAGTTGAACTAAAAAAAATGGAGCAGCTGTCGATTTTCGGTCTCTCGAACGACTATCTGATAGCAGAACGATGAGCCACGGCTCGCTGAGTCACAGAAAATACGGAGATTGTCATGAAATACATCTGTTTGGGATATATCCAGCCGGGGAAATTCGAGAACATGAGCGAGAACGAGGGTCACGCCATGCTGAACGAATGCTTTAACTACGACGACGAGCTGCGGGCGAACGGGCATTTTGCCGCGGGCGAAGCTCTTCAGCCTCCCGGCACCGCGACGACCCTGTACTGATGCCGCTTACCGGCGCGCATTCGGCCAAGGGATCATTTCGTCAGGTCAAAGTCCGCTCAAACCTGATGACGTCACCACGGGCGGGAGCTAATCAGAATTTCGAAAGCGAGGAGCATACATGTCAAAGGTTCGTGTCGCGGGATTTGGTATTTCGTTGGACGGTTTTAGCGCGGGGATAGAGCAGAGCCTGGACGATCCGCTGGGCAAGCGCGGTCCAGAGCTCTTTCAGTGGTTCTTTCATACCAGGACATTCTGCGCCATGTACGGGAAGGAAGGCGGATCTATCGATGTGGACGACGCGTTCGCACGGCGGTCGATGGAAAACTTTGGCGCCTTCATCCTTGGCCGCAACATGTTTGGTCCGGTCCGTGGCCCATGGCAGGACGACTCGTGGAAGGGATGGTGGGGGCCCAATCCGCCATACCACGCGCCGACCTTCGTTCTGACGCACTACGAGCGTGAACCCCTCGTGATGGAAGGCGGGACGACCTTCTACTTTGTCAGCGGCGGAATCGAAGAGGCGCTGAGGCTCGCGAAACAAGCAGCACGTGACAAGGACGTGAAGATTGGAGGCGGTGTCTCCACCGTGCGGCAGTATCTGCAGGCTGGGTTGATCGACTCCCTCCAATTTGCACTTTCACCTGTTGCCCTCGGTCAAGGTGAGGCACTTCTTAGCGGCATTGACCTGCCCGCGTTGGGATTTTCTGTGACGGAGCACGAGGCCACGGAGCACGCGACGCATGTTGTACTCACGAAAAGATAGAAGGCGAATCCTGGCTTGCTATACTGCCCGGCACCAATTGCCGGACGCTGATGTTCCGTTCGGAGTGGCTCGTGCCAATGATCGATGATTTTCCGGAGGCCTCAGACGATTTCGGTGAATCCTTCTGTCACCTTGATCAATACTTCGTCTCGGCGCGGAGCTTCCAAAGTTAGGGTTTTCGATGTTAAAAGGCCCGCCTTTCTCGCGCACGACGGCGGCTTTAATCTGTGTTGTATCGCCCCCCTCCGGCCTACGCTCGCTGTCAGGCGACCAGGAAGTCATCGAGCGAACTGCTTGGTACTGACTACTTCGGAGCCAGATTCAAACAACCAGGTGACGGACTGAGGATCGGGAGCCACGTTTTTGAGGAACAACGACAGTCACGGGGAAGGGTTCACTTTAATCGACGGTTTCGCGGTCGATCCAGCGGCATAAGCACAAGTAACAGCGGTTGTCTCGCCCACGAAGAGGGCACACGGGCTTCTTCTTTTGCGTCCGCGGGGACCCACATTTGTTCCGCAACTCTGGGCATGCCCTCCTGTAATCTGACGCTACAAGTGACACCCCTCAGGAGCCCTCTTGACACGTCTCTGCCTGCTTGCTTTCTCGCTTGGAATTACTCTGACCCTGTTCGGATCCGCTGCTGAAGCGCAGGTTTCCGCTTACTGCATGGTGGGGCTGAGCCGTTATGCGTTCAACTACCAAGGCGACACCAGCTTCAAAGACGACACCGCGAGTTTCGGTGGAGGAGCTTTTTACAACTTCCCTATTCACAGCCGCCTCACAGCGGGAATCGATGGCCGTGTTCTCTATGGCCCAGCCTCATACGGGGGCACCACGGCGGACGTCGCCCTCCGCGTCGGTTTTGTTCCCACGCGGGTTCGCCTGCGGCCGTATTTCGAGATTGGCGGCGGAGTGGTCAGTTCGGTCCTAAGCCCTGGGTACGCCCCACAGCGTATTACGAATGGGGCGGCGGAGTTTCTTGGCGGCCTCGACATCCGCCTCACCGACCGTGTTGACCTTCGAGCAGTCGAGTGGGGCGCGGCCGCCGGCGTATCTAACAACGACACAACGAGTGGGGTAGGTTTTCTCGAAGCTGGATTCGTGTACCACTTCCATCCCGCTCAACCAGAAAGCAAGCCGAAACCGTAATGCGGTAAACAGGTGAAGTTACTGAAAATCCCGTTTCCCAGGAACTTCGCGGGATGAGCTGCCCCCCGGCGGTCAATCCTCCCTGAATGTATATCTTTTTAGCCGCCCGGATAAGATTCGGACAGGCTGGCGGTTCAGTTGCAAATGCTAGGAGCGAGGTAAATGAATAGGGAGGGGTGGCTGTGGTACATAAGAGCACTTGAAAGATTTGCACTCCTTGGCGCCCCGGCGGTCGCAACCCTTTTGTTTTGGAGGAGGCGCGGCGTAGAAAGTAGGACGATCTATCGCGTTAGCTGGGCAAATCCGTTAGCCTATCTTCTATGGCTCGTGGCAATGACTATCGTGGCTACTCTTGGTCACTCTAGTGCATTCAGTTGGATGGTCTTCTCCTTTCTTCCCGCTAGCTTGGCGTTCTTTTGTCCCTTCTTGATGTCGGTCGGATCACTCATATTATGTTTCTTGTCTGCGGGATCAAAACAAGTTGAGCGGCCCTTCATTGTGCTGTCAAACGTACTTATGCTCATTCTATGGGTATCCTCTGTGGTTGCGCCGAATTAGTCGCTGGTGGGGGCAGGCGGTTTCGGCGACGGTTTTTTTTTGGTGGCTGACTGCCTTTAGCTCTGGACTGTTGCTTGACGCACTATCTGGCTGTGTGAGCAGGGGAACGAGGAGTCGAAAGTTTCTGCGGGTCGACCGGATCACAGCAGCGACGACTTCGGGAGCTGGTAATGACGTGGGCAAGCATATGCCGACCGGACAGCTGGTTGGGCGACCGATCCAAACGGCTTTGCGGGTGGACCGGGCGGAAGTGGATGCTTCTTTGCTGGGGTTGGCGGATTGGAGGGATATCAACCAGTGGAGATTATGCGGTCCAAGCCGGTGTGGGAGTTGGAGGATGGGGAGCAGCAGCAGGATACGGCGTTGACCCGATTCAAACTATCGGCATGGGCATGGTAGAGGGAGAGCCTGTAGACCCACTTGCAACCAAGGTCGGCGACGTATACACGGAAGATCCCCAGATGGGGATTCCACCGAACTAACGAGGTTAATCAAAGAATCAGTGGCTGCTCGCTTTGCATACGCATACGTCTCGCTGCTTTTGGTATTGGAGTCTCTGCTCTTCATCGCATCGCTGTTGCTGCATCTGACCGTACTCCTAGGAACAAGGGGGCTTTTCGCGGAATTCGGTGCAGTCCTATTTCGCGGAACGTTCATCGTTGGAATTCCGGTGATCGCTTTTGTTAAGGACAGTCTCAGATGGAGAGATCAACTAAGGACATGCCCGACGTGGATGTGGAAAGCCGCGTTAACGTTGGGCGTGTATAGCCTCGTCGTCTTATGCTTGCAGGTCTTTTTCCCTGAGGGGGCGTTTTTTTCGGAACAGGCTTTGGTCGTGTCCGGCTTTCCGCTCGGGTTTGATGCGATAGCCCTCTGCATCATCTACTCCGTTCTGTGGTCTGGCTATCTAACAAAATCAGACGTTGCTAAGGGAGCAGGAAAGTCGTTGCTGATGGTCTTTTTGGGGCTCGTTGCCTTCCTGGCCTATCGTGCTGGCTACCTGCGCCATCCGAAAAACTACTGATCGACAACACGGAGCGCCGGTGAAGACCCAAATAGCAAAAAAATGGCGAAAAACTGGATACTTGCCAGCGAGGTCTCAGTCGGCATTTTCGGCTGCCACCAATCCTCGCCTTGAAATGGTAGTTGGAAGTTGATCCCTTCGCAAAGCAGTGTTCCGGGACCCAACTTCACGATCACGCTTACGCCGACAGGTGAATATCAAACAGACAACGGAACCTACAGCCAATTGAACTTGTGGGCAGGCAATTACAGTTTGGCAACCGGCTCACCCACCGGCGAAAGGTGATTCCAATTTCGGACAATGAAGTTCATTTCTGAACATTTGAAGTCATTGCCAGATCCGGCAATCTTTTAGGAATGAGTCGCTTAAGGGATAGTCCATTTTGGTCAGAAAACTGCGAGAAGTAAGAGGCCCTGGTTGGTAAGCCAGCTTGGGAACTGCAAAACAGAATTAGGTCACTCTGACGATCGTTCCGATTCCATTTAGGAGTCAATCCATGACGTTACGGTACTGGTTGGACACCCTGGCACAAGATGTGACATTGGGTGTGCGCTCGATTCGGCAAAGCCCCCTTGTTGCCTTTGCGACCGTAGTGACGCTGACGATTGGCATCGGATTGAGCACCGGCATCTTCTCCTTAATCAATGCGGTCTGGCTGCGACCACCCGTTGTCAAAGATCCTGGCACCTTCGTGCGCCTGTACGTGTCCAATGCACGACCGTCGTTCCATTTTGGACAGCCCGGAGCCATTTCGCTTGAGGACTATCGGCAGTATGAAACTGCTCATTCCCTGAGCGAACTCGCCGCCTGGCATCAGATACGTCCAATGTTTGGCGGAGCGCAGCCGGCGACGATTCGGGCAGTCCTGATTTCGTGCAACTTCTTCTCGGTGTATGGACTGGATCGGCCCGAACTGGGTCGGCTCCTGCGGCCGGAGGAATGCTCCGGCTCTGCATCGAACTCGGTTGCAGTCATCAGCGATGAATTTTGGCACACGCAACTCAATGCGGTTCCTGATATTTTGGGGCGAGTCATTTTCCTGAATCGACGCCCGTTCACCGTGGTCGGTGTCACCCCTCCTCATTTCTCTGGGCGAATGTCATTCCGATTCAGCGCATGGATTCCTTACACGTATCCGATGATGTCGCAGCTGGAGCAGGACTCTAGCGCCGCGGGAGATTTCCTACGCGACCCGAGCATCCAGTGGCTGGCGGTCGAGGGCCGCCGGAAACCAGGTTACTCGATGCGCGCTGTCCAAGCCGAACTTGCAGTGATTACTCAACGGCAAGATCTTCTGCATCCGGGTCGCAGGACGACGCTCTTCGTCACCGATGGCAGCTACTTCGCCGAGCCGGGGCAGAGCACCAGGAATAACCTCCTGATGGCGCTCCTGATGGGATCACTGATTTTGCTCGTGGCGATCGCAAGTGCGAACGTCGCGTCGCTCTTGTTAGCAAAAGCCGCAGCCCGCCGAAAGGAGGTTGCGATCCGGCTCTCTCTAGGCGCCAGACCTTCGAGGCTTCTGCGAATGATTCTGACTGACGGCCTGCTCCTGGCTGTCCCGGCAGGAGGCATGAGCTTGTTTCTCGCATACTGGCTTCCACGGTTCCTTGGTCAGCACCTGTTCAAGGAGCCGTTGAGTATCCCGCTAGAGCCCGATTTCCGCGTATTCCTCTACCTGGCCGCGACGACGCTGCTGGCCGGATGCATAGCTAGTTTGACGCCGGCGGCCGAATCGTTGAAGAGGGATCACCTGGCCGCGCTAAAGGGGCAGGAGAGCGTTTCGGGTAGAGAAAGGGGACTTTGGCTCACGCGCAATTTGCTTATCAGCGCACAGCTGGCAGCGAGCTTTGTGGCGTTGATCGGCGCCGGCATTTTCGTGGTCTGGTACAACACGATCTTGAATGGCGATCCAGGATTTGCTGTCAAGCATGTCATGGTCGTCCCGCTGAATCTGCAGGCGCCACGCTATTCGGAGGCTTCGGCCTCGTCCTTTTACCGTACCCTCGACGAGCGCATACGAGCGCTGCCCGGTGTGCAGTCGCTGTGCTATACGGACACGCCGCCATTCGAAGGCTCGCCAGTACAGGAGATCAGACTGCGCGGCCAAGGCCCCGGAACGGGCCGCGGCGCCATGATGAGTACAGTTTCAATCGATTGCCTTAAGACGCTAGGTATCCAAGTAATGGGCGGACGTGCTTTCGATCGAAGCGATGTATCCGCCGAGGTTTCGGCTCCGTCGGTGGTTATCTCGCGGGCGTTCGCACATTCCTTTTGGCCCAACGAGAGTCCAGTCGATAAGGTTATTTTGGACCGCAACGGAACATCCCTGAGAGTGGTCGGCGTAGTCCGCGATACGATATCGGAGAACTTCGGCGTCACCGATGGTCCGCGCATCTATCGTCTACAAACGCACCCAGTGCCTGGAGACTCACTGATCTTCGGGTTTGAAGGGGATTCCACTTCCCTGGCCCGAAGCGTAGGAGATGTGATTAGGGGTCTGGACACTGACCTGATCGTTACTCCGAGGACTGTGGAATCAGAGATAGAGGAAGCAGCATCCCTGATGCAGCGTTTCATTGAACTGATGATTGTCCTTGCAAGCGGCACAGTCCTGCTCGCACTGATTGGAATTTACGGGGTCGTTTGGTTCGCCGTGAGCCGACGCACGAAGGAGATCGGCATTAGAATTGCGCTTGGCGCGACCAGACACGGCGTTGTCTACCACGTACTTCGTTCTAATATGCGGCCGGTATACGTCGGGCTCGTCGCAGGGTTGGTTATGGCAGCAATAGGGTCACTGGCGATGAAGCGGATATCGAGTGACGGACACCTCCCCTCGGACGTGCTCAACCCAACGTTGTATGTTTCGGTGTCGCTGCTTTTGCAAATTGTGGTCATTGGGGCGATGCTAGGTCCGGCAATACGCGCAGCGCGGGAGGATCCGGTGCGGGCGCTGCGCCAGGAATAGGTCAAGCCAATCCGTTCTGGAACGAAGCTGAATCCAGGTCAAGTTCAAGCGCAGAAAAATAGCACGACCAAACAGTGCACGACAGATAACGGGAAGACAACATGTCACTGAGATCATTAAGCATGTGTACTTTCACTCTCATAGCCGTTGCGCTGCTTGTGCCAAACACGACGGGTGCGGAGCCTGAGCGGCCGCACAAAACGCCAGTTGAGGTTTGGTCAGGCGGTGACGATGGATTGACGCAAAGGCTCAAGGCCTCCATAGAGAAGGAGTTCGAATCTTCCTCCGACTTTCAAATGAGCGAAGGGAAGAAGCCAGGAACGCTGATAGTTACGATTCCAAGTAACGTCTTGTGGCGGGAACAAAGTGGCCGAACCCAAGCACTCTATACGATCGACTTCACATTGGAGAGTGGCCGGAATCTAGGCGCCAGTAAAGGGAAGTGCTGGGACGATGACTTGGCTAGGTGTGCGGTGCGGATCGTGGCCGCTGCACGGGTTGTGGTCCGGAAAGCCGACTAGAGCGCCTACCCTTCACCAATCCAGGAGCCAGGGCTACCCTAGGAGGCTACTATCCAGGGGGGATGGGAACCTAAAGGTAACATATCAAGGCACATATAGTACCGCGCGACTAGATTACGACACCTTCTTCCACATGATTATTTTGTTACGTTCTGGACGCTTGTGAAATGGGAGGGACGAAATTGGAGGGGACACAGACGGAAAATCAGACTCGTCCAAATTAGATTTTTCAGTTGGCGAATTTGGACAGCTGGGGAAGACTTTCGAACGAAGGGCACGGCTTCAGCCGTGCCGTAAATGGCCCGCGCTTGACGGCTTTAGCCGCTGAGGTACGCTTTTCGAGACTCCAGCTGAGTGCCCGGCGTAACCGGGCACTCAGCCAATCCACCTACGAGAGCAACCAAAATGGCAGTAGTCGCCGGGTTATTATCCAGCGTCTCCCACCCCGTCAGCGGCGGACCACTATAGTTCCAGATGGTCCCATCCCCATGTAGCTGATACAACCCAGCTCCCGCCGTAATCGCCCGGGCACGAGGGTTATTGTCCAGCATCTGCCAACCACTCACCGTCGGACCCGTATACGTCCAGATCGTCCCATCCCCATGCGTCTGGTATAGCGATGAAGGAGAAGCCACAATTCCCGTGGCTGCCGGATTGTTATCCAACATCTGCCATCCAGTCAGCGGCGTCCCGGTGTACACCCAGATCGTCCCGTCCCCGTGCTTCTGATAGAGATTCCCTCCCGAAGCGGCAATCTCCGTCGTTGCCGGATTGTTATCCAGCGTCCGCCAGCCGGTCAAAGGCGTCCCGGTGTAGAGCCAGATCGTCCCGTCATTATGTAACTGATACAGTGAATCGCCCGCCGCGATACCGATGGTTCTCGGATTGTTATCCAACATCTGCCACCCAGTCAGCGGAGGACCCGTATAGATCCAAATCGTCCCGTCATCATGTAACTGGTACAACTTCCGGCCGGACGCAGCAATCGCCCGCGCTCGAGGGTTATTGTCCAGCATCTGCCATCCCGTCATGGGCGGCCCAACGTACAACCAGATCGTACCGTCCCCATGCATCTGGTAAAGCAGGTTGCCCGACGCCGTAATCGAGTGGCACCGCGGATTGTTATCCAACATCTGCCATCCCGTCAAAGGCGTCCCGGTATAAGACCAAATAGTGCCATCGCCGTGCATCTGGTAGAGCCGCGTAGGAAACGGATTATCTGTAGTAACGTTGAGTGGTTTCACCGCCGCGACCAAATCCTGGTACGCCGTGGTCTTCCCGGTAAGCGTCTGATAGTTGGCCGCAAGCGTAGCGCCGCCGGCTTGGACGATCTCCGAAATCGTGAACCCCTGCCAACGCATCCAGTAGAGATACACGGCAGCGCACCCGGTCGACGCGTAGTCCCGGTCCGTCTGCTCCGTCTTGCTCACCCAGTCCGGATAACCCGCACTTACCCACGAAGGACTCGTGATCCCCCAACTCGGCATCACGCCCGGAGGCGCGTTCTCCGCCAGGAAGCGCGACAGCCCTTCCCCATTGCTATAGCCGCAATTCCAGCCTTTATTTTGCGTTCCCATGAATGATTCCGACAGTTCCGCGATATACAGACCCACTTCCAGGTCCAAGGGGTTCTGTGTAGTATTCGCGAACGTAGCATCCACATAAAGCACACCCCCGGAGCTGAAATCGCAACCATAGTGGTACGCCCCACCGGAACCATCGTTCTTACCGCTCAAAGGAGCAACCACCACCGTGGTGGCGCCGCCCGCAGTGGCAAACACCGACTGCATCTGCTGGTAAGGCCCGGCCACCACATTCAACAGCTGTTGTGCAAGCGCCAACCCCTGGGCGCCCAGGCTTGGATCATACGAAACCGTGATGTTCCCGGTCACACCAACTTGGGTAACTGGATAGTCGAGCCCCAGCGGCGCCGCAGCGGCAAGCTGCTGAGCGGTTCTCTGTGGGCGAGGTACTCCAGGTGGAAGAAATTCTCTGGAATTAGGCACGTGTTCCTCCTTGACGCCGGGCTCTCCGGCGCATGATCTGCTGAATAACGCCCTTGTTACTTAACCGCGGCTTTTCGTCATGGGCGACGTAGATATAGTGTCAGTAACTGTGACGTCGTTGCATGTAGCCGCAACTTTTAAGCAGCCCAAGTCTCCCTTTTGAAGGGTGGCACAAGTCTCGCGTTTGAAGGGTATACAGAAAGCACACTACCGTCTGACAGGCTCTTACAAGCACTGCTCACGAACGATGGCACCCAATGCTTCACCGATCCATCGGCAACAGTAAGTGTTCCTCTGAATCATTCCCACGGCTGACGAGTCTCGGCCAATGGGCGCTAACGTGTCAAGAACAATTTCTTCTGCTGCGGATTCCTTTGGCGGGTAATCTGCTCGTGTACCAGAAGGTAAATGCGTTGATCCTTCACAAAAGCCAGAAAACAATGGAGATCGAGCAGCCCACTCCGGGGGCTAAACTCCCTTGAAGAATGAATCAACTATTCGGCAATGGCTGGCGGAGACAGAAGTGCCTCCGGAACTGCTTGGGGCCGAGGCGTAGGAGCAGGCGAGTACGCGGGCAACAGAAGCGTCAATCCGGCTGCGATCAAACAGGGCAGAGCCAGCAGTTCCACAAGACCAGGCGCATATCCTCCCCATGCATCAAATGCATTACCCACCATCACCGGCCCGAAGGCTGCTCCAAAAGCGTAGGCCGTCCAGCTGCAGCCATAAAGCATCGACAAGCTTTTCAGTCCGCAGTACCGCGCAAGAAGATAGGGGGTTACGTCAATCTCACTTCCCATGCCAAAGCCCAGAATCGCGGCCGAAACGATCCCCGAGGCGGCGGTGTGCGCATGCGCCAGCATCACCAACGCGCCGCAGACCATCAGCAGCAGGAAAAAGGAAACTCTTGGCGCAAAGAAGCGATCCAGCAAATAGCCGGTAACCAGTCGCCCGGCAACTCCGGCTGCACCCATTGCCGAGAGTGCTGCAGCTCCGCTGGCAACACCATAACCTGCCAGAATGGCGGATAAATGGGCGATGGCTCCGTTCGCACTGAACGCGTAGAGCAGAACGCTCGCGAATAGAATCCAGATCACACGGCTGCGGATGGCTTGGCCGAAAGACATTCCTGCATCGGCGTGGCGTGGATGGTCGTCGCCGGCGGAAGGCCGCTCCCGCACAAAGATCGCGGTAAGAGGAAAGCCCACCACCAGCGCGGTCACGCCCAGCGCCAGATAAGCCGAACGCCAGCCGTAATTCACGATCATGTGGTGGGCCAGAATCGGCAGCAGGATGGAACCAACGCCACCACCGGTCAACATGAGAGCAAACGCCAGGCCGCGCTTGCAGGAAAACCAGGTTGACACCGTTCGCGAGTACGCCAGTTGAGCCGTGGCATTGCCCACCACGCCGAGCAACAGGTAGACCGCATATAGGTGAATCAGCCGCGGCGTAAGCAAGCTGAGCGATGCCAGGCCGAGGGAAAAAATCACAATGGCCGGCAGGATGATCCTTCGCGGGGGAAATCTGTCCAGCAGATGACCGATGCCAGGTGAGCAGACGGCAATGGTCATGGCCGTGATCCCGAAGGCCATGGAGATCCCTTCGCGCTTCCACCCAAACGCCTCATGCAACGGCGCAAGAAAGAGGCTGAAGGTATACGGCACCACGGCCGCAAAGCTGACCATGACGCCGAAAAATGCGGCCAGCACAACTCGCCAGCCGGGATAGCTCACGCGACTCTCGCGGTCTCCATTCTCCGACGAGACCGTATTAATCACGGATGTAACCTTTTTCCGCAATCCTGGCCGCATGATGCCGGTGACCTTCGTCGGAAACAGCATGGACTCCGTTGGCCGAGATCCAGCGATTGTAAAAATTGAATAAGGCGCTCACGGTAATGGCGTAGTAGATCGCGGCATCCTCCCACCCGGCCTGGTGCAGCAGTTCGATGTCACCCGGTTCAACATGCGCTGAGTCGCGCGTGACTTTCTCCACAAACCGCAACAGTGCTTTCTCGTTCTCCGGCAGCGGAGACGCATTCAGATCGGCGAGCACACTGGCTACGAGTCCCTCTTCATGGAAGAGATGCGCGGTCACGGCCGCGTGCGATTTCATACAGAAGGCACAATCATTTAATCGCGACGTATACGCCGCGATCAGCTCTCGGAGTGCGGGCGTGATCGGTCCCGGTTCGTGCATGAGCGCGTGAGTAAAGCGGCCCAGATGAATCGTCATCTCCGGACGGAAAGCGAAGAGGTGCCATATCTGCCAGTATTCACTTCCCTGTGCCCTGGCCGCCTCGATCATGTTGAGATGCGGACCTGGTCGGCCTCCGCTCTCAATGTCTGGAAGATAGATGGGTGCGATGGGTGATGAAGCGGTAGTCACGTGAGGCTCCTTAGAAAATGAGTTTGAGCGCGAACTGGGTAAGCCGCGGTGGACTGGACTGCAAGATCTCGCCGAAGTTGGCAGAAGATAGATCGGCAACCGGCACGGCAAGGTTCGTATGGTTGAGAATGTTAAAAGACTCGGCGCGGAACTGGGCATGAAACGACTCCGACAGGACGAAGGTTTTCATTGCCGAGGCGTCGATATCGGCAAAGCCGGGTCCGCGCGCAATGTTCCGTCCCGCGTCCCCAAACTGACCGGCCTGCGTGGTCGGATCAAGGCGCTGAAACACATCGCGGCTGATCCACTCGTTGGCCTTATGTGGTCCGTGGGTGGGGTCTCCAATCACATTCGGCCGGCTTGCGAAGTAACCGGAGATAGGTGGCGAACTCGCCTGCAGCGATACGTTGGTGCTGTCGTACACCGTGAACGGGGTGGCGGTATTGGCGGTTGCAATTCCGTTCAGCTGCCAGCCATCGAGCAGCCAATGAGTGATCCCGCTGCTGTTCCGGGCAAAGGGAATCTCCCACATCCCGCTGGCCACAAAGCGGTTCCTGGCATCGAAGATGGACGGTCCGTGCTCCGCTTCGAGATCAAAGGGATTTTGTGCCAGATCGTTTTCTCCACTCAACGCCTTCGCGGAGGCGCCCTGCAGATTCATGGATGAGAGATAGTCGAGGGTTTTGGAGAACCAGTAAGAGACATTGAGGCCAAGCCCGTGCTCGAACTGGCGTTCCAGGCTAAACTGCGCCGCATGATAAGTGGAGTTCTGCCGTAAGTCAGTTCCGCGATGGTGGTAAAGTCGCACGGTCCACCATTGGGTGCGCAATTTGCATAGATGCGACGGCGGTCTGCGTTCTGAGAGGTCGCTCCCGGACCATAGACGGCTGGGTTGGCTTCGATGTTCCGGGGAAGATGTGTTCCCTTTGTTCCCACGTAGCGCAGTTCAAAGACGTACTTAGAGGGCAGCTGCTGCTGCACGGAGAGGTTCCAGTCCTGCGCATTGGAGGGCCGTGCCTTGTTGTCCATGGCGAAGACCGTAGACGGTTTCACAAAGGTGTTGGCCGCGGGAGGAGTACGCCCGGTGTAGGGAGCCTGAAAAACCAGGCCCGCGCCGGAAATTTGCACAAACTGAGCGAATGGCAGCGAACTGATGGGCGCCTGCGCGGTCACATTCATGCCATTTGAGAAGGGATCGTAAAAGATGCCGTAGGCCCCGCGCAGCACCGTCGGCCGGTGCCGTAGGGCATCCAGGCAAAACCAACCCGGGGCTGGAAGCCCTTGTAATAGCTGCCCGCTATGCCTTTGCTCATCCCTGTGTCTCCGGGGTAAAGCAGTCCGCGCGGCGCATCTGGGCACTACGGTAGATTGCTGGCCGGGAACAAATGCGTTCAGGCGATTCTGTGTCTCGGTGTTCGGATTGATAATGTCGTAACGCAATCCAAGGTTCAATGTCAGGCGCCTTTTCACGCGCCACTCATCCTGGGCAAACACTGCTGTGCCCCAATTGCGGACGTTGCGATTAAAGTTGCCCAGGCCTTGATAGAACAACACCGGCGCGCCGAGCAGCAAGTTGGCGAAGGCGTCGTTGGTGGGAAAAGAAGAGGCAAAGACGAAGAATCCGTTTGGCGCCACCGACTGGAAGAAGTTCAGCTGGTTGAAGCGTATATTCCGCTCCGAACTTGAGCGAATGAGCGCCGTGCACCAGGGAGAGATTGTCGCCCAGCGCATAGGTATTTTGTGCCGAGGTGCGTGGTCCCGTGATCGCGCCCCCTACCGGCGAATAGCCGCTCAGGTTGAAGAACGGTGGTCCCTGGCCGATTGCCGACGCCGGCTGGTAGTCGAATCCCAGTGCGTTCGGAGGAGTCTTGTTTAAACGCTGATCGAAGAGAAACTGATAGCGGAAGAACGACAACTCCGCCGAGTTACTCATGTTGGGTGAGAACAAGTGCGTATTCGAAAGCACGGCTGAGTGCGCAGTGAAATCGTCGCGTGTTGGATAACCGGGAAGGTCCGTGCCGCGCACGGACACGGGGTTGACGTTGTATCCCTGAAACCACGAGTAACGCAGGAAATACTGGTTGCTGTCCGATTGGTTAAAGGTCGACCCGAATGCCGGTCTGATCGTCGTCATTCTGCCCCACCAGCGTGCTGGTATAGACCGAGGGACTGGTATTGCCAACGGGATACAGCGCGGCTACATTCTGACCCACCGGATTGATTGCTTGCGCCGGCAATTGATTGTTTGGGAAAGGCTTGCCACCCGCGGCATAGTTGATGAGCGGCGTCCCCAGGCCGGAAAAGTCGCCAGCTATGCTCTGCCGCGGTCGGCACAGAAGCAGCCTGCGTAATTCCCTGCCGGTTGCGAAAGCCCTCGTAGTAGCCAAAGTAAAACAGTTTGTCGGTGCGCACCGGGCCGCCCGCCGTTACGCCGAATTGATTCTGCTTCAGCGGCTCCACTCGTTGGGCAAAGTAGTTGCGCGTATCAAACACGTCATTGCGAAAGAACTCGTATACCGTGCCATGGAACCTGTTTCCGCCACTGCGCGTCACCACGCTCGTGGTCGATCCCATGTTGCCCCCGTATTCGGCCGAGGCTGTGCTGCTCAGAATGCGAAATTCCGCGATTGCGTCGATCGGGATGCGCCATGCAAAGCCGCCATCCATGCGATCGACGTTCTGCGCCCCGTCGAGCAGAAAGTTATTCGCCTCGGGCCGTTGTCCGTTCACAACGTACGACTGTCCTGTCCGCAACGAGCCACCCTCAACCAGCAATCCAGCGTTGATGGGCGCAACCCCGGTCTGTAAGAGTCCCAGTTGCGAGAAATTGCGGCCATTCAGCGGTAAGTCCAGCACTTCCTTCTCAGTGACTGTCTTACCCAGGGTGTTGGTAATGACGTATCCAACCCGCTGTCAACACCATGAACGATGATGGATTCCGAGACCGAGGCCGGCACCAGCGAAGCGTCAATGCGCACCGCCTCGCTGACCTGTGAGCGAGAACGACGTCGCCTTGAAGCGGGAGAAGCCTTTGGCTTCGACCGTCAGGGTATATTGCCCGACAGGCAGCACATCAAAATGAAACATACCGTCACTGCGTGTGGTTTGGGTTGCCTGCGCATTGGTCGCGACGTTGGCTGCGGTGACGGATGCGCCGAGGATCGGCGCGCCGGTTCCGTCGGTGACCCGGCCTTCAATGCTGCCGATCGGCGTCTGCGCCGGAAGCATCGCCGGGGAAGATTGCCAAAGTTAACAGTGTCAAGATCATTTGAACGGACGCGGCAGATGCCGCCGTTTGCACTTACTTATAAATTTCACGTATAGCCTCGAAAAGTACTGCAGTTAGGAACAGCTTGCAGCTTAGAGACTTATCGTGAGCCTGTCTATCCATCGAGAGGTTGTGACTTAGGGTCAGCCGAATGGATTGAGGCATAAGCTTGCAAGTAACCCTGGGACAGGCACAGTCGAGGACTCCCTAGCGAAGGAGTGTGGATAGTCGTCTTTCGTACTCAGCGAAGTCCAGGGTGCGGAGGACACCTGAAACCGAACGCCCAAACACAAGGCTTTATTGCAGTAACTTTGCTTTCTTCCCCTGATCAGACAGTAAGGAGACGGCCCTCTTGTCGAAAGAAACAAAGGTGTCGCCGCCCAACCAAGTGCCCTCGTAGGCGATCAGGCCGTCCGCAAAGTCCCCTCCAGCCTTGAGCATCGACAAGCCAGCATCCACAGCAGGGACGATCGACAGCAACATTGTCCGCATTGAGCAAGGCTTCAAGGGCTAGCAAAAATGTTCTCTGGCCCGAATTTGTAAACGCGGCGCAGAACCCAGACAAACTCACACAGGCATGGAAGGGTAACTGCGATGAGCTCTGCTCCCTTAAGCAGCCTAGCGGCTGCCCGGGCCTGTTTCTTGTCGTCTGCAACCACGGCGCGGACAAGAATGTTCGTATCAGCAGTGATTCTCATTTCTGCCTGGACCATCCGGCCGCAGCGGCCTCGTGAATCTCGTCCAGGGTCGCAACCTTCCTGGTCCTACCCGCAAGCAGGCCGAGGAAGTTGTCTATCTTTCCCAATGGCCGCGCAGCCCGGAGCGTAACCGTCCCATCCGGCTGCTTCTCCAATTCAATTTTTTCTCCTGGCCCGATACCAAGATGTTGCAGCACATCCTTGCGGAAGGTTACCTGGCCCCGCTGCGGTAACGGTCAAAGTCGTCATTCTGCTCAGCCCCCTTGCCTAGATCAATAGTAATGCACAATCCCATTACACACCATCGACCTACCATTTCCGAATGAAACCCTGGTGTTTATTCTGCGGGGTGGGAGTTCAACTGTTGGATTTGGGTCGAGTTTCAATGCCTGAAGCTTCTACGACCTTCTTTTCCATCTGGAGGATTTCAGGATCGCGGACCTGCCGGAGCAGCAAACTGAACGCGGTATGCCATGTCGGTGCCGAATTTCGCTTAAATACCTGTTTTGACGGCCGGGTGACGACCATGTGCTACATCGTCCAAACCCTGCGCGAATGCCTTCTTCCGCCTCGGCGCTAGAGGCGATATCCAGCAGGCGCTGATAGGCCTCGGCATCCTGCACAATGGCGGCCGCCTTTCCCTTGACCGTCAGCAACATGGGGCGCTTACTCTTCTTCAGTTGTTTCAGCAATTGAGCGGAACGGCGGCGGAAGTTCGTGAGCGATTGAATGTCTTTCGTAATGTCCAAAATCGATGATCCCATGGTTCGCACCTTATTGGTTGCCCTATCCCCGGCCGGCTTCTACCGCACCCTTAGTTGTGATGAATACACTTGTGAGTTCGCTAAGTGGTTTTCTCGATCACTGCTTCCGGATGAGCGGCGTACTCGGCCCAGGAGCCATCATACAAGCTGACGTGCTTCGCGCCGGCGGCTTCGAGGCCGAGCGCGAGGACAGCAGCGGTAACGCCGGAGCCGCACGTAGTGGTGATGGGCTGTTGCAAATCCACTCCCTTCGCAGCGAAGATCTGGCGGAGTTCTTCAACGGGCTTCAGGCGGCCCTCTTCGCACCAGTTCGGTGAACGGAATGCTGTAGCTCCGGGCATATGTCCGGAACTTATACCGGGGCGGGGCTCAGGTAACGTTCCGGCGAACCGGCCCGCCGAGCGGGCGTCCAAAATTTGCCCGTGCGCGGCAATCATCTGCTGCATTTGCGAGAAGTCCTTGACCGCATTCTGGTCGAGCGTGGCGTGGAAGACGGCCGGCGCGCGGCGAACGTTTCCAGAGTGCGTTGGGAGACCCGCTTCGATCCATGCGCGGAGGCCGCCGTCGAGAAGGTAGACATTCTCGCGCACCGAAGGTCTTCAGCGTCCACCACGCACGAGGGCCGGAGAAAACACCCTCCTGCTCATAGATAATGATGGCCATGGAATCGCCGATGCCGAGAGCTGACATGCTTTGGGAAAAGGTATCGGGCGCTAGCAGCATGTGGGGCAACGGGTTGGAACGGTCGGAGAGCTCCTCGATATCGAAGAAGACTGCGCCAGGAATATGTTTCGCTAAGTAGCGCGCATGGGTGTCCACCGGCGGGGTGATACCGACCGGGGGAAGCGTGGCATCCAGGATGACGACGCCTGGATCGTCCAGCCGGCCGGCGAGCCAGGAGGTTGTGACGAAAAGGTCCATGAGACCCAGCTTACTTGGTCGCGCCATCCGTACGCTCAGGCACCGGACGTGGCCCCGATGCGACTGGAGTGGGCCGGGGGTGTTGTGGTGGAGTCCTTTACTTCAGAGATTTATTTTTTTCTGCGCACCACATTGCTACGAAGGAAGGAGCTGTAGCCCGCCTCATCAAGCGTGCCGGCCGCGAGATTCAGAACTGCTTGTGCTGCATCTTCCTCACTGGCGACGAAACGATAGCCGTTGAGTTCGAGAAACAGGACTCCGATTACGAAGCCCGTACGCTTATTGCCGTCGAGGAAGGGGTGGTTGCGCACGATGCCTGCCGTGTAGGCAGTCGCCATATCGATCAAGTCAGCGGCCTCGGCATAGGCGTGCTGCTGTTGAGGACGAGCCAGCGCCGACTTCAGCAGGCCGGCATCGCGCAGGCCCGTGGCTCCGCCATGCAGCGCAAGCAGACGATCGTGGAGCACGAACGCGTCGCGCTCCTCGATCCAGACCGGCTTTTTCATTTCGCGAGAACATGCAACGTGTTCCGGTAGCGGTTGATGATGTCTTCTGCTTTCGCCATCCTCTTCTCGAAGCTCGGATCGTAAGGCGTGAGTTGATAGCCGCCGTCCGGTGCTTCGATCAGGAATAAGGCTTCTCCATCGGCAGTGTGCAGACGGTTGATCACTTCCTTGGGCAGTACGACCCCGAGCGAGTTCCCGAACTTTCGCACCTTAAGTTCAACCATGGTCGCACCTCTTCGTCCTGTTATTACTAATGTAAGAACATGACGGGGTTTTTGCAAGCAGCGTAACTTGCTGCACCGCCCACGGTCTTGGTTCTGGACGGGTGCTCCATGTTCGCCCCACCCGCCCCGGCTTGCCGTGGGGCGTACATGGGCTGAATACGGATTTTTCCAATGCTTTCACTGAATACACCACGGTTCTTGCTCTTTGGTCGTAGGCTCTTGGTCGTAGTCTCTTGCTCGCGTAGCAGCAGCGTTGGAGGGGCTGCGCCCGTCTTTTTCGGCCCATGTACGCTTTGGCGAACATGGGGCACCCGTCCAGGGAAGCGGGCCTCGTTCTTTGCTCCAACAGCCGCGCCGGATTGCACCTGGGTTGCTACTCCAACCTGATTGCCGCCCCTCCTGCCGCAGGATCGGTCCATCCCACAAGATCCATACCAGAGCGTCTGGACGGCCGGGGCAGGCTGGTCCCCCGGCTCAACGCATGGCGAACCTGATCCCGGGACGAGCGCGCGAAAATTACAAGTCACCGTGCAGCCCACCCGAACGGGAAACTAAGAATCTAATCACCTTGATGAAACAAAGGACTTAGCTACCGCTGGAGATGCCGCGCTCCGCACCGGAAGACACCTGGAATTTGAGCCGTCAAGCCGGCTGCGGCGTACCGCCGGCCCGTTGCCGGACGTGCCCGGACCGGTACCCGATGAGGTTACCGGTGTAACGAAGATGGGTTTTTATCATATAAACTCAAGACTGCGTAGGGCATGAGAGCTATCAAAGGAATTTCCTTCCCCCACTTCCGGTTTCTGTTTCTTATCCTTCTGATCCTTCCCTTTGGCTGGCAGGCAGGTGCACAGGACTGGGTGCGCACGGGTACCAATCTGGGCGCGGCACGCATTCGCCTGGCGGCGGCTGATTTTAATCCCGCTTCCGCCGACCCGCAGACCCCGGCGCTGAAAACCACCTTCGACACCACACTCTACAACGACCTGAACACCGCCGGCATTTTTGACATGGTCTCGAAGAGCATGGCTCCCCCCATCATGCCCGCGTCTCCGCAACAGATGAACCTGGCACAATGGGCAGCAGCGCCGGCAAACGCCGCCTTTGTGGCCTTTGGATCTTTCGCCGTAAACGGCGGCCGTTTGGCAGTCTACGGTTGGCTGTTTGACGCCAAGAACCCCGATTCACCGCAGATCCTGGGCAAGCAGTACAACGAAGCGGCCAGCCAGGATAATGCGCGCCTCATCGCTCATCGTTTTGCCGACGAGATCATTACCCGGCTGGGAGGCGGCATTCCCGGCATCGCCGAGACTCACATTTTCTATGTCGCATCGCGCGGCGGGAACAAAGAAATCTGGCAAATGGATTACGACGGGCAAGGCGCGCACCAGGTCACGCACCTGGGCACCATCTCCCTTTCCCCGCGCGTCTCCCCCAACAACGATCGCGTCGCTTTTGCCTCGCTGGAACGTCAGGGATGGGCTATCCGCATGTTTTCGCTAGTGCTGGGCCGCGTTATCAGCTTTCCTTCCATGGTGGGGACCACCCTTTCCCCGGCATGGGCCAGCGACGGCTCCAAGATTGCCTTCTCTGCTTCACGCTCGGGCGATCCTGAGATTTACACCGCCGATGCCAATGGCGGCAACTTGAAACAAGTCACCACCTTCAAGGGACCGGATGTTTCGCCCACCTGGAACCCCAAGACCAACTCGCAGATTGCCTGGTGCAGCGGCCGCACCGGCCTGCCACAGATCTACATGATGGACTCGGATGGAACCAACGTGCAGCGCCTGACAGACGGTGGCTACGCGACCTCGCCGTCCTGGTCGCCCAACGGCCAGTTCCTGGCATTTGCCTGGAACCGCAAGTACGGTCCCGGCGCACCGGGAGGGCAGGACATCTACATCATGGACATTGCCAGCAAACGCTGGACCCAACTCACCCATGACGAGGGACGGCAGGATTTTCCTTCCTGGTCTCCGGATGGGCGGCACATCGTATTCCAACGCGAAAAGGGTGGCGGGGCCGAGATATGGACCATGCTTTCCGATGGCACCGAGCAACATCGGCTGACCCAGAGCAGCGGAAATTCGATGCCTAACTGGAGTTGGAAATAGTGTCGCTGGTGTCGATCGGCTCAGGAGCCGATGCTGTCATCAAGCCCGGGAAACGAACAGAACATAGGAGAATATCGTGAAGACTCCGCACCACAGGCATTTCGCTTCGCTCATCGCCGTCGCCACTCTCACCTTCGCGGCCGGCTGCCACAAAAAAGCGGTGCCCCCTCCACCGCCGCCCCCGCCTGCAGCTACGTCGCCCGCACCGACCGCTTCCATCACCGTGACGCCTGACAGCATCAACCCGGGCGGAGGCGCAGTGCTGGCGTGGAAGACCACCGATGCTACCGAGATCTCGATTGACGGCATCGGCACCGTCAATGCCTACGGTACGCAGAACGTTACCCCCACCGAATCGACGAACTATCACCTGGTCGCCCGCGGCCCCGGCGGTTCCACGGATGCCACCGCACGCCTGACGGTCACGGCTGCGGCTGCGCCGCCGCAGAACACCGGCGAAAACATGGACGAGCAGATATTCGAGCAGAACGTCAAACCGGCCTTCTTCGACTACGACAGCTATGAGATCCGTCCCGATGCGCAGACGGTCCTGGCTCAGGACGCAAGCTTCCTGGCCGCGCATCCTACACTCAAGGTCGTCGTTGGCGGATATTGCGATGACCGCGGATCGGCTGAATACAACCTGGCGCTGGGTGAAAACCGTGCCAATGCGGCCAAGCAGGCGCTGGTCAATGGGGGCGTCAGCCCGGATCGCGTCCGCACCGTGAGTTACGGCAAGGAGAAACAATTCTGCACCCAGGCCGACGAGGCGTGCTGGCAGCAGAATCGCCGTGCCGGCTTCTCGCTCGATCGATAGCTGCGGACTAGACTAAAAGGGAGCGGCCACCGCCGCTCCTTGAACTGTCACGGGGGAGCACATGCCTAACTACATCGTCCGTCTCACAGCCGTTGCCCTCTTTGCGTTGCCTGCTGGATTGCCCCAAGCATTTGCCGTCTCCAAGGAAATGGTCCAGCTGCAAACCCAGGTGCAGCAACTGCAAGACATGGTGCAGCACTTGCAGACATCGAATGACGAACGCATGGGCGTTATCGTCAACCTGGTGCAGCAAAACACTGACAACGTGAACCGGATGATGGCCTCGGTCAACGCTTTGCAGCAGACATTAAAAGCGGAGAATGAGCAGCGGGGTTCCAGCAACACCCAACTATCGACCCAGATCCAGTCGCTGAACGACTCCGTCGATGAGCTTGAAGACACGCATTGCCAACCTGACCACGCAGATGCAGTCCATCCAGGGTCAAATGCAAAACGTGAACGGGATGCCGGCGCAGCCCGGAGGCGGTCCCCCTCCGGCCGGAGGTATGCCGGCAAATCAGGGTCCCGGAGGCCAGGCGGCGGCACCGCAATTGACGCCCGCTACCCCCGCAGCGCCTCCCGTCGACCAGCTCTATCAGAGCGCTTTGCGTGACTACAATTCGGCCAAGTACAACATCGCAGCGTCTGAATTTGGCGACGTGATCCACTATTATCCCCAGGATGCGCTGGCGGGGAATGCCCAGTTTTACCTGGGTGAGATCAACTACAAGCAAGGCAAGTACGCCGCGGCGGTCAAAAGTTACGACGCTGTTTTGGAGCAATATTCGGGCAATGCGAAGGCTCCCGCCGCTGAATTGCGCAAGGGACAATCGCTCATTGAAATGGGCCAGAAAGATGCCGGCGTCCGCGAATTGCGGACCCTGGTGCAGCGCTACCCGCAGACCCCGGAAGCCCAGGAAGGCCGCAGCAAGTTGAACGGTATGGGCGTCCGCATCTACGCCGCCAAACCCAGCGCGTATCCCCCCACCTCTCCCTAGATATTCTGCGGAAGATCCAATCCCCTGAAGCCTCCGGCCCTCACAGGCTGGAAAACTCAATGCCATCGGTGGGTAGGTCGGTACAGGCTTCCGCCCGTACTGCTACCGAACCCTATCCTGGAGGCTTATGGTGCGCTCTTCTCCTGTCTGCCTCGCCGGTTCCCTGCTATTGTTTTCGCTTGCTCCTTCAATTTCCTGCAGCCAGGAAGCAACAAGCCCTGCGTCTTCCGACCAACAGGCTACGGTCCCAAGAGTAGCCGGGGTATTTGTTTACCCTGTCCCGGACGCCCCTTTCTCCGGCACAGTCGAAATCGTCTCCAAACAAAAATTGGCTGACGGCTCAGTTTATGTTCTCAAAACAATCAACTACATTGCCCGCGACTCGCGTGGCCGCACTCGTAACGAAAATCGTAAGCTGGTTTCTGCCTCGTATGAGCAAGAGCCTCCTATCACCTCCGTTCACATCTACGATCCAGTGAGCAGCCTCGACTCTCGTCTTGATCCGGACACGCTCATTGCAAAACAGACGATGCACGCGCCGCCGGTACCGAATGCAAAATCCGTTCCGGCTCCGAACGCAAACGCTCCAGGTTCTCCGGTGAAACAGGAGGAGCTCGGCACCAGGACGTTCCAGCAGATGATCCTTCATGGCACGCGCCAGTCGCGCTCCCCAAATGATGTGGACGAATTTTGGTATTCCCCGGATCTTTCCATCTTTATCAGCCGCAAACATCAGGATCCCATCTGGGAACAGACGATCAACGTAACCGAACTCGACCGCGCCGAGCCCGATCCCTCGAAATTTATCGTTCCCACGAACTACAAGATCGTTAAGGTCGCGGAAAACCAATACGCCGAGCCGACGCCCGGACCCGATGGCGTTTACTCCGTCCGTGGCGAGGTATTACCGCCAAGATTTCTTTCCGGCGCTGACCCCAAGTTTTCGCCACAAGCGCCAAAAGTTTTTCAGGGAGTGGCAGTTGTCTCGCTCGTTGTGGATGCCCAGGGAAACCCTCAGAATGTGAAGATCAAACAATCAGTGGGATTCGGCCTGGATGAAGAGGCCGTGGCAGCGGTAAAGAAGTACAAGTTTGCGCCTGCGACCTTGCACGGCAAGCCCGTACCGGTCTATGTCGATATACGTGTCGACTTCAAGAGATACGATCCGGGCCGGGGTGTCCAGGCACGGTGACCAGCCTCAGCGACTCAGTGCGCAGAAAATTCCAGGGACAGTGTCTTCCGGTTCCCCCCGCCACTGGACTGCCCTTCCGCTGCGGTGCTATCGTTTCCAACGGCGTTCGACGTCGACAGCGTCCCACCCCCAAAACAATTTCCTGTCGACCGCGCCGGAGGTATTTGATGGCAACCATCCCCGTTGATTCACGCCTGAATTCGAAAACCGCGGAGTTCTTTTCCCGCCAACACCGTATGTTGATCGATGGACGCTTTGTCCTGGCCGCATCCGGCAAAACTTTCCCGGTCTACAATCCGGCTACCGGCGAAGTGGTGGCACAAGTACCGGAAGCTGAGGCGGAGGATGTGGACCGCGCAGTGATCGCTGCGCGCCGGGCCTTTGATGAGGGGCCGTGGACTCGTAAGATGTCGAACTCCGAACGCGGACAGCTGCTCTGGAAACTGGCCGACCTGCTCCAGGCGAACCTGGAAGAGTTCGCGGAAATTGAATCGCTCGACAACGGTAAGCCCCTGTCGGTCGCGCGGGTCGCCGATGTTCCCTTAGCCGTCGACATGTTCCGCTACATGGCCGGCTGGGCAACCAAGATCTCGGGCTCCACGCTTTCCTTCTCCACTCCCGGCGCCTTCCACTCCTACACCATGCGTGAGCCGATCGGTGTCGTCGGCCAGATCATTCCCTGGAACTTCCCGCTGTTGATGGCAGCCTGGAAGCTTGCCCCGGCCCTGGCGGCAGGCTGTACCGTCGTACTCAAGGTCGCCGAGCAAACGCCGATGTCCGGTCTCCGTCTGGCCGAACTGTTCGATCAGGCAGGCTTTCCTCCGGGCGTGGTCAATATCCTCACTGGCTATGGGGAAGGCGCGGGCGCCCCACTCGCCGCGCATCCCCTGGTCGACAAAATCGCCTTCACCGGCTCCACGGAAGTGGGCAAGCTGATCGTGCAGGCTTCCGCCGGCAACCTGAAGAAGGTGAGCCTCGAATTGGGCGGCAAGAGCCCAGCCATCATCTTTCCCGATGCCGACCTCGACCGCGCCATCGCGGGCACCGCCAGCGCCATCTTCTTCAACCAGGGACAATGCTGCTGCGCCGGCTCACGCCTGTTCGTGCACGAAAGCATTTACGACAAGGTTCTGCAGGGCGTCAGCGACATCGCCGGTGGGATTAACATGGGCCCCGGTCTCGACCCGCAGACGGCGATGGGGCCGTTGGTCAGCGAGGAGCAATTCGACAAAGTCACCGGCTATATCGACTCCGGCATAAAAGAGGGAGCAAGGGTCGCTGCCGGCGGCAAACGGCATGGGGATCGAGGATATTTCGTTCAGCCCACCGTACTGACCAATACCAAACCGAACATGAAGGTCATGCGCGAAGAGATCTTCGGGCCGGTGGTCTGCGCCGAGTCATTCTCGGATGCCGATCTGGATCGCGTGGCACGCGAGGCCAACGACACCATCTATGGACTCGCCGCCAGCGTATGGACCCGGGATCTAAGCACCGCGCACAAGATGGCGCGGCGCATCCGGTCCGGTACGGTCTGGATCAATTGCCATAACGTCTTCGACGCTTCCCTGCCCTTTGGCGGATATAAGCAATCCGGCTGGGGCCGCGAGATGGGCGAGGAAGTGCTTCACAACTACACAGAAATAAAGGCCGTAACCGCGGCCTTATAGCCCAAAATGGCTCAGGGCCGGAGTATCTCCGGCCCTGAGGACAACGCCGCAGCCAAAATCTTCATCCCTCAAGGACAATGCCAAAACAAGAACACCCAGACAGCGATATCCAAAAGGGTGCGGTTGAAGAAGAAACCAGCACGCCCTCCACCAACGGCAGGCCCAATTTGCAGGATCAGATAGGTCACCGGGATCAGGATGAAATGCTCAAAGATGCGGACACTGACTTTCCTGAGCCTGGTTCAAGTCCTGAGCATAGCGGAGAGCACAGCTAGCTTTCTGCTCGGGGCGTGCATTCTGAGCTGCTTCTCGGCGCCAGCGCGTCGTCCACCATCACATTCCGGCTTTCTCCGGGGCCGCGCCTGGTCGGCACGCGCGCCGATCAGTTCTGGTTACGGTACAGTCACTGCGACACTTGAGGACAGCAAACTCACGCTCAAGGGGTCCTTCAGCGGACTACTCGCTGTTCCTACAGCTGCGCACCTGGCCATGGGTTCGCTGCCCGGCGTGCGCGGACCGGTCATCGCAGACCTCACCATCTCTCCTGCTACGAGTGGGACGTTGAGCGGCACAGTGCAACTCAGTCCCAGCCAGCTCACTGCCCTGCGCAAGGGCGGCCTCTACGTGGAGATCGATAGCGACAAGGCACCCGAGGGGGATCTTTGGGGCTGGATCATGCCTCCAGGAAAATGAGGACGAAGGGCGCGGCTTCACAGGCTGCGGAAAAAGTCTCTGCTTGGAAGGCGTCGTTCCCTCAGTGGCTAAAGCCGAATTCATTCCCAAATTATTACGGACGGGCTAATGCTCGCTGCGGCGAGGTAGCCCGTCCCCTTCAGACGAGAGAGTTTTTCTGCAGCCTGTTCAGCCGTGCCGCAAAAACGTCGTACGTAAGCTCACCGGCTAGACAGGCTGCGGCAAACTCATCCTTTTGAAGGGTACGGGCTTCAGCCCGTACATACAGGAAACAAAACGATGGGCTCTATTGAATGCTGCAAAGGTGATGTCCTGCTCGCAGGTTGAGCTGCCGAGCGCTGCCCGAAGCCGAACTGAGAGGGAAGTAGCGACTCAGGGGCTAAAGCCCTCGTCCTACTGGCCCTTTTCGGCACGACTGAAGTCGTGCCCTGATACAAAGCGCTTTTCGGAATTGGCTCGAAACAGACTGACCCGGACATTAGTTTTGCAGTCATCAATAGCCCCTGAGGGCAGCGCTTTCTGGACATCTCTCTGAGGAACTGTCTGCAGAGGCTGAAGAGGGTGTGTGAGAACCGGGATTTAGGAATTTAGTCCCGAAGGGACGGCTGAACTTAGCCCAGGACGCTAGTCCTGGGTTGGATTTGAAAGGACGACCCAGTCCCGAAGGGACGGCTGAACGCATGTCTCACAGTCACGTATGCTGTTTGGTTCATGTGGTGTTTTCTACCGCGGATCGACGACCCGCCATCCGGGAGGAAATGCGGAAGTGGCTTCATGCATATTTCGGCGGCATCGCGCGCGAAAATGAAATTCCTATATTGGCTGTGGGCGGCGTTGCTGACCACGTCCACTTGTTGATTTCCTTGCCGCGGACTATGTCCGTTGCGAAGACCGTCCAATTGTTGAAATCGGGATCTTCCAAGTGGATCCATGAGAATTTTCCAGGATCAAGAAGCTTCGCGTGGCAGGAAGGGTATGGAGCCTTTTCGGTAGAAGTCTCGCAAAGAGCGATGACAGAAAAATATATTCAGGACCAAGCCAAACATCATAAACGGATCAGTTTTGCGGACGAACTTAAGAAATTCCTCGTCGTGCACGGAATGGACGAATGAATCCAGCCGTCCCTAACGGGACTAGACGTATCGTCTAACCCCTACCCAGCACTGCGTGCTGGGCTATTTTCAGCCGTCCCTTCGGGACCCACGGCAGGCCGGGGCAGGCTGGTCCCGATACACTTTCACGGCTGGTCTCTTTTCAGCAAGTGCTGTCCAAGTCAGCCGATCGAAAAGCCCATTTGGACAAGACTGAAGTTCAGCCGTCCCTTCGGGACTGGAGTTTGGAAATGGGTTCTCACACGCTCTAGAGCCCTAAGGGAATGCTTTCTGCACATCTCGGTGAAAAGCAGCCCTCAGGGGCTAAAGCCCATCATCTTGATTCGCTAAATGTACGGGCTGAAGCCCGTACCCTCCAAAAGGATGAGTTTTTGCAACTCGCGAAGCCGTGCTCTTCGTCCACAAACTTTTCCGCTGTATGCCTGGTCCATGAGTTACGCTGATCAGCGCGAGAGAAACATGCCAAGAAGGTTTGCGTTGGCGGCGAGCGCCCTTGCCCTATGGACTTGCAGTGCGGCCGCCCAGCAGGACACTGGCCCTTTCACTGCGGGGCAAGCCGCACAAGGCCATACCGATTACTCCGCCGCTTGCGCCGCCTGTCATCAGGAAAACCTGGCCGGCGGCGGCGAAGCGCCATCCCTGGCCGGCGGCAATTTTCTCAAGTCCTGGGGTGACCGTTCGACACGGGAACTCTACGACTATCTCCACGCAGCCATGCCTCTGGGCAAAGGCGGAAGCCTGAGCGACCAGACTTATCAGAACATCGTGGCCTTCCTCCTTGAGGCCAATGGGGCAACCGCAGGCGGCAAACCATTCACCGCTGATACCGCGGTGAAGATCGGCAACGTCGCCAACGGCCAGATGCCGGGTGGGCTCGCCCGGCGAGGAGAGACGCCGCCACCTATGCGCAGCGGTCTCACCGTCGCTGGGCAGGTGGCGCACTACTCGCCGGTCACGGACGCGATGCTGAATCATCCACCGGATAGCGATTGGCTTATGTTCCGGCGCAATTATCAGGGTTGGAGCTTCAGCCCGCTCAAGCAGATCAACGCGGCCAACGTGAAAAATCTGCAGCTCAAATGGGCCTGGGCAATGAATGAGGGCGGCGCCAATGAAGTGACGCCCATCGTGCACGACGGCATCATGTTTCTTTCCAACACCGACAACATGGTGCAGGCGCTCGACGCCAGAACCGGCAAGTTGATTTGGGAAAACCGCATCGGACCAAGATCGCCCTATCTCTACGGCGGCAATCGCAGCCTCGCGCTATACCAGGAAAAAGTATTTGTAGCTACCACGGACGCACATCTGGTCGCGCTCGACGCGCGCAGTGGCAAAATCGCCTGGAAAGTGGCGATTGGCAGCAAGGGCCACAACCAGACCGGCGGCGTGATGGTGATTCACGGCAAGGTGCTGGTCGGCCTCACTGGTTGCAGCGCTTACGGAAACGAGAAATGCGCCATCACCGCATTCGACGCCGAGACCGGCGCGCAGGATTGGCGTTTCACCACCGTCGCCCTCAAAGGGACTCCGGGTGGCGACACCTGGAACGGACTGGACGACCTGTATCGCGCAGGCGGCGAGACCTGGATCGCAGGCACCTATGATCCCGAACTCAATCTCACCTACTGGGGCGTGGCCCAGGCCAAGCCCTGGATGCGGGCGAGCCGCGGCACCGCGAATGGGGCCGCACTCTATTCCAGCTCCACCGTCGCGCTCGATCCCGACACCGGCAAGCTGAAGTGGTATTACAGCCACTCGCCGGGTGAATCGCTGGATCTCGACGAGGTGTTCGAGCGGGTTCTCATCGATCATGAGGCGCATGGCCCAGAGAAAACAGTCATGACGATCGGTAAGGCCGGCATCCTGTGGAAACTGGACCGGACAAATGGCAAGTTTCTCGATTACAAAGAAACCGTGCTGCAAAACGTATTCTCGAGCATCGACCCGAAAACGGGTGTGCCGACTTATCGCGACGACATCGTCAACGCCAGGACCAACGAGTGGATTCAATCCTGCCCCAGCGAGGAGGGCGGCCACAACTGGCAGGCGATGAGCTACTACGCGCCCAGTGACTTGCTCATCATCCCGCTATCCCAGAGCTGCAACGAACTGAACGGACACGAGGTCGAGAGGAAGGCGGGATCGGGCGGGGTCGCCGCCGCGGTGCGGGTCTATGAGATGCCGGGCACCAATGGCAACATGGGCAAGCTCGCTGCCTATGACACCAGGACGATGAAGGAGGTCTGGTCCTTCCAACAGAGGGCGCCGTTCCTGACCGCCGTGCTTTCGACCGCCGGCGGCATCGCCTTTGTCGGGGACTACGACCGTACGTTTAAAGCAGTGGATGCAAAGAGCGGAAAGATTTTGTGGCAGACGCAGCTCGGCACGACTGTGCAGGGTTATCCAGTCTCATTCAGCATCGACGGCACGCAGTATATTGCTGTCACCACCGGCCTCGGCGGCGGAAGCCCGGAAAACATGCCCAACGTGATCCTCACCGAGGTGCATCGCCCGGACAGCGGCCAGCAGCTCTACGTCTTCGCCTTACCCGATGGCCAATAACGAGAGGACTGAAATGGACATAAGGAGAAGAGAATTTCTAACCTCGGGTCTCGGCCTCGAGCGCCGGTCTGGTGACCAACTTCGCGTGGGGGCAAGGGCCGTCGCAGCATCTGGACGCGGCGCCGCCACCACCGAAACGCGAGCTGCCGCATCGCAAGGTGAAGACCAGGCCTCTGTTCAAGGCTCCGCCAGGATTTCCCAATGCGGTGGCCATCGCGCCTGAGGGTCTATGGGTCGCGGAGCAGAAGGCGCAGAATTACGGCAAAGACGGAAGCGCTCTCCGGAAGCCTGCTGGTTGCTGGACTGGAACGGCACGCTGCTCTGCCAAGCGCTCGCCCGAAGCCTGCTGGCTGCTGGACTGGAACGGCAAACTGCTCAAGACGGTCCTTTCCGAGTCCTGCAACACCAGCGGCATGGCCTACGGCGATGGCTGTGTCTGGATGGGCGCCAACGGCGGCCCGGAAGGCATCTATCAGACCGACATGAATTCCAAGACGGTCTCCCACCGGCAGATTCCGCTAGGTCCAGCCGACAATGGGGGCGGTTGCCACGGCCTGATGTGGCATGAGGGCAAACTGTGGATCGTGGCCAACCGTCTCCGTGCCATCCTTCGGGTCGACCCAAGACCTGGGAGCCGGAATTCATGATTCCCATCACCACCGCGCGCTGGCACGGCATTGCCTGGGACAACGGATCCATCTGGATGGTGACGGGCAGCTCCGATGTGGATCGCTACGTCGAGCAGGACGGAAAGCTCACCCACACCACCACACCGGGCCTGGTCAAATACGATGCAGCCACCGGGCAAGCGCTGGAGACGGCGGAATTTATCGAGGGATCGGCCGACCCGCACGGCCTGGCCATGCACAACGGCACCCTGATCAGTTGCGATGCAGGGCGTGGGACCGCCGGGCTTCGAGCTCACCCACAGCCCTAACAGCGGCTATGTGTTTGAGATCGAGTTTCAGCAGGGCTAGCCGATTTTGGTGAGCTGCCCCTGGTTCAGTTCTTTCCAGTTCCGCCCGTTGTCTTCGCTGAACTCGGTACGGAAGTGCATGACCTTGTCGGAAAGGAACTCGTCATTGGTCAGGAACATGATGGTCTTGTCCTGGTTCTGCACCTCGGTGCCGAAGCTCCAGATGTTCCCCTTGACCTGCATCGGTACTTCCCGCGGCGACGCGTCTTTGTCGACCCCGAAGAATTTGTAGGTTTTGGCGGCCTCGTCGTAGGTGTAGACAGACAAACTGTTGCTGACGCCGGTGGGGCTATGCATCAGGTGGTCACAGAGGATAAAGCCATGATGGGGCGACCAGTTACAGGTCATCTCAGAGGTCACCGAGGCGGCTTCGCTGTAGGGCGTAGTCATTACCTGGGTCTGGGACTCCCAGGTTCCTACCCAGACATCCATTTTGGTTATCTCAGGAGCAATCTTGGGGACGACCAAATGATCGCTGGCGAGCGCCAGAGTGCTTGCAGCCACGACCGACAAATAAATCCCACGTAGGAAATTCTTACGCATCCTATCCCCTTGCTCTGTTTGGAGAAACGAGCTGATGATACAACTTTTAGGGGATAGGTGAACAATTATTGCTGCATTAAATAGTACCCAGATTGCCCAAAAGACCCTGCCCCCAGGTAACTTGATGTCAAATTTACCTGGAGGCCTTTGGCGCTGCGGTGACTACTGAAGCCTCTGCATGATCTGGTCGAGTACCTGGCGCGAGGGGCGAACGCGCGACTCGGGGAGGGTGGCGAGCGGTTCGTCCACCAGGTTCAGCATGTCGGTGAAACTGGGCTTGGTGGTATCGACGTAGAAGACGCCGGTTAAAACCTCGCCCTGCTGATGCGCCTGCATCAGGGCGGTCACCGCGCCAATCCGATTGGTCGGGTCGTAGTCCGGGTGGAGCTTGCGCAACCGCATGTGGGATCCGTCGTGCATTTCCACGTCGTAGGTTGTGCCCGGGTCGTAATCGATCGAGATCTCTTCGAACGACGGGACGAAACCGACCTCGTTCACCGCCTCTTCGTGCTCCTGGACATACTTGTAGCTCTTGGTCGAACCCTCATGGTCGTTGAACGTGACGCAGGGTGAAATGACGTCGAGCATGACCGTGCCGCGATGGGCGATCGCCGCCTTGAGCATGGCCAGCAGCTGCTTTTTATCCCCCGAGAAAGAGCGGCCGACAAAGGTCGCGCCCAACTCAACCGCCATCACACAGGTGTCGATGGCGGGCAGGTCGTTGATGACCCCGGTTTTGAGCGTCGAACCGAGATCGGCGGTAGCCGAGAACTGACCCTTGGTGAGCCCGTAAACACCATTGTCCTCAATGATGTAGATCAACGGGAGATTGCGCCGCATGAGGTGAGCGAACTGGCCGAAGCCGATGGAAGCAGTGTCCCCGTCGCCGCTGACGCCAAGCCCCATCATGGTGTGGTTGGCCATGAGCGCGCCGGTGGCTACCGAAGGCATGCGGCCGTGTACGGCGTTGAAGCTGTGAGCTCTATTCATGAAATAGGCGGGCGTTTTCGAGGAGCAGCCGATGCCAGAGAGCTTCATCACCCGCTCAGGCTGGACCCCCATCTCATACATGGCATCGACGATGCGCTCGGAAATGGCGTTGTGTCCGCAACCGGCGCAAAGCGTGGTCTTGCCCCCGCGGTAATCCAACACCTGCAGACCCAGGCGGTTCTTCTTGGGACCGGGAGCTACCGGTGGATTGCTTACAGTCGTCGCCATTAAATCTCCTCCTGGAGGACCAGCTTGTCGGTCACGGTGCGCGCGTCGAGGGGCAAGCCGTCAAAGTGGCGGATGCTTCTCAGTTTGACGATGTCGCTAGCGGGCAGGTCGAGTTTGAGCAGGCTGAGCATTTGCCCGTCGCGGTTCTGCTCGATCACGTAAACCCGTGGATGAGCGGCCACAAAGGCATGCACTTCGGGCGAAAAGGGAAAGGCCCGCAAGCGAATATAGTCGGTTTCGAGCCCGTATTCCTTTTTCAGCTGATCGCGGCTCTCGCGAACCGCGAAATCAGAGCTGCCAAAAGCAATCAGCCCAATGTTGGATTTGCCGGTCTGCACTACTTCCGGCGGAGGCACCAGGGTCCGCGCGGTCTCGAACTTCCTGTCCAGGCGCTCCATCAGGCCCTGATACTCATCCGGGCGCTCGGTATAAAGCGCCTTCTCGTTGTGGCCGCTGCCACGGGTAAAGTAGGCCGCCTTGGGATGGTCGGTTCCCGGCAGGGTGCGGTATGGTATCGCGTCTCCATCCACGTCTTTATACCGTTCGAATCCACCCAGCCGATCCAGATCTTCGCGGGTGAGAACCTTGCCCCGCTTCAATGGGCTTCTCAGGATAGACAAACGGGTCCGACATCCAGTTGTTCATGCCGATGTCGAGGTCGGACAGAACAAAGACGGGAGTCTGCAATTGTTCGGTGAGGTCGAAAGCCTCCATCGCGAATTGATAGCACTCGCGACGGAAGCGGGGAGCAGCATGACGTGCTTGGTGTCGCCGTGGGAAAGGTAGGCAATCGCCAGCAGGTCGCCCTGCATGGTGCGCGTCGGCATACCGGTGGAAGGGCCGACCCGCTGGATGTCGAAGATGACCCCGGGCAGCTCCGCATAATAGCCGAGGCCGGCAAACTCCGCCATTAGGGAAATGCCTGGACCGGAAGTGGAAGTCATGGAACGCGCGCCCGCCCAGCCGGCGCCCAGCACCATGCCAATCGCGGCGAGTTCGTCTTCCGCCTGAACGATCGCGAAACTCGCCTTGCCATCCTCCTCGACCCGGTATTTCTTCATGTAATCGATGAGGCTTTCGACCACCGAAGAGGAAGGAGTAATCGGGATACCACGTCACCACCGTGACCCCGGCAAACATCGCGCCCAGGGCAGCAGCCGCGTTCCCGTCGATGATGATCTTGCCCTCGGTCGCGTGCATAGGCTCGAGAAGCAGCGGATCTTGCTTGGTCAAGGAACTGGCCGCGAAATCATAGCCGGCCTTGATGGCTCCCCAGTTCAGGTCGGCGGCCTTCTGCTTCTTGGCGAACTGGCGCCGCACAGCCTTCTCGACCGCGAGTGAGATCCATGGCGAGCAACTGCGCCACCACGCCCACGTAGATCATGTTGCGCACTAATTTGCGCAGCTTGGCTTCAGGGCAAACCGCAGCCGTCAGCTTGTCGAAAGGAACCGGATAGCAGATGACATCATCGCGATACTGCTTGAGGTTTAGAGCTCTCATCGTAGATGGCGGCGCCGCCGGCAGGCAGGGAGAGGATGTCTTCGCGTGCCGTCTCAGCATTCATCGCCACCAGCAGTTCTATTTCTCTTCTGCGTGCGACGTATCCCTGTTTGCTGGCGCGGATGGTATACCAGGTCGGTAAGCCCGCGATATTGGAGGGAAAAAGGTTCTTTCCGCTTACCGGGATTCCCATCCCGAAAATGCTTTTTAGCAGCACCAGATTGGCAGATTGCGACCCGGACCCGTTTACGGTCGCTACTTGGATGCTGAAGTCATTAATGATCCGTTTGATGGATGTTGGCGTCTGTAGTGCCGCTGAGCTACCCGCTCCGGGTGCTCCGACGGCAACGTCTCCTGTCGCCATTTGGCCGGATTCCTTCCCCGATGAATTGAGCGGCACCATCGTCGGCCAGACTTCTTATTACGGTCTGCATCAAGAAGGACCCTGATCTCCGCTCCAAACATTATAGTTCAGCGCTTTGCCCGGCCTTTGCCCGAGCCGTCCAATGGCTCTAATTCGCCACTGGGCGGAGAAATCCCGGTCTAAGTCGCATTTGCCGGTCGGGAATACAATAAAAGCATGCTGCTGGAAGGCGTTTTTGCTGCGGTAACGACCTGTTTCTATCCCGACGGGCGCCCCTACTGGCGCAAGCTGGAAGCGAACATGGATCGCTACTCCCTTACCCCAATGAGTGGGATGGTATTGCTGGGCTCGACCGGCGAGGCGGTCATGCTGAGCGACGAAGAGTCGCGCGAGGCGCTGCTGCGTGGCTCGGAATGCGACCGCGCCGGAAAAGGTTCTGTTGGCGGGCGTGGGCCGGGAAAGCGTCATTGAAACCCTCCGTCTTGCGGAGTATGCCGCACAGGTCGAGTACGATGCCATCCTGGTGCGCACTCCGCACTACTACCGGAAACAAATGCGGAACCGGGAGATGCTGACGTACTACCAGGCGGTCGCCGACCGTTCTCCCTTACCCGTCCTTCTCTACAGCGTGCCAAGTTGCACCGCCTACGACTTGCCGATTGAGGTAGTCGCCGAGCTGGCCATGCATCCGAATATTGTGGGCATGAAGGACTCAAGCGGAAACGTAGAGCGGATCGCAGAGCTGGTCAAAGCCACGCGCTCAGCCAAAAAGCGGACGGTTACGGTAACCCCTGTCTTTGCGGCAGTTACGTCGAGGATGCTCTCCCCCAAGGCGGTTCAGCAGGAAGGCAATGCAGGGGCGACCTTCGTAGCCGCAGGTCAGCTTGTTTCCGGCGCCACGGCGCTGGCCGAGCGCACCACCCCGGCCTCCACTGAAGACCCGTACCAAGGAAGTGGGCTTCCAGTTGCTTTGCGGTTCCGCTCAGACGTTCTACCCGTCGCTCGAAGCCGGGGCCACAGGGGGTGTTCTCGCGCTCGCAAGCTTTGCTCCACAAGCGTGCTGTGAAGTCTACACCGCGTGGGCGGAGAAGGATCCCGTGCTGGCGGCGGAAAAGCAGCAACGAATTGCCCAGGCAGGAATTGAAATTGCCGGGAAGATGGGGATTCCGGGCGTAAAGTATGCGCTCGATCTGAACGGATACTACGGTGGCCGCCCGAGAATGCCCTTGCTGCCCTTGACCGGCGACGAGCAGCGGATAGTTGATGAGTTGATGGCGGATATTCGTAACTAAGACAGGTTCGCTTCTTCGGTTTTGTGAGACATGGAGAGTTTGGCATCGGCATGTTAGCCCACTCAAGCCAAAACGCAGCTTGAATGGGCCACCCAAGGCTTTGGGTGATGGTGCAAGCCCTCTAGTGGGCGACGACTGGTTCCCGGCGCAGCTCCTGCAGGGCGTTGACGGTGATCTGGCGGCGTTGGGTGGCAGCAATTCCCTCGGCTGCAGCCCTTGCCGCCGCAATGGTCGTGATGGTGGGAATCCTCTGGGTCACCGCCGCTCTGCGAATCGCTTTTTCGTCAAAAAAGGTGTCCTGGCCGTGCGGGGTGTTGATGATGAGCTGGATACGCTCTCCCTTGATCAGATCCACGACGTTCGGCCGCCCTTCCTTCACCTTGTAGACGCGCTCCACAACCATGCCTGCGCGCTCCAGAACGTCCGCTGTGCCCTGAGTGGCGACTAAGTGAAAGCCTAATTCCACATACTGCCGGGCAAGATCCACGACCACTGCTTTATCGCGATCATTCACGCTGAAGAAAACCGTGCCCTTCACCGGCAGCAGCTGTCCTGCCGAGAGTTGCGCCTTAGCGAATGCCTCGCCAAAGTTGTCGGCCACGCCCATGACTTCGCCGGTCGACTTCATCTCCGGTCCCAGCACCGTATCCACGCCGGGAAACTTGTTCCAGGGAAAGACCGGCGATTTAACGAAGAAGTGACTACCGGTAGCAAGATCGGTGCGCTCGGATACCTGCTCGGGCATTAACTCGCGAAGGGTGCGCCCGGTCATCAAACGTGCCGCTATCTTCGCCAGCGGCACGCCCGTCGCCTTGGAGACATAAGGAACAGTGCGTGACGCTCGAGGATTCACTTCGATGACGAAGACCTTGTCCTGCTCTCCGGACCGGCGCTGGATGGCAAACTGCAGGTTCACCAAACCCACAACGTTCAAGGCCAGTGCGAGCTCGCGAGTATAGGTGCGAATGGTCTCAAGCGTCGAGGGCGCCAGATCCGCCGCGGGCAGGACGCAGGAGGAATCGCCAGAGTGGATGCCGGCTTCTTCAATATGCTGCATGATGCCGGCGATCACGACGTCTCTGCCATCACACAACGCATCCACATCCACTTCGACCGCATCCTCGAGAAAGTGATCGACCAGCACCGGGCGCTCCTGGGAGTATTCCACGGCTTCTCCCATGTAGCGGCGCACCGCATCGGCGTCGTAGGCAATCACCATCGCCCGGCCGCCCAGCACGTAGGATGGGCGCACGAGAACCGGATAGCCCACGCGGTCGGCGCCTTCCAGCGCTTCCTCGATGGTGGTCACCATGGCACCCGGTGGCTGCGGAATATTAAGATCCTCGAGCAATCGACCGAAGCGTTTGCGGTCCTCGGCCAGATCGATGGATTCGGGAGACGTGCCCAGAATGGTGATGCCCGCTTTCTTCAACGGGAGGGCGAGGTTCAGCGGAGTTTGCCCACCGAACTGCACGATCATGCCGATCTCGGCCCCGGAAGAGGCCTCGTGCTCATAAACGGCCAACACATCTTCCAGGGTCAACGGTTCGAAGTACAGCCGGTCGCTGGTGTCGTAATCGGTCGAGACCGTCTCCGGGTTGCAGTTCACCATGATGGTCTCGAAGTCATCTTCTCTCAGCGAAAACGCAGCGTGACAGCAGCAGTAATCGAACTCGATTCCCTGCCCGATCCGGTTTGGGCCGCTGCCCAGAATAATGACTTTGCGGCGCGAAGTCGGCGGCGCTTCATCCTCTTCTTCGTAGGTCGAATAGAGATAGGGCGTATCACTATCAAACTCCGCGGCGCAGGTATCCACTTTCTTGAATACCGGTGTGACACCCTGGCGTTGCCGCAGGTTCCTCACCGCGACCGCTCCGTCGACGGTATCCATGCCCCACACTTCGGCGATCCTGGCATCGGAGATGCCCATACGTTTGGTCTTACGCAGCACGTCCGCCGGCATGGTTTCCAGCGAATAGTCGGCGATTTTCTGAATGGTGTCGGTGATCTCTTTGATCTGATAAAGAAACCACGGGTCCATCGACGTCATGCGAGCTACTTCGCGCACCGAGAGCCCGCTACGCAAGGCATAGCGGATGTAGTTAAGCCGCTCCGGCTGCGGAGTCACCAGGCGCTGCGTCAACCTCCGCGGTTCGATGACCTCGGAACTAATGCGCTTGCCGGTGTCGAGCGAACGTAACGCCTTCATGAGGGCTTCCTTAAAGGTGCGGCCCAGCGCCATCACTTCGCCTACGGATTTCATCTGCGGCCCGAGGTTCTCGTCTGCTCCAGGGAACTTCTCGAATTGCCACTTGGGAACCTTCACCACCACGTAGTCGATGCTGGGCTCAAAGCATGCCGGGGTCTTGCGCGTGATGTCATTGGGAATCTCGTCGAGCGTATAACCGACGGCCAGTTTGGCGGCGATTTTCGCGATGGGAAAACCGGTCGCTTTGGAAGCCAGGGCCGAAGAGCGTGATACCCGCGGGTTCATCTCGATCACAGTCATTCGCCCAGTAGCCGGGTTTACCGCAAACTGCACATTGGACCCACCCGTTTCGACGCCGATTTCGCGCATGACGCGGATTGCCGCGTCGCGCATATATTGGTACTCGCGGTCGGTCAACGTCTGCGCCGGTGCAACGGTAATGGAATCGCCCGTGTGCACCCCCATCGGGTCCATGTTCTCAATGGAGCAAATGATGATCACGTTGTCGGCGAGATCGCGGATCACCTCGAGCTCGTATTCCTTCCAGCCCAGCACCGATTCTTCGATCAGGCACTCATGCACGGGAGACAGATCAAGTCCGCGGCCCAGGATCTCCATGAGCTCTTCGCGGTTGTAGGCTATGCCACCGCCGGAACCGCCCAGGGTAAAGGATGGCCTTACGATCACCGGGAAGCCGATCTTGGCGGCAAATTCCGAGCCGTCGCGAATATTGTTCACCAGCGCGGAGCGTGGAACATCAAGCCCAATGCGCGACATGGCATCTTTGAAGAGCAGGCGATCTTCCGCTTTCTTGATGGCCTCGAGTCGAGCGCCGATCATTTCCACATCGTATTTTTCGAGAATGCCGGCATCTGCAAGATCGACTGCGAGATTCAGGGCGGTCTGTCCGCCTACCGTGGGCAGCAGGGCGAACTTGCCGGTGCGGTGGCCATTGCTATCCGTCATCCGCTCGCACTCCCGGCGGATGATCTCCTCTGCATACTCCGGGGTCAATGGCTCGATATACGTGCGATCCGCCAACTCCGGATCAGTCATGATGGTGGCCGGGTTGGAATTCACCAGCACCACCTCATAGCCCTCGGCCTTGAGTGCTTTGCAGGCCTGGGTACCGGAATAATCGAATTCCGCCGACTGCCCAATTACGATCGGCCCTGAGCCAATCACGAGAATCTTGGTTATATCGTTCCTGCGTGGCATTTTATTCTTCCGTTCGAGGGGGCCGGGCTTGAGCCCGGTCATGCGACCAGGCCAATGGATGCAGTTTCATCGCTTCCACTCTTCCATCATTTTTCGGAAGTCGTGAAAGAGGTAATTGGAGTCATGGGGGCCGGGGCTCGCCTCCGGATGGTACTGCACGCTGAAGAGCGGCAGGGTGCGATGACGCAGGCCCTCGAGCGTATTGTCGTTGAGATCGACATGGGTGAGCTCGACTTCGCTCTGATTGATCGAATCCGGATCGACCGCATAGTTGTGGTTGTGCGCGGTGATCTCCACTTTACCGTTCTGCGTTTGCTGCACCGGATGGTTCCCGCCGTGATGCCCAAATTTGAGCTTGTAGGTCTTGCCGCCGAGAGCCAGTCCGATCAACTGATGGCCGAGACAAATGCCAAACATCGGCCTACGCCCGACCAGCTTACGGATGTTTTCCTGGGCATAGGTCACCGGCTCCGGATCTCCGGGTCCATTGGATAGAAAGATGCCATCAGGATTCAGCGCCAGAACATCGTCTGCCGAAGTTTCCGCCGGCACTACGGTAACGCGGCAGCCTTCGCGGGCCAGCATGCGCAGAATGTTGTGCTTAATGCCGAAGTCATAAGCCACTACATGCAGATCAGGCTCCGGCAGCTTCAGGCTCTCGTCCCCTTGGAGCAGAGGATCGCCATTGAAGTTGCGCCGGTCGCTGGCATCCCATGAGTAGGAAGCTTTGGTGCTGACCACCTTCGCCAGGTCGGTGCCATCCATCTTGCGGATGTTGCGCGCCTTGAGGATGAGTTTGTCCGGATCCGTCTCGAGCGATGAAATGACCCCGCGGAGCGAGCCGTAGGTTCGCAAATGGCGAACCACCGCGCGGGTGTCTATCTCAGCGATCACAGGAATGTCGAATCGCTCGAGGTACTCTTCCGTCACCTGCTGCGACCGCCAGTTGGAGCTTACCGGTGAAAATTCACGGGTGACCAACCCTTCAATGTATGGCCGGCTAGCCTCATTGTCAGCGGCGTTGGTGCCGTAGTTTCCGATTTGCGGATTGGTCAGGACGACAATCTGTCCAGCGTAAGAAGGATCGGTAAAGATTTCCTGGTAGCCTGTCAGGGCGGTATTGAAAACCACTTCGCCAAAACATTCGCGTTTGGCGCCATAGCTCTCACCGCGGAAGATGCGCCCGTCTTCGAGCGCGAGGATTGCCTGCATGGCTTCTCCGTCGAGTGGATTCAGTCAAGTTTAACAGGTATCGGCGGTGAATCAGTGGATGATTCCCATGTCTTCTGCCGGCCAATAGACAAACGCGGCCTTGCCGTAGATCAGGTCGCGAGGCACGGGCCCGAAATCGCGGCTGTCGCTGGAGATGGAACGATGATCGCCCATCACGAAATACTCCCCAGACGGAATGACCATCGCATCCTGTGAGCGGCTGTCGTGATACTTCCTCGGCACATAAGGCTCGGGCAGTAACCTGCCGTTGATATAGGTACGGCCGTCATCAATGCGGAGCTCGTCGCCGGGCTCTGCGATCACGCGCTTGATATAGCTTTTCTGGGGATCGCGCGGGTAATGAAAAACCACGACATCCCCGCGATGGACGCTCTCGAAGTGATAGACAAATTTATTGATGAATAGCCGGTCCTGGTCCCCCAGCCGAGGCAACATACTCGTTCCCTCGACCCTCACCGGCTGATAAAGAAACGTGATGATGAAAAAGGAGACCGCGAGAGAAAACAGCATGTCGCGGCCCCACAACCAGAAACTGCGCCCCGGCAACTGTACTGGTCCGGGTTCCTGCGCTTCCGAGCTCATTCGTTGCAACCCGGGCTTCCAAACGGACACAGAATTCGCTGCTTCCGCTTCGGCATTGGTTGCTGCTGGTTGGCGGGAACCATCTGACCCGGTCCGTGGGTTTCATCCAGACCGGCAAGTTGCGACTGCTGCAAAATCAGCGGGCGCTGCAAAACCATTTCTACCGCTGTTCCCGAAGGGATGACGATGTCGTTGCCGCGCGTGAAGAGGGTGTAAATGGCGCCCGCGGCCGCACCGGCCAGCGAGCCATAGCCGACCCCCTTGGCAACGTTTCCGGTTGCGGCACCACCAATCACGCCACCCTCGGCACCGATCGCTGCCCCCTTGAGCACATTGCCCACATCGCGGCCTTTATTCCCGGCTTGTTCTACCGTGCCCTCATTCCCCTTCACCTTAGCCCCGTCGGATCCAGGCAAACTATTGAGGACTCCAGGAACCTCAATCACCTGGCCGTTGGGGAAGATCATGGTGGTGAAGTGGAGGTCGAGTTGGGCTCGCCCCTTTACCCTGCCGGGCCGCACTACCCGGTCGACGACACCCTGCACATAGACCCCGACTGGAATCATGATTTGCGAACTGCCGACGACAGGGAAAGAGGAAACCATGTAGACTCCATCTCCCTGTTGTGCGGTCTTGGTATTGATAGCGCTTTTGAGCGACAGCAGTACCTTGGTTCCCGCGGGAACCGTGTACGTCTGAGGTGCGGCAGCCGCAGGCGGTTGGGCCGGCGCCGGCGATGCGGTTGCGGTTGCGGTTTGCGCAAGTCCCTGGGCTGCTGCCATTCCGGCTAATAGCCCCATCGCAACGACTTGCCCCCGAATGCCCATCCCACCAACCTCAGTCCACAAGTATAGACGGGTCCAGAGAGCCATCGGCGAGCGCATTTTACGGAATTGTCCCGATGTGAATCAAGCGGAGGGCGCGGGTCGGGTAACATCTCTGTTGGTTACCATGTCTCCTCCGCAACTCGCAACGCCATCCTCCGCTTCCGCGCAGCACCTTCAGTTCGCTGCGGCTTACTCGATTCTCGAGCGAGCGGTTTCAGAGCAGGCTTTTCCTGGGGCGGTCTTCGGCGTTCTCGCGCAAGGCCGGGTGCTGGCTCTGGACGGGGTCGGAACATTCACCTACGATCCAGCGGCCGAGCCGGTCACCGCATCGACTGTTTACGATTTGGCCAGCATCACCAAGGTGATCGCAACCACTTCCATGGCTATGCTCCTGTACCAGAACGGAGCGCTCACGCTAGACCAACCAATGGTCCAGTTGCTTCCTGGCTTTGCCAGGGGCGAAGCTGCCGGCAGCACGCGGCGCCAGGTGACTCTGCGCATGCTGCTCGCCCATGCCTCGGGCCTGCCCGGCTACGTGCGCCTGTTCGAGGGGATCGCAGGGCGTGAGGAACTCCTCGATGCCTGCCTTCGACTGCCCCTCGAGTCGTCCCCCGGAAGCCGTGCCGAGTATTCCGACCCGGGATTCATCTTGTTGGGCGAGGCGCTTCAAGTGATCGCCGGCGAGGGACTGGACAGCTTCTGCGCACGGGAAGTCTTCACTCCCCTTTGCATGACCAGCACCTGCTTTCGGCCGCCCGCCGATTGGCGATTGCATATCCCACCCACGGAGGAGGACTTGATCTTCCGCCATCGGATCATCCAGGGAGAAGTTCAGGATGAGAATTGCTTTGTACTCGGGGGAGTCGGCGGCCACGCCGGTGTTTTCTCCAACGTCCTTGATCCGCTGCTCTATGCGGAATGCCTCCTCGGTGAACAGCAACTATTCACATCGGAGGCCGTCCAACTCTTCACTACCCGTTCCGGGTTACCGGCGGACAGTTCCCGGGCGCTGGGATGGGATACACCGTCTCAGCCTTCGTCGTCGGGTAGATTCTTTAGCCGCCACTCGGCCGGCCATCTTGGCTATGCGGGAACGTCTTTGTGGATCGACTTCGAGCGCCGGCTGGCGATCGTGCTGCTTACCAATCGTACCTGGCCACATCGCCAGAACCAGGCCATTCGCAGCGTCCGTCCCGCCTTCCATGACGCGGTGATGGAAGCATTGGACCGGGATAAATTGCCATAACCCAAAAGTGTTTGCGTGGATGGCACGCTAAGCCCTAATTTCAGAGCAAAGTTTGCTCGGTTAGAGATAAAATCAAGTAGTTGCGTGGGAGCAGAGTAAACCAACATGGCCACAACAAGTACTATTCACACGGAGACAGGCACCGGCCAGGAAGCGAATACGGATCAGCCGCAAGACCTGCACGATTTAACAACGGAAAGCTCCAACGAAGCCTCGATGGGCTTCGACACCAAGTCTGCACTTGAAATCGCCCGTATCATCAACCACGAAGACTCAAAGATAGCCGCCGCAGTGAAGAAGTCGCTGCCCGAGATTGCGTTAGTCATCGATATGGTGGCGCGCAGTCTGCGCGATGGAGGACGCCTGATCTACGTCGGCGCCGGCTCCAGCGGCCGCATCGCCGGACTCGATTCCTCCGAGTGCCCACCGACTTTTTCCACTCCACCGCAAAGCGTCCAATACATCATGGCCGGTGGCCCGAAAGCCCTGGCATCTGCGGTCGAAGTGAACGAGGATTCCACCGAGCTGGGGCAGCGTGACATTGCGCGCCGCCGCCCAACACGCAAAGACGTGGTCATCGGCCTCTCCTCCAGCGGCCGCACGCCCTACGTGGTGGCCGCGGTCGAATACGCTCGCGCCCGCGGAGCCAAGACCGCTGCCGTCACCTGCAATCACAACACCTCGCTCGCTTCTGCCGCAGACATATGCATCGTGGCTGAAGTTGGGCCGGAAGTCGTTTCCGGGTCGACGCGCATGAAGGCGGCCACGGCGCAGAAGATGGTGCTCAACATGATCACCACCGGGGCCATGACACGGCTTGGGTATGTCTATGACAACCTCATGGTCAATGTGCACATGCAGAACACCAAGCTGGTGGAGCGTGGCATCAGTATCCTGATGCGTGCCTGTCATATCGACCGCGAACGGGCCGTGCTCACCATCAAGTCTGCCGGGCGCAGCGTGCCGGTTGCCCTGGTGATGCTCAAGGCAGGAGTCGACAAACCTGAAGCAGTGCGACGGCTGGCCAAGTCAGATGGCAATGTTCGGCTGGCGATCGAAGATACAACGCTGGAGTTATAGAACCAAGTTAGAACGAAGGAGCACCCCCGGGCCCTCATGGATAAATTTGTGATTCGCGGCGGGAATCCGCTGCTGGGAACGATTCGGGTGAGCGGAGCCAAAAATTCCGCCCTGCCCTGCATGGCCGCCGCGATTCTCACCGAAGACGAAGTGGTGCTGGAGAATATCCCTCAGGTCCGCGACATTGAGACTGAGCGGAAACTACTTACTTCGATGGGCGCCGAGGTCGAGCTCGGTTACGGCCGGGCACAGCACCGCACCACCATCAGTTGTCGCGTCCTTTCTGATCCCACTGCCAAGTACGAGATCGTCAAGACCATGCGTGCTTCGTCGCTGGTGTTGGGTCCTTTGGTCGCCCGCTGTGGTCTTGCCCGCGTTGCCCAGCCTGGCGGTTGCGCCATTGGCGATCGCCCCATCGATTTGCATCTCAAAGGCCTGGAAGCGATGGGTGCGACCATCGTGCAGGAGCATGGCTACCTGGAAGCTCGTGCTGAAAGACTGCATGGCGCGCATATTGTTTTCGACAAGATTACCGTGACCGGCACGGAAGACCTGCTGATGGCGGCGGTTCTGGCGGAGGGCGATACGCTGATGGAGAATTGCGCCCGCGAGCCGGAAGTCGTCGACCTGGCCGCTTTGCTGGTGGCCATGGGCGCCAATATCCACGGCGCAGGCACCGGGACCATCCGCGTAAAGGGTGTCAACAAGCTGCACGGGGCCAAGCACCGCATCAATCCCGACCGCATCGAAGCGGGAACGTTTTTGGTCGCGGGCGCTATCAGTGGCGGCGACCTGGTGGTTGCCAATTGCCAACCCGCTCATCTCTCCGCGCTGGTGACCAAACTCGAAGCCTGCGGAGTACGCATCACGCCCATGGGCGCCGATTCGTTGCGGGTGCGCAGCGAAGGCAATCTGCATGCGAACGATATCTCGACCGAAGAATACCCCGGCTTCCCCACCGACATGCAGGCGCAGTACATGGCGTTGGCTACCCAGGCGGAAGGGACTACCACAGTCAAAGAGAACATTTTCGAGAATCGCTTTATGCACGTAGGCGAGCTGGTCCGGATGGGCGCGAATATCAAGGTGGACGGACGCACGGCGACGGTGCGCGGGAAAACTCCGCTGTCTTCAGCGGTCGTCATGTGTTCCGACCTGCGTGCGTCGGCGTCGCTGGTGCTCGCCGCGATGGTGGCTGACGGGGAGTCGATTCTCGATCGCGTTTATCATATCGACCGCGGTTACGAGCGGATTGAAGAGAAGCTTCGCGGTGTTGGGGCGCAGATCCGTCGCATGGGTGACCTCTTCAGCAGTGGCAAGCGCGAGGTCGCAATGGAAGCCCAGGTTTCCTAGCCGGCTTTTTCTGCATCCGAGCAAGCATATGCCGGACAATGACGCTTTCCTCAGAGATCACCTGGTTGAGTTGCTGCACGGCGGCAACGCCCACGTCGACGTGCTTACAGCGCTGAAGGGCTTTCCCCCTAAACTCTACGGCACAAAGCCGGAAAATTCGCCTCATTCCGCCTGGGAACTGCTGGAGCACATGCGCATTGCGCTCCGCGACCTTTGGGATTTTTCGACAAATCCGGAATACGTGGAGAAGGAGTGGCCGGACGCCTACTGGCCGCCAACAGCGGAGCCGCCTTCCAAGGAAGCATGGCAAAATTCGGTGCGGGCGCTGAAGGAAGATCTGGACGCGTTTAGCAAGCTGATCAAAAACCCGAAAAGTAATCTTTACGCGCAGATTCCGTGGGGTAAGAAGGATCAGACGTTGTTGCGCGAATTTTTGCTGGCTGCCGATCATACCAGCTACCACACCGGGGAGTTGGTTTTTCTGCGCCGCCTACTGGGCGCTTGGAAGAGCTGAGGAAAGAGAGCTGTCGAATTGAAGGGTACGGGCTCCAGCCGGTACATCGAGAGAATCAAGATGATGGGCTTTAGCCCCTGAGGACAGCTTTTGGCGAGATGTGCAGAAAGCATTCCTCAGGGGCTAAAGCCCAATGATTCTGCTTGGGTAAATGTACGGGCTGAAGCCCGTACCCTTCAAAGGAATGTGCTTGGTTTTTCGTGGGCCATCGCTCTGGTGCCTGACTTCAAGTCGTGCCCTGATACAAAACCCTAACTCAGGGTGGAATTCCGAACGCTTCATTCCTGAAATAGAAACTCGAGGGCGTTTGGGATTTATTTCCAGCTCACGGCTAGCTGCCAGCGCATTTGCCGTTGGGCTGTCTTACGCAGCACACGCTCAAACTCTTCCATCTCACGCAGGACCGCTGGGGTCTCTGTTCCCAGGGCGGTCGGCGATGCTTTCAGGTGGTCGAGCAGGGTACAAACGGTAATCAGGCCATCTTCCGGAGAGAACCACTGGGGAGGAGGCAAGGTCTTGGCCCATTCCGGATCGCCGGCGCCTTCTTCGAGCAGCAGGGCCATGGAGTTCTCATCTGCGGAAAAGAATTCCAGCAGCGGTTTGACCCCAATGCGTTGCGCCATCTTCTCCAAAGCGTCCTCGTTGCGAGCGAGCGCCCTGCCGTTTACGAAGATATCGAAGCCGGGGTCCTCGCCCTCGACGACAATGTATAAAGTGGCGCCCATCGCCTGCAGTTTATCGCATCCCCCGCCAGATCATGTCCTGTTCACACCATCAATTCCCCAGGAGGGAAACGTTCTTGTCATCTTCCGCTCGCGCGCGCATTACCAGTAACAAACTCGTTAAGGTAACCACGGAGCCGGCGACCATGTTGAGCGAGAGGCCGAGGCGAAGAAAAAGAGCCGATTCTGCGAGGGCTACCAAGGGCTCGATCCATTGCACCGTGGTTACCTTGTAGGCTTCCAGCTGCTGAAGCAGCCAGAAGTAGAGGGCATAGGCCGGGGCGCCCGCGACCAGGCCAAGAAAGGTGAAGGAGCCGACCGCGCTGGGGGTCCACTGCGCCGACTGTCCGCGCTCAAATGCCATACTGGCAAGAAAGAGTAGCAATGCGACGGTACCTGACAGCAACGCAGTCGCTACCAGGGGATTCACAGCCCTGAGTTCCCGGCGAGCCAGGACCGCGGAAGCGCCGGTGATGGCCACCGCCAGCAGCGCTACTGCGGCACCCGCGGCCTGGCTCACCGAAAAAGAAGCGCCCATTGCCAGGACAATCCCTCCCAGTCCAACAACGGTGGCTTGCATCGCGCCCCGGGGCACATCGTCCAGCGTCAGCAGCGCCACCAATAGCGGCATGGCCGCAAATAACACTGCGATGGTTACCGATGATGCGTGCCGCTGCGCCCACAGTATAAGCACAAACGGCAGCACGATCATGGTGACGGAGAGCAGGAGCACGAAGCCCAGTGCGCGACCGCGAGGCAGCTTAATCCGCTTCCACAAAACCACCGGAATCCACAGCAGTGCAGCAAGCAGGAAGCGGACGGCCGCTCCACGCAGCGGTGGAACGTACTCAGCAAAGCGTATCGGCAGCCACCCACGCAGAGCCCCAGACAAGGCCTAGCGCTGCAAAAGCTAACCATTGCTTGAATCCATGGGAAGACATGAGTACCCGATTATGAAAGCCGTACCTCAGTGGCCGAAGCCCTCATCAACCCCGCCATTTACGGCACGGCTGAAGCCGTGCCCTTCGTTCAGAGTGTTCGTCCCGAAGACCCGTAGGTTCGTCTGCTGAAGAATCGACGATCAAGGACTCGGCCATTCCGGCAAAACAAAAGGGTTGCGCTAGGCGCAACCCTTTTTCGCTCCGGCCAGTCGACTGGAAATGTTTACTGCGGCCCACGGCTTCCGCCGCCACCGCCAGCGCCGCCACCTGGTCCGCGTCCCCGGCTGCGATGCCGCCGGCGCCGCTGACCTGCGGGACCACCTGGAGATGCCGGCCTGCGGACCTCAGCCGGTGCAGCGTCGGAAGTACCATCCGCACGATTGAAGTTGGGCTCGTCGCCGCCCTCCACGAAGGGCTCATCGTCATCGAACTCTTCTCCACCTTCGATGGTGATCGTGCTGGCATTCGACGCCGGTTGCCGTTCCACTGGGGATTGCGACTGCGGCCGCGGAGCACGGGGTGCCGAGACTTCGCCGCCCCCTCCATTGTCTCCACCCGAGCCGCCTCTGGATGGTTCAGGAAGCCCAAGCTTTTCGCGCTGCTCTTTCAAGAGCGCCTTACGCGAAAGCTTGATGCGATTGCCCTCGATTCCCAGAACCTTGACCAGTACCTGATCGCCTTCGCGCAGTTCGTCCTTCACGTCTTTTACGCGATGCTCCGCAATCTCACTGATGTGCAGCAATCCGTCGGTGCCGGGAAAGATCTCGACAAACGCGCCGAACTCAGCCAACCGAACAACCTTGCCCAGGTAAGTCTTCCCTACTTCTGGAACGGCCGTAAGGTCGCTGATCATGGCCAGCGCTTTCTTCAGACCTTCTTCATCGCTGGAGGCAACATTCACGCGCCCGGTATCGTCGACATCGATCTTGACTCCGGTAGCCTCGATGATGCCGCGAATCGTCTTGCCGCCCGGTCCGATCAGATCACGAATCTTATCGGTTGGGATCTGCAAGGTGTGAATCTGAGGAGCAAACTTCGATCGCTCGGTGCGCGGTGTAGCCAGAACCGCATCCATCTGGTCGAGCAGGAACAACCGTCCGCGGCGGGCCTGTTCGAGGGCCTCGCGCATGATCTGTCCGGTAACGCCGCTGATCTTGATGTCCATCTGAAGGGCAGTAATACCCTCCCGCGTACCCGCTACCTTGAAGTCCATGTCGCCGTAGTGGTCTTCCGCACCGGCGATATCGGTCAGGATGGCGTATGCATCGCCCTCTTTGACCAGTCCCATGGCCACGCCTGCGACGGCTGCTTTCAGAGGAATGCCTGCTTCCATGAGGGCCAGGCTGGCTCCGCAGACACTGGCCATCGAGGAAGAGCCATTCGATTCCAGAATGTCCGAGACTACGCGCAAGCGTGTAGGGAGACTCGTCTTCCCCGGGCAGCACCGCAGCGATGGCGCGCTCGGCCAAGGCGCCGTGGCCGATCTCACGCCGGCCTACACCCGTCATGCGGCCCACTTCGCCTACTGAAAACGGGGGGAAGTTGTAGTGCAACATGAAACGCTTGCGTTGTTCGCCCTGGAAGGTTTCCAGACGCTGTACGTCATCCGAGGTGCCCAGGGTTACGGTAACCAGTGCCTGGGTTTCTCCGCGGGTAAACAGGGCGGAACCGTGGACGCGCGGCAATACGCCGACTTCAATCGAAATCTCACGGATCTGATCGAAGCTGCGCCGGTCGGGCCGGATGCGGTCTTTCGTTACTTGCTCACGGAATATCCGCTCCCGCATCACTTCGTAATACTTTGCCAGCTTCTTCTTGGCGTCGGCATCACCCTCGGGAAGTTCCTTGGCGAGTTCGTCCTTGATCTGCTTGACCAGCGCGTAGCTTTCCGCCTTGGGATGGGTCTTGGTATCGAGCGCGTCCTTCAACCGGTCGCCGACTTTGGCCTGAAGCGCAGTCGAAGTACTCCTGATCAAACTCGACCGGAGCCACCACGCGCTTCTTCTTGCCCGCCTTGGCAACCAACTCGTCGATCACGGCACAAATCTTCTTGGTCTCGTTATGGCCGAATTCAATCGCGTCGACTACCGTATCCTCGGTGACGCCGCTGGCGCCACTCTCAATCATCACTACGCCGTCTTTGGTAGCCACGACGGTGATATTTAACTTGCTCTTGAGCCGCTCGTCATAGGAGGGATTGACGATGAACTGGCCATCCACCTGGCCTACGCGGACCGCGCCGATAGGGCCGCCAAAAGGAATATCGGAAAGAGCCAGGGCCGCTCCGGCGCCGTTGATGCCGACGACGTCGGGATCGTTATCTTTATCCGCAGACAGGACCAGGGCGATGACCTGGGTCTCATTGCGGAAATTTTTGGGGAACATGGGGCGAATGGGGCGGTCAATCTGGCGGCAGGTGAGAACCTCACGCTCGCTGGGACGGCCTTCGCGCTTGATAAAGCCACCGGGAATGCGGCCACCGGCATAGGTGTACTCGCGGTAGTCCACGGTCAGAGGGAAGAAATCGAGTCCTTCTTTGGGATCTGGTGCGGCTACTGCGGTAGCCAGAACTACGTTGTCACCTTGGGTTACTACGACTGCACCAGAGGCCTGCTTGGCCAGGCGGCCTGTTTCAAAAGTCAATCGCTTGCCACCAGCAAGTTCGACAGTCACTTCCTGTTTCATAAAATCCTCATTTCGTATGTGCACGCAGGGCGGGGCGCGTGCAGAGGGCGGGAACGATACCAGCGCGAGAGGCAACGTACGGAGACGGAAGTAGCCTATGAATTGGCGTGCGCGTGCCAGCCGGTGCGACCCCGTGTGCACCAGCCGTTCCAGCGTCCAGCTCGATCCAGTCTCTTCGCCTTATTGTGGGGTACAAGTTGCTCGCTTGTTTACTTGCGGATGCCCAGCTTACCGATCACATCCCGGTAGCGGTCGGAATTATTCGTCTTGAGATAGTCCAGCAGACGGCGGCGCTTACTCACCAGCATCAACAGACCTCGCCTGGAGGCGTGGTCTTTTTTGTGAAGCTTGAAGTGCTCAGTCAGCTCGCCAATACGTTCACTGAGAATCGCAATCTGCACTTCCGGGCTCCCCGTGTCACTGTCATGGGTGCGAAAGCGCGTAATAACCTCGGTCTTCTTTGCAGTTGCCAGCACGGCAGCGCGTTACTCCTCTACGTTTAAATCGAGTCCACTCTCTAAGTGTCTGACTAAGAATAACATGGCTTGGGTTTTGGCGCACACCAAAAGGAGGCTGCGGGGGACATGAAATCGCTTTTAGAAACTTCATAAAAGCCGCAGAATGGGCATGCGTTTACCGGCTGAAAACGGGATGATTTGGGCAGAGACGAAGTGAACCCCAGGGCCTAAAGAGTGTGTGTGAACTCGGGATTTAGGAATTTAGTCCCGAAGGGACGGCTGAACTTAGCCAGGACGTTAGCCTGGTTGATTTGGGGACAACCAGCCTGTCCCGCAGGGACGGCTGAAAATGGGCCGCGACGCCACCCTCCTTCAGTCCCTGCGGCTCAATCAGTTTCATGACGTACCCAGGACTACGTCCTGGGCTAAGTTCAGCCGTCCCTGCGGGACTGAATTTGGAAGTGCGGTACTCGCGCTGACTCTGAAACGTACGTTTTGCTAGGGACACGGCCGCGAGGATGGGCGCTTCCCTACTCCATCATGACCGTACCGCCTCCGCCTGGCTGATTGTGATCGAGCAGAAATGCCAGAGGGCACCATCAGGATCGCAGCAAAACACAGCACGTAGTAGACGTCGACGTAGGCCAGGGCTTGCGTCTGCGCCTGAAGCTGTTGATACAGCTGCCCCTGGGCCAGATGTAGTCCATTTGCCTTGCCTGCGGTCACGTCCAACGTGTTCCGCAATGCGTCAATCTGCTGCTGATAGACACTGCCGGCCAACGTGGTGTTTTTCGAGAGCGTGCTTTGATGCCATTGCGCCCGCTCGGTCACCAGGGCATTGGTGAGCGAGATGAGAATACTGCCCCCAATATTGCGGACAAAATTGATGAGCCCGGAGACCTGGTTGTTCTTCTCCGGTGGAATTCCGAAGTAGGCAGCCGTGGTCACGGAGATAAAGACGAAGGGGATGGCGATGATTTGCACCACACGCAGCTTGGAAGCGAAACCGAAACTGATGAGCAAGCTGAGGTTTTTCGCGGTATAGAAATACCCGATGGCGAAGATGACAAACCCCATCGCAATCAGGTTCCGGGCCGGGAACCGGCTCACGGCCTGGCCTGCCATGGGCATGGCGACGAGCAGCACCAGTCCCCCGCCCGAAAGGGACAGCCCAGCGATGGTTGCCGTATAGCCGAGTTGGTGCTGCAGGAACTGGGGCTGCAAGACCGTGGTCGCATTGAGCAGTCCACCGGTCAGCAACATGAGGAAGGCACACACAGCGAAATTCTTGAACTTGAACAGTCGCAGGTCGATCAGCGGTCTCTGCGGCGTGGAACTCCCAAATGATCAGAGCTATGAACGAGATGATGAAAGTCATGCCGAAGCCGACGATGAAGTTCGATCCGAACCAGTTCTTTTCCTCCCCTTTATCGAGCGTGATCTGCAACGCGCCCATCGCGACCACCAGCAGACTTACGCCGATGTAGTCGATGCGATAAAGATTGTTCCGGTCGGTTTTCTGGTAAGGCGGATCTTCGACCAGCCGGTTGGTGAGGAACAGCGTCAGGATGCCTACTGGAATGTTGATGTAGAAAATCCAGTGCCAGGAGTAGTTGTCCGTGATCCAGCCGCCGAGCGTGGGTCCGATCGAAGGCGCCAGTACGGCAACCAAGCCGTAGAGGGCAAAGGCGAGGCCGCGTTTCGAGGGCTCAAACGAGTCGGCCATGATGGCCTGCGCCATCGGCTGCAGTCCCCCCCGCCCACTCCTTGAAACACTCGGAATAGCAGCAAGAGACCGAGGGTGGGCGCGATGCCGCATAAGAACGAACTGACGGTGAAAATAACGATGCAGAGCATGAAGAAATTCTTCCGCCCGATCACGCTGGCGGCCCAGGCGCCCATGGGTAGAACAATGGCGTTGGAAACCAGGTAGGAGGTGAGCACCCAGGTGCTCTGATCGGCACTCGCGCCCAAACTGCCCGCGATATACGGCAGGGCCACGTTCGCGATCGAAGTATCCAGCACTTCCATAAATGCCGCGAGCGCCACCGTAGCAGCGATCAGCCACGGGTTTGTCTTTGGCTTCCATGCGTACATTGCCGCGTTTGCGGCAGTGGTGGTCGCTGCGGCCATCTCTGTCCGTTTGCCCCCTGCGATTTGCCTACTCAGCGTGAAGCCAGTCTGATAGATGCAGCGCGTTGTGCTTGCGACGCCAATTCTGGAGACCGAGCGATCAAAGATGCCGATTTAAAAAGGTTAGCGTTCTGGCCATGGCCTCCTTCGACGCCTCAGCACTGTAGCTGGCGCGGGTGTCGTTATTGAATGCATGGCCAGCGGCATACCAATGGACTCTCCACCTCCGGATGAGCGGCCTGCACCTTGTCCACATCGGCCTGCGGAATATGCTTGTCGTCCTTGCCGAAGTGAAGCAAGACCGGAGCCCGCGGTTTTTCCTGGGCGAATCTGGCGATCTGTCCGCCGTAGTAGCCCACAACGGCGGCCGGCGACAACCGTGTCGCGCTCAGCCAGGCCAGCGTTCCTCCGTAACAATAGCCCACTACGCCGGCTGGTTTACCGGTCACCTTGGCGATGTATTGGAGAGCCGCATCCACATCCTTGATCGCATCGTCGATATTGATTTTTTGCGCCAGGGCGATGCCCTTTTGCATGCTCTCCGGCATCATCACCAAGTTCGACATGAGCGTTCCACGCGATCGAAGAGTGCAGGAGCCACGGCGTAGAAACCCTCTTGCGCGAATCGATCCGCGACCGAACGAATATGTTGGTTGACGCCAAAAATCTCCTGCACCACGACCAGTCCTCCCCAGGGCTTACCGTCTGGTTTGGCCACATAGGCATCCAGTTTGTGGCCGTCGCTGGCCTGCAACTTCACTACTTCGCTCATTCCGTCTCCTTGGCTGGGCGCACGTAGCAGCGCGTTTTGCTCTGTGTTTCGATGCCAGAAGAAGGAACTTTCTTCAGTCAGAGGTTCGATTTTGTTGCCGCGTGCAGACAGGGCGAAACTGTCAAGTGCTTATTCCACATCACGGAACTGGAGGAACCGCCTGCGGTTGCTTATCCAGTGCCCAATAGCTGGCGCGAGCCACCACCCTGGCGCCGAGATTACGCGTGAGTCGAACATCTAACACGTGCAATCCCGGAGTGTTATCCGAGGGGCGAAAGCTCAGCAAGTAACGATTGCGGGCGTGCTTGGCAACCTCTTGCACCCGATCTTCAAAGCCGCGCTCGGTCGTGAAGGGGGCGTATTCCCCACCACTCATCAGGGCAATCTCTCGCGCGACATTCTTGCGCACCGCTTGCACGGCCATGAGCAGAGGGGCGAGGAAATCCGGACCCGCGTTTTCATTGTTGTGTGTCAGATCGTGCAGCAACAGCGCCTTGGAGGGAGAAAAGGTGACGCTGAGAACCAGGGTGTTGCTGGTGCCGATCTGTTCTACCAGGCGTCGCGCGTCCACATCATGGCTGCCATGATCGCGAGTCTCGCTGATCAACAACAATACCCGGCGGTAATCCTTCGGCCGGTCTTCCAGCAGTTTGACCGAGTAACCAACAGTATCGAGGATGGCCGCTCCCCCATCACCCGGCTCTATGCGTTTAAATTCACGGCCCAGCCGATCGGCATCCCGGGTGAAGGGCACCACCAATTGCGGCTTGGAATCAAAACTTACAAAAGCAGCTTCGCTCGACCCATCGCCCAAAAAGAGATCGATCAAAGGCGCGAGGCGATTGATTTTGTCGAATTCCAGCGCCGCCATGCGGCCCTTTTCCACGGCGACGACAACTGAAACCGGTTCGCTGTCCAGATCATCGTCCACATGCAGCTTCTGCGGCACGCCGTTATCCATGAGTTCGAAGTCGGCCGGTCCCAAGCCATAGACAATCTCGCCTGATGGCATCTGGACCAGGGTAGGGACCAATACTTCTGAGGTCTGCACACGGATCGTGGTCTCGGGCGAGGATGCTTGCCGGCCTTGCGCCTGAAAGAAGCTCAGGAAGAAGGTACCGACCAGCAGCAGGCAAAGACGATGCGCTGGCCGGCGGGGTCGGAGGAGAAGGCTCAAGATCGTTGCCGGCTCCGGGTTCCGTAATTTCGGGTCCAACCGAGGAAGCGCATCAGTTGTGCCCTCTCCTTCCAGAGGAAGGACCAGAAGTATTTGGCGTCAATGGTGTCAGCCTTGCGGCCGGAATAGGTTTCAATGCGCCACTTGAGGTATTCGCTACGCCACGGAGCCAGCCGATGGCCCCTCGTCGCATTCCACAAAAAGCGAACCGCCATGCCAGGGCGCCTCTTTGCAAAGTATATCCAAGACACAAAAGACGGACGCAAAAGACGGACGCAAACAGACGCCTCAGGCTAACCCTTGGGCTCCAACATGTGCTCGATCAGTTTGTCGGCCAGAGCTTCCGGGTTGACGTGATAGGTTCCGTCGGCGACGGCCTGCTTCAGCCTGGCAATTTTTTTCAAACGCTCCTCATCGATGACATTGCAGTCGAGAGCGTTGAGTGGATCAGCTGCGCGCCGATCAGTTACCGCGGGGTTGTCGAGACGATCCATGCCGGTTTCTAGGGTAGCATCATCGGCATACAAAAAGGGACCCTTGGTAACCAGTGCAACAACCATCGTGAAACGACTCAGCAGACGTTTTTGGGGACTGAGGCTCGGGGAGACTGGGCCGAGCTGGCGGCCGGCTCTTGCCGGGAGGCGAAGTCGACGAGGCGGGCGCGGAGGTGCAACACGGCGGAGGCATGGATCTGCGAGATCCGCGATTCCACCACCCCGAGGATGATTCCGATCTCTTTCATGGTCGTCTCTTCGTAGTAATAGAGGGTCATGACCAGTCGCTCACGCTCGGGGAGATCGCCGATGGCCTCGATCAGTCGCTCTCGCATTTCGGCATGCAGGTAGCGAAAGAGGGGATCGTCTTCCGGCCGGTTGGGCAGATAGACCAGCTCTTCTTCGCCCGAGTCCTCTGAGCGTTCGGAATGAAGAGTGCCGATCTCAAGACCTTTTAGTTCGCCCAGCAGTTGCTGATAGGCGGCGAGATCGATGTGCATTTGGCCTGCGATTTCAAGGTCGCTCGGAGCGCGGCCGAATTGGGCGGTGAGGGTTTGGATGGCCTGCTCGATGGCGCGGCCTTTGCGACGCAACTCCCTCGGACTCCAGTCAAGGGTGCGCAAGTTATCCAGGATTGCCCCGCGAATCCGGAATTGCGCGTAACTGCGGAACTGAACCTGTTTGGATGGGTCGAACTTACTGAAGGCGTCGAGCAGGCCTACCACGCCCGCACTGTAGAGGTCCTCTATCGGCACATGCTGAGGCAGCCGCTCGTGGATGCGCCGGGCGATAAAGCGCACGATGGGCAGATGCTCAATCATGAGCTTTTCCTGTTCTGCGGTGAGCAGATCTCCGGGCTGCTGCCCTGGCGCCATGGCAGGCGTGGCCGCAGGGGCTTCTTTCTTTGCACTCTCAGGCGGGACATGGCTTACTGCGTTGATGTCCTTCACCGATGCTCCACTTCGCCGGGGACGCCTGCTGACCTTTTCCTGCTTCTTGCATATTCGAAGATCCACCTGTATCTGAGAACTGAAGCCCGAGAATTGTTGAAGAGCTGTAAAGTGCGCCGAAGTGCCACTTATCTTCCGGCGAAAGGCACAGGCTGTTCAGGAACGGCGTCAATGCCGATAAGCGAAGACTCTGATTGTCTATCGGCGTTCCGCAAATGAACTCGACCCGCTCCGTGGTTTACTTTCTGGTGACAACCTGGGAGTGATGCCTTTCCGCGTTGCATCTCTACCCTGCATCGCATTCACGGCTGAAACAAGCGCCGCGCAGACATTCCTTAGTGTCGCAGTCTCATAACGGGAGAGGGCGAGCAGACATCGTCCCAAATCGAAACGTCGGATTGGCTCAAGTGAATCGCGGCGCGAAATGCGCTGACAAAAAAGATTGTTGTGGTTCGCTTTTTGTTCGCTATAATGCGGACATGTCAGTTACCCGCAGGCAGAAAGAAGTGCTGGACTTTATCAGCAATTTTGTCCAGCGCAATGGATACTCCCCTTCTTTCGAGGAGATTGCTCGCGGGTTGAGTCTTAAGTCGCTGGCCACGGTCCACAAACACATTACAAACCTGCAGAAGAAAGGGATTGCTACAGCGCGCTCACAACCGCAGCCGCTCGATCGACGTGCTTCCGCCAGCGCAGCAAAACGAGGCGTTCGGATCGACTCCCGCTATTGGGGCGGATCGCAGCCGGCCAACCGGTTGAGGCATCGGAGACCAGCGAGACCATCGCACTGGGCGACATCATCGGAAATCGCGAGGTATTTGCGCTCCAGGTGCGCGGAGATTCCATGCGCGACGAGCACATCGTGGATGGCGATTATGTGTTGGTAGAGCACACCAGCACCGCGCGCCAGGGGGAGATTATCGTTGCCCTGGTGCGCGGTAGCGAGACCACGCTGAAGCGGTATTACATTGAAGGCACCATGGTCCGGTTGCAGCCTTCCAATATCGAGATGGAACCCATCTACGTTCCGCTTTCGCAGATTGCGATCCAGGGTCGCGTCCTCGGTGTTTTGCGTCGCTACGCTTGAGACGTTTGCCTTAAACAACGGTACGGCTTATCTTCAACAGCCTTCGGGCGCAAAAAAGCCCCAGCTTCCGCTGGGGTTTTTCGTTGCTGACTGCTGAGCGAACGCTTAAACAGCGATGAGCTTGTTAATGCTCTGATCGATCTTATCTTTGGGGACGAACCCGACAATCTGCTCCGCCACTTTGCCGCCCTTGAAGAGCAACAGGGCTGGAATGCCACGGATTCCGTACCGCATCGGGGTTGCGGAATTCCTATCCACGTCCATCTTCATGACCTTGAGCTTTGCCAAGGTACTGCACGGCAACTTCGTCCACAACCGGCGCTAACGCCCGGCAAGGTCCGCACCAAGCGGCCCAAAAATCGACGAGAACGGGCTGGTCAGACTGCAAAACCTCCTGCTCAAACGTCGCATCATTTACCTCAAAGACCCCTGGTCCTGCCATGTTCCTCCTTCACTTCCTGGCTGAGCATAGCACCCACGCTACACTCAAGCCTGAACAATTGATGCGGTACAGAGCCAAAAGGTGCATATCGGCCCTAAAACCAAAAGCGCCTGGGCCTTGCGGCCACAGGCGCTAGAGCAGCCCTCCCCCAGAACTGCCCACGACGCGTAAATGTAGGGCTTAACGAAGACGTTGTAAATAAAACTTAGGTAACGAATAAGTAACATCAGAGGAAATTGAAAATTTACCCTTTCGGCATGGCGCGCCTCTATTCGCCGACGCTCATCCCCGCTCCCTCACCGCACAGCCCGGCGGGCAGAATTTCCACCGGACAGACGGGACGAGCAAGCTCCAGAATCGCTTCCTTCAGGGTTTCCTGAGTATCCCGCCTGGACATTCTGGGTCAACAGCATGACCGCTGGGCCTGCGCCGCTTAACGTAACTGACATCACCCCATGACTCCCGGCCAAAGGCAGCAGGGCGGGCAAGAGCGGGCAAAGCTCCTCACGATACGGCTGGTGCAGGCGGTCGCGGGTGGCCAAATGCATAAGATCCGCCCTGCCCAAGGCGAAAGCCGCGGTCAACAGGGCCACGCATTGCACGCTCTGGACTACGTCCTGGCGTGGATAGCTTTGAGGCAGCATGGAACGAGCCCTGGAGGTTGCCACCGGGGTCTCCGGAAGGATCAGAAGTGCTCGCCAATCGGGAGGCGGCGGGAGGGAGACGATGGCCAGTGGCTGCGCACTGGCGGCAATCGTCAGCCCGCCATGCCAGCAGGCGGCCACATTATCGGGGTGCCCTTCGAGCCGTACCGCGTGTTCGACAATTCTGGCTGGCGTCCCAATCGAGGCCCCCGAAGGCGAGGCGAGCGCCACGGCGGCCAAGCGCACCGCCGCCGAGGAACCGCAGCCCATACCCACAGGGATCCCATTGCGCATACCAATCTCGAGCGGAACGATTTGTCTTTGCTCGGCGGCAAGCACCGATTTGTAAGTCTCAATCAGCAAATTTCTGCTCATTCCGCCGCAGATATTCTGATTGCGCCCGGTGGCATGGATAGAGAATTCGGGGGCGGCCACGGCATCGATCTCCAGAAAGAGCTCGAGCGCCAAAGCCATGGCGTCAAAGCCGGGACCCAGGTTGGCAGAGGTAGCAGGGAGCCGCAGTTGCATCGTTCTTCATGCCTGAATAGCCGCCTCAAGGATCCGCAGCACAGCGTCGGAAGATGCTTCCAGCGAGAGCGTGGACCGACGCTTCTCGGAAATCTGCCGCTCCAATCCGACCGTCTCTTCGTCCCGCAACAACGTCCCCTGATGAAAATCGATGGTGAACGCAGAATCCTTGAGGGTGTGCCCAGTGAGCAGCAGCACGACGGATTCGTCGCGGTGGATCTTGCCCTGATGCACGAATTTCTTCAAGCCGGCCAAGGTGACGGCGGATGCCGGTTCGCAACCGATACCCTCCTGGCCAATCTCCGCCTTTGCCAGGGCGATTTCGGCTTCGCTCACTTGTTCGCAATAGCCTCCGGTCTGCTGGATGATACGCGCCGCCTTGCGCCACGATGCCGGGTTTCCAATGCGAATGGCGGTGGCTCTCGTGTTGGCCTGCACGGGCTGTATCTCGCGCCCGTCGTGATGCAGGAGGCTCAAGTAGAGCGGGTTGGCGCCTTCGGCCTGCACCACGCTGATTTTGGGGACCTTGCTGCTGAGTCCTAAATGCTTCATTTCGAGAAAGCCTTTGCCCAGGGCGGAACTATTGGCAAGATTGCCGCCGGGCACGATCAAGTGGTCAGGGACCTGCCAGTCAAACTCCTCTGCGATCTCAAGAGCGGGAGTCTTTTGACCTTCCAGGCGGTAGGGATTGACCGAGTTGAGCAGGTAGACCGGGGCGCGCCGAACGACTTCCGTCAGCACGCGGACGCAGCCATCGAAGTCGGTGTTCAATTGACAGGTGACGGCGCCGTAATCGAGCGCCTGGGAAAGCTTGGACCAGGAAATCTTGCCCTCGGGCAGCAAAACGAGGCTATTCATGCGGGCGCGGGACGCGTAGGCCGCCATGGCGGCCGAAGTGTTGCCGGTCGAAGCGCAGGCCACCCACTGGAAGCCCCGTTCCCGCGCCTGCGAAAGCGCGGCCGTCATTCCCGTATCTTTAAACGAGCCGGTGGGATTCATGCCCTGATGTTTGGCGTAGAGCTGCTCCATCCCCAGCTCCTCTGCGCACTGCAAAAGCCGGTAAAGCGGGGTATTGCCTTCGCGCAGCGTGACCGCTTTTTCGGGTTCCAGCAGAATTGGCAGCAACTCACGAAAGCGCCACACGCCGCTCTGATCGATGGGCAGTCTGGACTGGAGCCGCTCCTGCCACAGCCACCGCAGGGCACCTGGATTGGGGGTACGACGAGGACCGGGAATGGGGGCGCCAGCCGCGCTCCAGGAGGGGTATTCCACCTCGAGAAGTTCACCACAGTCGACGCAACGGAAGTCTTTTTCCACCGCGTCCGGGGGGATGACGGCGCTGCAACCGACGCAGCGCAGTTGATGAGAAGCTTCTTGCATGGTCTAAGCCTAGCTTAGAACGTGATTTTCGCAACTCCGGGAATGCAGGGGGCCAAGGTGCGGATGGTTGAGAATAAGGTTCGCGAAATTCCCCATCTCGCGAAAAACATGCGCGATATAGGGCGAATCCATCAAGATAAATTCGTATGGGTTAGGGGATCGTATCGTATTATTTCGCTATGTTGCTTTCACCCCGCGAAGCTGCTCAGCGCTTAGGGATTTCGTATCCCACCATCAAACAATGGCTCTATCGCGGGAAGCTGAAGGCGGTGAAGACGCCGGGCGGACACTATCGTATTCCAGAGGCGGAACTGGATAGCTTTCTGCATCAGGCAAAGCGGCCTGAAACTCCCAAGCGGGAGATGCTGCGCTCGCTCAGCGGACGCAATCAGCTGACCGGCCGTATCGTCGAGCTGAAGATCGAGGGGTTGCTGGCACAGGTCAAGCTTTCGATCGGCGGGCAGATTATCACCTCCATCATCACCGCGGAAGCGGCCCGGGAAATGCGGCTGCAGGTGGGTGAAACGGCAGCTGCGCTCATCAAGTCCACCGAAGTGATGGTGCTGCGTGTTTAGACGAAGGTGGTTTCTGGCCCTCCTGCTTGTGGGCACCATCCAGGCTTGTTTCCATTCAAACGCGCAGACGAACGGAACGCTCAAGGTTGCGGCAGCTGCCGACCTTCAGCCGGTTTTGCCGGCGCTCATCGAACAGTTTGAGCAGCAGTCGCATAAGAAAGTCGAGGCTTCCTACGCATCCTCGGCCACGCTGGCTGCACAAATTCTGAACGGGGGCCCATTTGGCCTCTTTCTTTCGGCGGACTTATCGTTCCCGCAGAAGGTGGTTGCCGCAGGCCTGGCGGATAGCACCGAGCCAATTCCCTATGCCCGCGGAACCCTGGTGCTTTGGGCGCGCAACGATTCCCCGATCCAACCGCTCACTGTCGACTCGCTCCGCAGTCCCTCGCTGCGAACCGTGGCCGTTGCCAATGCCGAACACGCGCCCTACGGGCGTGCGGCCAAGGCTGCGATTGAAAAGCTGGGACTCGCCGATGCCTTGAAGGGCAAGCTGGTGGTGGGGGAAAATATCGCGCAGGCAGCCCAATACGCTGACTCGGGCAACGCAAATGCAGGCTTGATTTCGCTCACCTCCGCGCTGACGCCCCGCCTGAGAGCGGACGGGAAATACGTCGCCATGCCTGAGGATTCCTACCCTCCGCTACTGCAGGGGGCGGTCGTAATCAAGCAAGGACCCGCGGTCGAAGAGGCTCATCAATTCCTCGCCTTTCTGCTTTCCCCGCCGATCCGAAAGCAGCTGGCGGAGCGGGGATTGAAAGCACCGTAGAACTTCTTCTTGTATGGACCAGCAAGCTATTTTCCTTACCTTTCGCCTGGCCACCCTCACGACGCTTATCCTGCTGGCGATTTCCATTCCCCTGGGCTACTGGCTTGCGTATGGCCGGGCGCGCTGGAAACCGCTGGTGGAAGCCGCGGTCGCACTCCCGCTGGTACTGCCGCCAACGGTTCTGGGTTTCTATCTGCTGGTGCTGATGAGCCCGCGCAACGCAGCCGGGAGAGCCGTATCGGTGGTCTTCGGTCACCCGCTGGCCTTTTCTTTCGCCGGGCTTGTGCTGGGCTCCGTTATCTTCAGTCTGCCCTTTGCCGTGCAGCCCATGACCTCCGGCTTCCGCTCGATCGATCGAGAGATTATGGAAGCAGCCGAACTCCTTTCGCCTGGTCGCGGCAGGATACTGATGCGGGTGTTGCTGCCGTTGGTCCGTCCTTTCCTTCTGACCGCCGCGGTGCTGGCCTTCACTCACACCGTAGGCGAGTTTGGGGTGGTGCTGATGATTGGCGGCAATATTCCCGGCGTGACCCGGACACTCTCCATTTCCATTTACGATCAGGTGCAGGACTTTGCTTATGCGCAGGCGAACCACACCGCTTTGCTGCTGCTGAGCCTTTCCTTCCTGGCGTTGTTGCTCATCTACGGACGCCGGGGAAGAGCGGGTGTCTGATTATCTTCAGGTCGATGTCAAGCATGCCTTGGGGGATCTGTCGCTGCGGGTGTCGTGCTCGCTGTCGGCTCCCTGGACGGTATTGTTCGGCCCCTCTGGCGCGGGGAAGACTTCCCTGCTCCGCGTCCTCGGCGGGTTGATCAGACCGGACCGCGGCCGGGTGGTCTTGCATGGGCGAACGCTGGTCGAGACAGCGAGTGGAACGTGGGTGCGGCCCGCGCAGCGCGCCATTGGGTTTGTCACCCAGCGGCCCACGCTTTTCCCTAACATGAATGTAACCGCCAACGTTGCCTTTGGCCTTTTCGGGCTCGATCAACGATCGAGCGCAGAGCGGGTGGGGCAGATGCTGGAGCTCTTTCAGGCCGGCCAGCTGGCCAGGCGGATGCCTGCGGATCTCTCGGGTGGGGAGAAGCAGCGCGTGGCGCTGGCTCGCGCCCTGGCTCCCGAGCCACGCCTGTTGCTGCTGGACGAGCCATTTACCGGCATGGACGCGGATCTAAAGGTCTCCATTCTTGAGCAGCTCACGGCGTGGCTTGCCGCGCGAAATGTTCCCGCCCTCTATGTATCGCATGATGTAGCGGAGGCTTTCCAGACTGCAGCGGATGTGATGGTGATCAATCAGGGCGAGATCCAGGCGCATGGACCGGCACATGTGGTGCTGGCCACTCGGCGAGAGCAGCTTCTGCGGCAACTCGGCGAGGGTACGGGTGATTCGCTTTTCCGGACCGGATTTTCAACCTGCGTCAGAACTTCTGGCACCGCATTACATCACCCTTGAACTGCGTGCTGCGGATGATCTCGCGCACGTCAGATGCCTAAATCCTCGAATAATGCCTTCGGGGAACGGAAACGCTTGCCTTGTTTCTTGCCTGCGGATTGCATTGCCTTGGTTGTGGTTGCATTCGGAACGCGCACTTCGAACGGGAGGGCCTTCTCCGCCGCGACTCTCACGAGCATCATACGGACGGCATCGGAAACGGATATCCCCATCGCCGCCAGGGTTGCGGAGGCCTCTTCCTTGACCTTTTCATCCACGCGCACATGAACCATCGTTGTCGAAGGCATGAGAGATTTCCCGTCCTGAGGTACATCGTATCGCGGAACTTCGATGGTATCTCGGGGCCAAGCGGATCCGCAGTTGGCAGGGTTTGCCGGGTTAATCGATTCTGTCGCCCGAGTTCCTCCCGCCAAAGGAACCCTGGGTGCCCCATATCTCGCTCGTTTTTTGCGAGAATGGGATTCCACTGTACCCACCCTCTGATCTTGCTTAACTACAAACGTCTCTCAATCGTCGCTGTCGTATCCCACATCTCGTCACAATACGCGCGAGATGTGGCCCACCCCGGGTTTGCTGGATCTGACAGAGCTACAAACTGTGTTGACGATCATGCAAACCAACTGGCTCGGGCTCCTGGGGACTGCAACGGCGCGACGAGATGGCGTCGATAAGCGTCACGGTTACCAATCGCGGCATTTTCGATTTGATGGGGAAGCCCCGGCTTATCTAAATAAGCCCAGCTGAACTTGACCTCTCGTAGAGCGGCAGAAGATCCAACTCGACCTCCCCGTCCACTCTGGAGCCGCCGAGCACTTGGGCGAAACGCAAAGCCCATGCGATGGCGTCATCTCTCGACTTCACCTCGACGATGCAATAGCCACCGATCAGTTCCTTGGACTCGGTGAAAGGCCCGTCAATTATCCGGAACTTGCCTTCGGAGAACCTTAAGCGCTTGCCCATCGAACTCGGCTGTAGCCTCTCAGCCGAGAGTAGCGCGTCGGCCTTTTCCTCGGTCAGCGTCTCGATAAGATTTATCTCCGACGAGTCGGCGACGGGACCGGCTTCGAAGTTCCGATCCGCCTTATGCATGATCATGAATCGTGTTGTCGGTTCCGGTGGTTTGGGACAAAGACCAAGGTCCCATGGTTCCTTGACTTGGCCAATATCGATCTCGGCTTCCCCTGCCGCTCTGCCGAAACGCGATGCATATTCAATAGCTTCGTCCATCGATTTCATCCGCACGATCGCGATTCCGCAAGCACTTCGTTCGATCCGCTGAGTGGCCCTTGCGTCAAGGTGCGCTCCCCTCCGGAGAACTTGAGGCGGACCCTTGTGGAACTTGGCTGGAGTCCCTCACCGGCAAGCAATACGCCGGATTTCGCCATCTCCTCCATCAACCTTCCCACCCTGGCGATCAACTCCGCACTCGGGGGAACGTCCGCCTCCGACGCCTCGTCGGCCTTATGCATCCAAATGAATCGCATAGTCCTGGTGCTCCCGGTTTGGGTTAGTCCCATTCGGCAAAGGGAGGTGCCGATGTTATCTCACAACTGGAAACATCGCACCAAGCCGCGGTTCCCTCAGCCACAGTCCGACCCAAATCAGCACGCCGAAATACACCGGAAATAATGTGTGGCTGAAGAGAGGGTTTCCCAGCCGCAAGTTGGTGGCCACCGCTCCACCCAGATACCCGGTGAGTAGGATTGCTCCCAGCACCGAGGTCTGCGGGATCAAATAGATCACCGTGCAAGTGAGGAGGATTGCGCCCAGCTGCGCTGCTAGTTCCATGGGCCAACCAGTCCCGGCAAACGCTTCGACGACTTGGGCAGGCTTGGCGAATTTACCGATAGCGTCGAATAACATGAACGCGGCCATCAAGCCGCTCACGCCCCATCCCGCCCAGGTTCGTCCCACCGAGACGTCTGTAAGTTCAGTTGCAAGCAAGTTCGTTCCAATTGGCAGTTGCATAATTCCTCCGCGGCTCCACGGCGAGCCCAGTTCAGGGTTGAAAACACAGGGTCAGGCCAAGCTTCCAGAGCAATGCCGGCGCCCGGGCCATCCTGGCCCCCATGGTGCAGGCCGGTCAGCTGGCTAAGAAGTCCGGCGCGCGACGTCGCCCTAAGGCGGAAACCCGGCCTTATCCCCGTTCTGCTAATACGTCGAACGGAGGAGAAGAAGATCGACATCGAAATTGAAATTAATTTTGGGGAAATGCCCTCGTCGGTAAGCTTCGTACCCTTTTCACCTGATTTGGCGCGTGCCCTAGGCCAGCCACACTGGCTCGGGTTCCAGGCGAATGGCAAAGCGCGTCGAGATCGTGTCGATCAGCTTGTCGCGCAGGGTGATGACTTCAGCCGCGCTGGCGCCCCCGCGATTGATGAGCGCAAGCGTGTGACGGCTGGAGATTCCTGCGTTGCCGAGCGCATAGCCCTTGTGAAATCCGGCGCGCTCGATCAGCCATGCCGCCGAGAGCTTTACCTCGCTGTCCTGCGCCGGATAAGCGGGAATGCTCCGCTTTTCAACGCCCAGCTCCTGGGCCAATGAATCAAGGACGGTTACGGGGACGATGGGGTTCTTAAAGAAGCTGCCGGCACTGCGGCAATCCGCATCTCCGGGCACCAGGAGCATGCCTTTCTGAGCGCGGATAAAGCGCACTGCCTCGCGAACTTCGGCCGAGTGTGGGCGACACTACGTTGCGGGCCGCAAAATACCGGACCAGGTCAGCGTAGGCGAAGTTGGGGGCCGCGTTCTCGCGCAATGCGTAGTCCACGCGGCTTACTACATAACGTTCCCGTTGGGTGTTGTTGAAGATGCTACGGCGATAGGAAAACCCGCAGGCGGAGGCGGGTAGGTCCACAAATTGCCTGGTTTCCCGGTCGAACGCCCGTACCGTTACGATGGTTTGCGAAACCTCCTGCCCATAGGCCCCCACATTCTGCACCGGGGTGCCGCCCACTGTTCCAGGAATGCCCGAGAGGCACTCGACACCCGCCAAGCCCGCGGCGACAGCGTAGGCGACCAGCCCATCCCAGTCTTCTCCAGCCGAGGCGGAGACGATGGAGCTGCCGTTACCCTGGGTGGATGTGATGCCGCGCAGAGCAATATGGAGCACGAGACCGGGGAAGCCGGTGTCGGAAACCAACAAGTTGCTGCCGCCGCCCAGGATGAAAAGCGGTAACCGGCGTTCGCCGGCAAACGCGATGCCGGCGGCGATATCGTCTTCGCTCGCCGCCTCGGCAAACCAGCGGGCGGGGCCGCCAATCTGAAAGGTGGTGTAGGGGGCGAGCGTTACTTGCTGAAGGAACTCCATTTTCCATCAAGGTATATCAGGAGAGGTGCGGGGGCATATGTACTGGCGCAACCCGGGTCAAATCTTTACAATCAAGAAAGTGTTCAAGGAGCAAGCATGTACCCCGAGATTATGGTAATCCCGATGCGCGAAGAGCTTTCCCGCGCAGGCATCAAGGAAACCCGGACCGCAGAAGAAGTCGACGCGGCATTGGCAAAGCCAGGCACCACGATGCTGGTGGTTAACTCGATCTGTGGCTGCGCCGCAGGCAAGATGCGCCCAGGGGTCAGGTTGGCACTCCAGAACAAGACCCTGCCTGACCAGTCCATCACCGTGTTTGCAGGACAGGATCGCGAAGCCACGGAGCGTGCCCGGTCGTATTTCGAGGGTCATCCGCCGACTTCGCCGGCAATCGCCATACTACGGGACGGAAAGCTGGTGTACCTGATGCAGCGCTCCGCCATCGAAACGGCGACCGCGCCGATGATCGCCCAGGAACTGACGCGGGCGATGAATGAACTCTGCTCCAAGACAACCGCTTAGTTTGAATTTTGCTTAAAGCTTTTGCGGACAAGGGCCGTGCTGAGCAAGTAAGTGTTCGATGTCAGCGCCGGCCCCCGCGGCCTTGGATCGCCAGGACTCCTGCACGGTGACATGCGGCTCGGCCTGAGTTTTGCCGGTCTGCTCCTGATAAACAAAGGTGATGATCCGGTCTTCCGGCTCATCGCGCCAGACGTTCCCTTCCCCGTCGCGGCGGCTCGATCCGGAAACCCAACCGCCGGGCGTCAAATGCCACTCGGTCCACTGCCTGCTGATGGCCATGCTTTCTCCAACCTTGCATTGCCTACGATGACGATTTAGGTTAACAGGACGAAAGGCCGCACTCTACATGACAACGACCGAAGAAACTGCTGCTCCTAGCCGTCAGCGATCGCTGTTGAAGGGATTTCTAGCCGGAGCCATTGGGGGTCTGGTGGGAGCGGCCGCCAAGGCCGCCGGCGAGGTCGTCTATCCGCCGCGGACCCAGGGGCAGATCCCTCCTCCCGCAGTGCTGGTGAACCGAATGGCCGACCAACCCCTGAGTGAGAAAGCGGAGGAAGCCTCGGTGCGTGCGATTCACTGGGGTTTTGGAGCGTTGGCGGGTGGCGTGTACGGAGCGCTGGCTGAATATCAGCCGGTGGTCACGAAGCGACTCGGAGCTAACTTTGGCTTGATGCTGTGTGGGATCACGCATGCATCGGCTTTGCCCATGATGGGCTTAACCGAAAGTCCGGAAAATCAACCTGCGCGCGAGCATGCCAGCGAACTGGTCACACACGCGATCTATGGGGTGACCACGGAGTTGGTTCGCCGCGGGGCTCGTAAAATTCTCTAGCGGAAACTGAGGGAGCCCTGACGCCTTCCCTTACCCTCGAAAGTAGAACTTGACCCTTGAGGGAGTATCCAATTCTCCCTCAAGGGCTTGGATGCTTAGGCGATACGGTCGATCTGTTCTCCGGGTAACGCCTGTTCTGCTTTCCGGGTGGTGATCAGGACTGCGGAGTGACGAAGGCCGGCGTAAACCAGGGCGGCAATAATCGCCCCGACGAACGGCGCCACAATAAACAGCCATAGCTGTTGCAAGGCCCAACCCCCGACGAAGATCGCAGGTCCGATGCTCCGCGCCGGGTTGACGGAAGTGTTGGTGATCGGAATCCCGACCAGGTGAATCAGGGTCAGCACCAGGCCGATGGCCAAGCCGGCAAAACCCACCGGAGCTGTGATGTCGGTTGCTCCCAGGACGGTGAGCACGAGAAACATAGTAAGGATGGTTTCAGCGACAAAACCGGCAGCCATAGAGTAGTGGTCTGGAGAATGCAGGCCGTAGCCGTCCGCCCCGAGGCCGCTCAAAGATGCACTGTAGCCACCGGGAAGGCCGTTGGCGATGAACAGGATTACCGCGGATGCGATGACGGCGCCGATCACCTGCGCCACCATGTAGGCGGCTGCGTCCCGGGCATTGATCTTCTTGGCAAGAAAGACGCCCAGGGTCACGGCTGGATTCACATGGCAACCGGAAACAGGCCCGATGGTGTATACCATGGCGAGCAGGGATAGCCCGAAGGCCGCAGCGACGCCGGCAAAACCGATGTGGCTCCCCGCAAGCACCGCACTGCCGACGCCCCCGAAAACCAGGACGAACGTACCGACCAGTTCCGCAAAATACTTATTCATGGACGCCTCCTCTTAGGCCAGAGAAGTATAAGGCCATTGGCCCATTTCTAAGTACGAATATTCGTCAGGCTTTTGACCTTGGCAGGCGCGACTTATCCAGACCTAAGTAAGCTAGCGGGTGCGGCCGGTGGTCTCCGCCGGGCTCATGGCCTGGACTTTGCTGTGTTTGATGCTGTAACTGAAATAGATTCCCAATCCGATGACGAGCCAGATGATCAGCACCTCCCAGGTAAGGAGTGGCAGCTTGATCATGAGATAGAAGGCGCTGCAAATACCAAGGATGGGGACCAACGGAACCAATGGTGTTTTGAACGGGCGCTCCATATTAGGGTGACGCCGGCGCAGGATCCAAACCCCGGCACACACGATGGTGAAGGCGAGCAACGTACCCATGTTCACCAGTGCCGCGAGCTTATCAATGGGGAGCAAAGCGGGTAGGAAGGCAACAATGGTGCCGACAACAATGTTAGAAATCCAGGGAGTGCGGAACTTCGGATGAACGTCGGATGCCCATTTCCATAAGAGGCCGTCCTTAGACATGGAATAAAAGACCCGAGACTGGCCGAGTAACATCACCAGCATCACAGTGCCAAGGCCGAAGACAGCACCGATCTTAACCAGCAAGCTGCCCCAGGAAACGCCGGTGACGTCGATGCCTACTGCCACGGGATCGCTCACGTCGAGGCTGCGATAGTTGACCAGGCCGGTAAGCACGGTAGAAACCATGAATGTACAAGAGAGTGCAGACGATCAGCGAACCGAGGATCCCGATAGGCATGTCGCGTTGCGGGTTGCGCGCTTCCTGCGCTGCGGTGGAGACAGCGTCGAAGCCGATGTAGGCAAAGAAGACTGATGCCGCGCCCGCCGTAATGCCGCCAAAGCCGAAAACACCCGGGCCTTGCGATGGCGGTATGAAGGGATGCCAGTTGACCCTGGCGAGCTCGGGGTGATGGAACAGATATCCCGCGCCCAGCACCAGGAAGATGCCCACGATGGTCAGCTTAACGATGACGATGGCGGAATTGAGATTGGCCGATTCCTTGATGCCGATCACCAGGACCGCGGTCACGACCAGAATGGCAAAGAAGGCGACAAAGTTGAAGACCCCGGCGACATGGGGTAGCGCCGCGGCGTCTACGGTGGAAGGAAGCGAGGCCAGGGGTTGCCACTTGTCGGCGTAGAAATAGAGCACGTTCCCATAGGTGGTGGTGAACTGCGGCGGCAAGGTAATGTGCAATTGCTGCAACAGGCTCACGAAGTATCCAGCCCAGCCGGAGGCCACAGTTGCGGCGCCGAAGGCGTACTCCAGCACCAGGTCCCAACCGATGATCCAGGCGACCAGCTCGCCCAGCGTCGCATAGCCATAGGTGTAGGCGGAGCCGGCAATGGGAATAATGGAGGCAAACTCTGAGTAGCAAAGCCCGGCAAAGGCGCAGGTGATGCCGGCAAAGATAAAGCTGAGGGCAACGGCAGGACCGGCATGGAGCGCCGCGGCCTGGCCGGTCAGCACGAAGATCCCGGCGCCGATGATCGCGCCTATTCCGAGGGTTATGAGGTTGACCGGGCCGAGCGAGCGCCTGAGTGTGTTTTCCCCCACCTCGTAGGCCTCTTTGGTGAGTATCGAGAGGGGTTTAGTTGCCAGGAATCTAGGCATCGGTCCGGATCATCCTCCATGAAAGGATCTAGGTTATCTGTGCTGCTGCCGGTTGTATGTTCTATACCGTTTTCCGGGTAGGGTGTCCAGCAAAGGTTACTGCCGGTAGATCGCCGAGCCTCAAAAAGAACTCCTTTACCCGTTTGACTGCGGAGTCGCCCGGGCGCGGGATCAGGTCGGAGATCACGGCCACAGAATCCGCCCCAGCCTCGATCACAGCGGCGCAATTCGATCGGTCTATGCCTCCAATGGCGACCAGCGGCTTCGTGGTCACGGCGCGGGCTGCCCGGACCCCGTCGATGCCGACCACGGGATCTGGAGCCTGCTTGGACAGAGTGGCGAAGACGGGGCCAATGGCAACGTAATCCGCCGGGCCGTCTGCCGCCATGAGGAGCTGACGCTCGCCGTGGGTCGATACGCCGATGAGCACCCCGGTCCCAAGGGTTGCGCGGGCTTCGGCCGGAGATAAATCTTCCTGGCCAACATGAATTCCGTCGAATTGCGCTGCCATCACTAACGAAACCCGGTCGTTGAGGATGAGACAGCTGTCGGATGGGGGGAAGATGCTCCGCAAAAGCGCTGCCCGCTCCAGCACCACTTCGTCGACTGCTTCTTTATCGCGATATTGCAGGAAACGGACGCCGGCCTCACGCAGTTCTCGGGCAAAACCCTCAATCGAAAGGCCCGCCCGTAACACCAGGCCGGCATCCAGGATGGGATAGAGGCGGGGGAGTTTACACCTGGGCAAGAATCTGCTCGCGGCGGAGTTTCTCGCGTTCGAAGAAGCGCTCCATGTACTTGGTGTCGAAATTTCCCTCGCGGAATTCCTGGTCTTCCAGGATGCGGCGATGCAGCGGGATGGTGGTATGGATGCCCTCCACCACAAACATCTCCAGCGCACGCGACATGCGGGCCATGGCTTCAGTCCGGTCTTTGCCGTGGACAATCAGCTTAGCAATCAGCGAGTCATAATAAGGAGGCACGATGCCTTCGGCATACTGCGCGGTATCCACCCGCACCCCGTTGCCACCGGGAACATTGAAGGCGGTGATGCGGCCGGCGGAAGGGGTGAACTTCTCCGGATGTTCGGCATTGACCCGGCACTCAATGGCGTGGCCGCGAATGGGGATCGATTCGGGAAGAATACTAGCCAGCGTTTCGCCCGCCGCAATGCGCAGTTGCGCTTTCACCAGGTCGATGCCGGTAACCGCCTCGGTGACCGGATGCTCCACCTGGATACGGGTGTTCATCTCGATGAAGTAGAGCTTGCCATCCTCATCCATGAGGAACTCGACCGTACCGGCGTTCTGATAGCCGATGGCGGTCAGGCATCTTTTGAGCGTCTTGGCGATGTCTTCGCGAATCCTGGGCGTCACCTGTAACGAGGGCGCCTCTTCGATCAGCTTCTGATGGCGGCGTTGGATGGAGCACTCGCGCTCCCCAAGGGAGATCACATTGCCGTGCTCGTCGGCCAGGATCTGGAACTCGATGTGCCTGGGGCGCTCAATGAATTTCTCCATATAGAGGTCGCCGTTACCAAAGGCATTGGAGGCCTCGGTGTGCGCTGCCTGATAGAGCTGGGGGAGCTCCTCCTCCGAGCGGATGACGCGCATACCGCGTCCGCCACCGCCGGCCGAGGCCTTGAGGATGACGGGAAAGCCCACCGACCGGGCCCATGCCAACGCCTCGTCCTCATTTTGCAGTACGCCTTCAGAACCGGGGAGGATCGGCACTTTCGCCCGCTTCATGGCCTGGCGGGCTTTTTCCTTCTCGCCCATGAGCCGCGTCGCTTCCGGCGTGGGTCCGATGAACTTGATATTGGAGGCGCGGCAAACCTCAGCGAAGTTCGCGTTTTCACTCAGCAGGCCGTACCCGGGATGAATCGCATCCACGTCGGCGATCTCCGCCGCCGAAATCACTGCGGGAACATTCAGATAGCTCTCCGCCGAGCGCGGCGGCCCGATGCAGATGGCTTCGTCGGCAAAACGGACGTGGAGCGAGTTGCGGTCCGCCTCGCTATAGATGGCAACCGTACGGATCCCCAGTTCTTTGCAGGCACAGATGACGCGAAGTGCGATTTCGCCGCGGTTGGCGATGAGCAGTTTTCGAAACATGTTTCCAATCAAGACCCGGGAGCGGTCATACCGTTACTGTGACGTTTGTGGCACGGAAGGATTCAGTGCACCCGCAGAGCGAAAAGCGGCTGACCGTATTCCACCGGCTGGCCGTTGGTGACCAGACGCTTCACCACTTCCCCGGCTGCGTCCGATTCGATCTCGTTCATCAGCTTCATGGCTTCGACGATGCACAGCACCTGGCCGTTTTCAATCTCGTCGCCGATCTTGACAAAGGCGGCCGCACCCGGAGACGACGACTCGTAGAAAGTGCCCACGATCGGCGACTTGACGATGTGCAGTTTCTCTTCTTCGGCCGGCGCAGTGGAGGCATCGGAAGCCGCAGCCGATCCAGCAGAAGCAACCGCATGGATGCCATGCGAGACCGCAGGCGGCGTGTGCTGGGCAGGCGACAACAACTGTCCGAGCCGGGCGATATCGAGAACCGAAGCGGGAGATCCCTGCACTGGCTGCCCGAACTTCAGGCGGATCTTGAAGTCGCCGCGTTCGAATTCGAAGTCACCAATATCATATTCTTTCAGGAACTCAATCAGTTCCCGTAACTCTTTAATTTCCTCAGGCGTCATGAATCTCTCGTCTGCATCAGAGTTGCGTCCAACCGGTGGATGCTTGGGTTAAGACCTGTCCACCCTCCCGGGTAACGACAACCATATCTTCAATGCGTACTCCAAATTGACCTGCAATGTAGACGCCGGGTTCGATGGTGACGACCATCCCCGGCATAAGGGACTGCGACTGGTCCGCGGCAATGCGGGGTGCTTCATGAATTTCGAGCCCGACGCCATGACCGGTGGAGTGAGTAAAGTACTCAGCCAAGCCAGCCTTGCGAAGGACGCTGCGCGCTGCTTCGTCTACTTCACCGCAGGAGACTCCCGGCTTGACCGCCGCAACGGCCGCCTGTTGCGCCTCCAGCACAGAATCATACGTGAAGCGCTCCCGGCGTGTTGGCTGCCCCAGGAATACAGTGCGTGTCATGTCTGAACAATAACCTTTGAGGATAACACCGAAGTCCAAGGTTAAGAAGCCTTTACGGGGTAACCGCTGAGCGGTGGCGTGACCGTGGGGGAAGGCGGAACGAGGGCCGCTGGCGACGATGGTCTCAAAAGACATGCCTTCGGCACCGCGGGTGCGGGCGCGTTGCTCAAGCAGTGCCGCCACGGTCGTCTCGGGTAGCCCAGGTTCCAGTTGGGGGAGGAGTTCGTGGAACAGGTCGACTCCCAACCGGGCCGCCTGTTTCATCAGCCCGAGTTCATCCTGGTCCTTAATAAGGCGCAGATTGCGGACCAGAGGCTCGGCCAGGGGCTGGAAGAACCCCCGACTCCCTGGAGGCAAGGCTTTGCGGTAAAGCGCGAGGTCTGCAACCGTGGTCGTTTCCGGGTCGAAGGCACAATGCTTGGCGCCGCTCGCGGCCAGCCACCGGCAAGCTTCCTCACGCGCGGACTTAGCCGCGATCACCACCCGGGCCCCGCTGGTCTCCTCCCGAGCCTGCGCAATGTACCGGCCGTCGGTAAACATGGCAGCCCGGGTTGCGGTCGCCGCGAGCAAAGCGTTGGAGCCCGTGAAGCCACAAAGATAGCGGACATCGGCCAGATGCGTGACCAGCATGCTGTCGATCCCCCGCTGTTTCATCTGGCGGCGTAACCGGCGGAGCCTTGGTGCGTAATTCATCAGCTCAGGTATATCAGATGTTTGCCGCAGCCCACTGCAGCCAGTACACTTAGAGTGCACGGAAAGGTCGTTCATCCCCATGCTCGTGGTCATGAAACCGCAGGCAACGACAGAAGAAATCCAGGCAGTCTGCGAGCAAATTCAACTACTGGGCTTTCGCGCCCACCCCATGCCAGGCGCGCAGCGCACCGCCATCGGAATCACCGGCAATAGCGGCGCCGTCGATCAGGGCGACCTGGAAGAACTTTCCGGGGTCGCAGAGGTTATCCGGGTCACGAAGCCTTACAAGCTGGTGAGCCGCGATGTGAAGCAAGAGGACACAATCATCACTTTCCCCGGCACCAATGCGACCATTGGCGGCCGGGACCTGGCGGTGATTGCCGGACCGTGTTCGATCGAGTCGCGGGAGCAGGCTTTTACGGTTGCGGAGCAGATCGCGCGCGCCGGAGCCCAGTTCTTTCGCGGGGGTGCCTACAAACCGCGCACTTCCCCGTACGCTTTCCAGGGCATGGGCGAAGACGGGCTCAAGATCCTGGCTGAGATACGCGACAAGTTCGGGCTGCGGATTGTGACCGAAGCGCTGGACAACGAGAGCCTCGACCTGGTTGCGCAGTACGCCGATGTCATCCAGATCGGGGCCCGCAACATGCAGAACTTTTCCTTGCTGAAGCGCGCCGGTCGGACCCGCAAACCTGTTCTGGTCAAGCGCGGAATGTCAGCGACGCTGGACGAGCTCCTGATGGCTGCGGAGTACGTGATGAGCGAGGGCAACTACCAGGTGATTCTGTGCGAACGCGGAGTTCGTACCTTCGCTGATCACACCCGCAATACTCTTGACCTGAGCATCGTGCCGGCGGTGCAGCGCCTGAGTCACTTGCCTATCATCGTCGACCCCAGCCATGGCACGGGCAAGCGCAACATGGTTCTTCCCCTGGCTCGCGCGGCTGCCGGGGTCGGAGCTGACGGCCTGATGATCGAGGTGCACCACCAGCCGGATAAGGCCCTTTCCGACGGCGCACAATCGCTCTACCCCGACCAGTTTGTTGAACTCATGGATGAGATAGCGCAGATCGCTGAGGCGGTTCACCGCTCTTTGCCCCGCGGAATCACGATGGTTGAGCCCGTCCCTGCCGCGAGGGTATAGAGACCGTAGTGCGACTCCTGCCAAGCCGCCGCCTGCCATGGCTGGCCCTGATCACGCTGGGCGCGGTGGGTTGCCAACAGCGTGATTTCCCCAACTATCCGGCAAATTATCGCGAGTACGCCTACATCAGCAATGGCGGCAGCAATACCGTAACCGTGCTGGACGTGGTGAACATGCGGCAGGACCGTGTGATCGCGGTCGGTTCCGGCCCATCCGCTCTGGGGGTGAACCCTCGGCGGAACGAAGTGTATGTGGTGAATTCCGGCAGTGACACCGTCTCCGTGATCAACGCAGAGACCAACACCGTCGCAGCGACCATTCGCGTGCAGCGGCGGCCATACTCTATCGACGTGGACGAGCAGGGGGAACGGGCCTACGTCGCCAATTCAAAATCCAATAATGTTTCCGTGTTGGACCTTCCCCGACGGCGTGAGATCGGGGTGATTGGCGTCGGCGAGGGGCCGGGAATGGCCCGCATCGCCAATGACAGGAAGACGCTGGTCGTCACCAACCAGATCAGCGGCAGCGTCAGCATCGCGGATGTGCGCTCGTTGAGAGTAAGAAGCAGCTTCGATCATTGCCCAGGGGCAACGGACGTGATCATCCTGCCTGATTCTTCCAAGGCTTTTATTGCCTGCTCCGGAGGACACCAGATCATGGTGATCGGGTTGGCTCATACCACGGGAAGCGATCCCCTACCTGCCGACGTTCTTCTCAGTTTCCTTGACGTGGGCAAGACGCCCATGCACATCGCTCTGAAGCCGGATGGCGGGGAGGCGTTCGTTTCCAATTACGACAGCGACACCATTTCGGAGCTCACCACCTCCTCCAATGAGGTCGGGGGCGCCTACCTGATAGGTGCGCGTCCCGTGCGCGGCCTGGTGAGCGCCGACAACTCCCTCTTATACGTGAGCGATTTCAGCGCGGGACGAGTGGGTGTGTACAGCATCGACGACGGCAAGCTGCTCGGTGCGGGGGTCAAGGTGGGGGAGGGCCCCGACGCTCTGGCTTTTTCCGCGTCCGGCCATTTTCTTTTGGTGGTGGATGCGCAGTCAGGGGATATTGCCGTGGTGCGCACTGCCAACCCTGCTTCCCTGTTAACGCTATTTCCGGCGGGCCGCGCACCGAATGCCATTGTCGTCAAAGCGTTCCTGGTCCACTAGATGTCTTCTCTTTCTCCCGGCGCGTTCCAGATCGGCCAGGTAAGCGAGCCGCAGAGCGTGACGCGAAGCCGAATAGTGTGCGCCCGCCAACAACAGCAGGCCAGTTACGAATGCCCACAGCATTAAGCTAACGGAGACGGAGAAGGGGCCGTATACCGAGTGAAGGTCCATCCAGGGCAGCGCCCGGATGTATAGCATCTTTGCCAGTTCCCAGGAAAGCCCAATCACAATCGCGGTCGGCAGCACGGCACGGATAGGGAGCCTGCGGTTGGGAAGAATCCAATAGATGAGGAAGAAAAGCAGGATACTCGCGATGGCGGCCGAAATCTGCAACAGCCAGTGGGAGACAAAGACAAACGCGACATTATCGATATGTCCAAAGAACAGGAACTCGCAGGATCGATTGCTGCGCCGCAGTGATGGCGACGCTCAGCAGGGCAATGGTACCAATCCCGGCGGCCAATCCCAGAGAGACCAGCTGGTTCATGAAATAGGAACGGTTCCTGGTTACGCCCCAGACCCGGTTCAATGCCACTTCGAGTGGAAGGAAGACGCCGGTCGAGGAAATCAGCAACATGACCACCGATGCAAGTTGAACCCCCTTGCGGGCATGGGCCACAATCTCCATGTTCTTAGTTACAAATTCCTGACCGGTGGGCAGAAAGTAGCGGATCATGTCTGCAATCGCGCTCTCCATGGCGTGGGAATGGAAAACAAGGCGCGCGATGGTGAACATCAGCACGATGAACGGAAACAGGGACAAGATGGTATTGGCAGCGACGCTGAAGGCGTAGGTATGTACTTCGGTCTGCGCCATGTACCGCGCAAGACTCCAAATCTCGGTCCCCAGGCTTGCTTTGCTGGCTAATTTCGCCGGCGGCTTTGGCTCGGCGGGAACGCCGGCAAGTGCGTCGTCTTCGACGGGCGTTTCCACGGTGCGGGGGACGAACACGCTAAACGCCATAGGCATCCATGCTAGCAGTACGGCTGGACGCTCGAAATGACCCACCCGATGCAGGCACTACAACCTTGATGTCCCCTTGTGTTCCAATTTCGATCTTTCGGTTGGCGGGACGAGAGATGCAGCTTCGGTTACGTGGGATCACGGGTATCCATCTTATGGTTCCGTCGGGCAAATTTTTCTTGCACTCAATTCCAATTCCTGCCATAACATCATCAAGCTCGAACATAAATTCATTGTTCGAAACGCTCAGAAGGCCAACTGGTGTAATTGTTTCCCCACCCTCAAAGCATGCCAGGTCAACCATGACTTGCCGTAATCGTAACGGCGACTCGAGGTGTCCCCGGGGAATGCTGGAGATGGTTAATCAAGTCTGAAAGGAAGTTCGCTTGAAGGAAAATGGCGTGGTCAAGTGGTTCAACGGAGCCAAGGGATACGGGTTTATCCAGCGTTCCACCGGTGAGGACGTCTTCGTCCACTTCTCCGCTATTCAGGAGAACGGGTATAAGACTCTGAACGAGGGCGACGCGGTGGAGTTCGAATGCCAGCAAGGACCCAAAGGACTCAACGCCGCGAACGTGGTCCGCAGCGCCTGAGATTGGATTAAAGGTCGTCGCGGGCGTCCGTCTGCCTGGTTGCGAGACGAACCAGGGCCCATTGCGCCGCTTCCGCGAGCACCGGATCAGGAGCGGCCGCCCACTCCTGCAATTTTGGCCGGTAGTCGGTCAGTCCGCTGTTCCCCATCGCGATGGCTACATTGCGTAATAAGCCGCTCAGCTTGGCGCGTTGCACCGGAGACTGCCGGAACCAGCTGCGAAAAGTTTCTGCATCCAGCTCCGCGAGCCAGGCAAGGGCTGGGTTGACCAGTTCTGTGCGAACGGCCAAATCCGCATCCGTGCTCAGCGGCGCGCGGCGATTCCAGGGGCACACGTCCTGGCAGATGTCGCAGCCAAAAATCTGGCGACCCATCTGGGCACGCAATGGCTCGGGAATGGACCCGCGCTTCTCAATTGTCAGATAGGCGATACAGAGGCTCGCATCCATTTGGTATGGCGCTACCAGGGCGCCGGTTGGGCAGGCATCGATGCAACGGGTGCAACTGCCACAGCGGTCTTCCGGCAACGTGATCGGACCAGTGGATGGCAGCTCGAGCGCGGTAAGAATCACGCCCAGAAAGAGCCACGATCCCAGCTCCTGGTCAATGATGCAGGTGTTCTTGCCCGTCCAGCCGATGCCCGCGTACCGGGCATAGACTCGCTCTACCAGAGGGCCTGTATCCACATAGCAGCGGGACGGAAAGGGGCCGAGATGCTGTTGCAACCTCTGGTCCAGCTTCTTGAGGCGCGCCAGCAGGACATCGTGGTAGTCGCTGGGATGTCGTGGGCTCTCGTCGTGGGCAGGCTGATAACCGGTCCAGGCATAGCGGGCAATCCAGGCGCTCTCCGCTGAGGCTGGATCGATTGATTTGGGTGCGTCGGCGTTGTAATTGGCGGCACAGACAATCACGGATCGGGCCCACGGGAACAGCCACCCGCAGAGAAGACCGCAGCAGGCGGTTGTCCTGGTCGCGGCGCTTGAGGTACTCCATCTCACCGGCATAGCCGCGCTCGACCCAAGTCTCGAAGTAGGGTTCGAGGTGGCTCAGCTCAGGATGGTCTGCCGGCTCTCCGGGCGGCGGAATCGGAGCAATCCCGGCTTTGGAAAAACCAGCCTCCAGGGCCAGCGCGACGATCTGCTCCTGAGCGGCAGCGTGAAGCATGAACCTACATTCTAGTGTTACTCCGCAACGTTGGCCGCCAGTGTCTCCATGAAGCCGATATTCTGCGTGAGATTCGGCGGCAGCCCGTGCCGCTCCGCTAAATATTCCGGGCTGTTGTAGGAGACCCAGACTTTCCCCTGGTCATCCTCCCAAACCAGGATCTTGAGTGGCAGGTCGATGGCAATGCTCGGTGCCGCGACCATCAGGGGAGTGCCCCCCTTTGGGTTACCGAAAATGAGAAGCTTGGTCGGACGCATTTGCATTCCTACCTTCTCCGCTTCTCCGCTGTGGTCGATGAGTGCGAATACGGCAATTCCCTTCGCCTGGAGGATAGCCTGGAGCTTTCCCAGGGTCTCATCGACCGAATGCTTGCTGGATTTATTGATGATTCCGTTGATGGTCACGGGTTTCTTCCTCAGCCGTGGCTTTTTGGTGTCAGATGTGCGGTTCCAGAATAAGTCTCATCCGGTAGCAGAATGAAGCTGGGCGGAACCTACGGGACCGTGATTGCGTATCAAAAAGTGGGGGGCTAAGGCTGGTAAAAAAGCTGCGAAGGGAAAATTAAAGAGCGGTCAAAGCCGAGTTTGTGGGAAAAGCACTTTACCTACGACCCGAGGGTCGTACCTTTTAAGGATGAATTTTCCGCAGCCGTGAAGCCATCCCCCTTTCAAAGCAGTCTTGGGGTAAATGTCAATGATCAAGTTTTTGTTGTGGTGTATTCTCTTTCTCCTTTGCTGGCCCCTGGCCCTGATGGCGCTTGTCTTGTATCCGTTGGTGTGGCTGATTCTGTTGCCATTCCGCCTGGCCGGCATCGCAGTCCACGGAGCGCTGGAATTGGTCGTAGCCCTGATCACGCTGCCCGCGCGCCTGATTCGCGCTATTTAGTGCGAAGGAAAGGTTGGTTCAACAGGAACCCTCGAAAAGACTCAGGCTGTCGGGTCCGTGGCTGCGGACCCTTCCTGGAATTTTCTTTCGACCGAGCTTACCTGGATTTCGTACCTCGTTATGAAGCGCGTACCCTTCGGAAGCCATGAGAGCCGGAAAGAAAGCGCAGGCTCAACTCCGCGCTGCTCTGTGGAACGCGTTGCCCTCAGGGGCTAAAGAGTCTGCGTGAGCACCGCGAATTTGCACGCAGTCCCGCAGGAACGGCTGAAGATTCGGTTGTCAGCCGTCGCTCCGGGACTGTTCGTCCTTTCGGATCCGACCCCAGGACTACGTCCCACAAGCGCTAACTTGTTTGGAATGCTTTTCTCAAACCTCCCACAAAGCCGTCATCCTGAGAGTCTGTGACTTTCATTGGTTTTGCGAAAAATATCGACGCTGAAAACAAAAAGGTTAGGCGCTTCGCAAGGGCGCGGAAAATATCAAAAAAGTCACAGCCTCTGAGCGGAGCGCTTCACCGGTTTATCGCATGACACCGCGCTTGGTGGCGCGGAGTCGAAGGACCCCGAGGATGCTTATCTGCCTATGCCGTTCGGAGCTTCCCAACCACAGAAGCCGATACGGGTCGGACCGGCCACCGTCTTCCCCTGCGAGAACAAACTGCTAGCATCTTGCCATGTCATTCGCACCATCAATCCCGAGTTCAAAGACCTTGCACAGAGCTGGGGATGGAAGATGATTACAGCGAATGAAAGGATGTACCCACGACCGTCAGCTGGGTACCGCAGCAAGATCTTGTACGCGGGCTTCGGTTGAAAAGCTCCGAACGGCATAGGCAGATAAGCATCCTCGGGGTCCTTCGACTCCGCGCCATCCAATGCGGTGTCACGCGATAAATCTGTGCAGCGCTCCGCTCAGAGGCTGTGACTTTTTTGATTTTTCGCGCCCTTGGAAGCACCTAACCTTTTTGTTTTCAGCGTCGATTTTTTCGCAAAACCAATAAAGTCACAGACTCTCAGGATGACGGCTTTGTGGGAGTTTGAAGAAACACATTCCAAACCAGTTAGCGCTTACGGTGTGCGTCCTGGGCTAAGTTCAGCCTCCCTGGCCCTAGGGTTGTGCGTAGTAGCCGGTCCGGGTGCGTGCCGTCAGGCCGGGTTTCGCCACCTGAATGAGGAGATTGTGATACTCGTCGCGATGATCGGCGGGCGCGGGCGAGAAGGACAACTCGTAATAGGCCTCGGTGTCGTCCATGCACTTCTGCAAGAGTGAGACGATGTCGTTAGTGGAGCTGAGAGCCAGGCCGCCGGTCTGCGTGGCTAGCACCTGCAGGCCCAAGTCACCTACCCGGACCTGGCTCGACTTGCTGACACCCTTCAGGAAATCCTGATAGTAGAAGGTACGGCCGACTCCTTCGGCGGTCCCCAACGGGTCCACACTGTAGAGAGTGATCCGTGCCTGTCGAAGCTGGGTGGAAAGCCCGACGATACTCGAAAAAAGCTGGTTCTGTTGCCTATTGTCCAGCTCAATGCCGGGACCGGAAAGAAACGGCCAACCGGGAGACACCCAGAGGATTATCTTGCGGCCGGGGAGTTTGGATTCCTGCTCGGCGAGCTCCCGAAGCGCGTTCATGGAAAGCTGGAAACGCTCGCTGCCCTGGTACTGCGAAGACCTTCGGAGGTTGCGCAGACCGATCGCGTATTGATCGAAAGATTCGCTAAGCTGGTTGCCATCGGTGGAGAAATTTTGTTGGATCTGCGTTCCTGTATCGGTGAAGAACGCCATTGCCATGGGCTGGGCCAGACGGCCGCCATTGGCACGCAGGAACTTGTCGATTTGTCCGCGCTGGTAGGCGATGTTTTGATATCCGATGTTCACGGCATCGATCACCAGGATGACGTGGACCGGATCCTGCTTGCCGCTGACGGCCCGAAAAGACGTGATGCGCTTCAGGGCCTTGTTGTCAAAAAGGGTGAAGTCTTTTTGCTCAAGATCGGCGACAGGGGGGCCGGATTTTGCGGTAACCACAACGTCGAGGTCGATTCTGGATTCAGGAGCTGAACGTTGGGGGCACATTTTGCTGTGCGAACAGCATACTGACCCAAAACAGAGGACTGAGCAGAACGACGCCCTTGGTTGCGCGGATAGACATGACTTCCCTTCATCCAGGACGCGCGGTACCCACCATGCAAAGGCTTCTACCGGCAGACAGCACCCAAGCTCCTCGGTTGAGGATGCGCGGGGGTTTGGCCCTGGTTCACATAGCTATGACGAAGGGAGTGTTAGCCAGAGTTTCGAAAAGCAAAACCGATTACGCAGGTCGCATGGCCAGCGACCAGTCTGCGAGAGGGAGGTCAGGGCAAGACCGAATTCAGCTTTGGTTGGGTTCGGTTGGGTTGCGGACCTCAATTCCCGCCAGTCAGAACAGGGATCTCCTCCAACGCTTCCTCTTCCGCCAGGGCCTCTGAGGCAAGCTCCGGATCTTCAGAGTCATCCACGTCCCTCAGTCTCCGCTGGATGGCCCTGGTGCGGGTCTCCGCACTGTCGATGGTATTTTGTGCCTCGCCCAGCTTTTTCTTGACCCTGGCCAGTACATCCGCGTACCTGCCGAATTCCGCTTTTACCGACGCCCAGGGTTTCCCAAACCTCACTCGATCTTCTTTCGATGGCCAGGGTACGGAACCCCATTTGCAAGGCACTCAAGAGCGCGGCCACGGTGCTCGGGCCGGCCATCACGACACGATGCTCGCGTTGGATGGAATCAGCAAGACCAGGCCTTCGCATAGCTTCTGCATATAGACCTTCGGTAGACAGAAACAGGATGCCGAAGTCGGTTGTCCGCGGCGGCGCAAGATGCCTTTCCGATAGATTCTTTGCGCTCATCCGCAAGGTCGTTTCCAACTGCCGGGAGGCTCTTTCGATCGATTCCACATCGCCGCGTTCGGATTCATACATCAAACGCTGGTAATCCTCGACGGGAAACTTCGCGTCGATGGGAAGCCAGACGGGCTCGCCGTGGCTATCGCGGCCGGGCAACCTAACCGCGTACTCGACACGCTCTTCCGGGCGCGCGGTGGCCACATTTTTCCGGAACTGGTCCGGCGCGAGGATCTCTTCGATAATCGCGCCCAATTGCACTTCGCCCCAGCTTCCAAGCGTCCTGACGTTGGTCAGCACTCGCTTCAGATCGCCTACCCCGGTCGCCAGCGACTTCATTTCACCGAGGCCCACGTAAACCTGTTCCAGGCGATCGCTGACCTGCTTGAATGACTCGCCCAGCCGGGCTTCCAACGTGCCCTGCAGCTTCTCGTCCACCGTCTGCCGCATCTGCTCCAGCTTCTTTTGGTTTTCGACCTGAATATTGACCAGCCGGGTATTCACGGTGTTTCGTATCTCCGCCAGCTCCGCCTGCTGCATCTGGGAGATGCCGGTAAGGGTCGACAACACACTATCGCCGAGATTTCTGAAAGAGTTAGCCGTCTCCTCGCGCAATTGGGAGAGATTCCCATCGACACCCGATTGCAACATCCGAATCACGCTTGAGATGGCTTCCGTTTGTTGGCCCTGAAGGGTGTGGGTTTGCATGATCGTTGTATCCAGGGACGACTTGAACTCTACCAGCCTGGCCGACAGCTCATCCTGCAGCTTGCCAGACGAAGCAGCGATGGCCTGGGTCAGCCCATCGACCTTGTGCGCGGATTCGGTGGTAAAGAAATCGAGGCGGTGCTCCATGCCGGAGCGAAGAAGCTCCAGCTTCTGATCGTTTAATCTGGTAAACCCTTCCACCTTGCCGGAGACGAGAGTCTCCGATTCCAGTCAGCGAGCTCACCACCTCGCTGCGAAGACCCTGGGCAGAGGGCGGTCTGCTCCAGACGGGTCCGAGCGACCTCATCCCTCGCGGTACGATCCGCCTGCTCCCCACGCGCCTGCAGCCAATCGATACGGTTGAGGACTGCCGACTGGTCAATCGCTCTGCCGGTGAGGTCCGAAAGCTTACGTAGTTGTAAGAGAGCGACCAACGCCAGGAGGCAACCGACGGCCAACATACCAATGATGGTTACGGTGTCCATTTAACTTCCCTTTCCGGGTGAAATCATGGAATGTCTGAGAAGGCTATCCCTCGCGAGCGATTGCGGCTACATCCTGACGGACGCTTTGCGCCCGCGGGGGTAGAGGAAACGGCAGTGAATCTGCCAGACCAAGGGGCAGATACTCGTCGACATACCATTCCACAAATCGCCGTATCCCATCTTCGATGGGGACTCGAGGGCTATACCCTGTAACGGCTTTCAGCTTCTCGACACGGGCCTGGGTCTGGTAGACATCGCCCGGCTGCATGGGCATGAACTGAATGTCGGCCGACCTGCCCAGGCAAGATTCAATGGTGCGCACTAAGTGGAGTAACTCAACTGGCTGTTGGTTCCCTATGTTGCAGAGACGCATCGGAGCCTGGGCGCCAGGCCCATCGGCTTTATCCCAGTGCGGCGGTAAGGGCAGAAGGCGAGCAATTCCCTCTACGATATCGTCGACAAAGGTGAAGTCGCGCTGCAGACGGCCGAAATTATAGAGCTCAATGACGCGGCCGCCCATGACCGCATTCCACAAATTTGAAGACTGCCATATCCGGACGGCCCCACGGACCGTAGACCGTGAAAAACCGCAGCCCCGTCGTCGGAATGTGAAAGAGGTGGCTGTACGCGTGGGCCATAACCTCGTTGCTTTTCTTGGTCGCCGCGTAGAGGCTCACGGGACAATCGGTCGAGTCTTCCTCGGCAAAGGGGATCTTATTGTGAGAGCCGTAGACAGCGCTGGAAGACGCAAAAACGAAATGGCGGCAGGAGCATGCGCGAACACCTTCGAGTACGTTGACGAAGCCGACGAGATTGCTGGCCACATATTCATCCGGACTGGTGATGGACCTCCTCACTCCGGCCTGCGCTGCCAAATGAATCACAGCTTCGAAGTCGCCGTTGCGGAAAAGGCTTTCCACGCGTGCTTTGTCGGCCAGGTCAAGGGGAAAGAACCAGAATCGGGGTCCGATGCAGAGCTTGCGAAGCCGTGCATCCTTGAGCCTGGGGTCGTAATAGTTGTTCAGGTTGTCTACACCCACCACTTCAAATCCATCCGCAAGCAGGCGGTGGACGAGATGTGCGCCGATGAAACCGGCCGCGCCGGTGACTAAAATTCGTTTGTCTCTTGGCGACTTTATCATTTTTGTCTCTCTTCCTTAGCGCGAGCCGTTCCACCGCGATCCGCAGGCTACGCCGGGTTACTTGCTGGGTACAGGGATCGGGTGGGCTGGTGACCGAAGAGATCATCCCAGTGTGTAGGGTGAGTCAGTAAGCTCCCTGTCCGGTTAATACAACCCTGGCCGTACGCGCCAGGATATGAAGATCGAGCCAAGGAGACCAATTGCGAACGTAATAACTATCGAGCCGAACCCGGTCCCGGCGGCTTACAGCATTCCGCCCGGAGACTTGCCACAGACCAGTCAGGCCCGGGTTCACTCGGCAGTACAACGAGAAATTCTGTCCGTACGCCGCTACTTCTTCTTCCACAATCGGACGTGGGCCGACCAGGCTCATTTCCCCTCGAAATACATTCCAGAGCTGGGGTAATTCATCGAGGCTGGTTTTCCGTAAGAATCTGCCTACACGGGTAATGCGAGGATCACACCGCAGCTTGCGGTCGCGTTGCCATTCGTCCCGGAGTGCCCCATCATTGGCCAGGGCATCCTGCAGCAGCTGGTCGCCATTGACTTGCATCGTCCGGATCTTCCAGATGCGAAATGTCGAGTGATCGCGGCCGACACGGCGATGACCATAAAAAACAGGGCCCGGGGATTCCAGCCGCACCAGCATGCCGACCAGCAAAACGGTGAGCGCCACCATGGGGATGGTGAGGCTTACGACCAATAGATCAATCGCCCGCTTGGTCATTCTCGGGAGAGGGAGAAGCAGGTCTCTTTTCACCTCGACCGCTAAGCACCCGCCCAACTGGCAGGCGTCCACGGTGAGGCTATAAGCAGCGGTGGAGCTATGCATCATCAGCAGACGAGGAAATATGCTTTCGAATTTCTCCAGATCTTGCAGCAGTTTGCCGGAACCTTCGTCAGGCAGAGCGATCATGGCCCGCTCGACTCCGCAGGCTCTCACCGAAGCGGCGAGCCGAATATCAAGAACCGGGAGGCTATGCCTGGGGGAGACGGCGTGAGAGGACGAAAGAATGACTACCGGCCTCAGTCCAATTTCCGGATGTATCTCCAGTTCCCGGATGATCTCGACCGATTCATCGCCGGTATGAAAGACGGCGATCGGGATTCCCCACCATGAGGTATGGCAGATTACTCCCCGCACCAGGGACCGCAGCAAGGGGGTCACAATCATGGCTACTATCCACCAGAAGAGAAGAACCCAGCGGGGATAATCATCGAAACTTCGGGTGACGATGATCGCTCCCGTGATTACCAGAAAACTAAGAGTGAGTGCAAGACCAAGACGGCGAAGCTCGGTTACCGCGTTATGGATGACGCCCGGGTAAAGATGAGAAGAGAAGAATATGGCGATGAATACTCCAAGGGCGGGCCAAAGGGCGAGATAGCGATGAATATCCAGATTTCCGCCGCTGGCGCGCTTGCCTAACAAGACCAGGCTTCCCGTAACCGTGATGGCGACAGCATCACAAGACAAAGAAGACCATGGAGCGACAGAAACGGATGGCAACGGATTCTTGGCAAGCCAATAAGGGGAAAGGCCGCCTCTGCCGGGAGTGCCGTTACCGAAGCCATTTGATGCCTCCGACGATGTCATTGCCTCATTCGATTTCGCAGCTGGTATGACGTGATGAGGATTGGATGGAGTGGCCGTCGTTGAATGAAAACCACAGCAAGAGCAAGAATTTCTCTCCGAAGGCGCATCCCTGGCATCACTGGAGTAGTGCTGATGCTCCCATCAAGCCCGACAGGAAATTCGCATTCGGTCTACACCCAATTTCGGATCGCTGTAGCCGAGAGATTAGTAGGAGAACCTGAACGCTTCATGCGCAGCGATATTAAAAATGATTCATCGAGGAAGCTCGGCGAGGTCTCTCGTGGGGCGCGATCACGGCGGCAAAGAGTGGAGGATGCTTTGCTGAAAGAGGGACGGGATGGCCGTCCCTTCGCTGGCTCGGATGAGTCGTGAAAGGGGAGGCTGAACGGTTATTTGGTTGCCAACAAGTGCCGGCGATCGGATCCGGCGCAAAAGGTGGTCAAGCGAAAACGTGCGACCGGCTCACGCCAGTCGCACGTGCCCGGCCAGTGGCTCTGTACTCGACTGCGGCGGCCGTACGCCGTGCCCGTTTGAGGCCGGGGGTGGGGGATCCCCGGAGTAAGGGTGTATCCGATACCCCGGTTGGTCTGAATCAATTTTTGCGGGAAGCCGCGATCGACTTTGCTTCGTAAGGCGCTGATATACACATCGACCACGTTGGTCAAACCCTCGAACGAGGAGTTCCATACATGTTCCAGGATCATGGTTCGCGTGACCGGACGGTTGACGTTTCTCACCAGGTACTCGAGCAGCAGAAATTCCTTCGGGCCGCAGATCGATCGACTTTCCCAGGCGCGCGGCTCTTCTTCGGACCAGGTCCAATTCGAGTTCGCCGGAGCGAAGCACATTCACTGCATTGGCCGCGGCGAGATCGGCAGCCGCCTGACGCAACCGTATGGAAAGGCCGAGGCGGACTGCCAACTCCGAAGCAAAGAACGGCTCACGCACGCAGTCATCGACACCGGCTTCGAACAATTGCAAACGCTGTTCCAGATCAAGGTATCGCGCGAAAACAAAAAGTGAGGCGTCGGAGTTCTCCTGTCGCAGCAGCTTCACCAGAAGCACAATATCTCCGAAGATAAGGGAATCAGAATCGACGAGAACACCCTCGTACGGAGCAAACCGGGTGAGCTGGAGGCACTCCCTCGCCGAGACAACTGTTTCCACAACAAACTGGGCTGAGCTGAGCGCCTTGGCAACTCTTCTTTGCAGATCACAGCGGGGTAAGAAAGTGAGCACTTTCATCAGTATCTCCAAGATTGAACGGCGATCGAACAGTCCTCTGGAAAACGGCGCGCAGCAGTTTCAGATTCCTGTTTTCGATCTGGGCTTGTTGACCGTGGCTTTTCCTGGTGAACAGCCACGGGAGGGGCATTTACACCGGTTATAGCTAGCGTGAAACAGCTGTACCGGCCTGGCAACTCGTCTTTGCACTACTGCCGGTAAATCAGGAAGTGCCACAATCACGATTCATAGGAGTGGTGAGAACAGAGCTGCTCCATGGGAACCCGACATCGCATCCGGAAGGTCTCTCATCAGGGCGCCGTACTCGGTACTCCGGTACAGAGTGGAGCAGGGAGCAAGGCAAAAGACAGAAGTGAAAACCTCAGTGCGAATGAGGGAAAAAGCTTACATGGTGGAAAAGCAATAACAGAAGTTACTTTGCTCTGTCAATTCTAACTAATTTGCTTCGCAATCGGCCGGTAATTGTGACTAAGAAGAGCCCAGCGCGGATATCAAGCCGGCAGCATGGATCTCGGCATTTATTCCATCTATCAAGTTCCAACACGACCCACCCGATGAATAAACCATGCGTTCGAGGGAGCAGCGAGCAGGCTACGCCGGATGTTGCGTATCGGAAACATCGAAGATAGGTTAAGCCGTGCAAACCTAAGGAAGCAAAGTCGTTCGCACCTCGTGTACAGGGAGGGTGACTAATGGGTTAAGACAGATTTCGTTGTTACGTCTAAGCAACAGGCTAAGCGAAAGGCTCGGAGTTTGTAACTCGGAAACGTAGTCTCCGGTGCAGTGCACATCTGCACTCCCAAGGAGAGACTCCCATGCTGAAACAAATTGCTCGCAAGCTGGCCATCGGTGCAACCCTGTTCGCGCTGGTTACGCCAGCCGCTCTCGCCTCCACCCCTCTAGGCACCGATCCAGAGCCCGGGGTCGTTCACGCCATCCTGGCCTTCCTCGGTTTAGCGTAGAATACTTCCCTGAAGCGGCTTCACAATCACTGTGGCTGATGGAATTGTGAAGTGGTTCCGGCAAGCCGGGACCACAGGGGCTTCCACTCTCGCATCCGGCAATCATATCCGGTCTCCAGCTACTGGGGACCGTATGCCCTTCGGAGTATTTGCAAGCCGGAGCAGGCCGGGATAATCTGCACCGATTGTGAAGCCGTGAAACGGCACGCCTGCCGGTCAGCCGCAGGGAAGGGAGACTCGGGATGCATCTCACCGGTCTGGATCTCTTGTTCTGGGCGGCCGGCTTTCTAGAGAATCTTGGCTTGCTCTTCATTCTTTGGTATCGACGCCGGGCCAGAGGTTTCCCCTTCTTCACCGCGCTCATCACGCTGGTTGTGATTAAAACAATCGTTTTGTATTTCGTGCTGCATTACCTGATCCAAAGATTGGTATTTTTATACCTATTGGTCACTGACGGTGCTCGATACGACGCTGCAACTTTGCGTCGTGTACGAGATCGCCTCGCGCGTCTTCAAGCCCCTGGATGTGTGGGCGGAACGACGTGCGCAGCTAGTTACGCCTGGCTGCTGGGCTTGAGTTTATGCATAGCGTTTGGTCTGACCTGGCTGGCAAGTCCGCCGGCGCGAACCTGGATGCAGGCTTTTGCGACCAGGGGGAACCTATTTGCGGCTGTGCTGCAGAGCGAATTGTTCGTCGCCATGATGGCTCTGTCCATCGACGCCAGGCTTCCATGGAAAACCCATGTGGCGAAGATTGCCCAGGGACTGGGCGCGTATTCCCTGCTCGCTGTGTTAATTGAGACCGGGCACAGTTACTTTGGAGTAGGCCGGGAACTACCAGCGTTTCTTGTTTTGTCGCATGTTCGTATGGCTGCGTACCTGGTCTGTGTTAACTATTGGATGATCAACCTATGGCGTGATGAGCGGCCGGCTCGCATAATGACGTCGGAAATGCGGGAAAAAATGTTTACTTTGCAAACACTGGTGGAATACGATCTCCAGGATTTGCGGTCACGGAAAAAGTTGTGAACACTCACAACTTCTATTTCCTCGTTGCGATCGGGATTTTTGTTGGCGCACTCTTGCTGGTTGCAGGATATTACTACTTCCAGAGCCGCCGCCGATCGTCTCCAGCGAATTGGGAAGACCTGTTTGCGAAGTTAACCTGGATCGACCGGAATAACATTGCCGAAGTTGCGCTGAACCTGGTTGACGAGTCAGGCCAGCCTAAAGCGGCGGACGATGCCGGGAGTATGGAACCATCGCAGATCTGGAGATTGATCGGCGGGCTCGAGGGACTCGAAATCCTGGAGAGAAATAGCGAAGTGCTGATCGATCTCGCTTTTTATGTGCAGCAGTGGTATCCGGAGGCATTGGCGATTGCGGAGCGGCTGCGCCTGGATGCGAGGGAGTTGAAGTGGCATGTTGCTCGTTTGAAGGGAGCGGCGCAAAAGGGAAACCTGCAGGTCTCCTTTCCTTTCTATGCGCAGCGTGCGGTGGTTAGCTATTACCGCATGACCCGCCGTTTGCTCAGCCTCTATGAAGCGGGTAACTTTTCCATGCTTGCAGATTTGCAAAGGGCTCTCTAAGTTGGTTATGGCGCCAATCGAATGGCCACAGCGATCACGCGCCCTATGTTTTCTATTTCTGTCCGGTACTTCCACCTGCGACTGGAGGCAGGTGACAGGGGATGGGGGATCAGGGTCAACCAGTCCGAGGCCTTATCCAGTTCGCACCAGCCACAGACATAGCCCTCCCGGGTCATGAGGAAATAGATGGGGCGTTGAAATTCATTGGTCCAGTCTTTCCGGGAACAGATCGCGCGTTTCTGGGTATCGATCTGAACGATGGAGCCAGCCGGGATCATGGGATCCAGGGTGAGGTCGCGTTTCCCGATGATGCCGCGCCTGTAAGGGGCAAGCGACTGACCATTTTCTGTCGCAAGCAGCGTGGTCTCGTCGGGCGGCTGATCGGGGACAGGCGTCATCCGGAAGCAAATATCTTGCCTGTTCTTCGAGCGGGCCTTCGGTCAGCAAGATGGTTGCATTGGGGCTGGAAAGCTGCTTGAGAATCAGGGTCTGCGCGTTTGCCGGATACATGGAGCGTAGCAGTTGCTCTGTAGGGACGTTATAAATGTCGGCCAAAGCGATCAGCTTGTTGACCGTCAACTCGTGTTCTTCGCGTTCCAGGCGGTCAAGCCAGCTGGCAGAGACCTGGTAAGCCTGATTGCCCCGTTCCTGGGCAAAGCGAAGACTGCGTTCCTCAACCTCTCGCAAAGAGAGTTGCCATTGCCGGCGAATCGAACGGAGCCTTGCACCAATCCCTGCCATGAGCGAACCTTTCCCGTGCTGCCCTTAAGTTGCAAACGCAAATCATTCATCGCTACGCGCCGGTTTTTTCGCCTCTTGGGGAGCGGATGTTCCGCGTTTCTCGTGCTCGGCAGCTTAAATACGAGGTCACCAACTCGGCTGCAGAAAGTCTATTCTCTATTAAGTCCGCAATTGTTCCCACAGGACGCGGGAGACGCGCTTAAGCGATCAATCGCAGAGCGGGCGCGTCCAACATCGGCAGCGACTTTCCTTAGGGGAGGGCCGCAGGAATTTCCGTCGCGATTAAAGAGCATGTGCCCCACCGTCTCTCACGGAGTGGCCATTCGAGGGCCAGGGCAGGCAGTCACGCAGGTAAGGGTATAGCCTATACCGCGATTCGTCTGAATCAATTTTTGCGGGAAGTCTCGATCAACCTTACTTCGTAAGGCGCTGATGTACACATCGACTACGTTGGTTAGACCCTCGAACGATGAGTTCCAGACATGCTCCAGAATCATGGTCCGGGTAACCGGGCGGTTGGCATTCCGTACCAGGTATTCAAGCAGCAGAAATTCTTTTGGCCGCAGGTCGATGTCCTTGCCTAACCGCGCGGCTCTTCGCCGGATCAAATCCAGTTCGAGATCGCCGGAGCGAAGCTTATTCACGGTGCGTGGCGTCGCGAGATGAGAGGCAGCCTGACGCAGCCGAATCGAAAGTGCCAGGCGCACCGCCAGCTCCGAGGCAAAGAACGGCTCGCGCACACAGTCATCCGCGCCAGCTTCGAACAAACTTAAGCGTTGCTCCAAATCCAGGTACCGTGCGAAAACAAACAAGGATGCGTCCTGATTTTCCTGCCGCAGCTGCTTTACCAGGACCAGAGTTTCGGTGAAGAGGAGAGCGTCCGAATCGACAAGCATTCCGTCGTACTTTGCGAATCGAGCCGAGGAGGAGCATTCCTGTACCGAACCGACTGTATCTACGACAAACTGGGCCGAGGTGAGAGCCTTTTCGACTCGTCTCTGCAGATCAACGCGGGGCAGGAAAGTGAGCACTCTCATAGGTGACTCCAGGGTTGAATGGGCCTCAAAAAATAACCGCGTGCGCGAGAGTGTCGTCGCAAGGTAAGGTTCGTCGTTACACTTGCAACTGCGGTACGTGAGGGGCTATGGCGATCATGTGCAGGAGCCGCGAATGGAAATAACACAGTGTCTCGGACTCAACTGCGACACTATGCCGTACATTTACCCACTAAGCAGCGAGATACCATACTCAGCTTGCGAGAGCGAGCCGGGAAAAAACACAACAGAGTGGTAGTTGCTGATAGATGAGAAGTACCAAGAAACTCTTAGGATGTCAAGAATTTCTCGGATTTTTGCCATGCCATCAACATAATTGCACCACGAGTAACACTCAATTATTCGGATAACCGTTCAGATGAGTGGTACTGAACACCCGCAGCGATCAATGAACCTTGCCATCCGAGGCAAAGTTCCAAACGTGTTCCTCGCAGGGATGTCTGCCCTCATGCTTAAGCGGCTTACCGCAGCAGGCGACCCCAAGGTGGGATTGCGGTATAACACTTTCGGCAGGATGGTAGATTGGGTATTGACGAATGCAGGATTCTGCGCAGGATAGTACAAGACCCGCCGTCAAGATGGACCGCGGCCCCTGCCTACGGATCAGCTCGAAAGCCCACAAACTTCGCCCGGAGCCGCCATGCCTCAGCCTACCCGTCGCTTCAACCGGTTTTTCCGAAGCGCAGTTTCGTTTCTTTTCAGCGGCCTCCTGTTGGGCGGTCTTGCTTCCTGCAGTGGAAGCAATAACAGCAGCACGGGCAACAATGATAGCAGTGGATCTCAGGCTACGCTGACTCTTTCTCCCTCCACCCTCCATCTTACGGCGGGGGCCGCCGGTCAGGCGGCTTCCCTGCTGTTGACAGCGCCGACCGGAACCGGTGCGGCGACCGTCGCGGTGTCGGGCCTGCCAAGTGGGGTCACGGTTTCCCCGGCGACGCTCTCGCTGACTCCCGGTGTTGCCTTGCCGCTGATGTTTACGGCGGCATCCTCATCAGCGGCGGCTACAGCGGCCATGGTCACGTTCACGGCCAGCGCCAACGGCCAGAGTGTCAGCACGCAAGCCTCGCTTTCCATCCAGGCGGCAGCGCCGGCCGACTTCTCGCTCAGCGTCACGCCGGCAACTTTGACCTTGACGGCGAATGGCACAGCAGCGACCGTTTCAGTGCTGGCTACAGCGCAGAACGGATTTTCATCCAGCGTGCAAGTAGCGATCGCCGGGTCTGCCCACCGGGGTAACGGCACAACCGTCGTCCCTCACGCTGACCCCGGGCACCGCCTCCACGCTCACGCTGACTGCTCCAGCGGGAACGGCCGCCGGCTCTGCGACGGCTACGCTGACCGGAACGTCTGGCGCCCTCACGCATACTGCCTCGTTGGCCATCACCGTTGCCGCACCCCCGCCGGCCCAGGCCGACTTCTCGCTTGCGGTCAGTCCTCAGTCCCTGAGCGTGACCATAGGCGCTGCGGGACAACCGGTGCAGCTGACGGCGACGGCGCTCAACGGTTTCACTGGCAACGTCAGCGTCGCGCTGAGCGGATTGCCCGCTGGGGTGACTGCCAACCCAGCCTCGCTTTCGCTCACCCCGGGGACGCCGCAAAGCGTCACGCTTACGGCCGGGAACAACGCCCCGGCTGGGAGTGCCAACGTAGTCTTCACCGGCACCTCCGGCTCGCTTACCCATACCGCTACCCTGGCGCTTACGGTATCTTCCTCGGGCGTCAATGTAACTACCTATCACAATGACAACGCGCGCGACGGATGGAATGCTGCGGAGACGGTGCTCACCCCGCAAAATGTAAACTCCAACGGGTTTGGGAAGCTTACCGAGCTGGCGGTGGACGGCAATGTCGATGGGCAGCCACTTTACGTGAGCGGTCTTTCGATAGCGGGCCAGACGCATAACGTACTTATCGTCGTTACCGAACATGACAGCGCCTATGCCTTCGACGCCGACTCGTTGACGCAACTGTGGAAGGTAAGCGCACTGGGAGCCAATGAAATCACCAGCGACAATCAAGGCTGCAATCAGATCAGCCCGGAGATTGGCATCACCGACACTCCGGTGATCGACCGGACCCACGGACCCAACGGCACCGTGTTCTTTGTTGCCATGTCGAAGGATGCCAGCAGTAAGTACCACCAGCGGCTGCATGCCTTGGACCTCGCGACCGGTGCGGAGATGCAAGGCAGCCCGTCTGAGATTCAAGCCAGCTTCCCCGGCACGGGATATGGTTCCACGAACGGGATGCAGGTATTCGATCCCGGTCAATACGCAGAGCGAGTGGGTCTGTTATCGATGAATGGAGAGATCTACCTGGCGTGGACCTCGCACTGTGATCAGGATCCCTATACCGGATGGGTCATGGCCTACAGCGAAGCTACCCTGCAGCAGACCAGCGTTTTGGACCTGACACCCAACGGCCCTTCCACGCCTCACTTTGGTGACGGGGAAGGGTCGATATGGATGAGCGGCGCGGGGCTGGCCGGAGACTCGCAGGGCAATATCTTCTTCCTGGACGCGAACGGGACATTCGATTCGAGCTTGAACGCGAACGGGTTTCCGGCCCAGGGAGATTTTGGCAACGCGTTCATGAAGGTATCGACAACCGGGAACGTGCTGGCCGCAGCGGATTATTTCGCCGCGTACAACCTGCAATCCGAGAGCGACGCTGACCAGGACCTGGGCTCGGGCGGCGCCATGCTTCTGCCCGACCAAACCGATGCCAAAGGCAACACGCGGCATCTCGCCGTGGGCGCGGGCAAAGACACCAATATCTATGTGGTCGACCGCGACAACATGGGCAAGTTCAATGCCAGCAGCAACAATGCCATTTACCAGGAACTGCCGAATGCGTTGGTCGCCGGCGCCTGGTCCATGCCCGCTTTGTTCAACAACACGGTTTACTATGCAGGCCAGAGCGATCACCTCAAGGCGTTTCCCATCACCACAGCGCTACTGGCCACAACCCCGGCGGCCCAGTCAGCGAATACTTTTGGGTATCCGGGTGCCACTCCGAGCGTGAGCTCGAACGGGGCGCAGAATGGGATCGTATGGGCCACCGAGACCCAAAGTGGCGCCGGGGTCCTGCATGCCTACGACCCAACCAACATTTCGACCGAGTTGTACGACAGCAATCAGGCAGCGAACAGCCGCGACCATTTTTCCTACAATAAGTTCGTTCCTCCGATGATTGCCAATGGGAAGGTGTATGTCGGATCGATCAACAGCGTGGCTGTGTTTGGCCTCCTGCACTAAGGAGGGGATCTGCGACTCGCGGGGGTGGAGTGCACTTCCTGACGCGGGAAACGCGAGACGGAGTCCACTCCAGACCCATGCAAGACCGTGCCCTCTGGTCCGTCATTTATAAAATTCGTGTTTTTGGGCCTTTGGAGTTGGCGATTCAGCGGGGGTGGGCGCCCAGCCACCAGGGCTAAGGCCCTGAATCTACGTGCCGGTGCGTTCACTCGGGTTTTACAAACCCGCTTTCCGCGGACTGAAAGGGGCTGCGGAAAAACTCACCGCTGAAGGTCCGGGATGGTAGATACGGGCTTCAGCCCGTACATAAACCCAGCAAAATCACCCGGCCTTTAGGCCCTGGGGTACGCTCTTTATCTCGTTTCCGCAGAAACCGTTCATTTTTCCGCAGCCTCTGAAAAGTCCGGGGCTGGCACAGCTTCGGCGGTTTGTTGATCCAGACACAACCAAAATGTCTTCCGCCGGCCAATCGCAACTCCGAAATATGTAGCACACTCCCTGACGCAAACGCAGGACGGGTACACTCCAGACCCATGCAGGACGTGCCATCTCGCGACTTGCCAGCTCAACGGTGTTCTTGTAGGGAAAGGAAGCTCCAGGCGCAAGCGAAGGGGTAAATAGCCTGGCGAGGGTGGGCTGGCTGGGGGCCGGGGTGCGATGCGGATGGCGGCGGAGTTGGGTTGGAGGCCGACGGCTTTGGCGGCATGACGGTCAGTCATGGCCCTAGAGAGGACCAGGCGGGCGAAGGCCATTTCCTGATCGGAGATGGGGTCGCTGACTTTATTTTTGGGGATAGGTGGCTCCGGGAAATTGAGAGAAGTTAAGGGGCTGAGGTTTCCAGGGGATTTTTCACTGTTACGCTGCACCTTCAAGTTGAGCGACGTGGCGCTTTTCTTGAGGAAAAGCCACGTTGCTCCGTATGCACCGTGAAAATGCTTTGTTGCGCGGGGGAGCACGAACAAAAATCCCGTCGCGGGGCGGGATGCCTGGATTGCGTATTTGCGACAGGGATCGGGTAGGACACCAGACCGTCCACCCCGAAGAGGGCCTTTCGATCAGGGTCATCTCCGTCGCTCCGCGGTCGTCCGATCCGCCAGGAGAACTTGTGGATTATTTTCGCCTTTTGTTCGCCATACTGGAGCACATGTCCCGGACCAGAAAGCTCGAAGCGCATCGTCGTTCAGTGTAAGGGTTGTGGCGAGAATATCCCGGCCCCGGTTGAGACGATGCCGTCGCAGCCCATCGCTGCCAGGTGTCCGCTCTGCCATGAGCACAGGCGTTACCTGCCGTCGGAGGTGTTCCTCGGCCGCCTCTCCCACCTGATGATCCGGAAGCCCGTGGGCACTGCCGATGGGCGGGTGGGATGATGACACCGCGGTTCAAAGGAAAGCCCAACTTCGACTTCTCTCTTCCCTGCCCGCTTTGCGGCTACAAGATTCAGCCGAACGAGCTGATGCGTCTGGCATCCCATATCATCCAGTGCCCGAAGTGCGGCGGAGTATTCGACGAGATGTGCGGCCGGAAACCCATCAGCACCTCTTGAGCACGGCCCTCCCCGCAGCGGCAGACTGGGGGTCCCATGCCAGGTATGTCTGCGAAACCTTAGACGGAAATGATCCTAACCGAAGCGCCTCCATCAGATTTGGTAACAGATACGGTTCCATTAGGATCAGAGCCTGCGGTATTCGGTCGTGGCAGCCTGCTTCAAGGAGATACTATTCACCGGGTAGCGTGGATGATGACCGCTTCGGAGCTGGGTGTCCCGAGAGCAAGACCGAGCTTCTTGCCGTCCGGGGGAGGGCTTCATCCAAGCGATCAGTCTTCCGGGAAGGCTGACTACCTTCACGGCGGGCGCAGCCCTCACGAGTAACTGCCGCCAGATAATGTTATTCGCTTCCGTTCCGGCGAAACAAAAGATGCTCTTGCCATCGGCTGCAAAGGTTATTGCTGGATTAACATCCAGCGGTACTGGAAAACTCCCAGTCTCCTGCAGAGAATCCGTGGTACTCGGCCGGCCAAGGGACGTCGCGCTGCACACCTGAGGCAAGTTCGACGCTCTTCAATTCCTGATGTTCGTTCAAAAATATAGCCAACCGTCCGTCGGGAGAACAGGCAGGGTTGTTCGGGAATGGTCTCTTGCCGCTCCCTATGACTTGCTGGTCACTGCCATCGGCGCCGGCGCTAAGAAACTGATAGGCGCCCTTGAGGTTGTCCTGGCGATAGAAGCACAATCGCTTGCCTCCATCCAGAAAGCTGAGAGGAGCCTCGACGCCTTCCAATACCCGGGCCGGCTGACCTCCGAGCATGGCGATACGGTACACATCATTCCGGCCCGCCGATGGCCCTGCGAGAGAGCGAACTCGCAAATAGACGAAGTTGCCGTCTGGGGAAAAGATCAAGTCTTGATAATCGTAGCCAGAATTTTGCAGGATGGGCCGCTCGCTACCCGTCGCAACGTGATGGATCCATAAATCCTGATCGCTATTTTCGCTTCTGACAACCGACGCAAGATACGCTCCGTCCGGTGAAATGGCGGTCATGAGAACGTGTTGGTTATCGGTCACCTTCTGGATGGAATAGTGCCCAAAGGGCAGTGGTTTGTCCGGCCTGAAAAAATGATAAGCCCCAACTGCGATCGCAAGCAGAGCGACCGAGCCAGCCGCCCACGCCAGCGCTCTTCGCGTCCCGTGGCGAGCAGGCGGGGGGATGGCCGCGCCCGAGGAAATGCCCGAATCCGACAGTGCCTGCAAGGCAAAGGCAAGGTCCGACGCAGACTGAAATCGCTGCTCGGGGTTCTTCTCAAGAAGCGATGCAGTACGCGTTGAAGCGCTGGCGGCGGGACCTGGCCCAGTTGCGAAATGCCCGCAGGATCTTCATTCAGAATGGCGCTCATCGTATCCGCCGAGGTTGAACGGTGAAACGCCCGTTTCCCCGCCAGCATTTCGTACAGGACCGTGCCAAAAGCGAAGATATCGGCACGATGGTCAGCAGGCGTTCCGCGCACTTGCTCCGGGGACATATAACCGATAGTGCCGATCACCATGCCTTGCTCGCTGATGTGGGTCAAGGTTGGGTCATCTACGTTGGTGGCGGATGAGGGCTGGGTCAATTTGGCTAGACCGAAATCGAGAATTTTGACTCGGCCCTCTTTGGTCACAAAGAGGTTTTCCGGCTTGAGATCACGGTGAACAATGCCTTTGTCGTGCGCGGCCGCCAATCCGTTGGCTATTTGAACCCCGATTTCGACGGCCTTGCGCACCGGCAACGGGCCATGGTCCATCTGCTGCCGTAGGGTGGACCCCTCAAGCAACTCCGATACCAGGTAGGTCGCGCCTTCGAAGATGCCAAAGCGATATATAGCGAGAATGTTGGGATGATTGAGAGAGGCGGCGGCCTGCGCTTCTTGCTCAAAGCGACGCAGTCTCTCGGAATCCTGCGAGACCGAATACGGTAGGACTTTGATCGCTACTTCACGCTTGAGAATTGTGTCGCGAGCGCGGTATACCTCGCCCATCCCACCGGAACCCAGCGGACCAACAATTTCGTAGTCGTCTAGCCTGGTACCGGAAGTAAGCCGCCTCGATGACGCAGATTATAGAGCAACCCCAATTCGATGATGACTTAGAGCCGCCACGACCCTCGGCCAAGGAGCAAGAAGTGAATTACGATCCGCAGCACCGGGCTTAGGCCGTTGCCGCCGTAATAGCCGAGACCTGGACGGCGACTGGGGACGAAAAGTACCCCTATGTTTCGCTTCCGTTTTCGTCTGTCGCTTCCAGCTGGTGGTGTGATGGAACGCGGCGAGACGGAGGTAGGAATAAACGCTCGCCGGACAAGAGCATCGCGCGCAACGACAATAGATGCGTCAAACCGGGAAAATCGATGTACGATATTTCGTCAATAACCGCTTTGATAAGAAAACGTCATTTGGAGCCTCCCGGCGTCTCCTCGAACGCATCTTAGAGCGCAGGACGTATTTCTCACAGCCGGAAACCTGTCAACGGATTCTTAACCTGAAACCTGTCAACGGATTCTTAACCTTCAGATGGAGTTTTATGGCGCTCAGTGAAGTTTTGGTGGATGAATTACGGGACATGTACTCCGCAGAGAACCAGCTCATCAAAGCACTACCCGAATTGGCAAAAGGCGCCAAGAACGAAGCATTACGGTCGCTATTCGCGGCGCATCTGGAGGAGACCAAGGGCCAGGTCGAGCGCCTGAGGCAGGTATTTGAAGTCCTCGACGAGAAGCCCACCGGGGAACACTGCAATGGCATGGAAGGCGTAGTCGAGGAAGGTGCGGACGCGTTGGAAAAGCACGAGGACGGTGCTTCCTTTGACTCCGGCATCATCGGGGCGGCATTAAGGACTGAGCATTACGAAATTGCGGGGTACACGGCAACAATTGCTATGGCAACGACGCTGGGGTTATCGGACGTGGCCGGGCTGTTAACGGAAAACCTGAACGAAGAACTGGCCGCAGCAAAGAAGATTCTCGCCGCAGCTCAGCCCATTCTGAAGGAAGCTGCCAATGAGCCCGAGCAGGAGAAAAAGCCAAAAACCGGCAAGGAAAAATACTCCGATAAGAAAAGCAAGGAAGACGAGAAGAAGGCAGCACCCGCCCCAAACCGTCAGGCGAAAAAGCCGGGTTCAGATCTTCGAAATTGGCTCGAAACAGACTTACCTGGACATTCGTTTTGCAGTCATCAATAAAGCTCCCGATGATTACATTGCATTGGCGCCTACGATAAATCCACGACTTACTCGAATAGGTTTTTTCCGCAGCCTCATTTAGCGAACTGAATACGGTAACATTCGCACTCCTTTCCGGGAAATAGCTAACAGCAGCGCAGGGTATTGGTAGTGTTTAAAGCATCTGACCATATCTCCGGTCCAATTGGATTAGAGTAACTTCCTAAGTAGACTAAGGAACTAATTATGAAACCCAGCAACCTCTCTCGACTTAAAGGCTTCTTAGAGTCGGAGAGGTAACTATGAAAGCTGTAAGTTTTAAGGATCGTGCACTTCAATTACTCGCGGTCTCAACACTTGCTTCCACATTTCTGATTTCGAATTGTGCCTTTGGGCAGGGTCAGAGCTCGCCAACCAGTTCAACTCCGGATAACTCAGCGCAAAACAAGGCGCACATGACGACTGCAGATCAGCAGTCGGAAGCCACTTCAGACCGAATGCTCACACAAAAGATTCGGAAAGCGATCATCGCCGATAAATCACTCTCCATGTATGGACACAACGTGAAGATCATCACAAGAGATGGCGCTGTGACATTGAAGGGGCCAGTTCATTCCGACGCAGAAAAGCAGAGCATCGGCGACAAGGCGGCAGAAGCGGCCGGCGGCGCGGACAAGGTCACAAATCAATTAACCGTTAAACAGTAGTGCTAGCGGCCCAGAAGGCACGCAAGAAGGAGATCGGAATCATGGCAGGTAAAAATACGGCAGCATTTGGCATTTATTCGAACAAAGCGACCGCTCAGACCGCGGTTGATCAGTTGCTTGCAGGTGGTTTCTCAAATGACGATGTTTCCGTCCTGATGTCGGACGTTCAGAGCTCGAGGGACTTTGCTGCGGAAAAAAACACAAAGGCGCCAGAGGGAACGACTACCGGTGTATCGGTTGGAGGTGTCGTGGGGGGCACTTTAGGATTGCTTGCGGGCATTGGCGCGCTCGCGATCCCAGGTGTCGGACCGATCATCGCTGCCGGCCCGATCATGGGCGCTCTGGCCGGTCTCGGCGTGGGTGGCGCTGTGGGCGGGCTGGTGGGAGCCCTGGTGGGATTGGGAATTCCGGAGTATGAGGCCAAGCGCTACGAAGGCCGAGTGAAAGAAGGCGGTATTCTCGTCTCTGTCCATTGCGCTTCTTCAGAGGAAATTTCCAGAGCAAAGCAGATCCTCAAGGCCACTGGTGCAGAGGACATCGCTTCTTCGGGAGAGAGCTCTCATGGAGTCGACTCCAAGGATCCAGCCTATGTAAGGGCAGAGCCTGTCGGCACGGTCGAAACGTACGGAACAAACGTTGTTGACAACCCGCGCCGGGTGAGCTAGCGGAGACTCCCAATATAAGTCGGTAGGTTAACTGGTAAAGCTCCGGCCCTAGCGTCGGAGCTTTCTTTTTTGCGTTGTCTGTGGCGGGGAGACCGACGAAATACACCTAAGAAGTGTCTCGATAATAGCTTTCGCCTTTTCTCTTCGACAAGCATCTCAAGAGCGTAGAGGTGTCACGTGGACAAGCAACACGTTAGGGGAGCAGCAGATAAGACCGCAGGCAAGATTAAAGAAGTTGCCGGGCAGGTCACCGGCAACAAGAAACTTGAAACCGAAGGCAAGGCTGACCAGGTAAAAGGAGCTGCACATAATATAGCTGGTGACGCCAAGGACGCCGGCAAAGAAGCCATTGACAGCGTAAAGAACGCACCCAGCAGACATTGAAGCCGTGGCCGCGTAAATGGTTTAGCCGCTCCTCTTGAATCGGAGAGCGGCTTCTCCCCTTTTCGAACCAAGACATCACGTCACCGGATATCCGGCCGAATCCCTCTCTACGCACATTTACTCCCGCGCCTTCTGTTCGACACGTAAGACGTGCTCCTCCGCGAGCAAGGCCAGGACTCGTGCTCGAATCTCTTCGCGAGTCTTCCGAACCGAGTCAATCCCTTGCCCCTTGGGGTCGGGTAATGGCCAATCGTCACGGCGTAGACCTGGTATGTACGGGCAATCGTCTCCGCAGCCCATCGTAATGAGCAACTCTGCTTCCTTTGCCAGCTCCTGGGTAAGTTTCTGTGGTTTTGCGCCCCGCAGGTCAATACCAACTTCGAGCATGGCTTCCACAACTACTGGATGAACCTGCTCCGCAGGCTGAGTTCCGGCGGAAATTGCAATCGCCCGTTTCGGATCGGCAAACTCGTTAAAGAATGCAGCCGACATCTGTGAACGTCCCGCGTTGTGTACACACGCAAAGATTATTTTCTGCACATTGCCTCCATCTGTTCCGATCGCAGAGCAGCCGCCTAATGGTGCGCGGCCATTGGGACCGGATCCCACGGGCTCCTGAGTGGTGGAGTATAACTGAGATCGAGGTCACCCAGTTCCTCGATCGCCATACCGTGGAAGAGAGCCGCTGCGAAGATGTCTACCAGTCTTGATATCTCCGCGCCGAACAATCCCAGGACCTGAGCACCTAACAAACGCCCCGTCTGAATATCTCCGGTCACTCGAATACGGAGTTGTTTGGCTCCAATCCGGAGTCTCGCCGCTGAGATAGAACGGCAATCCGCAGCTGCTGTAATTGGGAAAATCGTCGGCGAGCAGGACCGTGATCTCTGCGTTAGGGTCTAGTTCGTGGGCACGCAAGGCCGCGCTAATTCCGGCATCGCTCCCGCCTACGATAAGCAGTCGCATCGTCATCCAATCTCCGATCCACGTTCTTGCACGCTAGCTACTTAACGGACAGCGTGACCGCCGTGTCAACGACTCACAGGTGCCCGATTTCGTCGATTTCCCTTTGCAGAGCGAAAGTGTCCAGGCTTTGGAGAGGTAGTGAAATGAATAGACTGATGCGCCTGTCCAGTGATGTAAAAGCATCCCGAAACGCCCGTTCTATCTCCTCGGGTGTCCCGTTGACTGCGGCGGGATCGGGTATACCCCAGTGAGCCGTCATCGGCTGGCCGGGCCAAAACGGACAAACTTCCTTAGCCGCGTTGTCGCAGACCGTAAAGACAAAATTAAGCCGCCGTGAATCGGGACGTGAGAACTCATCCCAGGACTTACTACGCAGCTCCTTGGTAGGCAAATGTGCCGCCTCGAGCTGTCTTATTGCCTCCGGCCGCACAAATCCACTTGGATGGCTCCCGGCGCTATAGGCGGTGAAGTTCCGCCCACCCTTGCGGTTCATGATGGCCTCCGCCATGATGGAACGGGCCGAGTTTCCTGTGCAGAGAAAAAGTACATTATAGTGTGACTGCATACCCGCCATCCCTTCCACTTCCCTGTGCGGTTGCGGCCATTCGGTTACGCCGCTTGAACCATCTGGACAATTTCAGGAACAGCAGCTTGGCCCACAGCAAGTCTTGCCTGCCGCGGCCGCAGGTTTCACCGCATAGACTTTCACGCTTGCAGCGGCTGCGTTGACGTCGAAGCCAGACAGAAGGGTTGCCAAATCCTCATGGAGCGTTGCGGCCTTCTCCGTTGAGCAGCAAGCGTCAGCAAGCACCGGCAGGCCATTCGAGGTATCCATAGAAGGAGAGCAGCAGGCCGCCTGGTTTTCGACTTTCGCGTAGGCATTGAGGTCGGCTCCACTGTCTACAATCTCCACGTGCTCAAATCCAGCTGCGAGCAAGCCCTCACGATAAGCGTCTATGTGGATCGCGCCCGCGATGCAACCAACGTAGGCCGCTAAGCTTTGCGCGACGGCTGGAGGTAATTCGCCCTTGAGTGCAATGTCGCTCACAGCCAAGCGGCCGCCGGGTTTCAGAATTCTGGCGATCTCCCGGAAGACAGCGGGCTTATCGGGAGCGAGATTAATAACGCAATTGCTGATGACGCAGTCGACGGATTCGTCAGGCAGAGGGATCGTGTCGATCGTGGCCAAGTGGAACTCCACGTTCTGATAACCACCCGCCAAGGCATTCGCCTGGGCACGTTCAATCATCGCGGGTGTCATGTCGATACCAATCGCGCGGCCTTTCGGACCCACCAGCTGCGACGCCAGGAATACGTCCAGTCCCCCACCGGAGCCGAGATCAACAATCACTTCCCCCGGCCGAATGGAAGCAATCGCCGTTGGGTTCCCACAGGAAAGCGCCATATTCGCTTCAGCAGGGATGGAAGAGAGCTCTTCCGGGCTGTACCCAAAAGCCTCTGCTACCGCTCTAACGCCCGCGTCTTTGTTTGAGAGCGTGCTGTTGGCAACGGCCGCGTACCTAGACTGCACCGACTCAAGCAATTGATCTGTCATCGTTCCCCCCTTTTTAAACATATTCGGTAAAACGACTATATTGTCTCTGGACACATTCGTCAATACATATATAATTATTTTCATGAAAGTCAAGGAAAAGACCTTCAATATCGAGCGCTTCTTTCAGGCTCTCGGCGATAATACGAGGCTGCGGCTCCTGAATCTCATGGGAGATCAGGAAATCTGCGTGTGCTATTTCGTAGAAATTCTCGATCAACCTCAACCCAAAATCTCCCGGCATCTGGCCTACCTGCGGAGTGCCGGAATTGTAGCTGCTCGCCGGGACGGAAAGTGGATGCACTACCGGATCGTGATGCCTCCAAATATAGGAGCCGCCCACGTTCTTCAGCAAACTCTTACTTGGCTTAGAGAAGAACGCACGATGCAGGCTGACAAAGCTCGGCTGTCTAAGGCGTGTTGTAGCCCAGGCAAATTTGCGACCCTGCAAGGCGCACCCCTGCCCACCTCAATAGACACGATCACTGCTACCGCATCGAGGTAATTATGTCCAGCGCCCCCTATACCCAAGGCCAGATCTGCGCGCCGTTGCCGCGCAAGAAGCTGTCGTTCTTGGATCGATTTCTCACCCTCTGGATCTTTCTAGCCATGGCGTTTGGAGTGGCGATCGGGCATTTCGTTCCATCGTCTGCAACGTTTGTTAACAGCTTCCAGGTGGGCACAACCAACATCCCGATTGCCATCGGGCTCATCATCATGATGTATCCGCCGTTGGCCAAGGTGCGTTACGAAAAGCTGGGCGAGGTCTTCCGCAATCGGCGCGTTCTCGGTTTATCGTTAGCCCAGAACTGGTTCATCGGCCCGCTGCTCATGTTCTTCCTTGCCGTTGGTTTCCTGCGTTCAGAGCCGGCGTATATGCGCGGCCTCATACTCATCGGCATCGCTCGTTGTATCGCGATGGTGCTGGTCTGGAATGAGCTTGCGGGCGGCGAAACAGACTATGTTGCCGGGTTGGTGGCCCTTAATAGCGTCTTCCAGGTCGTGTTCTACAGCCTCTACGCCTGGCTCTTCATTACCATTCTTCCCACCTGGTTCGGGCTGAAAGGGGCGGTAGTGAACGTCGGCATTGGTCAAATTGCCCGGAGCGTGTTTGTTTACCTGGGCATCCCTTTTCTGGCCGGATTGCTCACCCGCTTTTCGCTTATCCGGGCCAAAGGAGAAGAGTGGTACCGGGCGGCGTTCATCCCGCGGATAAGCCCGTTTACGCTTTTCGCCTTGCTCTTCACTATCCTTGTGATGTTCAGTCTCAAGGGTGACCTCATCGTAAGACTTCCGCTCGACGTGCTGCGGATCGCAGTGCCGTTGCTCATCTATTTTGTCGTGATGTTCCTGGTCAGCTTCTGGATGGGCCGCAAGCTGGGTGCCGACTATTCGCAGACGGCGACGCTCGCGTTCACGGCAGCCGGTAACAACTTTGAGTTGGCGATTGCCGTGGCGGTGGCCGTCTTCGGGTTAAATTCAGGCGAGGCGTTCGTAGGGGTAATCGGCCCTCTCATCGAGGTTCCGGCACTGATCGGGTTGGTCAATGTGGCGTTCTGGCTCCGCCGGCGTTATTTTCTGCAGGGAACCGGCCTCGCTGACCAAACACCTGTAAAGGCGTGAATGATCGGTTAGCGACTTGGTTGGGGTATTGCTGCCGGGCGTACTTTATACTCCGGCTCGATTATGCCTGCTCTTCTCGATCGCGGAAAAGGGCTTCCACTCACTGATAGTGCAGGACCCGCTGGCGATCGCTTCCTTGAGGCGCCCGGTGTCCTGTTCGAACTGCTCTTCTCCTTTGAAGATCTGGCGCAAGAAATCAAACAAGACCTTCCTGCTGGATTCTCTGGCATTCGCAATCCGGTAAGTCGCAGGGCGGCAGAAAATTGCCATCTGCCGACTTCACCCCAGACACTTATCGCTCTTATGGCCCTCTTTTTTAGCCAGAGCCACTCAATAGCACTTGGGCGAGCAAGATGCCGAATGACAGACGGGCCGTTTGCCAATCCAGGGCGGACGGACGTGGCCGAACATGGGCAAGTTCGATGCCAGCAGCAATAATGCAAATGCGCTGAGCGACGACGCCAGGTCCATGACCGCCCTGTTCAAAAAGGACCCTTAGGGCGCATAGGGCGCTTAAGGCGCACACTTCCACCCACGGGTCTACTATGCAGGCCGGGGCGATCACCTCAAGGCGTTTCACATCACACAGTGCTGCTGGCCACCACTCCGGCGAGCCCAGTCAGCGAATACGTTTGCATATCCGGATGCAACCCCGAGCGTGAGCTCGAACGGTTCACAGAATGGCATCGCGTGGGCGATCGGGAACGAGAATGGCGCCGGGGTCCTGCGAGCTTACGACACAACGAACATCCCGACCGAGTTGTACGACAGCAATCAGGCGGCGGACAGTCGCGACCACTTTTCCGACAAAAGGTTCGTTCCTCCCATGATTGCCAATGGGAAGGTGTACGCCAGAACGACCCACAGCGTGGCTGTCTTTGGCCTCCTATACGTAGGAGGCGACCCATTGTTGTCAGCTACTTACGCGCCGCAACGAAATGTGGAAAGTGAACTACTTGGGGGAGAGCGGGTAGGCGAGCGAAGTTTTGGCGTGAGGACGAGGCTGCCTTATGCTTTTTCCCTCAGCCGGTCGCGCAGATCGTGCCTCACAATGCGTGCCTCCTCCGCTTTGCGCGCTAGTTCGTAGCGCTGATCTTCGGTGAGTATCGCCGGGCGAACCTTCGCCCCTTTCTTCGAACCCGCAGCGGATGCATTTGCCCGCGCCTTGACACCGGCTGCCGTTGCCGCGGAATGCTTCATTGCCTCAGTCGCTGATTTCCCTGTCATACAACCATCTTGCCTAGTCTCAGGCCAGATTTCAAATGGAATCCTGGATTAGACCCCTGACTGTAGAATCTGCGTCTGCGCGATTGGCTTTATTTCGGACAAGTTCTCACCGGTAAACGATAGGTACCCCACCCTGGTTGGGGGTGCATGGGGGGCTTTACAGGCTGCGGAAAAGGCTCTGCTTGGACAGAGTCGTCCCCTCAGTGGCTGAAGCCACATTCATTTCGAAGTAATTACGGACGGGCTGAAGCCCGTCCCCTTCAGGCGAAAGAGGCTGCGGAAAAACCTGTAGAGCCGCATTCACTACAGCAAGTATGGACGGCCTGAAGACCGTCCCCTTCAAGGAATTCGCGTTTTTCCGCAGCTGTTTTCGCGCTTTTAGTGCATTTTTTTAAAGAGCGCTGCCGCACGCCCCTTCCAGAGCTGGGAACCAGCAATCGCAACCGATCGATCCATTTCGTGAAGGCAAGTACATGGCTGGAATCGGGCAGGAGATTGTTTCGCCGCTTTTCTCAAGCGGTGCAAACTCGACCTGGCCACTGCCATGAACCCGATTTACCAGCCCAAACTCCAACCTGTTTTCAAGTCCCGGGAGCGTATAACTGGATTCAGGACACTGACCGGCTCGAATGAGGAGTAGCGCGTCCCTGGATCTCGCGCGTTTGAGCTCGAAACAATATGCGTGTCCCTATGGTTCACAGCGCAAAGCGACCTCTTCGCATCCATGTTGAAAGAGATGATAACCATCGAAAATTGCGAAGACGAGCCGATACGAATCCCGGGCTCCATACAGCGGCATGGCTTTCTCCTGCTTCTCGATGAAGCGGGTGAGCATGTGGTTGGGGCCAGTGAGAATGCGGAGGAGTTTCTTGGCATTCCCCTCAAGCTGATCCTCGGCGCCCCTATCGGGAGCATCCTGGAGCGCGAGGTTCTCGCGGCAGTACGATCGCTGACGCATCCTGACGACACTCCTTCGCTGCATACATTTTTGGGATCCTTCAAAATACGCGATGAGTTGCATAGCGTGGTGACCCATCGCATTGCTGACGAGCGGGTGCTGGAGTTTGAGCGGCTGGATCGCCTGGTAAGTCCTGAGCTGATGAATGCCGTGATCACCAACTTCGTGGCCGCGTTGAGTACGTTGGGAGGCGAATTAGAGTTGCTGCAAGCGATCACCCGGCAGGTGAAAGATTTGACTGGATTCAATCGCGTGCTGCTTTACCAATTCGATCAGGCTGGCCATGGCACGGTACTGGCGGAAGAAAATGACAGGGCGCTTCCCAGCTATCTCCATCTGAGGTTTCCGGCCAGTGACATTCCGCGGCAGGCACGCGAACTTTACGTGTTGAACACGGTGCGCATCATCCCGGATGCGACCTACGTGCCGTCACCCCTGCGAGGCGTTGCACAACGCCCGATGGGAAGCCTGGATCTCTCCATGTCCGTGCTGCGCAGCGTGTCTCCCATTCACCTGGAGTACATGCGCAATATGGGCACGCGATCGTCCATGTCGATCTCCATTGTTTGTGAGGGAAAGCTGTGGGGCCTGATCAGCGGGCACCATGCGGAGGCTCGCTCCGTGCCCTACGTGGTACGAAGTGCCTGCGATCTGCTGACAAAAATGGTGTCATCCCAGTTGATGGCGTTTCGAACCACCTCGAAGCTCAAAAAGATGGTCCATTTTAACGCTATACAGCGAACGATGCTGACACACATGGCAGCGGAAAAGGATTACGTTGCCGCACTCGCTGCGCAGATGGATTATCTGACCCAGGTGACGGACGCCGAAGGCGCCGCAATGATCATTGATGGGCAATACGATAGTCATGGCGAGGTTCCGGAAGAACAAGCGGTGCGCCGCCTGGCGGCCTGGCTGGATTCGCAGCCAGTTCTCAACCTGTTTGAGAGCCACTACCTGCAAAAAGAGATTCCGTGGACCGAGGAGATTGCTGACATGGCGAGCGGTCTGCTGGCCATACGGATCTCGGATGTTCGGCAAAGCTATCTCATGTGGTTCCGCCCGGAGGTAGTGCGCACAGTGCATTGGGCCGGGGAACCGGACACACAGAAAGAGAAGGGCCTTCGCCCACGAGATTCCTTTAATAGCTGGAAGGAGCTGGTGCGGGGGCAGAGTATACCCTGGAGCGAAACGGAGATCGAATCCGCGCGGGAGTTTCGATCCGCGTTGATGACCATCAGCCTCAAACAAGCAGAAGAGGCGGCGGAATTGAGCGAGGCTCGATTCCAGCAGCTTACGCAATCCTTGCCAAGTCCGGTCTGGGCCGCAAGCGACGACGGGGAGCTTACGTACGTGAATGAGCAATGGCGGGGCCAGGGTCTTGGAGAACAAGGGCGATGGTACGAGCAAGTGGGGCTTACGCCGGAAGAAACAGCCGTGTGTGGACGGGCGTGGGAGACCGCGGTGGAGGGTGGGGCTGCCTTCGAAGCCGAATTGCGGTTTCGCGCCGGCGTGGATCGGGTCGAAAAGTGGAGCCTGGTCCGAGCGGTTCCTTTTCTGCGGGCGAATCAAAGCCGTGCCGGGTGGATCGGTACCTGTACCGACTTGACTGACCGGCGGGCGCGCGAGGCTGCGCTGCGGGTCGCCGAAAAGCTGGCACTGACCGGACGAATGACGAGCGTGATCGCGCATGAAATCAACAACCCACTGGAGGCGATCACCAACCTTTTGTATCTGCTGAGCATACAAATACGCGAGAATGCCACATCGCTCGAGTACATCGAGATGGCGCAGCACGAACTGGAGCGGATTTCCGGCATAACCAAGCAGACGCTGCGCTGGTCGAAAGAAAGTGTGCAGCACGCCGAGTTCGGTACAGTAGGCATTCTGTTTGACGACGTGGTGCGCTTGTTCGCAGCCAAAACGCGCAATCGCCAGATTACGGTCACGATCGTGGGAGGAGAAGAAGTCCGGTTTTATGGAGTGGTCGGTCAGATCCGGCAGGTGCTGGCCAACCTGGTCTCAAACGCGCTTGATGCCGCTCCAGTGGGGGGCCATATCTGGCTGGACGCTGTGGCCAAAAAACCTACGATCGAAATCGTTGTTCGAGATGACGGAGCCGGGATGAGCAAAGAGGTCCAGCGGCAGCTTTTTCAGCCCTTCTTTAGCACCAAGGGAGATCTCGGCAACGGGCTGGGCCTCTATATCTCCAACGAGATTGTGGAGCGGCACGGTGGGCGGCTGCTGGTAGAGAGCAGGCCCGGAAGCGGGACGGCCATGCGGATCCACTTGCCCGGCGATCGGGTTCAGATTTCCTCTCAGGCGGAAGCGATCGATCCAGACATGAAGCAATGAGCCTGCATTCAACGGTCGAGCATCGTTTCGTCCCGAAGGAACGGCTGTCCAAATCAGCTAATTGGTCGATTATGTTGGGGAAGCAGAGCGGCAGAGTTCGAAACGTTCAGCCGTTGCTTCGGAGTGTGGGTAGTAGCAGAAGCAAAAGATGCCGCACCTCCGGCGCTCCCACGGCAGGCCGGGGCAGGCGGGATGATGATCCATTGATACCCAACCCTTCCGGGCTGGGCTGACATTTGGCGGGCCGGGCCTAGGATGCGGCTGGATCCTCTTCTGGGTTCTGGCACCCAGGAGCTCATCAAGCTTTGGCATGGCCGGCGACCGGTGAGGCCAAGCACTCATAGAGCTAATTTGGACAAGACTGAAGTGCAGCCATCCCTTCGGGACTGGAGTTTGGAAAGTCGGTTCCGGCGGACGCCAGCGGATAGACTCGATGAAATGCCGGTTAAAAAGCTGATGGAGAAAGCGGTGGCGAAAGCGGCGATTCTTTCGCTCCACGGGGGCGCCCCGTTTGATCATCAAGTCGATCTCCGCCAAACAGCGGCCACGCCGCCCGGCCTAGCTGCGGAGGCGCGCCAGTAAATCCTGCGGGTGTACGGGTTTTGCCAGGATCTCGAATTCGTGACCCTGAACGCGAGCGCGGTCCAGGAGATCCGCGGTGGCAGCCTGGCCGGAAAAGAGCAGGATTTTGCAATTCGGCAGCATGCCGCGAATGGTGATGGCAGCGTCAATGCCGTTCATATCGGTCATGATGACGTCGGAAATGAGCATGTCGGGCCGAAGCGTGCGCGCTGTTTCCACGGCCTTCTCACCGTTGTACACAGCTGTGGCTTCAAACCCGCTCTGGTTTAGGATAATGGCCAGCGTGTCTGCGATCACTCGCTCGTCATCAGCTACCAGCACCTTGGGCTTTGCTTGTGAGTTGGTCATTTGCTCCTGAGTGACGATCTAAGTCTTTCTGACACTCGTCGCTCCGGCACTCCTGATCGGCCGAAGCAGGTCACGATATCGTAGTGAGGAAACGATGGGGGTCTCTCGAATCATACGCTCTCGATTCAGATGCTGTCTCCGGGCGTAGCGTTGCGGGGCGTTCGCGGAGATTGCAGCGCCAAGCCAGCCGTATAAGATAATTTGACCACAAATCCTTTTTGTTGGACATTTCCCCGATGGCTGAACCGATCATTCGCGCCCAGCAGGTTGAGAAGTATTATGCCCAACCCAGCGAAAATCGCATCCAGGTGATCGCGCCTACTGACCTGTCTATTGTGCAGGGAGAAATCGTAGCCTTACTTGGTCCGTCGGGTTCGGGCAAGTCCACGCTGCTGCGCATGTTGGCCGGCCTCTCCCGGCCTTCCGCCGGGGAGGTGTTCTGGCACGGCAAACCCATTCTGCAGACCCGGGTAAACGTAGGCATCGTATTTCAGAGCTTTGCCCTTTTTCCCTGGTTGACGGTGCTGGAAAATGTGGAGGCGCCGTTGATTGCCCGGGGCATTTCGAGCGAGCAGCGGCGCGAACAGAGTCTCAAGATCCTCAACACGGTCGGCCTGGATGGTTTTCAGGCAGCGTATCCCAAGGAACTCTCCGGAGGCATGCGGCAGCGAGTAGGGTTCGCCCGAGCCCTGGTGGTACAACCGGAAGTGCTCTTTATGGATGAGCCGTTCTCTGCCCTCGATGTGCTGACGGCGGAGAATCTGCGCAGTGAGCTGCTGGAGCTGTGGCATAAGAAGACAATTCCTACGCAGTCGATTTTTCTGGTGACGCACAACATCGAAGAAGCCCTTTTGCTGGCCGACCGGATTATCGTGCTCGGGCGCAATCCAGGGCATGTGCGGGTGGACTTCGCGGTAACCCTGGCCCAGCCGCGCGATCGCAAGAGTGCCGCGTTCACCCAGTTGGTGGATTACATCTATAAGGTGCTCACCCGGCCTGACGTGGCCCCTTCTGCCGTGCCGCAAAGCGTCACGGCGCGGGACCAACGCCAAATGCACTACCAGATGCTTCCCCATGCCCGGCCCGGAGGTATTGCCGGTCTGCTGGAACTGCTGATCGATTACAACGGGCGAGCCGATATCTATCGCCTGGCCGACGATCTGGCGTTTGAGATCGATGACCTTTTGCCCATCGTCGATGCAGCGCAACTGCTGGGCTTCCTCAAGGTTGAAGAGGGCGACGCAGCCATTACTCCCGAAGGGCGGGAGTATGCCGAATCGGAGATCCTTCGCCAGAAAGAGCTGTTTCGTAAAGCTGCGGTGGAGAACGTACTCTTGCTGCGGCAAATCACTCGGGCACTCGATACCAAGTCGGACCACACCGTGCCGGAGGAATTTTTTCTCGACATGCTGGATGAGCAGTTCAGCGCGGATGAGACGCTGCGGCAGTTGGAAACGGCGATCAACTGGGGCCGCTATGCGGAGTTGTTTGACTTCGATGCCTCCCGCAGACGCTTCATTCTTCCGGAAGAGGAAGAGTCGCCGGAAGCGGTGGAAGAGACGCGAGCCGAATGAGTGAGCCCAGCAGGCTCTTCCGTGTTCCCACCCTTTCCCGCTCCCTGGTGCTGGAGCGGACGTGGCCTTTTTTCCTCGACCTGAGCGTTGCCGGGTGCGGTCTCGGGCTGTTCTATGCCGTTCTGCGTATTGCGCAGTATTGGATGGGGCATCCGGTGCCCGCGATTGCCATTTCGCCCTCGGCGAAGATGCTGCCGCTGTACGCTTTCTATTCCGTGGTGCGGATCGGCGTTGCGTACCTCTTGAGCCTGACTTTCGCCGTGGGCTATGGCTACATCGCCGCATATACACCGCGGGCGGAAGCGTTCATGATCGCGGCACTGGATATTCTGCAATCGATCCCGGTACTCAGTTTTCTGCCCGCGGTGATGCTGGCCATGATATCGCTCATTCCTGGGCGGCAGCTAGGCATCGAGATGGGCGCTATCCTGCTCATCTTCACCGGGCAGGTGTGGAATATGGCCTTCAGCTTCTACTCTTCGCTCAAGAGCCTGCCGCGGGAGCTCCGGGAAGCTGCCGGTGTTTTTCGTTTTTCTGCCTGGCAGCGTTTCTGGCAGCTGGAGCTGCCTTACTCGGCCATCGGGCTGGTATGGAACTCGATGGTTTCGGTCGCCGGTGGATGGTTTTTTCTGATGGCTTGCGAGATGTTCGTGCTTGGCGATCGCGACTTCCGCCTGCCCGGGCTGGGATCCTATCTGCAAACCGCGGCCAGCACCGGCGACAACCATGGCATGCTTTGGGGATCGGTGACCATGGTGCTGATCATCATCGCCACCGATCAGCTGGTGTGGCGGCCGGTGATCGCCTGGGCCGATAAGTTCAAGTTCGAACAGGGAGAGAGCACCAGCCGGAAAACTTCGCCCATCCTTTATATGCTGCAGAACTCGAGCGCACTGAGCTGGTTGAAGGAGATGACCATTGTGCCCGCAGGCGAGCGTATCTATGCCGGGCTGGCGCATCGACAACAGCGACTGGTGGCGCGACCCACACACAAAGCACGCAAGCAAACGCAGCTGACGGCCATCCTCTTTGTCAGTGCGGCTATCCTGCTGGTGGCCTTTGGCGCCGTCCGGGCGATTGAGTTGCTGCGCCACGTGCAGGGGATGGAGATCGTGGAATTATTGAAAGGTGCGGGCGCGACCTTTCTCCGCGTAAACGCTGCCTTGTTGATCGCCTCCGCGTGGACGATCCCCGCTGGCGTGGCGATTGGCTTTCATCCTCGCCTGGCCAGGATCGCCCAGCCGCTGGCGCAGATTGCGGCTTCCTATCCGGCAACGGCGATTTTTCCCATCCTGCTGCTCGCCCTGGTCCGCTGGGGCGGTGGGTTGGGCATCGGGTCAATCGCGCTCATGTTGCTGGGAACGCAGTGGTACATCCTCTTCAATGTGATCGCGGGCGCCTCGGCCATTCCCTCCAACCTGAAAGAGGTGGCGCAGCTCTACCGCTTCTCTCGCTGGCAGCGGTGGAAGATTGTCATTCTGCCGGGGATCTTTCCCTACCTGGTGACTGGGCTGGTGACTGCCTCCGGGGGCGCCTGGAACGCCAGCATCGTTGCGGAGTACTTCCACCTGAAGGATCGTACCCTGGAGACGCTCGGGCTGGGGGCACAGATCAGCGCGGCCAGCGATCACGGTCAGTTTGCGATTTTGCTATTGGCCACCATCATTATGTCGCTCATGGTGGTCACGGTGAACCGGCTGGTGTGGCGGCCCATGTTTCGGCTGGCGGAAAGCAAATTCCGGCTGGACGCCTAGGCCGGGCAACTCTCCTGACTGGCCGGCATCTTGAACTTGAGGGGTTCTATGCCCAAATCAAGCAAGCGTGCTACCAGGAAAGTGGCTGCCGAGGCGCAGCCCAAGGAACGCAGCCAACACGATCGCGCGCCGTACCAGAAGGATTCCGATCGCGACCCGGTCAAGAGTGCCGAGGAAACCCGCCACATCCCTACTCAGCATGGAGCGATCAAATAGGCGGGTGAGCGTACTCCTCGTCGGTGACGTGTTCCAGCCACACGACATCGCTGCCATGTTCGTCGGTTTCCTGCATGGCCAGGTGAGTCATGGTTCTTCCCGGCGCAGCGCCGTGCCAGTGGCGCTCGTTCGGCGCGATGGCTACGGTGTCGCCAGGACGAATGATTTGGGGCGCCTTGCCGGCGGACTGCACCAGGCCCAGGCCATCTAAGACGTGCAGCGTTTGGCCCAGGGGATGAGTGTGCCAGGCGGTGCGGCTACTGGGAGCAAACCACACCCGAATTGCTTTGAGGTGCGAGGGCGGCGTTGCGCCCACGATTTCGTTGAGCCAAACCGTTCCCGTGAAATAGGCTTCGGGTCCTTTGCGGCTGGTATGAAGTTCGGAGGTGAGGATCTTCATGGTGCCGCCCATTTTATCTGCAACAGATGCCGGGTGGGCCCCCATGTAAGAAAAAGCAATCGTGGGCAAATCTTTAGAAACTCTAACCTCCCAAACAGCTGACGGGCCCCCCATCTCGCTGGTTTTTCGCGAGATGTGGGATACCACAGATCTAAACCTTGAGTGCCGATAGCGAGACAAATGCTGCAGGTTCGGCGCTGTGGTATCCTACATCTCGCGAAAAACCAGCGAGATGTGGGGCACCCGTCAGCTGTTTGGGATTGAGACTTCGTCCTGTTTCCTCCGGCATTTGTTTGGGAATTAAAGCTTGAGTGAAAGGTTAGCGGGCTCCGAAGTGGGTGGCTTGATAGACAAATTGGAAGCCGATGGTCATCAGCCACAGGGACAGGGCGAAGCGCAGTTGACGGTTGGGTATGCGCGGGGCGATTCCGCTGCCGGCAATTGCTCCGAAGACACCGCCGATGCCGAGCTTCCACAACAGGGCCGCGTCATAGGAACCGCCGATCATGTGCACCCCCGTGCCCACCACGGAAAGCACGAGGCCAAAGGTGAGATCGGTGCCCACTACCTGTGCCGTGGTCAGGGAGGTCAGCCCCAGCAATGCCACGGTGCCCAGCGCGCCGGCTCCCGATGAAGAGAAACCTACCTCGGCAGCGATGGGAAAGGTGATTAAGCCAATCCACTTTGGACGGTCGGTCACAGGCCGGGTGATGGCGTCCGGGCGAAAATGGCGAAACAGCTGCCAGGCGGAGGAAAAGATGATGATGGATCCGAGGACAACGTACAGCAGCGACTTGGGTCCGTGGAGCGCGACATGACGGAAGAAGAGCGAACCCAGGATCGACTCCTGGTATGCCACCGAGCACCATCCACAGCAGGATCCGGTAGGAGACCTGCTTGCGCAGTATCTGCACCGGAACCACGATCAGCTTGACGATGGCTGCGTACGCCAGGGCGGTGCTGACCGCGATCTCCACCGGCACATGCAGAAAGAGTATCAATAACGGTGCCGTAACCACACCCGCACCCACGCCCGTGAGCGCGATCACTACTGCTATCGAAAACCCGATCAACAGCTGCAACATGAAGACTCTCTTCTACTGCGGTTGCACGTGGATACCACATTCCTGCTTGCGGCCACCCCAGCGGCCGGAGCGCGGGTCCCCAGGATCGAAGGGCAGGCTGGTGCACGGCTCGCAGCCAATGCTGGTGTAGCCTTTTTCGTAAAGCGGCAGCAGCGGAATGGCAAAGTGTTCGGCATACTGCCATACGTCCCGGGTAGACCACTCGGCTAACGGGCTGATTTTCTGCAGCTGCTTGCCCGTGGGCAGGGTGAAGGCGTCCACCACTTGCAGGTTGGCACGGGTCTTTGCCTGCTCCCGCCGCAGGCCGGTGAACCACAAACGATATGGCTCCAGCGATGCGAACAGCGGGCCTACCTTGCGCATGCCGCAGCAGCGGTCGGGCGCAGTCTGGTTCAGAATGCCGAACTTCGACTCCTGCTCCGCCACGGTGAGCTCAGGCAGTACGTTGACCAGGTTCAGCTTCCATTCCGCCGCCAGGCGGTCGCGATACTCGTAGGTCTCTTGAAAGTGGTAGCCCGTATCGAGAAAGATCACGGGCACCTCGCCGATCGCTTGGCGCACCAGGTGCACCACCACCATGTCTTCCGCCTGGAAGCTGCTGGTGACACAAACATCTTCCGTGTGGGCGGCGGCGATCTGTTGGTTCACCAGGCTTCGCGCCTGGTCGATTTTTTGTTCCATGCTCATTGGGGTTCCCCACGAAGAGCGCGCAGAATAAGGCCGGCCGTGTCCGTAGGCTGTCCGGCTAACGGCTCGAAAACGAAAGCGGCTGATTCACGAGCGATCGAGACCTCACCGGGAAAATCGTCCAGGCCCTCCGATTCGATCAGGACGACGACTCCTATATGTAACAGTCTCTGGAGTAAACCGCGATCGTTGGTACGAGTGCGCACGACTTCCATGCCGGCCTTGCGCAGTGCAGTCTCCACCCGGCGAAGCAGCTCAAGGTCACGGATAGCGATCGCCGCCACCTTGCTCGAGTCCTCCTCAGCGGTCAAAATCTCCCGCACCATGCCGGCGGCTACGGTGGCGTGGGATACGGGATCGATGAGGATAAAGCTTCCGGTGAGACGGTGGGCGTCGTACGGGTCGAGGAACAGCGGACGCGTGGTCTCCAGTTCCACCACGCCGATGTTGTTGAGCTCAAGCGTGGCGGCCGGCTCGGGATCGAGGGTCTGCATGTTTACCCGATGCTGGATTGTCTTTGACCCGAGCCTTGACTGTCTGCGAGGTGTGCTTCAACAGATAGCTCTTGGCCGGATCGAGCGGTTGGCCATCCATCCAAACCAGGGCGGCGGAAAAATTCGCCGCGACCAGCGGCGCCTGGTGCGCGGCCGCGAGCATCTCTCCCCGGCTGATATCCAACTCATCTTCAAGCGTGAGCGCGATCGACATGGGGGCCACGGCTCGCGCCAGATCCCCGTCAAAGGTGGTGATGCTTTTTACCCGGCTGGTTCGTCCGGAAGGAAGAGCGACGACGCGATCACCCGGCCACACCGAACCGGAAGCGATCTGTCCGGCAAAGCCGCGGTAGTCGACTAGCTCCAGGGCTTCCTTCGACCCGAATGACGCGCTGGATAGGAAAGCGGAAGGGAGCGCCGGCGACATCATGTTCGAGCGGCACGGTCTCCAGATATTCGAGCAGCGTGGGGCCTTCATACCACGGCATGCTCAAGCCGCGGTCGACCACATTGTCCCCCAGCAGCGCGCTGATGGGGATGACATGCAGATCGGCAATATCGAGCTTCTCGGCAAGCTGCTGAAGATCGCGCTCCAGAGAGGAAAAGACCTCGTGCGAATAATCCACCAGGTCCATCTTGTTGACGGCTGCGACCACATGACGCGTGCCTAACAAGGATGCGATGTAGGCATGACGGCGCGATTGCGTCAGGATGCCTTTGCGAGCATCGACCAGGATGATGGCCACATCGGCCGTGGATGCGCCGGTGGCCATATTGCGGGTGTACTGCTCGTGGCCCGGGGTGTCGGCGATGATGAACTTGCGATGGGTGGTGGAGAAGTAGCGGTAAGCGACATCGATGGTGATTCCCTGCTCTCGCTCGGCCCGCAGACCATCGGTAAGCTGGGCAAAATCGATCGCGGCCGCGACATTCGCGCTCGCGGCTTTGGTAACGGCGCGCACGTGATCTTCGTAGACGTTTTGCGAGTCGTAAAGCAGCCGCCCGATCAGCGTCGACTTGCCATCATCCACGCTGCCTGCGGTGCTGAAGCGCACCAGCTCTTTCGCCTGCTCTGCGGCGAGAAAATCCTCCATGGAAAACATGTCTTCTACGGCGCCGTGAAATCGGATGAGTGAGAGTGGCATCTAGAAGTAGCCCTCCCGCTTCTTCAGCTCCATCGATCCGTCCTGATCGTGATCGATCACACGGTTGGCGCGCTCAGATGAACGGAACGCAACCAGCTCAGCGATGATCTTGGGAATGGTGTCGGCGTCGGAGCGGATGGCTCCGGTGCACGGGCTGCACCCCAGCGACCGCAGGCGGCACTTGACCCATTGCTCTTCTCCGGGCAGGCCCTGCACAAATGATTGTTCGATGGGAATCAGGCTGTCGCTGCGCACCAACATTCGCCGTTCTTTTGCGAAGTAGAGCGGGACCACGGGGATATCTTCCAGGTGGATGTAATGCCAGACGTCTAACTCGGTCCAGTTGGACAGGGGAAAGACGCGGATGCTCTCGCCTGGATTTACGCGCGCGTTATAGAGGTTCCACAACTCCGGGCGCTGGTTCTTCGGGTCCCACTGGCCGGCGCTATCGCGGAAGGAAAAAATGCGCTCCTTGGCACGGGATTTTTCTTCGTCCCGGCGAGCTCCTCCGAAGGCGGCGTCAAAGCCATGGGCACGCAGACCATCGAGCAGAGCGGTGGTCTTGAGCAATCCACAGCAACGGCGGGTTCCCAGCGCGACCGGATTGGCTCCGTCCGCAATTGCGGCTTCATTTCTCCACACCAGCAGCTCTACCCCGAGCTGGCGGGTATATTCATCGCGAAATGCGATCATCTCCCTGAACTTGAAACCGGTATCGATATGCAAGAGAGGAAACGGAATGGGCCCGGGATAAAAAGCCTTCTGCGCCAGCCGGAGCATGACGGAAGAGTCCTTGCCGATGGAGTAGAGCATGACCGGCTTTTCAAACTCAGCTGCCACCTCGCGGAAGATGTGAATACTCTCCGCCTCCAGCATCTGGAGATGGCTCAGCTTCGGCGCGGAGCCTACCGGTGTTGTTTCGAGACCCAGGGTTGGCAATCTGGCTCCTTTTCAGTCCCTTGTGGCTTGGCTTCCATAGCTGTTTTTCGTCCAAATAAAAAACCGCTCGCCAGAGGCTGGCAGCGGTTGTGATGACTCGTCTGAGTTATGCGAAAGTCTGGTAGGAAATTCCTACCTCTCTGCTATGAAAACTCACACCCGCTTATGCGCAATGACAGTGGACAACACTTGTCACAGCAACAACAGCCAGCGGGATGATGCAGAGTCTGCATAGAATTTAATACTCTTGCCTTGGTGCCGGTTTGTCAAGCTGGCGACACCGCTCGGACGACCCGCGAGAGTAACCAAAATTCACCTTCACGTATAAAGATTCAAAGGAGAGCCGCGGGACTCATGAAATGCATACAGGTTGGGCTGGTTGGTTTTGGATTCGCGGGACGCATCTTTCATTCAAGCGCCATTCAGGCGGTGGAGGGCCTGGAACTGGCGGCCATCGTACAGAGAAGCGGCTCCGATGCCGCCATGGCCTTTCCCCATGCGAAGATTTTGCCCACGGTCGAGGATCTGCTTAAGGACACCAGCATCCGCCTGGTGGTAGTGGCGACGCCCAACGCTACCCATCTTCCGATCGCCCGGCAATGCCTGCTGGCCGACCGGGATGTGGTGATCGATAAGCCTTTTGCCTTGAGCTCCGACGAGGCTGCCGAGTTGATCCAGTTGGCCCGGTCCCGGAGAAGAGTGCTGAGCGTGTTCCAGAACCGGCGCTGGGATGGCGATTTCCTGACGGTACGCAAGCTGGTGGAAAGCGACCGGCTGGGACGGCTGGTCCTGTTTGAGTCTCACTATGATCGCTTCCGTCAGCTGCCCCGGCTGCACGCATGGCGGGAGGACGGGGGACCGGGCGGAGGAGTGCTCCTTGATCTGGGAGCGCACCTTGTCGACCAGGCACTGGTGCTCTTTGGTGTTCCCGAATCGGTCTGGGCAAGTGTCCGCGTGGAGCGGGAGGGCGCCCGGATTGACGACGCCTTCGACCTGTATCTGCACTACCCCGCGTCTCACGCCCAGGTATCCGTTTCCGCCGCTGGGCCAGTGCCATCGGGTCTTCTTTCGGGTCATCTATCAGGTCTTGGGGTTTGGCTACGCGCCACCTGCCTGGCGCGCGATCCGGGACCTCGCTTTACGCTCAACGGCACCCAGGGCACCTTTCGCAAATTCGGCATCGATTGCCAGGAGGCCCATTTGCTTGCGGGCGACCTGTTCTCCTCCAAGCCCTGGGGAGTGGAGGGTCCGGAGCACTGGGGCACGCTTACCGTCGATGAGGGAGGTGAGCCGGTGAGCACGCGCATCCCGACCGAGGCCGGGGACTACCGGGGTTACTACATCAACCTTCGGGATGCGATCCATGGAAATGCGGCGCTGGAAGTCACGCCGCTGCAGGCGTGGAGAACGATGCGGGTGCTGGAGATGGCCCTGGAGAGCAGCCACTCCGGGTGCACGGTTATCTGCGACTGGAGCCGGCAACCGTAGCCGAGCGGCTGAAGAGGGGTGCGGAGAAAAGTCTCTGCCTGGACAGAGTCGTCCCCTCAGGGGCTAAATCCCACGATGATTTCATTGCGTTCGCGCCGGGGATAAATCCCCGGCCTACCAAAAACCGAGTTTTTCCGCAGCCTGTTTAATCGGGCCGTAACGCAAGGAAAGAGGAATGGGGCTTTAGCCCCTGGGGTACGGCTTTCCTCCCTGAACGGTGCGGGCTTCAGCCCGTACATACAGGAAACAAAACGATGGGCTAAAGCCACATTCATTTCAAAGTAATTACGGACCCTTCAGGCGAGGAGTTTTTCCGCAGCCTGTGAAGGCAGCTACTGCTGGGGACCGTCCGCCGGCGGCTGGTGCTTGTTCGTTAGCTTGTCGGCCGCAGTCTTGGTTGCGTCCGTTGTCTTGTTGACCCCGGTCTTGGTTCCCTGCACTGTTTTGTGATAACCCGTCTCCGTACCAGACTTGGTTTTGTCGTAGCCCTTCTCGGTTCCTGCCGCGGTCTTGTGATAGGCGGTCTTGGTGCCCGACGTTGTCTTGTCGTAACCCTTTTCCGTGCCGGCCGCAGTCTTGTGGTAGGCCGTCTTGGTCCCAGACTTGGTCTTGTCATAGCCCTTTTCGGTTCCAGACGCCGTGTCGTGGGCGGCCGTCTTCGTTCCCTGACTGACGCCGTGGCCGACACTCTTCGCTGCATGCTTGGTGTCTGATCCGGCATCCTTCATGTCTTGTTTTGCCCCCTGGTCGGTAGTCTGAGCGAATGCGACGGGAAGGACCAGGATAGTTGCGGCGATCAAAACCAGCGACCGAGGGGCGAACGACCGAAAGCGGCCAGAATTCATAAGATGTGTCTCCTTGCAGGTATGGTGATTGGATGCAAACAGAGGGCGCTCGGGAGAGGAATTAGGAGGAGATAGGTGGCCCTGACCTTGACCGAGATCGAAGGGTGGCCCATATCCCCGATTTCCTGTGAAGCTTGGTGGGTTCCGCGCATTTCATGCGCCTTTCCTTAAAGAAAGGCGCACGCGCGGTCCTCTCCAGTGCAGCGTGCAGGAAATTCGGGAATCTCGCTCGTCTTTCGCCAGATATGGGATACCCCTTGCAACTCTAAGAGGCTGCGGAAAAGTCTCTGCTTGGACAGAGTCCCCTCAGCGGCTAAAGCCATATTCATTCCAAAGTAATCACGGACGGGCTAAAGCCCGTCCCCTTCAGACCAACAGTTTTTCCGCAGCCTCTGAGGTCGCGACCTGCCCTGGATGCGAACCGTTTAGAGCCGTGGTATCCCACATCTCGCGAAAAACAAGCGAGATGTGGGGCACCCAAGGTCCTTGGCGGGGAGAAGTCCCTACCCGATAGCGACGCGGGTTCTCCAGTCGTCGATGGCATTGCGGATGGCGGCGGGGGCCAGGTTGCTGCAGCGCATCTTGTATTCGGGAATACCGCCCAAGGCCTCGGCCACGGACTGCTCCGTGATCCCATAAGCCTCCTGTACAGGCTTGCCCAAGACCATCTCGGTGGCCATGGATGAACAGGCGATGGCCACGGCGCATCCCATGCACTTGAATTTCACTTCCTGGATGATGTTGTTTTCGATGCGCAGCGTGACCAATACCGTGTCGCTATCCAGCGCGCTCTTCACCATCGACTTGCCCGAAGGCTCGGTCACGCTGCCCACGTTGCGCGGATTGGCGTAATGGGCGCGCACCTGCTCGCTGTACATGGGGTCCCCACGCTTGAAGCGGTCAACAACGAAAGAATATGATAACCCTTCAGGGATGTTCTCAGACCTGTATACCAAAGCGGCCGAACTCGCCTCCCAGGGCCAAGCCTTCGCCATGGCTACTGTGGTCCGGGTTGAAGGTTCTTCCTCGGCCCGGCGGGGCGCCAAGGCCATCATCGATCAATCGGGCAAACTGTTGCTGGGATGGGTGGGCGGAGGCTGCGCGGAGAGCGCAGTCCGCAGCGAAGCCCAGACCTGCATCGAGACGGAAAGACCGCGGATGATAACCGTGGATATGAGCGATGAAGTGCTGGGCGTAGGCATGCCTTGCGGAGGGACCATGGATATTTTTATCGAGCCGGTTCTGCCCAGGCCTGAACTTCTAATTGTCGGCCATGGCCGTATCGCCGAAACCCTGGCTGTACTGGGCAACCTGATGGGCTTCTCCATCACGGTGAATGACCCAGCCGCCGAGCGGAGCGCGTTTCCGCAGGCAGAGAGACTGGTCACGGAGGATTTCGACCTGACGGAGACCCCGATCGGGCCTAAGAGCTTCGTGGTCATCGCCACCCAACACAAGCGAGATCATCTTTGGCTGGAAAAGGCATTGCAAGGCAATGCGGCCTACGTGGCCCTGATCGCCAGCCGCCATCGGGCAAGGTTGGTGCTGGACTATCTGCGCGCTGGGGGTACGGCTGAAGAGAAGATCGCCACCGTGCACGCGCCCGCCGGAATATTTCTCGGGGCGTCCACTCCGGAAGAGATTGCCTTGAGCGTCATGAGCCAAATGGTGGCGTTGCGGCGCGGCGCTCTGCCGGCTTCTCCGCTTAAGGACGGCTTGAGTGAGCGCGATTTTGTCACCGACACGGTGATTCGCCAGTGCGAAGCGGACGTTGTCCCTTAAGGTAAAGTCACTGGCCAGACTTCTCGTGTAGCTGCTTAAGCCGGTCGTAGTCGCCCTGATCGTCGATATCGAGCAGCACTCCCGGATCTTCGACTTCCACTTTCAATATGTCTTCCAAGTGATTGCCAAAGATCGCCCGGCAACCGATATCTCCCGCCAGCGCCATGACTTCAGAAAAAACCGAGCGGTCAAGGAGGACGGGATTGCCGCGATTGCCCTGGTAGGAAGGAATGACAATGGGCGCCCGGGAGCGACCATATCCCTCAACAATTTGATCAAGCGTCTGGGGACGAATGAATGGCTGGTCTCCGAGCACGATGAGTGCGGCGTCGCTGCGCGGATCCAAGGCAGAAAGTCCCGCACGGAGTGAAGTCGCCATTCCCTGTTCGTAGTCGTGGTTAACGACCACTTTGAAGCGCTCGAGTTGAGACTGCGGAAGCTGTTGACGGATGGCCGCCGCAGAGGCACCGAGTACGAGAACCATTTCATCCACCTGAGCGGCGAGGACGTTTTTGAGCGTCTGCGCCAACACCGTGTCCCCGCCCAGCGGAAGTAGCTGCTTGGCCCGCCCCATGCGGGCAGATGCGCCGGCAGCCAAGACTACGGCACTGACTCGCGCAATAGTTCCCTTTTGGCTTAGGGTGTAAGTCATGACTGGCTCAAAGGAGTCTCTCCACCCTACCCGCCCGGATGTTCTGCTCCGGCTCGAGGGACTGGCTGCCCTGGTGATCGAATGCGCCGCTTATCAACATTGGTTTTCGGGCCACTGGGGGATGTTTGCGCTGCTGTTTCTGGTGCCGGATCTCTCTCTGTTGGGATACCTGCGCTCTGCAACCAAGAGTTCGGCGGCTGTTTACAATCTCATCCATAGTTACGTGCTACCGTTGGCCCTGGGCCTTCTGGCCTGGCGGCAGGGGTTGCCGTTGGCCGGCCAGCTTGCGCTTATCTGGTTATCGCACATTAGTTTCGACCGGTGCCTGGGGTTCGGCTTAAAGTTTCCGGGTGTATTTCGTTTCACCCACATCCAGAGTGCAGCAGCTGTTCAGCAACCGCATTGCCTACAGTAATATGGTGGACGGTTTAAAGAGAGTTCGGAGAAACGAATGCAGCGCAAACCAAGTCTGTGTGCCGTTCTTGTATTAGTTGGCCTGCTGGTGTTCCAGGGCCTCGCTCCCGACCTTCAGGCTCAGGGTCCGCCGCCTCCCACGCCGCAGCAACTGGACCAATTGCTGGCGCCGATTGCGCTTTATCCCGACTCTTTGCTGGCACAGATCACGACCGCCTCCACGAACCCGCAGGAGATTCTGGACTTCGATAACTGGCTGGGCCAGAACCAGAATCTCTCCGTCTCGCAGTTGACCGCCGCCGCCCAGCAGCAGGGGTTCGATCCCGCGTTTCTCGCGCTGGCTGCATTTCCCCAGGTGGTGGAGATGATGGCGGAGAACATTGACGACTATGCGGCGATTGGAGCAGCGGTCACCGCCGATCAAGGACAGGTGTCCGCATCGATCCAGCGTTTGCGGGCGCAGGCGTACGCGTCGGGCGCATTGCGCTCCACGCCGCAACAACAGGTGGAGGTGCAGCAGGGCGGAGGCCAGCCGATCTACGTGATTCAACCAGCCAATCCGCAGGTGGTGTACCTGCCACAATATGATCCGACGGTGGTGTATGCCGGCTCCGCAGGCCCGGGATTGATCACCTTTGGCATTGCCATTGGCATCACCGCGCTGCTGGTCAGCCAGCCCTGGGGCTGGGGCGGTTGGGGATGGAATTGGGGAGGCCGGCGGATTTATTACAATCGTGGCCCCTGGGGGGGTTGGGGTGGCGGATATCGGCCACCTCGCCCGTGGTACCGACCCCGACCCGTTGTCTATCCTAATCGCCCGGGGTACGGCGGCAACTGGGGCTACCGGCCACCGAACTATCGGCCTCCAAGACCCATCAATCGCCCAGGGCGCCCAGGAACCCGTCCCGGATTCACCCATCCCATTAGTGGGCCGGGGAACCGTCCGCCCGGAAATAATCGGCCACCGAACAATAATCGACCGCCCAACAATAACCGGCCGCCGAATGGTGGACGACCGTCGATTCAGCCGGTAAAGCCCGGTACGCCTATCAATCGGCCGCAGCCTAGGCCGACTGTTACCCCCAGGCCCGGACAGCAGGTCAGGCCTCCCTCACAAAATAGGCCCCCACAGCAGAACCGGCCTGCTTCGGCTCCGCGCCCGCAAAACCGGCCTGCCCCGCAGAATAGGCCTCCACAGCAGAACCGGCCTGCTTCGGCCCCGCGCCCGCAGACCCGGCCCGCAGGTCCACAGCGTCCCAGCGGAGGGGATCAACGGCGATAACAGATCTGGCTAGTATTGTCTGGGGGCAGGAAGCGAATTAGGGCCGTGAACAGGCAGCCGTTCATGGCCTGAGGTATCTTCTTGTTCTCAAGCGGTGTCGGCATAGGGAGTAAGAGCCGGGAGAAAAACAGGTCCCTCCAGTTCGCTCCGCTCGGTCGAAAAACATCTCCAGGAAAGGTCCGCAGAACTGCAGATCCCTCCGCTACGGTCGGGATGACAAAGGGGAGGGCGAAGCTTCCATGGAGAGCGGTTGCCGGAGACAGGGGCGTTTTTCATCACCTTGGCTGGGCCGCAAGTCCATGAGCACTAAGGGGCGGAAGAGGAGTCAAAAGCGCTCCCTCAGCGGCTAAAGCCGGACAGATTTGCACTCACTTATGGACGGCCTGAAGGCCGTCCCCTTCCGCAACTGGCAAGACCTCAGCAGCCTCCGTGTTCTACGGCACAGGTGAAGACTGGCCACAACAGGTTAGAAATCGTCGCGTTAGCCTCAGAAAGATAGTTTGAGCGCCAGTTGTATCAGGCGACCATTGTTCACGGTGGACTGGACAAAGCCGAATCCAGGCGAGCTCACATCGGCCACGGGCGAACCAAACTGTGGGTGATTAAACAGGTTGAAGAACTCGGCGCGGAAATTCAAACCCATCTCTCTGGGCAGCCCGATCTGCTTGATGATCGAGAAGTCCGTATTCACAAAATCAGGTCCGGTAGCCGGCACGCGCGAGGCATTCCCCAATTCGCCGGCAGGGGGTGCGACAAAGCAGGATGAGTTGATCCACTGCAGCATGCCGTGAGCCGCGTTGTGAGAGTTGCAGCCGGCGACCTGGTTAGGCCGGTTCCAATTGTAGGCATTGCCTCCGCTCGAGAACGTGGTGCCGGAGCCGTTAATGCTGTCGATCAAGGGCACTGGGAATCCGGAAGAAATTCTTTGGATAAGAGTCACCTGGAAGTTGCCCAGAATCGCGTTGGTCAGGGGATTCCAATTGCCCCCGAACTGCTTTCCGCGACCGAGGGGCAAATCGTAAATCACACTGCCGGTGAAGCTGTTATCGAGGTTGATCTGCGACAAGCCCCAATCCAGGTTCTCCCAGTTGGGAAGCGGGAAAAAGGGGGCGCTGACCTCGGAACCCAACCCGTCGGTTAACCCGTTGTCATAGGTACGAGAATAGGTATAAGCAAACAGAGCGTAGAGGCCCTTGGATGTCTTGGTCTCCGCTTTGATCTGCAGCGAGTTATAGCCTGTCCTTCCTAAATCCCCGTAGAGAAGAATCTGGTTGAAGTTGGGCGCGATATACGGGGACGTGTAAGGCGAGCCATTGAAGTTGCAACCGAGGGTGTAGTTTTGTACAGTGCCGCACGCATTCGGACTGGAAGGAGTGAGACTATTGCCGACGATCAGGATGTGCGAGCCATGCGAACCGGCATAGCCGGCGGTCAGTACGATGTTGCCGGGCAGCTGGCGCTCGACGTTCACGTTGTATTGCTGCACCATGCCATGCTTCGCATTCGTCGGCTCGTAGGCGAAAGTTCCCTGAAAGCTCGCGGCGGTGGGCGGCGTGGGAACGGGCACAAACCCGTTGGAGAGACTAAGAGCGGAGGGCGATTGTGCGAGGGTAACAGCGCAGTAGGAGGTAGCAAAGGCGCAGCCCGCAGCACCGAAGCCGGAGTACTCGCCCAGGAAGGGCGGGTTCTGCCATAGACCCTGGGCTCCCTGGCTCCATGCGGAGTCGTGAAAGATCGCATAACCAGCGCGCAGCACGGTCTTATCGCTTCCCAACACCTTCCAGGTGCCGCCGACCCGCGGTTCGAGGCCTGTCCAATCCATCTTGATGCCCCCCGCCCCATTCACACCATTTTGGTTGGAAATCAGAAGCTGCCCAGTCGTGGGAATGTAGTCCGCCTGGCGTCCGTGTGCCTCTGTGATGGGCGTCGTCATGTCATACGCCAAGCCGATATTGAGGGTTATCGTCGGTGTGACCCTCCAATTGTCTTCGGCGTAAGGACGATAGACCTTCCAGCGGCGCCCGCCGACCGCGCCATCATACGTCTGGTCGTGAATGGCCAGACCCGTGATCCCTTGCAAGAAATCGGCCTCTGAGTTGCCCGCCAGATTGAGAGTGCTGTTGCCGGTAAAGTTACCGGCGACGCCGACGATCCAGAAGCCATCCTGGAAAGCCTCAGTGCCCACGTTCATTTGATTAGCGCGATAGTCGATCCCGAACCTGAAGTCGTGCTTATTGTGGATGTAATCCAGCGAGTCACGGAAAGAGAAGATGTTGGTTCCACCCTGGAACGGAGAGTAGCCGCGATCGCCCAGGGACCAATAGCCACCCTGGAACTCGGTCGAAACCAGTCCGCAGCTGTAAAAGTTGGTACAGGTAGTGCTGCCGGCAGCACATCCCAGGTTGGCGTTGGGAATGCCGCCCCCAATCGTAGAGGAGATGCAGGTCCCCGTGCCTTGCGAAGTGATGTAGTCGAAGATGCGGTTATAACCGAAGGTGGCCTGGTTGACCATGTTGGCGTTGAACACATGGGTCTCGCCCAGGGCGAGGTTGCGTGCGTGGTTTCTGATGCGCTGGTTGCTGCCGAAGGCGTTGGCTTCGGCAAATCCTGGTGAGCCGCCGGGCACAAAAGAGAACGCCTGCTCGTAGCTGAAACGGCCAAAGGTGTTATCCCTTTCCGAAAACGTGTGGTCGGCACGGAGATCGAACCTGGTATCGTCCAGCTGGCGCACGGGCTGACTGGTGTAGTTGATACCCGCGCTGGCGTTGTTGGCGTTGGGATTTGGGTACAGGTTAATCATGGCTTGGCCAATAGGGTTGATCAGGTTGCCTGGAATCTTGTTACAGGCAGTGCCCGGGGCCTGGCTTCCATCGGGGTTGGCAGGGAGAGCATTCCCTGAGCCATCGCACTGGAAATACACGTTGGGATACACGTTCGGGTTGCTGGAAGCCCCAACCATGTTGGGGTTCACGATGACGGGACCGGAAACGGGATTACCAAAAGGGTCGCGGGAGAAATCGCCTGTGCGCATGGCTAGCGAAGGCACCAGGCCGGTAAAGGGAATATCCTGGAGCTGATATTTTTGTTCACCATCGATGAAGAAAAAGGTCTTGTTCTTTTGAATGGGACCGCCAACGGAGCCGCCAAAGTCATTCAGGTTGAACTTTTGCGCAGCGGTGGCGAAGTAGCTCCTGGCATCGAGATCGGTATTGCGCAGAAATTCGTAGAGGGTCCCGTGAAAGTCGTTGGACCCGGATTTTGAGGTGACGATCACGGTGGGGCCCGCCCGGGTACCGTATTCGGCCGAATAGGTGTAGGTCAGGACCTTGAATTCGTGAATGTCATCGATCGAGGTTAAGATGCCGTAACCGCCTGCAGTCAATTCGTTATTGTCGACGCCATCCAGTAGCCAGTCGGTGCTGTTGGGGCGGGAGCCACCTACAGATAGGGAGAAGGGACCGCGTGCGGCCACCTCACTGCTGGCGGCGGAGGTGAAAAAGCTGTTGGGATTGGTCTCTGCGGTGGCGCCGGAGGTGAGCGTGGCCAGCTGAACGAAATCACGGCCATTCAGGGGCAACTGGGAGACTTCCTGGGAGGTGATGACTTGGCCAAGAGAGGAATTGGCGGACTCGACGGCGACCGCCTCGCCGGTGACTGCCACGGTGGTGACGACGGTCCCGGGCACGAGCGAAAAGTCGAGTTCGCGCGCCTCATCAGTCTGGAGCTTGAGATCTTTGGATTCAGCGCTTTGAAAACCGGTCGCGTCGACGTGCACCGTATAAATGCCGACGGGGATCAAGGGCAGCAGATAGTGCCCGGCGCCATCGGTGTTCGTCGTGCGCGCCAGGCCGGTTTCCTGAGCCGTCGCGGTAACGGTGGCTCCAGGAATGCTCGATCCTGATTTATCGGTGACATTTCCGGAGAAATTTCCGGTGGCTTGGCCCAGCATCACCGAAGGGATCGTTAGCCCGAGAATACAGACAACGACGAGAATTAATAACTTGTGGGATTCTGCAACGGCCGGGCCTTCCACCGACCTGCGGTACTTCGTATCAAGCATGGTGCGTTTCATAGGCAAACCCCTTTCGACAAATCGGATAAGGTGGCCCTTGCATCTGTTGTGCTTTCGCTGGGCTCTAGACTGTAAGAATTGGGGTCGAAAGTCAACGCAAGTTTTGGCCGACTCCCAGATAGCACGGCTCTTTTTACGAAGCCGGAAGACCAGAGCAAGGCAACTGGACCTTCGGAGAGTACGCCAACAACGAAGGCTACGCCAGAAATTCCTTGACTGTTCGCAATAGCGATCAGCCTAAATCGGCAAAGTGCTCGTCACTTCGAATCGCGCGGTGTACCGGAACTGTACGGATGCCGCTCACGTCGACGGAGGAGAAGCAGCTAAAGTTAAAGACTGATGAAAATACAGCAAATCCCACAATTCCGATTTCTCTTGTTTCTCATTGGACTGTTGACCCTTGCTGCTGCTCCGGCCCGCGCGACCGGAGAACCCACCGCGGAAGCCATTTCCGCTTTCAACGCCTATGTCAAGACTGTCGAGTCGAGGCTAGCTCGGCAGCACCAATCCCGAAATGACTTTCTGGCGCCCCCGTTGACACCGCAAAATGAAAAACTCCTGCAACAGGGAGAGCTGATCATTGAACCACTCACGCCTCTCACCGGTACTGCGTTGCCCGGAGCATTGCTCCACAACTGGCGCGGTACTGCGTTTGTTGCTGGAGCGAAGGTTGCGGATTTTGAGCGATTGATGAGGGACATCAGCGCCTATCCACAACACTTTTCTCCGGAGGTGCTTCAGGCAAAACTGCTCAAGCAACAGGGGGATAATCTGCAGGCACTTATGCGCGTTCGTCAACGGCATGTCATCACGGTAGTGATGGACACGACCTACGACATCACCTTCGGACGCCTCGATGAACAGCACGGTTACAGCCTCTCGCGCAGCGTCAGGATCTCTGAAATTGGATCGCCCGGTACGGCTTCTGAGCGCGCGCTCAGCCCGGACGAGGAACACGGGTTTCTGTGGCGGCAAAATACTTATTGGAGTTATGAGGAACGCGACGGCGGTCTCTACATGCAAATTGAATCGGTATCGCTTTCGCGATCCGTTCCTGGTGGCCTTAACTGGATCATTCAGCCCTTTATCGAGAAGATTCCACGGGAGTCATTGGAATTTACGTTGCGCTCGACTTGCAACGCACTGCGTAGATAGAAGGTTATTGATTTTGGGATAGTTTGCGTGAAAACCTACAGTGAATCCGGGTCTTGCGTGTCTTGCGTACATAAACCAGCAAAATCATTAAGCGCTAACTAATTTGGAAAGTTTTCTTCAAAACTTAACAAAATCGTCATCCTGAGAGTCTGTGACTTTATTAGTTTTGCGAAAAAATCGACGCTGAAAACAAAAAGGTTAGGTGCTTCCAAGGGCGCGAAAAATCAAAAAAGTCACAGCCTCTGAGCGGAGCGCCTCGCAGATTTATCGCGTGACACCGCGCTGGATGGCGCGGAGTCGAAGGACCCCGAGGATGTTTATTTTGCCTATGCCGTTCGGAGCTTTTCAACCACCGAAGCCTGCGGACAGGATCTTGCTGCGGGTACCCACCTGACGGTCACCAGGACGTGAGTCCCGGGTGGGATTTGAACGGACATTCTGTATGAATTGCCGTTACGTGCTTTACCGCGGTAGGCTTTAAAGGCACCCGAGCAGATCTTCGTTCGTTAACATCATGCGCGAACTCCAGCAGCCAAAGCGATGGAAGGTTATTCTTGCGTTTGGCCTGGTCTACATATTCTGGGGATCCACCTACCTGGGAATCGACATCGCGGTGCAGTCGATTCCTCCGGCGCTCATGTGCGCTGTGCGGTTTGCGATTGCCGGCGTCATCATGCTGGCTGTTTGTGCATTGACCGGACGGAAAATCTGGTATTCGCCGCGGCAGATTGCCCTGGTCAGCGTGGTGGGCATTCTGTTGCTGATGGGCGGCAATCTTACTCTCTCCTACGCGGAGCTTTCGGTTTCCACTGGCCTCGCGGCCCTCATTATTGCCATCACGCCGCTGTGGTTTCTGGTTCTCGACTCGATGCTGCTTGGTCATCATCGCATCTCGGGTCGGGGCAAAGCGGGTCTCGCCCTCGGCGTGGTGGGACTGCTGGTCCTGTTCTACCCTGAGCTCACGTCGAGCACGGCCATGGGGCGCAAGGAACTGTGGGCTTCGCTTAGTTTGCTGGGCGGATCGTTTAGCTGGGCCCTTGGTTCCGTGCTATCGAAGCGCTGGCAATCGGGGATGGATCCCTTCAGCGCGACTGGTTGGCAGATCACGGCGGCGGCAGTTTCGAATTTCCTATTCGCGGTCGTGGCGGGAGATTTTTCCCGCGTGGTATGGACCGGGCGCGGCATCGGGGCGGTCGCTTACCTGATCGTATGCGGGTCGTGGATCGGGTATACGGCTTACATCTGGCTGCTGGAGCATGTGCCTACGTCGAAAGTATCGACCTATGCCTACGTGAATCCAGTGGTGGCCGTGTTCCTGGGATGGCTCGTCCTGCATGAGCGGGTGAGCGGCTTTATTCTTGCGGGGAGCGCGGTCGTGGTCCTCTCGGTGATTCTGGTGACCAGCGCGAAAGTGTCGGAGCAGGTGCCCGCGCTGGAGGCGGCGGGCGATTAGCTACTGCGAGGGCGCGGGATAAATACGGGCTGCATTGTCATGAAGGTACGCATGAGCAAATTGCAAGGCTCGCGCTTCGGTCACCTCGCCATCGAGGATCATCCGTGACAACGCGGCTGCGAGTGCCTTCCGCGCCGACTCAATCGCCAGCCAATCGCTTTCCTCTGCCCCGATGGCTTCGCTAAAAGGGAAAGCATCCGAGCCGAAGACGACTTTATCAGGATAAAGCAGCAGCCAATGGCGTAGCACTTCGGCCAGATCGGCAGGATAGAGATAAAGGCCCATCAGCGAGGAGTCGAGATAGACATTCTCTCGCGCAGCTCAGCCAAATGGCCTGATCCTGGAACGGATAGCCACCGTGCAAGAGAACGAAGTTCACATTGCTGTACCGGGGATCCCGCAGCACATTCTCGAGATTAAAAACGTTGCCGCCGGTCACGCTGAAAAAGTCGCCGGTACCGACGGCGGTGTGGATTTGCACGGCGAGGTGTAAGCGCCCCGCTTCCCGCAGCAGGTAGCGAAACATGAAGTCTTCGAATACGGCGTGCTCGGCCGCGGACGGCTTACCTCCTGCGTTGAATTGGTTGTAAATGCTCGCGGCGGCAGCTTCGGGTGGATCGTCAAAATGCAGCGAACGGAAATAGGCAATCTCAAACTTGATGGAAACTCCACCGTGGGCGCGGTTTTGCTCCAGGATTTTGCTCACAAACGCAAGATAGCCGGGGAAGGTTTTCGGCAATGCGCTCAGGCCAGCTTGCGCAAGCTCGCGTTTCAGCAGCTTTTCCTGCAGAGGAACGTAGACGCCTTCATCGATGTTGCGCGCAGTCAGATCACTATTGTCGAGGGGAAAGAGAAATGAGTCGACAAAGAACACCCAGTGGAAGCGCCTGGGATCGAGGTAGTTAGGCATGGCGACACGGTTGGCCATCATGGTCTGCACGTTCAGCTTATCGAGAATGCGATCGAAGTATTGATAGCCGGGGTAGGTTTGACGCATCTCCGCCTTTCTTGGCGATGAGCCACTTAAGATGTTCCGGGGTGTTATCGGAGTAGGGATAGTCGAAGATAGCTTTCGAGGCGTCGATGAGTTCGGGGTTGTCGCTTTGCAGCCGTAGCGGCGGGTGCGAGGGAGACGAGGCCATCGCATCCACGTCGCTGTCGTCTGCAAAACCGGGATGGCCGTGGTCGTCGAGTATGGCGATTTGCCGGATCTGCTGCAGCATGCGGTCGTAGGTCTGCTGATAGCCGGGCGCCATATTAGGGCTGGCTTGCGCCCACAGCGCGGCGGGAGTTGCGAACAGCATCGCAATCGTGAGTGCCAGGGCGAACGGTAACCGCAGTCGAAGGTGGCATGGGATAACTCTTGGGAAAGACTGGTTTAGGGAAAGCACAATTGGAGAGCCGTGGTATCCCACATCTCGCAAAAAACGAGCGAGATGCCCCGAATTTCCTGCACGCTGCAATGGGAGAGGACCGCGTGTGCGCCTTTCTTTAAGGAAAGGCGCGTGAATTGCGCGGAACCCACCAAGCTTCGCAGGAAATCGTGATGTGGGGCACCCGAAGCTCTATTCGCTGCCGGTCATCGGAAGCGGCTCCATGTTTAGTGTCAGAGGCCCTTGAACAGGCCGCCGTCGACGAGCAGCGTTTGGCCGGTAATGAACGAGGCGCGGTCCGAGGCTAGCCAGACGATGGCGTCGGCAACTTCTTCGGGCTGCCCTACGCGCTTTAAGGGTGCATCCACTCCGAGAGTTGCTTCAAAGTCTGCCGGACTCATGCCCATCTCTTTCGAGCGTTTTGCGATGAGCTGCTTGAGCCGCTCGGTAGCAGTGAAGCCGGGACCTACATTATTTACAGTGATGCCGTCTTTACCAAACTCGTTGGAAAGGCTCTTGATCAGGCCAAGAACGCCCGCCCGTACCGCATTCGAGTAGATCAGGTCAGAAACCGGCTGGCGAACCGTGATGGAGGTAATGGTCACCAGCCGGCCCCATTGCTTTTTCTGCATCCAGGGGAGGACCGCGCGGGCAAAGTAGATCACGCTCATAAAGTTCAACTCGATCGAGCGATGCCACTCCTCAGTAGTGGTGGCGAAGAACATCTTAGGCGGTGGGCCACCGGCGTTGGTTACACACACGTCGACCCCACCGAACTCCTGCGCCACCTGATTCACGAACTTTTCTACCGCAGCCTCATCAGTTACATCCAGCGGCTCAGCGATGACCCGGGCGCCGTACTGTTTGCGAATCTGTGCGGCGGCCGCGTTCAGTTTTTTTGCGTCACGTGAGCACATGGCCACGTTTGCGCCCTCGGCGGCGAACTTCTCTGCTGCCGCTCGCGCGATGCCATCGCTCGATGCAGCGACAATGACATTGCGGTTCTTTAGTCCAAGATCCACGGTTGTTCCTTTCGTCTACTTTTGGGGTCTTCGCGCAGGTAGGCATCGTCTTTATCGATCCAGTCCTGGCGGGGCGGCGTGAAGATGTCCAGATCTACCGTGTCTTCGAGCGCAATTGCCTCATGCGGCATGTGGGGTGGTATGCAAAGCACTTCCCCGGCAGAGACGGTCAATTCCTTGTTGTCGATAAAGAAGTGCAAAGCACCTTCGAGGATGTAGGTGACCTGCTCATTATGGTGACTGTGAAGCGGCACCCTGGCGCCCTTCTTCAGCAGGACGCGCGCCACCATCAGGTTGGTCCCGACAATTAATTGCCGGCCTATGGTCGAGCTTAAACTTTCTACCTCGATGTCGTTCCACTTGGTGTGCTTTGCTTCCGCCATGTTTTCACCTGAGAAATGCCTCTCCACGAGGCTTTGGAAAACTTACCACAAATGGCGCGTAGTCTTCCCTTCTTGCTTTGCCGGCAAAGCTCCCGAAACCAGCCGGCGATCGAACGCAGACTAGGGGTGAGGCTTTGCGGAAGCACTCTTGACGTCCGCTGTGCCCAGCCAGGTGACAGCGCCGAAGGCGCCCAGCCAGGAGCCGATCCCGGCAAAGAGCACGTAGATGGGGTTACCGGTGTAGCTGATCACGGCAAAAGCGGAGAGCAGATACCACACGCTACTCCAGCTGGCGGCGACGGTCCTGCGGCGCGCGGCGACCGCCGCGGTGAAGAGTACGTAGACAGCATCTGTGGCGGCGGTGGAGGCGACCACTCCCATCGCGATGAGCGGATTTGGCGGATGGATCATGTTGCCTTCCCCTTTGAACGGAGCTTCAAAACCTGATGTGTGGCGAACAACAGAATGATGCCCACCGGCAATAGAACATAGAACCATATCAATGTGGAGCGGGAGTGATCGGGCTCGACGCTGCAGTCCGTCCCCAACTGAACTACGTCGCTCCCACGGCGGACAAGCAGGGTCAAACGCCATCTGCCGGAGCTGGGGAAATGGACCGTACCGGCCTGCAAAAGACGATTACTGGCTTGCCCTTTCGCCAGCCGAATGGTATGGTTGCGATGTGCTGGCCGCTTCCGGCGCAATGGTCAAATCAATCGTGGGATCCAACAGTACTTCCCCGCTGGTTCGATCCTGCACCATCACGCTGAGGTCCGCCGCTCCAGTGCGCAAGGGCTGAGGCGCTAGCGAACAGGGTGATGGTAAAGACACCGGCATCCTGATGCAGAAGCATGGCCCCGCCGTCGGCACGTGCCGTAGCCGCCCACACGCTCAGTATCAAAACTGCAGCCAGCGGACATAAGGCCTTCATGGCATCGTCATGACGCCCCGCATTTGCATGGGCTGCAGCAGGATCCACACTCCCACCGCATAGCCTAAGGAGACCGTCATGGCCCAGGGCAACAACAGCAGCACAGCGCGGCCGGCGGGCCTGGCCCATTGCTGCGCCAATCTCCAACCCAGGTACAGCGTCCAAAGCAGACCAGCATCCAGCAACAGTAACTGTATCGAGAGCAAGGAATTGGCAGACAGCAGCGGCTGCTCCATCCCCCAATGAGGCGGGGCCACAAAATGCCAGCCCAGGTCCGCCGCGGCTTGATGGAGAGCAGGCCCCAGAGTGCCCCAGCCGGTGAAGAGATGAAAGACCAGATGAGCAGCCCACATGGCCAATCCCAACGGCAGCAGCGCCTGGGAGAAGCGGCAGAATCGTTCTTTCCTGCATGAGCTGCGGGCGACGGCCAGCAGCAGGGCCGCGGCCACGGCTGCCACCAGGACGGCGAGCGCCAGGTATTTGCCTGGAATGCCCGGGGCCACCATCCACCATGCATTTACGAAGGCCGCGATCACCACCACCAGGGCGAGCACCGCTATATCGATGCGGGATGAAAACCTGCCAATCGAGGAGCGCACCGGGTCGCGCAGAACGTCGCGCACCGGGGGAATGGCGAAGAGGCCGATGTTGTCGTGGGGGCAAGCCTTGACGCAGTCCATGCAAAGCGTGCAGTCCATGTTTCCGGCCTTTTGCGGCATGTAGAGCTGCAGTTCGCAGCCACGCTGGTGCAGATTGCCGGCAATGCAGTCATGGGTGGTGCAACCCGCACAGGTTGCCTGGCTGCGCGCCTCCAGGGTGAAAGGCGAAAGCAGCGAGCCCGCGAAATTGAATTGCCCCAACGGACAAACATATTTGCAAAAGTTTGCCCCGCGAAAGAAGGTGTCGACGAGGAAGGCCGCGGCGAAGTAGGCGATGAGAAGCCAGGCGGTGCGCTGGGGATGGTCCCAGATGGCGAAGGCCTCGTAGGACCAGAAGAAGAGGACCATCAAGGCAATCGCGAGCCATTTGCTGCGCAGCCGGCGCGGCCATCGGAAGCGTGCCAGGCCCAGCCGATTCCCCAGCTCCCGCGGCAGCATGAAGGGGCAGGACAGGCAGAAGATATTTCCCATGACGAGCAAGGCGATTACGCCAAAAGCACGCACGAAGGTCCAGGGCAAGACCCCGGCCAGGTTCATCGCACCCATGGGATGACCCAGAAAGCCATCCGCGATTACCAGGACCGCGGTGACGAAGGCGAAGCTTTGCAAGGCCATCCGTCCGTAACGCGCGCGCAGGAGCGTGCCGATCAAGGGTGCGCGCAGCAAGTCAAACCGCCTTTTTGGCGGGATTGCGATATTTCGTGGCGAGACCGGGACACCCCGGCGAGATTGCGGCGAGAGCAGATGGATCGCGATTCCCACTAAAGGCACAAAGTAGAAGATGGAGCCGATCACCCACATCAGAGCGCCCGCCGCGACCTGGTCGCCCAGCGCGGATAGACCGAAGATTCTCGGCACGTTGGCATAGCTGGGATAAATCACCCTGCCGGCGAAGGTCAGGAAGGCAGCCAGCGCGGTGTTTATCAGATCGGCGCCGACCAGATAGGGCAACATGGTCCAGCGGGATCCGCGGGTCACGCTGGGCCAGGGTTGGATCACGGGAAACCAGAAAAGCAAGGATGTAATTAAAAAAGAGGCGTGCTCCACCTCATGCCAGCCGGGAGAGCGCAGCGCCAATTCATAGGCCGGCGGGACATGCCAGGCGAGGTAGGCGAGGTTCATCGCCAGGAATGCGAATACCGGGTGAGTGAGCAGGCGGAACAGCCGATGCAGGACGGGAGTGCGGAAGAACGGGCCCAAGCCGTCGCGCAGGGTAGATTGCGGCAGCCCGCGCAGCAGCGGGACCATCGGCGCGCCCAGGAGCAGCAGCGGCGGCACAACCGACATCAGTATCAGGTGCTGTGTCATATGGGCGACCAATAACAGGCCGTCCAGGGTGTCCAGAGGAGAAGCGATCGCTATCCACAGGGTGAAGAGGCCGGCGAGAAAGCACCACGCGCGCCAGGGAGGAAAGATTTGCGGCCTGGTACGGCGGATTCTGCTCCAGCCCCGGAGATAGAGTAAGGCGGTCGCGAGCAGCCCTGAGGTGGCCCAAAACGGAAAGGCCCAGGAACCCCATGCCGCCTGTGATACCCCGTCTGACATGACTTTCACTATAGTGCGTGTGCGGCATTGAACGTAGGGGGCTCAGTCAAGGTCTGTAGAGTCCCGAAGGGATGTCTGAGAGTAGCCAAGGAGCTTATTTGGGTTCTCCACACAGACTCTAAAGCCCATTTGCGAGAATGGAGAGCCATCAGGACCTTTTCAGGCCTATTGCCCACCAGGTTTCGGAGGATTGAGTTCCCCGGTGCTTACGTAGCGGCGCGATGCATCCTGCGCGGGCCGCTGGCCCTCGGGATGTAGAGTTTCGAGAAAGCTGACCAACGCTGTCACCTCGGCCGGGGAAAGATTCTTTCCATAAGCGGGCATGTTTCCGCCGCCTTGCAGCACCTGGCGCACTAATTGATCATAGGTGAGCCTCGTGGCCACACCATCGAGCGCCGGCCCACGCTGGCCGCCCACGCCACCCAGCATGTGGCAGTTGCGGCATTGCTTATCCTGAAACACTATCTGCCCCTGCCGGCCCAGGGGCGTCGCGGTGTGCACGTAGCGGACAGGAACGGGGTCGCCACTCCATGCCTGCATCTCCGGACTCCAGGGGGTGTAGGTTCCCAGGTGTTGGCACACTGCGAAGCCTACCGCAAGCACGGTGATCGAGAGCACAGCAATCGGGCGCCGGTGCCAACTCTTCTCCCCTTCCCCGGCAAAGAACGGCAACGCCAGCAGGAACGCAATGCCCAGAATCGGAGCTATCAAAATAAACGGCGTCTCCAGGTTCTCGGGGAGAAAGGAGAGGATGGTGTAGATCCACAGAAAGAAAAAGTCCGGCTTGGGCACGGTCTGGATGATGGTTGGATCGGGAAAGCCTGTAGGCCCGAAGGGCCCCAAAACCAGCGCGCAAACCGCGACCGCGAATAGGATCGCCGCGGAAAAGATCATGTCTTTCCACACCGCGCCGGGCACAAAAGGAATACCGTCCTTGTGCGTCAGCTCGTGGTACTCCTGAATGTAAGTGCTGCGCCGGACCACCCGGCCCGGCATTGGCCAGTCATTGACACCCAGCCCTACTACCATCCAGATATGCAATCCGGCAAAAGCCAGCATCATTCCGGGAATGACAAAGACATGCAAGGCGAAGAAGCGGGTCAAGGTGGGACCCGCAATAATGGGGCCGCCTAAGAGCAGATTGACCAGTGGACCGCCAATGAAAGGCACGCGGGCAACGATCGAAGCGCCAATGCCCAACCCCCAGTAGGCGTCCTGGTCGAAGCGCATCACCTGTCCCGTGAATGCCATACCCAGCGTCATCAGCAGCAGAAACACACCCAGGATCCAGGTCAACTCGCGAGGAAACTTGTAAGCGCCAAACAGGAAGACCTGCACCATGTGGATCAACACCACGGCCACCATGAAGTTCGAACCCCAACCGTGCATGGCGCGCAGAAACCACCCCAGCGGGAGTTGCTGGTTCAACACCTGCAGACTGTTCCATGCCTCGCCTGCGGAGGGAACGTAGACGATGGCCAAAAGGATACCGGTGACAATCTGTAGCAGTAACAGAACGAAACTGGCGCTGCCGAAGACATACCACCAGCTGGCGGTGTTGGCGGGCACCGGGTGGAGAACCGTGTCCTTGATCGGCCCTTCCAACTTCAACCGGAATTCTAACCAGTCGTAAATCTGCTTCAACCGGTGCATTGGGAACTCTCTTTCCGCACCGACGCGCTGGTTGCCAACGTGGGCATCTGGCCGCCATCGATCATCAATTTTCCGTTTTGCACTTTATAGGGATACTCAAAAAGGCCTCGCGGCGGGGGGCCGGCGGCACGCGAGCCATCGCCATAATAGACCCCGCCATGGCAGGGACACATAAACAGTTCCGACTGCGGAAACCAGCGCACTGGGCAACCAAGGTGGGCACAGTTGATGGCAAACACCTGGAACTTCTGGTCCTGTGTGCGGCGGACCCAGCAAGCTGCCTTGCTGGTCGCGCCGTCCCAGGGCATGCTCTGCGGGGTGACGAAGCTGGCCAGCCGCGTCTCGCCCAGGGGAAATTCGGAAATGTCCCCCAGGTCGATCCAGGAATCGTAACCGCCGTTCTTGCGAATCGGCCCCAACAGGTAGCCAATGACCGGGGTGGCGATCAACAGGGCGACCGCGCCATTGAGCACAGCGCCGATCGAAACCAAAACCCATCGTCTGCTTACTGCCTTCTCGTCGCTCATTGCGCACCTCCTGCAGCCTTTCCTTGCTGTGTCGACGGCCTTTGGCTGGAGATCCAACCCACGACGTCGGTCACGTCCTGATCACTCATCGGGTGCCCGGGCTGAACACTGCGCCAATCCGGTTGGCCAATATCAGGGCGTCCCGCAATGACGACCGTGCGCAGCGTCTGGTCGCTTACCAGGGAAAGAAACGCAGGGTCGAGAATCGATCCGGCCTTGCTCTCGATCCCGGTGTTTGGCGCTCCCGTTCCCTCTCCGTGGCACGAGGCACAATGGCTCGCGTAGACCTGCTGGCCGTGACCGGAATTGACCGTCGCGGAGGCTTTGTAGGCCGGAAGTGTCGCGCCCTCGAGCGTCCCTGGCTTGTACCAGGCGGCGCGCATCCCGTGGACCAGCGCGTCGACTTGCTGATCGGTCAGGCTGCCCCCTGCACTGATGGCAAAGGCGGGCATCAGCGTTCCGGGCAGTCCATTGGCCACCGCCTGATGCAACACCTGCTCGTCGACCAGCGCCTGGTAGATGGGATTAGCCAGTGGATAAGAAGGTCCGTTCACACCGCCGGCGCCGTGACAGGCGGAGCAGTTCTGCCGGTAGAGGATCGCGAAGTCCACCACCGAGTCGGGGCGCGGCACTTCTGGTCCAGGCTTAGGACGGCCGGGAAGCTGTCCGCATCCGAGCACTGCGATACAGGAAACCAGCGTCATGAGGAGGCGTGCCATCACTGCGGTCCGCCCTCCCGATCGTGCTCTTCCATGACTCCCGGTGTTTCCAACCTATGCGTGCCGCGAAGGGTAGAAATTGCTCGGTGCGGATGTCGATCTGTTGCGACACCACCCAGCCCGCGACCAAGCCAAAGGTGACCTGGGAGATGACAAACCACAGCCAGTCAATCCGCTCCGCGAGGAATGGGTTGATCAGGGGGAGGGCTGAATGAATTACGCCTGTCCATAAAATCGGCGCAATGATGCCGCCCAGGAGAATGGGATGCCGCGGCAACATGGGAAGCATCGCCCCGTACAGGAGCCCGATCAGCACCGAGCCGGCGGCATGGATGATGGTGGCCGTGATCAGTGCGCTCAGGCGGAAGTGCAGGATGTCGGCAAGGGTGGGATTGGTCCAGCCCGCGACTCCAGCACCGCCCAAAAGATTTACCGCGTACCAGATGCTGTGGTAACGGATTAAGCCGTAGAGCAGCGCGGGAAAGATCATCGCGGCGCCGCCCGCGATGCCGCCCTTGACGCCCGCCATCACCGACGGCGTATGTACGGGGAGGCGTGCGCGATGGCTTTCGTCGATGGTGATATGGGCGACCTTGGTCCTCACCGTTGTGTACTTGAACTTCTGGACTTTGACCGGCACAGCAACGTGCAGCGCATGAGGCCATACCTGACGGAACCAGCCCACGCAGCCGGCAACAATGAGCACCCCGCCCAGGATGCTGATTCCCGCATTCGTTACCAGGCCTGCGAAGGCGAGCGTCAGGCCCACGGCTAACACCAGCGGCCACGCGGTCGGAGCGGGTAATTGCACGACCTCGTCGGAAATGTCCTGGCTGTGCGGGTCATTCATAGGATTGGGTATTGCATTTGCCATGGCTTCTGTTCTCTTTCTGTCAGCGGCCAATGAGGTAGACAACGGTAAAGACCACCACCCAGACGCCGTCGACAAAGTGCCAATAGAGCGAGAGCACTTCGAGCTGTCTTGAGTGCTCATGTTTCAACTTCCCGGTGAGGGAAAAGATCAAGACGATCGAAAGCATGGTCAGGCCGACGATGACATGGCTTGCATGCAAGCCGACGAGGGAATAGAACGTGGTGCCGAAGAGATTGGTGCTGATAGTCAGGCCGTCTTGATAAATCAACTTCTTCCATTCGAGGCCGGTACCAACAAGAAAAATCGCTCCCAAAGCCACGGTGAGCGCCCACCACAAACTGAACGCTCCCCTGGCGTCCCGCTTCAGGGCACGTTCCGCTATCCAGATCGTAAAACTGCTGGACAGCAGGCAAACGGTATTGAAGATGGGAAGCTCCAGCACCTGGCGGGGATAGGGCCCAGTGAGGCTCTTGCCGATGTAATAGATATAGGCAACCACGAAGATACCGAAGATCGCGATCTCGGCCACGATCAGCGCCAGCATGGCGACCGTGCCGTGATAGGGCAACACCCAATCTTCGTGGCCGTGAGCCAGGGGAATGGTGCTGGTGCTCATGGTGTGTGGCCTGTCGTTTTCATCGAACTGCCTTCTCCGCGAGATGAGGGTTATTCGTAGCGTGAATCCGGGTCTTCCGGGTGCTTCAGGTCCCACAGTGGCCGGCGGCTGTCCACCACCGGCGCGCTGGCAAAGTTGTACTCGGGCGGGGGCGAGGTGGTTGCCCACTCCAGCGTCCAGGCATCCCAGGGGTCTGGCCCGGCCTCCGGGCCTTTGAAGTAGGAATAGACCATGTTGTAGGCAAAGATCAGGGTCGCGACGGCCTGAATCGCGCCGCCTATGGATACGATCATGTTCCAGCCGTCCCAGCCGCGGCCGGGCTCATAGGTGTAGATACTCCGCGGCATACCCAGCAAACCGGGTATATGCATAAAGTCGAAGCATACGTGGAAGCCGAGCACGAACAACCAGAAATGCCACTTGCCCAGCCGCTCGTTGAGCATCTTGCCGGTCATTTTCGGGAACCAGTAGTAGAACCCGCCGAAAAAGCAGAAGACGATGGCTCCCACCAGAACATAGTGGAAGTGGGCAATCACGAAATAGGAATTATGCAGTTGCCAGTTCCAGGGCGCGGTGGAAAGCATGATTCCGGTCAAGCCCGCGAACAGGAACTGAGCCAGGAAGGCGGTGCAGAAAAGCATCGGCGTGGCGAAGCGTATCTTTCCTCCCCACATGGTGGCGATCCAGTTAAAAATTTTGATCCCGGTGGGCACCCCGACCAGTCCGGTAGAGAGCACGAAGAATGCGTTCTGCGCCGAGGTCATGCCCACGGTGAACATGTGATGGGCCCAGACGCTCAGGCTAATCAAACCGATGCCGGCCGAAGCAGCCACCATGGCCGGGTAGCCAAAGATCGCCTTGCGGGAGAAGACGGGAATAACTTCGTTGGCAATGGCGAACGCCGGCAACACCAGCACATAAACTTCGGGGTGGCCGAAGACCCAGAAAAAGTGCGCCCAGACAACCGGTGCGCCGCCCGCCTGAGAGTCGAAGAAGTGCCCCCCCAGATAGCGGTCGATGGTGAGCATGATCTGCGCCGCGGTCAAGGGGCTGATGGTCACCAGGATCATTCCCGAGACCACCAGGTAGAGCCATGGCAGCAGCGGCATGCGAAGCAGGGTCATGCCTTTGCAACGCATGCAGACGGTGGTGGCGATGATGTTGACGGCGGCACCGATGGTGCCGAATCCGGAGACGATCAATGACAACGCCCAGTAGTCCGTGCTGTGCCCACGAGAGAATGCGCGTTCGGTAAGCGGCGCATAAGCCCACCAGGTCACATCGGGCGCGCTCCCCGCCCCCTGCAAGCCCACGCCGCCGATGAAGCTGTAGTACAGCATCAAGCCGCCCAGCGCGGTCATCCAGAAGCTGAAGGCGTTCATCCGGGGGAAGGCCATGTCACGGGCGCCAATCATCAGGGGAACCAGGTAATTGGCAAATCCAATGATCAACGGCATCCCCATGAGAAACACCATGGTGGTCCCGTGCATAGTGAAGATGCGGTTGAACACCTCGGGAGAGAGGAAGTCATTGTGGGGAACCGCCAGCTGGATGCGCAGCAACATCGCCTCGAAACCCCCAACCAGCAAAAAGACCACGGCGTAGGCGATATACATCAAGCCAATCTTTTTGTGGTCGACCGTCACCACCCAGGACTGGACCTGATCGAGCCACGTGCCGTGGACCTCACCGGGTGGGGTGAGGTCGATCGCGCTCCCGATGGGTAGAGTCGAATCAGCCATAACCGAAAACTCCTGTGTGCGGTGGCCCGTTAGCTACTTCAAGGTGGTGAGGTAAGTGACGACCTTGTCGATCTGATCGCCACTTAGCTGCATCGCCGGCATCAGGCTTCCCGGCTTGACATAGTCGGGATCCTGAATCCAGAGTTTGAGATTCGCAGGAGTATTGTCTGCCGCTCCCGAAGCCAGCGTATCCCGGCTCATGAAGTGCGTAAGGTCAGGTCCAAACTGCCCCCGGGCGGCGGTACCACGAATCACATGACAACTGCTGCAAGCCTGCGATTCGAAGATCTGCCTGCCTTCGGCGACTGCCGGATCCTGAACCCCCGGCTGCTGCTGATTCTTTACCCAGGAGGCAAAATCTTCCGGGGTCTGCACGTAGACGCGCAGCAGCATTTTGGCATGTTCCACTCCGCAGAACTGAGCACATTGCCCCACATACATGCCGGCCTTATCCGGAGTGATCCATATGTGGTTGACCTGGTTTGGAATGGAGTCGAACTTGCCGAACAACGCCGGCGCCCAGAAGCTGTGGTCTACATCGGCGGAAAGCAGGTTCAGCGAAGTCGTCATGGGAGCCTGCTCGGTGCTGACCGGCACATGCAGCTCATCGGCGGTGGTGAAGCCGTATTTGGGATAGTGGAATTCCCACCAGAACTGATGGCCGACCACATCGGCTTCAATGGCGGTGGCCGGCATTTTTTGATCCTGGATGGCAAACAGGATGCGGGCGGTGGTGAGAAAGAGAACCAGGACAATCAGAATGGGGATAACCGTCCAGGCCAACTCGATCTGGGTACTTCCGTAGATTTGGGGAGGCTCGCTGTCGTCGTTGGGATCACGCTGCCGGTATCGAACCACCACAAACGCCAAAAGCGAGGCGACCACGACAAAGATCACGGCCGTTATTTGCATCACAAAAAGCGACAAATGATGGATCATCAGCGCCGGACCGGAGTGGGGATCGAACGTGCTCGGCGTCTGGTAGACGACGTTATCGGTTGGGGCGGCCCATGCCGCGTATCCGGCGCAGGTCAGCAGGAGCAGCAACGCATAGGCGGCTTGCCGGGGCCCTGGGCGCTGCAGCCATCGTCCAAACATCGTTGCGGACCCTCCCACGCGCAAAGAAAACCTATTGTAGCGCTGTCCTTTAGCAGACCGTGTGAATAGTTGACCGCCAGGCTTCGCTCGCATCCAGCTCCAACCCTTCAAGACAATTTGCCAGCTGCGGTTTCGATGCGCGAAAAGAAAAAAGGTGTCTTGGTACACTTGCGGCAGTGAAGCGCCTGATCATCAACGCGGACGACTTTGGTCTCGCGCCAGGCGTGAACCAGGCAATCGTTGAGCTGCAGCAGGCAGGCGCCCTCAGCTCCACCACGCTAATGGCGGCTGGGCCTTATTTTTCCCCGGCCGTTTTTTTGGCCTTTGCCCAACCCCGTCTGGCAGTGGGCTGTCACGTGGTACTGGTGGATGGCTCCCCCTGCCTGCGAACGAGCGAAGTGCCTACGCTGCTCGATCCCGCGTCACCGATGGCTTTTCGGGCCACCGTAGGAAGTTTCCTGGCCGATTTGTTCCGGGGCCGCATCCGGGAACAGGAGATTGAGGCCGAGGCCATCGCCCAGATACGGCGGATTCAATCGAGCGGTCTTACCGTGAGCCACATCGATTCCCACAAACACGTTCACGCTCTTCCCCGGGTACTGGCTCCGCTGCTTCGGGCAGCGCGGCACTGTGGGGTGCCCTGCGTCCGCAATCCATTCGAACCGTGGTGGAGCCTCAAAGCCACCCGGACCGCCGGCACGTTCCGCCGCATGCAAGTGCATGCCATGCGAACCCAGGCACGAGCGTTCACCAAGTTAACCGTGGAGCACGATATGATGACGGCCGATGGTTCCATCGGCCTGTTGGCCACAGGAAGCCTCGACGACTCGGTATTGCATTCCCTGCTTCGGGCCATGCCCCAGGGAACATGGGAGCTGGTGTGCCACCCGGGGTATGGCGACTCCGCCCTGGACCGGGCACGAACGCGATTGCGAGCGTCAAGGGAGGTAGAGCGCCGTGCTCTGCTCGCGGTTATTCCTGAAGCACTGAAGAATGACCCGGCCCTGGCGCTTATCGACTTTCACCAACTGGAAGATTAAGAAAATTTTAGTTGCAACCTAAAATGAGCAGCAGGTCCCTGCGTAGCGGAGGGACCTGCTGTTCCACCTGTCGGATGAAGGGGCGTCAAACATGAAAATTGGTATCACCTGCTATCCGACTTATGGCGGGAGCGGGGTGGTTGCGACCGAACTGGGTATTGAGCTCGCGGCGCGCGGCCACCAGGTGCACTTCATTACTTATTCGCAACCGTTCCGGCTTACCGGGCGGGAAGAAGGCATTTTCTATCACGAGGTGCCGGTCTCCAATTACCCCCTGTTCGAGTACCCACCCTATGATCTCGCGCTGGCCACACGTATGTCTGAGGTGGCCGAATACTATGAGCTCGATCTGCTTCACGTGCACTACGCCATACCCCACTCGGTGTGCGCATTGCTGGCCCGCCAGATGCTGGCCAAACGCAGGCAACTGCCCTTTGTCACCACGTTGCACGGTACCGACATCACCCTGGTGGGGCTTGACCGCTCCTACCTGCCCATTACGCGCTTCGCCATTGAAGAGAGCGACGGGGTCACCTCGATATCAAATTATCTGCGCGAGAAAACAGTGCACGACTTCGGCATTCTGCGCCCCATCGAAGTCATTCCCAACTTCGTGAACTGCGACGAATACAAACCGCTGGGGGAGCGGCGCGCCGACGCCCGCGCGCGCTATGCCGACCCGGAAGAAAAAATCCTGCTTCATCTTTCGAATTTCCGGCCGGTGAAACGCATCCTCGACGTGGTCGAGGTTTTTTCCCGCATCGCGCAAGAGATGCCCGCACGTTTGTTAATGGTAGGCGATGGGCCGGACCGTTCCTCGGCGGAGTGGCTCGCTAACAGCAAAGGCATCCAAAGCCGGATCCAATTCCTGGGCAAACAGGAGCGAGTCCATGAACTGTTACCGGTCGCCGACCTGATGCTCATGCCCAGCGAACTGGAGTCGTTCGGCCTGGCTGCACTCGAAGCCATGGCCTGCAAAGTTCCCACCATCGCCACCCGCGTCGGGGGCGTGTCGGAATTGATCGACGACGGCGTAACCGGCCGCCTTTTTGCCGTCGGCGATGTCGCCGCCATGGCTGCCGGAGCCATCGAATTGCTAACCGACGACGCTCGACTCACCGCAATGGGGGAAGCCGCCAGACGAGCGGCCCAGGATCGCTATTGTGCCTCACGCATCATCCCGGTTTATGAGCAGTACTACGAGAGAGTGCTGGCGCGGGCCGAGGTCTGATCCGCCAGCACCACGACGTTCGGCGCCATCGGTATCTCCAGGGTGACGCGCGTTCCCCGTCCCGGGCGGCTGAACACTTCGAAGCGGGCACTGTTGCCGTAGAGCACTTCCAGACGCTCGCGGACATTCCGCATGCCGATGCCCGCTCCGCGGCTGACAAAGCCGACTTCCCTAGCCCGGCCCTCGGCCATGCCCACGCCGTCGTCTTCCACCTCGACTACCATCTTGGCGCCCTGAATACGGCTGCGCAAGGTGATGGTTCCCCCTGCAGACGTGGCTCCAGACCATGCTTGATGCTGTTCTCGATCAGGGGCTGCAGCAGCATGCAAGGCACCAGCAGTTCCAGCGTCGCGGCATCGATTTCCTTTACCACGCGCAGCTTCTCCGCCCCAAACCGCACCACTTCGATGCCCAGGTAGTCGTCGGTAAAGGTCAGTTCTTCACGGAACGGCACATACGAATCGTGATCCTTGAGCAGAGCGCGCAGGATGTTGCCTAATTGCACGATCATCTCCCGCGCCATCTCGGGCCGAAAGCGGACCAGCGAAGCGATGGAGTTAAGGGTGTTGAACAGGAAGTGGGGATTGATCTGCCGCTGCAGTGCGTCGAAACGCGCCTCCAGCACCAGCCGCTTCTGCTCCTTCAGCTTGATCTCAATGCGGCTTGAATTCCAGATTTTCAATGGGATGGCTACCACCACGGCGGGGGATACCCAGATGCAGACCCTGACCGCGAAGCTGGAGGAATCCAGGCTAAACAGCCATCCCGGGTAAAGCCGCGCCAGCCACATGCGAACCATTTGCATACCCACGATCAGCATCAGCAAAAGGACCTGGCGGTCGAAACGTGGTTTGCGTAGGTTGCGCCGCACCCAGCGATAAATGCTGAGGTCCACGAACGGGGAAAACGACCACACCTCTTCCGGCTCCACGGCCCGCCCGTACAGACCGGAAACGACGGCGACGGCCAGGAAGAAGGGCAGCGTCAGATACTCGTGATGCAACATGGCCGGCAGGGAAAGCACCGCTCCGCCAAGGAGTGCGGAGAGCGGGCCCAATAGAACCCCAAGAATGATGACGGTCTCGAAACTGATGTCCGCGGCCAGAAAGTTGGGCACGATAAAGCGAATCCAGACCCCGAGGGTGAGCGGGATACAGAGAAAAGCGAGCAACCCTATGGTCTGCGAGGTGGTGCGCCGCTCCGCGAACAACAGGCGTTGGAAGGTGAGCGCCCGGGCCGTGATGGCCGAGACCGCCGCAGCCACACCCAGCTTGATCAGCAGTGAGATGAGGACGAGCTTAGGCTCATTCACACTCTTACTTTACGCTGGCTGGACATGAGGCTGGTAGCGAGGTCTAATTAAGCTATGCCATTGCAAGGTGTTAGGAAGGTTGCGGATGCGGATTTTCCGACCCGCTGGGGTCATTTCCGCATTCTCGGCTTTGAAGGTACGCGGATTGACCCGGAACCCTGCGAGCCGGGAACCACTCCGATTCCCGCAAAAATCGAAGGCGCGATTGCGCTGGTGCTGGGCGATATCCATAACGGGCCGCCTGTGGTTCGTATTCATTCGCAGTGCCTTACCGGAGACGTCTTCGGTTCTCTGCGCTGCGACTGCCGTCTGCAATTAGAACTGGCGTTACGGACAATCGCGCAAGCCGGCACCGGAATCTTGCTCTATGAACAACAGGAGGGCCGCGGCATAGGACTGATGGCCAAGTTGCGTGCCTACGAATTGCAAGACCAGGGCCTGGATACTGTCGAAGCCAATCTCCGATTGGGTTACAAGCCGGATTGCCGCGAATTCGAATTGCCCGCGGAAATTTTGAAGCTGCTCCACGTGAACTCCGTCCGCCTCATCACCAATAACCCGGATAAGGTCGAGGCGCTGGAATCCGTTGGTATTCACGTGGTGGAACGCATCTCCGCCGAGGTCGAGCCGCTGGAAAGCTTCGAGCGCTACGTTCAGGTGAAACAGGAAAAGATGGGGCACATTATCGACCGCGTCTTCCCGGAGTTGGGTTAGGCGCGTTGCGCCACAATCACTTTGGCGGTAGTAATCGCCTGCCCTACGTGCCGCTGGGTGTGTTCCGCGGCGTGCACCAGCAGCCCTGCAAGGGTGGTGGGCAAGCGCCTGCGCCCAATCGCTATCGGGGAGTCAAGCGGTTGGCGGACGATCGCGTCCAGACGCCGGCGTGTCTTCTCCAGGCTCTGTTCCAGTTCATGGAAGATAAACTCACGCGTTCCGTTGTTGTCCATCTCAGTTGCCAGGATTGCCAGTTGGTCTTGATTGAGCGGAGTGCCCTCGGCATAGGTACAAAAGCGGTCCAGGCTGCGGGCGATGTGGCGTAATTGAAATGCGACTGAGGGCAATCCAAATGGCCGCGCGTGCAGTTCGAGGTCACTGAGACCGCCGCACCATTTGGTTGTGTCCTCCTGCGCCATCTGGAGGGAATGAAGGAGCGCCCGTTGCACTACCGGGACATCGGTCAACGTGCCTTGCAGCCATGGTTCTGTCATTTAGATCTGTCCCGATCAAGGAATCCTGGATGCCCGAGGTTCGTGTGAGAACTACTTTTTGAAGGGTACGGCCTTTAGGCCGTACGTCAGCAGTCAAGATGAATCGGCTTCAGCCGCTGAGGGCTGCTCAAGCGAACACAAGAGCTGCCCTCAGGGGCTAAAGCCCGTCCTAAGTTGGGTAGTTAACGTACGGGCTGAAGCCCGTACCCTTCAAAACGGGAGTTCTCATACACCGTAATCCGTCCTACACCTCGTCCTTCAGTTTCTGATCACGCCTCATCCGATCGCGCTACAAACCGTGGGCCTGGCGGAATTCTCTTACTACTTGCGCCGGATCGCGATGCTGCCCGTCGACTGCCTCGTTCATGGTCTGCATTTCCTCTGCCGTCACCTTATCGGCCAGACCGGCAAAGGCCGCGCGCAGCTTTGGCCAGCGATCGAGGGCTTCCTGCCGTACGAGGGGGACCGCCTGGTACGGAGGAAAATAATGTTTGTCGTCCTGTAGCACGGTCAGGTGAAAGGCTTTGATCGGACCGTCGGTTGAGTTGCCGGCGATCATGTCTACCTGTTGTCCGTTCAGTGCCCGGTAGAGTAGTCCTAAATCCATAAGCCTTGGCGAACCGTTGAACTTCAAGCCGTACGCTTGCTGCAGGCCCGGCAGACCATCGGGTCTCTGCTCAAATTCGTAGCCCACTCCCAGTTTCCATTGCGGGGTGTACCGCGCTGCCTGGCTCAGCGTAGAGATATGCAGATCCTGGGCCTGCTGCCCGCGAACCACCATGGCAAAGGTGTTCTCGAATCCCAGCGGCTCGGTGACCGCCACCTGGTATCGCTGTTGGTAAAGGCGCCGTACGGTATCCAGCACCTGCTGCGGATCTTTATTCACTGGCTGCTTTAATATCGCGGTCAACGCGGTCCCGGTGTATTCGACGTAGGAATCGATACGGCCCGCAATCAATGCCTGGTTACAGATGTAGCTGCCGGCGAGATAGAACCTGCGTTCCACCTTCATGCCGGTGACAGCCTCGATATGCTGGGCGAGCAATTCGCCCAACACCACTTGCTCGGTAAAATTCTTGGCGCCGATCACCGGATAATCGGGACGGGGCGGAGCGCAGGCAGCAATCGCCAAGAGCAGAATACTGGCGAAAATGCGGATGATCACGCTCGTCCCGGGGCCGGCACCTTCAGCCGGTTCTCGATCCATCCCAGCCCGGTGTCGGCGGCAATCGCCAGCAAGGCCGCGGGGATCGCTCCGGCGAGCACCAGCCGATTATCGACCGAGGCCACGCCACGGAAAATAAATTCGCCCAGACCTCCGGCTCCTACCGCCGCTGCTATGGTGGCGATACCTACCGCCAGCACCGTGGCCGTGCGCAGCCCGGCCAAAATAAAACCCGCCGCCAGCGGAAGCTCCACCTTACGCAACCTCTGGCCACTGGTCATGCCCAGCGCTTTGGCAACCTCCAGCACGGTGGGATCAACCCCTTCGATGCCGGCGTAAGTATTGCGCACGATCGGCAGCAGCGCATACGCAGTCAGCGCAGCAATAGCTATACGCGCCGCGCGATCGCCAATCCACGGCAAGGGCAACAGGAAGCCGAACAACGCCAGGCTGGGAATGGTCTGGATGATATTCACCACCCCCAGCACCGGCTTAGCCCAGCGCGGATGCCGAGTTAGCCAGATGCCTGTTGGCACGCCGATGGCCGCGGCCAGCAACATGGCCGATCCGGTCAGCCACAGATGTTCGAGAGTCAGTTCGGCGATCTCGGACGCGTGTTGGGCTAGGAAGCCGGGCATTGGTTTTCCTTGGGAGCGCCCCGGTGCACGGCGCGTACGTAGCTCTGCACTGCCGGAATTTGCGAGGCGAGAAATTCATCCGCCGGAAGATTGGCTACGACCTTGCCCCCTTCCAGCAACACTATATGCGAGGCCAGGTAGAGTGCTTCATCCAGGTCGTGGGTGACTAACAGCACCGTCTTGTTCAGGCGCCGGAGCAACTCTCGCAACATGTCCTGCATTTCGGCGCGGGTCAGCGGATCGAGTGCGCCGAAGGGCTCATCCATCAACAGCAGTTTGGGTTCGGCCGCGAGCGCCCGGGCAAGGCCGACCCGCTGGCGCTGTCCACCGGAGAGTTGATAGGGCAAGCGACGCGCGAAGGTCGCATGGTCCAAACCCACCTGGGTAAACAATTGCCGCGCACGTTCAGCGATTTGCTGCCTGGGCCGGCCTTCGATTTCGAGTACCGCCCCGATGTTGCGCTCAGCGTCAAAGTGGGGAAAGAGACCTGTCTCCTGGATAACGTAGCCGATCGACCGCCGCAAGGCGATCGGGTCCCAATCGGCGGTGGGCCTGGATTCGACCATCACCCGCCCGGCAGTTGGTTCGACCAGGCGATTCACCATGCGCAGCAAAGTGGTCTTTCCCGAGCCGCTACGGCCCAGCAGCGCGGTCGTGGAACCGGTGGCGACCTGGAGGTCGATATGGTCGAGGATCACGCGGCCTTCGGGCGTGGTCAGCGCGACTTGCTCAAAGGCAATGGCCGACTCGTGGGCGCTTCCCGTCAATCGGCCACTCCTTGAGTGCATCGTATTCTGCGTCAACAATGAGGAAGACGTACCTCAGGGCTAAAGAGCCGAACTCAGTCCCGCAGGGACGTCTGAACTTAGCCCAGGACGTGAGCCCTGGGGGAGGATTTAAAACATGATCCAGTCCCGGAGGGACGGCTGAAAAACCAACGACTCAGTCCAGGACAACTCTCAGCCGTCCCTTACGGACTTCGACCTGCGTCGAATCCAACCCAGGACTCACGTCCGAGCGCGATTCGCGCTGCGAGTGCCCGCCGGCAGAAGACCGACAAGCGGGATGCCAGGCACATGTTGCGTTTGCTGCAAGAAGACCGGTTTCCGGCCGTCTGGCAGCCTTCGGTGGAGAACGAGCAGCTGCGGCAGTTGTTGTTGCATCGTTGCCGCCTGGTTCGCCTGCGCACCCGGATCACCAACCAGTTGGACTCCATGGGTAAGAACGAGGGCCTGTTGGGTTCCAAGAGCTGGTCGGCGGAGCGACGGCGGCGCATCGAGGCGTTGCCGTTGTCTGGCTGGTACATGCAAAGGCGAGTCGACTTGTTGGATTTGCTGGACGAGTTGGAGAAGCGGATCGAGCCGCTGGAGAAGGCAGTGGTTGAAGCGGCGGAGAGTCATCAGCAGGCATGCCTGCTGATGACTCACCCGGGAGTGGGTCCGATCGTTTCGCTGGTCTACGTGTTGACCATCGGGGATTGGACGCGATTCGCGCGAAGCCGGGAACTGGCCAGTTATCTGGGTCTGATTCCGGCCGAAGACTCCAGCGCTGACAAGCGCCGTTTGGGTCACATCAGCAAGCAGGGCAACACGCTGCTGCGTTGGCTGCTGGTCCAAGCCGCTATGGGGGCACAACGGTCCGATCCAAGCTGGCACCGACTATATCTTCGTTTGTCGCTGAACAAGCATCACGGCGTCGCCAAGGTGGCCATCGCCCATAAACTAGCGGTTCGACTGTATTGGATGTTGCGCTCCGGGCAGAACTACAAGCAGGTGATGGAGCGCGGTTCGCACGCGGGGCAGCCCGTTTAGCCCAGTGGCCGAGGCTTAGGCCGACGTCCTGATTGGGCGCCCCACCTCTTCCCGTGAGGGGAGAGTTTGCACAAGAAATCATGGAGCATTACCGGGCCGAATACATGGTTGATGGAACCCCAACAGGGACCATCGAAAATGATTGAATGCAATGTACGAGCTTGGGTCGTTTGGCAAAGCAAGACAGTTCTCAACTAAGGAACAAAGCACTGGGCTAAATTCAGACGTCCCTGCGGGACTGACAGTAAGTTTGGGCAGATTGGGGTCCACACCCTCGCTAGGCCCTGAATTATCCGACCCTCCGGACATCAAGAGCTGGGGGGCGGCTCCACTACAACCCCGTCCATTTTGAGCGGCGGCGCGCCCTTGACGCGCACCATGGTGATCTTGCTGAAACCCTCTTTGAAGCTGGGCGGACGGAGGCGCTCTGCCATCTTGCGCATGATGTCATCGCTCACCGTGCGCTCCCTGCGGCTGTTCCGCTCCATGCACACTTCCAGCGGAACATCGAAGAAGACCGCCTGCGCCTCATAGCCGAAGCTCTTGGCCATCTTGATCCACTGCCGGCGCTCGTGGGCGGAGAGATTGGTCGCGTCCACGTAATTCCATGGCATTTTGGCGATCAGGCGCGCGCGGAGTAGCGAGCGCAGGGTGGAAAATACGAGTCCCTGGTAGCGCTGCTCGGTTATGTCATCGAACAGGATGCTGCGCAGCATATCGCTGGAAAGCGGGGTCACGCCGCGGCGCTTGAACCAGGTGGTCTTACCCGATCCCGGCAAGCCGATGGCCAACACCACGTAGCCTTTCAGATCCTTCTGGGCGGAGGGCAACTCGGGAGGAGGCACAGACGGCGATTCGGGCTGGGTCTCGACCACCAGTTTTCCGGCCGCCGGGGCAGCACTCGTCGTGTCCACTTCCGGAACGGTTGTGTCTCCGGAAGGGACGCTTTCGTCCTCTTTCATCGCAGCTGGGCTGACGTCCGGAGGGCTGACCACAGGAGGCTCGGGCGCCTGGGCGGGCTTCTTGTCCAGTTCCACTGCTCCGTCCTGGTTCGCCTTTCTGCGTTCGTCTTCCGGGTACATGGGCTGTAAAGGCGTCGGCTGGTTGGCTGGAATCTCCTGTCCGATTTTGCCTGTCGATTCCGAGTCGTTCACTCCGCGCTTGCCACGTCGTTTCATTCGGGCGCGCATCCATAAGCGCATGATGAGGATGTAACACAACTTCCGCCACCGCAGCAAATGCCGTGCCCCATTTCCAGGCAACGGTCTTTGGTACACTCAAGTTTCGCCCTCTGCCCAAAGTGGCTCGCCAATTTTGTCTACACCCACGCACGCAAAACGTTACCCACCTTCAAGGAGATCCCAAAGTTTATGGCTGTAAAGGTTGGCATCAATGGCTTTGGCCGCATAGGCCGCAACGTGTTCCGGGCCGCGCTCGGCAATCCTGAAATTGAATTTGTCGCGGTCAATGACCTGACCAGTCCAGCAACGCTGGCCCATCTGCTCAAGTATGACTCGATCCTCGGTAACCTGCACCACACCATCACCGCGGGCGATGATTTCATTTCCGTAGATGGCAAGAAGCTCAAGGTTTACGCCGAGCGCGATCCCGCCAAGCTGGACTGGTCGTCGGTGGGTGCCCAGGTGGTCATCGAATCCACTGGACATTTCACGGATGCCGCCAAGGCCAAGGCGCACCTGCAGGGCACGGTCAAGAAGGTGATCATCTCGGCGCCCGCGACCAACGAAGATCTGACCATCGTGCTGGGCGTGAACGAAAAGAAGTATGACCCCAAAGCGCACCACGTCATTTCAAATGCGTCCTGCACCACCAATTGCCTGGCGCCCCTGGCCAAGGTGATCAACGACACCTTCGGAATTGTCTCCGGCATCATGACCACCATTCACAGCTACACCAACGATCAGGTGATCCTCGACTTTCCGCATAAAGATTTGCGCCGTGGACGCGCGGCTGCGCTGTCCATGATTCCGACCTCGACCGGCGCGGCCAAGGCTCTGCACCTGGTGGTACCCGAACTCAAAGGCAAACTTGACGGCTTCGCCATCCGGGTTCCGACGCCGAACGTTTCCGTGGTCGACCTGACCTTCACCTCGGAAAAGCCGGTGACCAAGGAATCGATCAACGCGGCTCTGAAGGCCGCATCCGAAGGACCGATGAAGGGGATCCTGGGCTACGAAACCAACGAGCTGGTCTCGAGCGATTTCAAGGGCAATCCGCTTTCTTCCATCGTCGACAGTCCTCTCACCAAGACCGTCGGCAGCAACATGGCCAAGGTCATCAGCTGGTATGACAATGAGTGGGGCTACTCCAACCGGGTGAGAGACCTGGTGTTGTTTCTCGAAAAAGCGGGGCTGTAGTGCATTTTCACTTCTGCCCTGCGTAGCCGGTTTCAGCGAGGTGCGTCTATTCCTGGGGAAGAGCCGCGCCGGGGGCTGTTGCGCTCTATAGATCAGAAGTGAAAATGCTGAAGGACGTCTCGACGACTTGCTGAGGAACTGCCATGGCAAAACTATCCATCCGCAATCTGGAGCTGAATAACAAATATCTTTTTGTCCGGGTTGATTTCAACGTACCGCTCTCTGACAGCGGTCTGCAGATTCTCGACGATACCCGCATCAAGGAGACCCTGCCCACGCTCGAGTATGCGTTACGCCATCACGCCAAAGTGATTGTGGCTTCGCACCTGGGACGTCCCAAGGGCAAGCCCAATCCCAAATACAGCCTGCGGCCGGTCGTAGACCGGCTGCGCACCCTGCTGGACCACGCCCTGGGCGAGTCGGTCAATGTCGCATTTTCTCCGGATTGCGTGGGCGACGTGGCGAATGAGATGGCACGCCAGTTGGAATCGAGGCAGGTGCTGCTGCTTGAGAACCTGCGCTTCCATGCCGGCGAGGAAGCCAACGACCCGCAATTCGCACGTCAACTCGCGAGCCTTTGCAACGTCTATGTCAATGACGCCTTTGGAAGCGCTCACCGGGCGCACGCTTCGACCGAAGGCATCACCCATTTCGTCTCCCAGTCCGCAGCCGGGTTGTTGCTGGAAAGGGAGCTGAACTACCTGGGGAAAGCGCTGGAGGCACCGGAGAAGCCGTTCGTGGCGATCCTTGGTGGGGCGAAGGTGTCGGACAAGATCGAGGTCATTCACCACCTGTTGAGCAAGGTGAACGCACTGCTCATCGGGGGTGGCATGGCTTACACCTTTCTCAAAGCGAAGGGTCAGGACGTGGGCAAATCGCTGCTGGAGGCCGACAAGCTGGATGTGGCTCGTGAAGCGCTCAAGGAAGCCGAAAAGAAAGGTGTGCGTTTTCTTTTGCCCATCGATCACGTGCTGGCCGACAAATTCGCAGCCGACGCCAATACCCAAATCTTCGAGGGCGACGGGCCCTTCCCTGCCGGCTGGATGGCGCTCGATATAGGGCCGGCCACGGTGGAGTTATTTACCACAGAAATCGCCAAAGCCCGGACCATCGTCTGGAACGGACCCATGGGGGTGTTTGAAATGCCGGTCTTTGCCCGGGGCACCACCGGCATCGCGGAGGCGCTAGCCGAGAACGCGGGCGCCATCACCATCGTCGGCGGAGGTGATTCCGTCTCTGCCGTCAAGCAAGCCGGGGTGGCAGACAAGATCAAGCATATTTCAACCGGTGGCGGTGCATCGCTCGAGTTTCTCGAAGGTAAGCGACTTCCTGGAGTCGAAGCACTCTCCGAAGCTCCCAGCTCATAAAACATGGCTGTCGTTAGTCTCGAACTGCCGCTGCTGGTCCTCCTTGCTGGAATGGTATTGGCGTTGGCCGCGTGGCTTTTGGCAACCTTCACGCAGTTTCTTCGCGGATACCGATATCGCGTCAGCCTGGGGCTGATCGCTTTCCCGCTGGGCGGTTTGATGGGCTTTATTTCCACGCTCAATGCGCTCAGCGTTTTCGGCGACTGGCTCGCGGGCGAGCCGATGTCTTTCGTGCTGACCCTCGCCGGGCTCGGATACATGGTGTTCGGCTTCCTCGGATGCTGGACGGTAGTTCGTCTGGCTGGCAAGCTGGATAGGAAACACACTCTTGCTGTGCTCTACAATCTGGTCAAGGAACACAAGAAGCGCGACAACCATTGAGAACCCCCAACCATGCGTAAGCTCTTAATCGCCGCCAACTGGAAGATGTATAAGACGCCCACGGAGACACAGAGCTTCCTTCATACCTTTTTGCCTCTGGTCAAAGACTCGACCAGGAGCGAAATCGTGATTTGCCCTCCCGCCGTCGATCTGGCAACCGCGCTCCACTCGGTGAAAGGCTCTGAGGTAAGGGTGGGCGCGCAGACCATGCATTTCGCGGAGGAGGGCGCCTATACCGGAGAGATCTCTGCTTCGATGCTGGTTGCCCTGGGCGTCAGCCACGTCATCCTGGGACATTCCGAGCGCCGTCAGTATTTTTGTGAAACCGATGAGACGGTCAACAAGAAGCTGATCGCTGCACTCAAACATCACTTGATTCCGATTGTTTGCATTGGTGAAGACGAGGAAGAAAGAGAGCGCGGCAAGACGGAAGAGGTATGTTGCCGCCAGATCAGCCGCGCAATCCATCAGATCGACGCGAGCCAGCTGGGTCCGATGATAATCGCCTATGAGCCCATCTGGGCGATTGGGACGGGAAAAACGGCTACACCTGCGATTGCCGCAGAAGCCCATCTCACGGTCCGCAGCGAGGTGGCCCGGCTGGTGGGTAGGCCGGTGGCCGATGCGCTGCGCATTTTGTACGGTGGCAGCGTGAAGCCGGAAAATGCGGAAGCATTGCTCAACCAGCCTGAGATTGATGGCGCGCTGGTTGGAGGCGCCAGCCTCGATCCTCATTCACTCACTGCCATCGTCAAAGCTGGAGCGGCTGGTTAAGGGTCTGCGAAAAAAGTCGCCGAGGGATGTGACGGAACTTTAGAGGTTGCGGAGAAGCTCCCTTTTGAAGGGTACGGGCTTCAGCCGGTACGTTTCGGATCCCACCCCAGGACTACGTCCCACACAAGGGCTAACTTGTTTGGAATGTTTTCTTCAAAACTCCCACAAAATCGTCATCCTGAGAGTCTGTGACTTTATTAGTTTTGCGAAAAAATCGACGCTGAAAACAAAAAGGTTAGGTGCTTCCAAGGGCTGCGAAAAATCAAAAAAGTCACATGCTCTGAGCGCAGCGCTTCACAGATTTATTGCGTGACAACGCACTTAATAGCGCGGAGTCGAAGGACCCCGAGGATGCTTATCTTGCCTATGCCGTTCGGAGCTTCCCAACCACAGAAGCCAACACCGGTCGGACCGGCCACGGTCTTCCCCTGGGGCCGAGAACAAACTGCTAGCATCTTGCCATGTCATTCGATGGACTAGATGTTAACGAAAACTTCTTCCCCTGCAACAGTTACGGGATACACTGCAACTCTTTCCTGAGAGTTTTCGGTAGCCCCCGTCGCGGGATCGAACGACCAGGCATGCCAGGGGCAAATCAACTTGCCGCCTTCGATCATCCCCTCGGCGAGCGGGCCTCCACGGTGAGGACATTCATTGTCCAGCGCCCGAATTACCCCGTCGATATTGGCAATACACAGTGTTCTCGATCCGGCGCTGTATTCCCTTGCCTCTCCGGGATGCGGCAGCTCGCCCTTAGCGCAAATTCTCACCAATGCACTCATGGGTATTAATATTTGCAGCCGTTGGCCTGCCAGGTGCGATAGGTCTTCCATGAAGCCACCCGGGCAGCCTCTTCATCTGGAAAATCGCCCGCCTCCTGCTCCACCCCTTCAGGAAAGATATAGAACGTCCACTTGCGAAGGGCTTTGATGTAGACGGGAACGGTGGGACTCTGCTGAGTTTTGTCGCTCATACAGCCGAGCATACGCTATCCTCGGATTGGAATGGCCAGCAAACCACCCCCGACCCAACCTGAAGTTCCCTCAACGACAGATCTGTGGTGCCCTTCTTGCGCCAAGCCCGTTCGTGATCCGCTGGTTTGCGGCGATTGCTCCGCAGTCCTTTGCCGCATCTGTGGAACCCCACTCGAATCCGCCGACGAACTCGCCTTCGGCTAGATCATGGCGAAGCTCCGCAAGCACACACCTCCGCCCGGATGGAAAAGCCCACTGGCTCCACAACAACCATTGGCCAGCGCTCGCTGGCTCCTTGGCGTCCTGGCGGCCACCCTGGGCCTGGCGCTGGTTTGCGTCTATATCGCTTTTTGCCTGCTCTTCTGGCAGGGGCAGTGGCAACTGGTGTTCAAACCTTCACGCGTCATCACCGCGACCCCGGCCAGCGTCGGCCTGAAGTATGACGAGATTGGTTTTGACGCAACCGAGACCGGGACTCTGCAGCTCAACGGATGGTCGATTCCCGCGCAAGGCAACGCACTCTACGCGGCCGATACCCTGCTCCTGATGCACAACGGGTCCGGCTCGCTCTCAAGCACAGTGCCGCAATTGCTGGCCCTGCACGGCCTGGGCATTAACATTTTTGTTTTCGATTATCGCGGCTTTGGAAAAAGCGTAACCATCCATCCGTCGGAGGCAAGTACTTACGAAGATGCGGACGCGGCCTGGCGTTATCTCACAGACACGCGCCACGTATCGCCGTCCAGCATCGTCCTCGACGGAGTTGGATTGGGCGCGGCGATCGCCGCGGAGACCGCCCGGCGCCATCCGCTGGCACCAGCGCTGATCCTTGAAGATCCCGCGCCACCCACTCTCGATTCGTTGCGGTTCGACCCGCGCATGCATCTGCTGCCCATCCGCTTGCTCTTCCATGATCGCTTCGATCCCACAAAGATACTGGCACAGTTGCGGACCCCCAAGCTGTTGGTCTACTCCGCGCGGGATGCGGCCGGTCGCTATTACGATATAGCAGCGGACCCGAAGCAGAGAGCAAACCTCTCCAACGTTCAGGACTACGTGGCCAGCCTGCAAAGTTTTCTGGGCAAATATCTACCGGGCGGATAATGGTTCCCTGCTAAGCTTGCCTACGACACTGACACCAACAGGAGTTTCCTATTGTTTAGCTGGCTGAATCGCTTTCAGGGCTTAGGCGCCCTGGTCATGCGGCTGGTTCTGGGCGTCATCATGGTCCGTCACGGATACACGAAGATCATTCCCTCAGGCTCGCTCTACACTTTTAGCCACTCAGTGGTACACATGCAGTTGCCGGTCTGGCTTGGCTACGTGGCAGCCTTTACGGAATTCTTCGGCGGCATGCTTATTATCGTTGGCTTGTTGACCCGGGTGGCGGCGTTCATGACGGCGATCGATATGGCGGTGGCCATCCTCAAGGTTCACCTCCACGGCGGCCTGATGGGACCAAACAATTTCGCTTTGCCGTTGGCGTTGTTTTCCATCTCCGTGATGCTGGTCTTCACCGGATGCGGTTGGTTAGGGCTGGATGATTTTGTAGGAAGGGGCGGCGGTGCGCGCGCAAGGGTAGCAAGCCGCTAACCAGGAGAACGCCCTATTCGACACCTTCGCTGTGTCAGATAAGGGATTCCACGTTCCCAGAAACCTTCGGCATCGTCGCAAGCCCCCCGACTCCGATTCGGCCTGTAAGGTTCAATAATCCGAGAATCGCGGCTTCCCCATCTGACACAGCGAACGTGCCGGATCTGGCGGATCTGTCTTTGATTGTGGCCCGGTCAGCTCAATATCATATTAAGAAACTGGGTCGTTTTCAGTTCCGACCCAGGGAAAACCAGCTCCAGGTTGCGTGCTCCAAGTGTTTTATAAGCTGCTTCACCTAAAACCTGGCGAAAGTCCGTGGTGATCGCCAGGTCGCGATTCTGGTACAGCTGCTCTGTTGCCATGCCTGGCCATTTGCCATATACCTTGCCACCTTTAACGGTTCCCCCCAACACAAACATGACGTTGGCATGACCGTGATCGGTGCCACCAGTACCGTTTTGTTGCGCCGTGCGCCCGAACTCGGACATCGTCACCAACACTACATTCTCCGCATCGCTGCCCATGTCGGTCCAGAAGGCGGAAATGCCCTGGCTGAAGTCGCGCAGGCAGTTAGCCAGCTGTCCGTTCACGCTGCCCTGATTCTGGTGCGTGTCCCAGCCGCCGATGTCGGTGAATGCCGATTCTACCCCCAGATTCGCCTTTAGCAACTGGGCAATCTGCTTCATATTGTCGCCGAAAGCGCCACTGGGATAATTTGCGCCCGGCCCCGGCTTGTAATGTGCGGGGTCGGTCGCCTTCAACATTCTAACCGCCTCGAAGGTTTCCTGGCCGGTTCCGTGGAGTACGGAGTCGACAGAATCGGCATACATAGCTTCAAAGGCGGAGCTGATCGGAGCCGCATTTTGATTCTTCCCAGCCACAGCGAAATCCTGCACCCGGTTGACCGCCACCGTGGCAATTTTCCCCTCCAGGGTGCGGGGCACCTGGGATCCCAGGCTGACCGCGCGAAAGGCGGTGTGGGTTGCCGGACGCCGAAGATCCTCCGCCTGCAAGGCGCGATTCAACCAGCCATCCGGCGTGGCCTTCACGCCCGGGGTGCCGCTTTCCATGAAATCCTGGGCGTCAAAATGGGAGCGGGTCGTATCGGGCGAGCCGGCGGCCTGAACCATAGCGAGATGACCCTGATCGAACAGTGGTTTGAAAGATTGCATGGCCGGGTGCAGTCCGAAGAATCCATCCAGGTCGATGAGCTGATTCTGCGGGATGGCGATGGTCGGGCGCAGCTGATAGTAGTTAGTTTCGGCGTGCGGCACCACGATATTGAGTCCGTCGGCGGCCCCGCGTTGGAAAATCACCACCAGTTTCTTGCCCTGCGCCTGCGCACTCGTGGTCTGAGCAAGAACAGATTGCCTAAGAAAAGCCGGCACCACCGAGGTGCCTACCAAGGCCATCGCTCCACCCTTCATGAATGCCCGACGTGTCGCCATGTGCTGCTCCAATCCCCGCGCTTGCGGGCACACCCATGCGAACGCGGCCAGGAGAGGAAAGTTGTGCTGCAAGATGCGCTTTTATGAGTAAAAAGGACCGATTCGAGGGTCACATAAAGTTAAAGACAAGGATTTGCAGTCTATCTGTACCTTGCTGAAAAAATACGAGTTGATTGGGGAGCTTGGAGCTTTTTAGCCACGGCTAAAGCCCCGCAGTTGGAAGATTAAGCGTTCTCGCGGGTCTGACCCTGGACTGAAGAGGCTGCGGAAAAACTCGGTTTTAGGGTAGGCGCGGGGATTTATCCCCGGTGCAAATGCAATGTAATCATCGTGGGCTTTAGCCCCTGGGGCATGCTTTCTTGCTTGATCCGGCTTTTTCCGCAGCCTCTGAACTCCAGGGGGTTTGACCCTGGACTGAAAAGCCCGGGGCTGCGGAAAAACTCACCGCTGAAGGTACGGGACGGTAGGTACGGGCTTCAGCCCGTACATAAACGCAGCAAAATCACCCGGCCTTTAGGCCCTGGGGTACGCTCTTTATCTCGTTTCCGCAGAAACCGTTCTTTTTCCGCAGCCTCTGAAAGTCCGGGGGCTGGCACGGATCCAGCTATGTTCTGTTGTCCGCTCGGGACCTGGCCCTCAACAGTCTCAGTTGGGACGAGAAATAGCTAATACTTGCCCAGCTCGGCGATGGCGCGGAAGAGGTCTTCCGGTTGCGGCAAAATGGCGTCTTCCAGAATTGGCTGGTAGGCGACGAAGGTATCCATGGCGGCCACCCGCTTGACGGGGGCGTCCAGGTACTCGAAAAGCTCATCGGCGATCCGCGCCGCGATTTCCGCTCCATAGCCCCAGCTCAACATATCTTCGTGGGCGATGATCACCCTGCCGGTCTTCTCGACCGAAGTAGCGATCGCCTCCCAGTCATAAGGACTGAGCGTGCGCAGATCGATCAGCTCGACCTCCACTCCCAATTCAGCGCTTGCCTGTTGCGCGGCGCGCAGGGCACGGGGCACCACGGCTCCGTAGGTGATGAGCGTGATGTCCTTGCCTGGACGCAACAGCTTGGCTTTGCCAAAAGGGATCGCAAAATCAGGTCCGGGATACGCGGCTCGGCCGTAGGTCTCGCGATAGAGACGCTTGTGCTCGAAGAAAAGAACCGGATCGTCGCAGCGGATCGCGGTGCGCAACAGTCCGTTCGCGTCGAGCGCATTGGAGGGAAAGATCACGCGTATCCCAGGTGTATGGGTAAAGATGCTTTCGCCGCATTGCGAATGGTAGACCGACCCGCCGGTCAGGTATCCCCCAATGGCTACGCGCACCACGGCCGGCGACGAATAGCTGCCATTTGAGCGCCAGCGCAAGAGGCTGAGCTCGTTGCGCAACTGATGCATCGCAGGCCAGATGTAATCGAAGAACTGTATCTCGACCACCGGCTTGAGTCCGCGGGTTGCCATGCCGATCGCGCGGCCGATAATATCGGCCTCGGCCAACCGCGCGTTGTACACCCGGTCGGGACCAAATTCGCGTTGCAAACCTGCGGTGAGCTTGAAGACGCCGCCCTTGCCCTTTACCAGGCCATCGCGCAGCTCCTGATCATGGCTGGTATCGGCCACGTCCTGGCCGAAGATCACCATACGCGGATCACGGTGCATCTCGTCTTTGAGGCAGGCGTTGATCAGATCGGCCATGGTGCGCTCCTGCGCATCCGGAGTCTGCACGGCTGGGCAAGCTATGTTCTTGCTTGTGGGATCCAGATCTTCAGAATAGATATGCCGTTTGATCGAACTGATCTCAGGCAGCGGCGCGCGCAGGACCCTGTCGGCAGCGGCGCGCACTTCCTCATCCGCCTCCTGTTCCAGGCGATTGATGGCCGCAGGATCGAGAATGCCGTCGCGCAACAGACGCATCTGCAGCTTGGGCAGAGGGTCGAGAGCCGCTTGCCGCGTCCGTTCTGCCTCTGAACGGTAAAGACCTTCGTCGTCGGAAAAGGAATGAGAATACAGCCGGATCACGTGCCCATGAACAAAGGCCGGCCCTTTGCCGGAGCGGCAGTGCTTCACTGCCTGGGTGAACGCGGCATAGCTGGCCACCAGATCCGTTCCGTCCACCTCGGCAAAATAAAAGTTAGGAAAATTGGCCACCAGCCGCGAAATATTTCCTCCGGGCGTGTTCACGTCGACGGGAACCGAGATGGCGTAGCCATTATCTTCAACCACGAACAAGACTGGTAATCGCAGTGCGGAAGCCGAACTCATCGCCTCCCAAAATTCGCCTTCGCTGGTGGCGCCTTCACCCAGCGAAACATACACTACTTCGTCTCCGTGGAATTGGGTTGCCTTGAACTCGCTGTAGTCTCCCTGGCGCTGCTGAGCCGCACCCGGATGGCTGGATAGATACCTGCCCGCCTCGGCGCAACCCACCGCCTGCAAACACTGTGTGGTCACCGAAGAGGATTGGCTGACGATATTCAGGCGCGGATTGCTCCAGTGCGATGGCATCTGGCGTCCGCCGCTGGACGGGTCTGCCGCCGCGCCTACGGACTGCAGCAGCTGCTCCTCTATGGTGTGGCCCAACGTCAGGCTCAGCGCGCGGTCTCGATAATAGGGGTAAAACCAGTCGTAGCCGGGCTTCAGAGCCATGCCTGCGGCTACCAGCAATGCTTCGTGGCCGGCGCCGGATATCTGAAAGAAGATCTTCTGCTGCCGCTTGAGCAGGATTTCCCGATCGTCGGTGCGGCGTGACAGATACATCAGCCGGTACATCCGGATGAGCTGCTCGGGCTCCAAACCAGCGTAGGACTCAGCCGTACCCAGCTCCGTAGTGGCGGTCTTCGCCATGCACACCTCTGGTCAACTCCAACCCCAGATTGTAATGGTTTGTTCCTACGATTGCTTGGGAACAGTTAACCTTCCTTCCCCGATTTCCTGTAGGGTTTAGGGGAGTCAGCGAACTCGATACGGTTTTCTTCAAGGATGGTCCACGGCTGGCGATCTGCGACGCCCCCAAAACAGGAGGATCGAACCCACCATTTGCATCCTATGGTGGTCGTGGGTACCTTTCCTGCCAGTATGATGACGGTTGCGGCGTTGACCATCTTTTTCCCAGCATGGTCTAATCAGCCGGTTTGCAGGAGTTTGCGCTCGCGGCGGGCGGAGCAGCCGCGGCGGTCCCTCGGTCACCCCAGTAGCAAGTACTCCCTGGAGGCGTTTGAATGGTTTTCTCTTCTTTATCGGCCACTGTCTTAGGGCAGGGCTCGACCGTTGCCATCGACACCAGTGGCAGCACATTTCTGTGGATCGCTCTAATTGCTGGTCTGCTCGGCCTGGTTTTTGCCCTTTTTCTCGCCCGATCGGTGCTTGCTTACGATACCGGTACGCCGGAAATGCGGCTTATCTCGAATGCCATTCGCGAGGGTGCGGAAGCGTTCATGTCGCGCCAATATACGACAATTGCTGCCTTGGCCGTTGTGCTCGCCATTGCCCTCTTTGTGGGCTATAAGTTTTCCGATTTCACTGCACCGCTGGCGGGCAAGGTGGTCATCAGCTTCCTGATCGGGGCCGTCTGCTCCGGTCTCGCCGGCTACACCGGCATGTTCGTCTCCATCCGCACCAACATCCGCGCGGCCAGCGCTGCTCGTGCCAGCCTCGGCCAGGCATTGAAGATTGCCCTGCATGGGGGAGCCGTCACCGGCATGGTGGTGATTAGCCTCTCCCTGCTTGGCGTTGGCGCACTGTTCTTCCTGTTCGGCGGATTGCATGATCCGCAGCATGTTCCATACCAACTGGTGGGCTTTGGTTTTGGCGCCTCGCTGGTCGCGCTCTTCGCGCAGTTGGGCGGAGGCATATATACCAAGGCTGCTGACGTGGGCGCCGACCTGGTGGGCAAAGTCGAAGCCGGCATTCCGGAAGATGATCCCCGCAACCCCGCCGTCATTGCCGATCTGGTGGGCGACAACGTGGGCGACTGCGCCGGCCGCGGAGCGGACATCTTTGAATCCACGGCTGCGGAAAATGTCGGTGCCATGATCCTGGGCACCGCCCTCTACCCCGTCTTCGGCATCAAGGGCATCCTGTTCCCTCTAATTGTTCACGCGATCAACCTGGTAGCCAGCTTCATCGGCGTCCTGGTGGTGCACAGCCGCGAAGATCAGGATCCGATGGACGCGTTGAACCGCGGCTACTACGTCACGACTCTGCTGGCGCTGGCCGGCTTTGCCGCAGCGGTGTACTACATGCTGCAGGGCCGCTGGTGGCTGCTGGGCTGCGGCGTGGTCGGCATGGTGACATCGTTTCTTTTTGTTCGCATCACCGAGTACTACACCGAGACCCGCTACCGGCCGGTGCAATCGATCGCCAATGCTTCGTTGACTGGCCCGGCTACGAATATCATCAGCGGGCTCGCCGTTGGTATGGAGACACCGGCCATGCCGGTGATCGTAATCAGCGCCGCCCTGCTGCTCAGCTACTACTTCGGTGTGCGCGGACTTGCCGATGCCACCATCTCCGACTACGCCAAGGGAATCTACGGCACGGCGATAGCCACCATGGGCATGCTGTCCTCCGCAGCCTACATCCTGGCGATGGATACCTTTGGGCCCATTACCGACAATGCCGGTGGAATCATCGAAATGTCGAATCAGCCGGACGCGGTACGCGAAAAAACTGACAAGCTGGACGCGGCCGGCAACACCACCAAGGCGTTAACCAAGGGCTACGCCATTGGCTCCGCTGCCCTGGCTGCGTTTCTGCTGTTTTCCGCGTACCTGGAGACGGTCCATGGAATCGTGGCGCAACGCTTCGCCGATGCGCAGCAGATGCTGCCTTCCAGTTGGAGCTTTACCAACATCAATCTCGCCAGCCTGCCGGTTTTTGTCGGGGCGCTGTTAGGCGCGATGTTGATTTTTCTTTTTTCTTCCTTCGCCATCAAAGCCGTGGGCCGCACGGCGCAATACATCATTGAGGACGTGCGCGCGCAGTTCCGCGAGAACCCGGGCATCATGGCTGGAACTTCAAAACCGGATTATGGCCGTTGCGTGCGCATTGTTACCGGCGCCGCGCTCAAGCAGATGGTGCTGCCCGGTGCGCTCGCAGTGCTCACGCCATTGGTGGTAGGGCTGGTCTTCAGAAATTTGAGTGGGAGCTTTCACATTCACATTCCAGGAGAGTACACACCCCTCCTCAACGGCCGTTCCATCAACCTTGCCGGTGCAGAGGCGGTCGCCGCCCTGCTCATGGTAGGGACCATCGTCGGTATTCTGATGGCCATGCTGATGAACAATAGTGGAGGCGCGTGGGATAACGCCAAGAAATACATTGAGACCGGCGCCCACGGCGGCAAGCGCTCCGACGCGCACAAAGCGGCGGTCGTTGGCGACACCGTCGGCGACCCTTTCAAAGACACGGCTGGCCCTTCCCTGCACGTCTTGATCAAGTTGTTGGCCACGGTCACGCTGGTCCTGGCACCGTTGTTTCTGTAAATCGGCGCTGGGCCTTCTCAAGGCCGGGAGGGCCGCCCGCTAAACGTCAGCCCAGCCCGGAAGGGCTGGGTCGAATCCCCCCTTGACCTGGGAGCGCCGTAGGCGCGGCACCCATGAGTGCCGGGCCGGCTAAATGCTGGAATGAAGCCAGCGCAGACGAACAAAAGGCGAAGTAATCCACAGCGCCAAGCTATGATTTAAATCGATGGGTTTACGCTCTGTTCTTCGACCTGGGTTGGCTGCGATAACGGCTTTCCTGCTCCTTCTGCCTCACGCGCGGGCATGGGCCTGGGGAAGCGAAGGCCACAGGATCATCGCTGACATCGCCTGGGATCACCTCGACCGTTCCACGCGCAAGAACCTGCGAGAATTCCTGGGCGACAACGACTTAGCGTCCATTTCGACCTGGGCGGACGACACCCGCAAAGAGCACCCGGAGACCGGCCCCTGGCATTACGTCGATATCCCTCCCGGCTCAGGCGGGTACCAGCCGAAAGACTGCCCCAACGACAACTGTGTGGTGGCGCAGATCGATAAGTTTGCCCGGATTTTGGGCGACCCAGATCAGCCCTTTGCGGCTCGGAGCGAAGCGCTCAAGTACCTGGTTCACTTTGTCGGCGACCTCAGCCAGCCGTTCCATGCCATGGCCGACGCGCGAGGAGGCAATGACATACCGGTCACCGTCTTCGGCTCAACCCAGTGCGGCGACTATACCTGTAATTTGCACAGTGTTTGGGATACTGAACTCATCCGGCATAGCGGCGTGCGCGAACATCGCTATGCGCGCGGGCTGGACAAGATGATTGCCAAAGATCATCTGCAGGCGGGTTCCGATGACCCGGTTGCATGGGCGAATGACTCGCTGCAACTAGCCACACAGGCATGGGTGCAACCGCGGACGGAAATCGACGAGGCGTACTATCTGCGCGAGCGGCCGGTGGTGGACCAGCAACTCGCCCTCGCCGGCTTACGCCTGGCACGTCTCTTGAATGAGAAATTGGGGAATGCTGCGAAGTCGTGATCTAGAGAAAGAAGCCGAACATATCGAGGACTTCATCGCTGACCTCAACGTCGGTTAGATTGGCTTCTTCAATGAGCCTTAATTTTTGACGGAACCGGTCCAGAAGCCCGGAATTGATATCGGTCTTCTGGTCCAGGGTCCACATCAGTTGGGCGGCAGTGGTGCGATGTTCACAACGAGCAGCCTGTCCGTGTGCCGTTTCAATCGTCAGCACAAGGGGCAGAGTGTGAAACTCCTGGTACAGATGCATGGGGATACGGGCTTTGATGTTGACTCGCATCGTAGGAAGAGAATGCCATGCCCAAGTGCAGTCGGCCATACTACCTTTGGTATGGAGTAACCCTCTGAGGGTTGCAGGATGATTGCCTTTTGTTTACGAACTACTGCTACCTAACGATCCACCGACCACCCCAATAAATCAATCTATGTGGGACAATCGCTGAGTTAGTTTTCTCGGAGGTTTCGTGGCACGTATTGCCCTGAGAACTCGACTTGGTTTTTCGCTGATCGCGGTTGGTGTCACCTGGCTGCTATCTGGGATCGCGTTCAGCATTTACTTGCGGGATATCAACGCCCTCCTGGCGTTCTGGATCTGGAGTATTCCCTTCTTTGCGGTCGGTTGGGTCATTGTGGGTATTCCCATGGCTGCGCTCGACTATCAACGTCCACTCACACTGGGATCCTCCTTGATTCTCGGTATTACAGGAGCAGTTGCCGGAGGCATGATCATGCTTGCACCCACTGCAATCCCAAGATGGACATCGCCCCATACTCATTTTGTACCGTTCGCCTGGAGCGAATTGGCGGGATGGCCCGCGTTGGGGGCGGCAATTGGAGCGGCCGGTCCCCTGTTCTACAGTTGGTTACTTTCCAGGTATGTCTCGCCGGGCAAAGAACGTTTGCCAGACCCGGACAGCGTTCCCGCGAGTGCGTCTGATTTGTAAAGATACGGCGTCGTCGCAGGCTTACGATTGACCGATTGGCCTGGAGTGCATGCTGTAGGTCCGAGACTCAATGGCTTCCAGGATTCCGGCGTACCGTGCACGCAGAGCAGGCGTGGCGGAGGTTCGAGCAAGTTCCGCCAACTCGACCTTCGAAGGCTTGAGTTGCAGCGGGAGTTGTCTCCAATAATATTTCAACTCGTCTGACGCCCAATTGGCATAGGTTTTTTCCCAGGAACGACGGCCAGACCCGGCAAACACAAGTGCGCCTGGATGGATTGGGCGCTGGTAGCTCTGAAATCGGCAGTCTAACGAGATCCGCATCTGGTTCGATGTGTTTGGCGCGGCCTCATGCACGGTCAGACTATTAAACAGCAGCAAATCGCCGGCGCACATTTCTCCCCCAACCCACTCACCACCGCGCTCAGTACCTGGAGTTATGCAGCCAGTCTGTCCAGCAGTGGGCTGTAGACCAAACCGGTGCGAACCATCCAATATTCGGAGCGGACCCTGCTCTAGAGGGCAATCATGAAGCGGCAGCCAAGCCGTAAAGGTCTCTTCGTCCCCAGCAACCGCGGTGTGGTCCTGATGGGCATGGGTGATGGCGCGCTCGAAATTTGGAAAGATCAGACGGCCCACAGATTTTGGATGAATGAGGAGATGCGGACCGACAAGCTGCTTCATCACCCGTTGCAACGCAGGATGATGGGGCAACGCATGAAAAGACGGCAGACAGAAGACCTGATCGTAAACGGCTTTAAAGGCAGCGTCATCCTCGAAACAGGCAACGTCGGCATTTGCGATTCGCTCGAGTGGATCGCGATCAGAGTTCAGCCACCCTGACTGGTACAGAACTTCGGTGATGTCTCTGAGGAGAGGATCCAGATCCTTCGGCGAAAGCACACCCCGGATCAACGCGTAGCCATGCGTGTCCATCTCTCCCCTCAGATCGGTGGGATTGAAAGTGGTTCCATTGGCCTCTCTCATCCCGATGGTACGAAATGGCACCATCGTTTTGTTGTCATGAATGGCCGTCACGCCCTGAGATTACCTGTTACGTCGTCCGATCATGTCACCGGGTTGTCACTGAATTATCTTCTTTGCGTGACCGGCAACTCCGCATGCTATTTCCTCCGATAGTTGTTGCCGAGCCATGTGGCAATATGGTGGCCAGGGAGAACGCACTATGCGGATCGCCGTGGTGTCTGACATTCATGGAAACCTGACCGCATTCGAGGCGGTGCTGGCGGATATCCGACGGATGTCTCCGGACTTAGTGCTTCACGGAGGTGACCTGGCCGACCCCGGATCGAGTCCTATCGACCTCGTTGATCGCATTCGCGATCTAGGCTGGCAAGGTGTTATGGGCAACACGGATGAAATGCTTGTGCGGCCAACCTCACTGGAGGATTTCGCGAGCCAATCTCTGGCTCCCCCCACTCTGTGGTCGACGATTCGCCTCATAGCGTCGAATACCCGCACCAATCTTGGGGACCAGAGACTGGCGTGGCTGAGCAAACTGCCTCAGGTAATGACCCTGCCGGGCTTCGCACTCGTCCATGCTGAACCCGGGAGTTGCTGGCGAGCGCCTGCAGCAGAAGCGACGAATGCAGAATTGGAATCCATCTATGGCCCCCTCGGCCAGCCTATCGTTGCCTATGGGCACACCCATCGTCCCGCTATTCGTAACCTCAGCGGACATCCTGAACTCCTGATCAACATCGGGAGCGTCGGCCTGCCGTATGACGGTGATCCCCGCGCCTCTTATTTGCTTCTCGACGGAAGTGTCCCGTCGATCCGGAGGGTCGAGTACAGCATCGAGAAGGAACTGAAGGCGCTTTCTTGCTGCGGACTCCCGGGCGCAGAATGGACGGCGAGGATGCTTCAAACAAGCTCTCCAGTGATGCCGTAGCGGCGAGTCGCCGAAGCAAAGCCTCCAAAACGCTAGACTAGCTAAAGAGAATTATGGAGTCTACCAGGATGCAGCCACAAGAAGACGATTTCATGAGGAAGTACTACACCGACGAAGGCTGGGCAAAACGAACCCTGATTAAGACACAAATGTCTAGCCAAACACTGGAAGAATATCGACTGAAGTGGAAACAGCTTTTCCTGGAAGTAGAGGCCGGGCTCGATCTGGATCCAGCGAGTGAAGCAGCTCAACTTCTTGCCCGAAGATGGGTCCTGCTGGCGGAAGCCGCCAGTGAAGGAGATTCCGAGATTAAGGCCGGCGCTATCAAAGCCTGGAAAGATCATCAAAACTGGCCGGTGGATGAGCACGATGCGCTCTTCGCGCGTTACGGCCTCGACCCTGGTAGAGACAGAAGTGAGTCGATGATGCGGGTCGAAAAGGTGGCTAAATTTATCGGACAGGCGATTGGCCGCAAGTATTACGCGGTGGCCTCTACGCGCTTCGCCGCCGCCGACAAACCAGCGGATGAGGGACTGTCTAAACGATGGGTTGAACTCTTTCGCGACGCAGAGTCATCTCTAGGCGAAGATCCGGCGAGCGAACGGGTTCAGACGCTGGTGGCGAGGTGGACTGAACTGTACCCGAGAAACCGAGAGTGGACCAGGTAGAAACACGCCCCAGCTGGATGGTCTTCAGAATGACTCGCGAAACAGTTCCCCATCTTATTCTTCATGTGGCTGTGGTGAACCAGGTAGCGCGCCTGTACCGCATAGAGCAGGTGCAACAGTTCCTGGGGAAGGCGCTGGCACTCCGCAGAGACGGACCAGCCTCAGCTTAAACCTGGCTAAAGACTTCGAGGCCCAGGTTACTGCGTTCCCACCACAGCACCGCTCATGGGTTTGTATCCCTCAGGAATTTGGAAAAGAGAGGGATCCGGATCCGTACGCGACGCTTTTGTAAGCGTCATCGTCACACTTCCCGTGCGGGGGTCACTGTGCTTGACCATCACGTTCATGTGAAGGTCATCCGAATACCAATACTCGTCCGTAAGCACGGTTTCCTTTCCCGTACTACTGTTCGCCGCGGGTATGGTCTGTGTCTCGCGAACGCCATGTGCCGACACGCCCTCCACAGGGCGGGTACCGAGATCCTCTTCTTTGGTGAACTGGTTGACGGGAGTGCTATTGCCTGCCGGCGACGCAACCAGATCTGCCGGCTCAGCTGCCGGGGGGTGATTCACGGTGCCCGTCGTGTAAGTGTGCTGGTGAGGATAGAGATAGGTGTAGCTTCTGGTTTGAGGGTCGTAGAAGTGAACCCGCACAGTCGGCGGCGTGCCGGGAAAGTCGGCCGGCGCAAACGCTCGGAACACATTGTAGATTCTGCCCCGGCTATCTCGCGCGACGTCGCGGATAGTCATGAGATTCTCAACCTGGCCGTCAGGCCGGACTATGGTACGCTCCACCTGGATGACACCGGTGAACGGCGCATCGGGGACAGGAGTAATAAAGATGCCGCTCGTATTCTGAGCTAATCCGCCCGGAACTGCGGCAAGAAACATCAGGAAAACCAACCAGAAGATATCTGCCAGAACAAGTTTCGAATGCATCGGCAACTCCATCCACAAGCAGCGCCCACAGAGTACGCCGGATAAGCCGCGCGGATCAAGAATAGACCGCGGCCGAGTGCTGGGAAGATGCATGCAACTCAGGACGCGAGAGCGGCTATCTACTTAGCGTTTCCGGGGCCCCGCGGGCTTGCGCACGAGGCTGGCTTTGGAGCTTTTCTTGCGCGATTCCAGTCCTGCTGCCGTGCTGCGCAGGGCTTCCGTGAGGTCTCGGGCCGAAAGAGCGCTCTTGGGATCGATAAGCCATTGTGCGATCAGGCCGGAGAGGAGTACGTGATGAAACGTGCCGATGGTTTCTGCTGTGCGACGGCTGATCGCGGACTCATCCTCGCCGAGAAAGAGCGCTGCCAGGCCGGTGCGGGCGAGATGAATATTCTTGGCCAGGATTCGGACGATCTCGGGGCGGTGCTCGAGCTGCGAAAAGAGCTCGAAGTTGGCCACCCACAACGATCGATGGGTTTCAAAGGTTTCAATCAGCTTCGCCCAAATGGATTCGAAGCGTTCCGCTGGAGTGGCTTTGGAAGAGACGTTGGTTTGTAGTGCCTGGCGGAACTCCTGGTCCCAATCATCAAAAGCAAGCAGCAGTGCTTCGGTAAGCAGCGCTTCTTTCGAAGAGAAGTGATAGCCGATGGCGGCGAGGCTGACGCCGGCCGACGAGGCGATGTCGCGTGCCGTGGTTCGTAAGTAGCCTTTTTCCAACAGGCAGCTTTTGGCTGCCTGTAACAGAGCTTCACGATTTCCCATGCAATCAGTCTAGGACGGCGCGAGACAATTTTTTCCACACAAACGTGTGAGACGTTTGTCTGATACGATTGTCCTATATTTGAATACAACGGAGATATACAGCATGAAAAACCGAAACGTCCTGATTTCCGGTGCGAGCGTAGCCGGCCCCGCGTTGGCATTTTGGCTGAGCCGTTACGGCTTTCGGACCACGATTGTGGAGCGCGCCCCGGCCCTGCGGCCGGGCGGCTACGCGGTGGATTTTCGAGGAGCTTCAGTGCGGGTGTTGGAGCGTATGAGCCTGCTGGCGGAGGTACAGCGGCTGCAAACCCGCATTGGCGCGATCACGATCGTCGACAGGAACAACAGGAAGGTAGCGAGCATGCCCGATGGGTTTACCAGCGGAGAGTTGGAGATTCTGCGCGGTGACCTGGCACGGGTATTCCATGAGGCCACGCGCGATACGACGGAGTACATCTTCGGCGACAGCATCGCAAGCCTGGAGGAAAGCGACACGGGCGTGGATGTGACCTTCCTTAGTGGCGGGCGGCACCGGTTTGACCTGGTGGTGGGCGCGGACGGGTTGCATTCGAAGGTGCGGTCGGTGGCGTTTGGCGACGAGGCAAACGTTTGTTCGCCATCTTGGCTACTACGTTTCGATTTTCACCATTCCCAACTACCTCAATCTCGACCGAAGCGGCCTGTATTACGGGACGCTGGGAAAGAAGGTGGGGATCTTCAGTGGAGGGGATGGTGGGGAGGCGAAGGCGTCTTTCTTTTTTGCTTCGGAGCCGCTGGAGTACGGCCGCGGCGATGTCGAGAAGCAGAGGAGAGTCCTGCGGGAAAATTTCGCCCAGGAAGGATGGGAAGTGCCGCGGCTGATGGAGATGATGAACCAGGCGCCGGATTTTTATTTCGACTCCGTCAGCCAGGTCAAGATGGACCGATGGTCCCGGGGCCGTAGCGTTCTGTTGGGAGACGCAGCGTATTGCGCTTCGCCGCTCTCGGGGATGGGAACCGGGATGGCGGTGGTGGGGGCCTATGTCCTCGCCGGTGAGTTGATGGAGGCTGACGGCGACTATGGAGTCGCATTCGAACGCTATGAGAGCCTAATGCGGGATTTTGTGAAGCGGTGCCAGGAGATCGCCGACGGCGGCACCGATTGGTTCGTGCCCCGGACGCGCTTAAGACTATGGCTGAGTAACCAGATGTGGCGTGTTCTGCCCTATACACCCTGGAAAAACATGATGATTGAGGTTCCCTTGAAGATTGGGAATTCGATCTCGTTGAAGGACTACAGAAGTGCGGAGGATTGGGTTCGCTCGACGACGAGGGCGGATGCGGAAAGAGTGGCGCTTTAAGGAAAGAGCGCGCCTCAGCAACTCCACAGGGTGCGTGGAAAACTCACCCTGTGGAAGGCCACGGGCTTCGGTCCGTGCGTGAGAAGTAAAAAGAAACCGCAGATCTCTCCACTACGCTACGCTCCGGTCGAGATGACGAATTTGTTTACCTATGTAAGGCCGTCCATCGACTGGGAAAACCTCAACTTACCCAAAACAAATTTGTCATCTCGACCGGAGCGTAGCGTAGTGGAGAGATCTGCGGTTTCTTTATACAGAATACGGAACCATCCACTGCCCGGTAACGTAATACATGTCGCTGGGGAAATTTGCCAACCCGGTGCAGGCCGCATACGTTTGCTCGGAGGCTAAGGCATGGCAATGTTCAATGACCAATTGAAGCAGGTTCTACGCAGGCTCAGCCGGGCACCGATGTTTACAGCGATCACGTTGATTACGCTGGCCATCGGAGTGGGCGCCAACACGGTGATTTTTAGCGTCGTGGAGGGCGTGCTTCTGAAACCGCTCCCCTACCCCCATGCCGAACAGTTGATCGGCGTGTGGCATACGGCGCCAGGGATCGGCATCAAGGAACTCAACATGGCCCCGTCCATCTACTTTATCGATCGTGAGCAAAACACGACACTCCAGGATATCGGCGCCTACTCCGGCGACTCATTAGATGTGACCGGCGCCGGCAAACCGGAACACGTGCAAGGGCTTGATGTTACCGACGGCGCGTTAAGCGTCCTGGGAGTGGCCCCGGTGCTGGGACGTTTATTTACCCGCAACGACGATTCGGCTGGCGCGCCGCAGACCGTAGTTCTCTCCTATGGATATTGGCAAGGGAAATTTGGCGGCGCGTCTTCGGTGATTGGCCGCTCCATCACCGTGGACGGAAAACCAAGAGAAATCATCGGCGTGCTGCCGAAGGGATTTCACTTCCTCGATCAACAGGATGCCGCGCTCTTCCTGCCATTTCCAATGGGATCGCAATAAGACCAAGCTGGGCAATTTCAGCGAGCGCGGGCTTGCCCGCTTGAAACCGGGGATCACGTTAGCGCAGGCCAGCGCAGACATGGCGCGGCTCCTCCCCGTGGTCTTGCGAACTTTTCCCGCGCCAGATGGATTTAGCGCCAGTCTGTTTGAGAAAGCGCGCATCTCGCCCGACCTCCGCCCCTTGAAGCAAGACGTTATCGGTGATGTGGGCAATGTGTTGTGGGTTCTGATGGGCTCGATCGTCCTGGTTCTCATGGTCGCTTGCGCCAATGTCGCCAATCTACTGCTGGTTCGTGTGGAAGGGCGGCGTCAGGAGCTGGCCATTCGCTCCGCTCTGGGCGCGGGCTGGGGGCGAATCGCGGTGGAGTTGTTCTTCGAGAGTTTGGTCCTTGGCGTTGCGGGTAGCCTGATCGGTCTGGCTTTGGCCTTCGGCGCATTGCGGCTGCTGGTGGCAATGACGCCCACCGGCCTTCCCCGCATTCACGAAATTGGCATTGATATTCCGGTGCTGTTGTTCACCGTTGCCCTTAGCCTCTTTACCAGCCTGCTCATCGGTTTAATCCCCGTGCTCAAGTATGCGGGTGCCGGCGCGCAAAGTGGTCTGCGTGAGGGTGGCCGCGCGCTTAGTCAGAGCCGGGAACGGCATCGCGCACGCAAGGCGCTGGTCGTGGTGCAGGTTGCCCTCGCCCTGGTCCTGCTTATCTGCTCGGGGTTAATGATCCGTACATTCCGCGCCTTGACGCATGTCTCTCCCGGTTTCGCCGCCCCCGATCAAGTACAAACGTTCCGCTTTTACATCCCGGAAACCCAGATACCAGATGATCAACCAGAGCGGGTGGTGCGGATGGACGAAGAGATTTTAAATAAGCTCGCCGCGATTCCGGGAGTTTCTTCGGTCAGCTTCTCCACCAACGTCCCGATGGATGGGCGAGATTCGAATGATGTGCTCTTCGCACAGGATCATGTGTACGGCGAGGGTGAACTCCCGCCGATTCGCCGATTCAAATTCATCTCCCCGGGCTTTTTCGCGACCCTGGGCACGCAGATACTTGCCGGGCGCGATCTCACCTGGATCGATACCTACCAGAATCGGCCGGTGGCCGTCATCTCCGAGAATTTCGCGCGGCAGTATTGGCACGACGCGAATGGAGCGCTGGGCAAAAGGATACGGGTCGCAAGTACGGATGACTGGCGCGAGATCGTCGGAGTGGTTCAGGACGTGCATGACGACGGAGTCGACAAAGCCGCACCCAGCTCGGTGTACTGGCCCGTCATGCTGGACCGTTTCGAGGGCCAAAAACAGACACTGCGGCGTAATCTCGCCTTCACCATACGCAGTCCGCGCGCCGGCTCGCGCACCTTCATGAACGAGGTTCAGGAGCGGGTGTGGTCCGTTAATCCCGATGTTCCGGTAGCCGAGGTTTCAACCCTGGGCGCCCTCTATACGAAATCCATGGCACGAACTTCCTTTACCCTGGTGATGCTCTGCGTTGCCGGAAGCATGGCTCTGCTACTCGGGATCGTGGGGATCTACGGAGTCATCTCGTATTCAGTGTCGCAGCGTACCCGGGAAATCGGCATTCGCATGGCACTGGGTGCGCAGCGAGACACGCTGACTGCCATGTTTGTGCGCCAGGGATTGAGGCTCACCCTCATTGGCGCGGCCTGCGGTCTCGTCACCGCCTTTGTTACCATGCGCCTGATGTCATCGCTCTTGTTCAATGTGAGCCCGGTCGATCCGATCACCTACATCACCATCACCATCGGCGTCGTTGCGGTCGCATATCTCGCCTGCTATCTTCCTTCCCGGCGTGCCGCGACAGTCGAACCTATGGATGCACTGAGGACAGAGTAGAGGCTTCGAATACACTCAAGCTAGGCCTCACCGCCGGGGTTTGCTCCCTGGACGAGGACTCAATCCTCGAAAATCATCAACATGGCCAGGCCGCTACTGGTCATGACTTCTCTGTCGCCGTGGAAGCCGGCTTTTTCGTAGGCACGACGGGCGCGCCGGTTTTGGATGTCGGGATCGATGGCTACCACCGGAGCGCCTGCATGCCTCAACTGCATGGCGAGGAGCCGCAGGAAAGCCGATCCGTGGCCCTCTCCAAGCATGTCCGGATCCCCGATAAAGGCGTCGATCGCCCGCGAACCTAAAGGAAGGCCCGCAAAGTGGGCCTGCGGCCAGGTGTGCACGGCATAATGCTGCGCATAGGCAAACGGTTTTCCATCGAAAGAGACGATCTGCATGACCATTGCGGGTTCATCCAGGTCTTCCTCGAGCAACGCTGCCTGCTCTTCCGGTTTACCCCACCACCGAACAACTTCGGGAGTCCGTAGCCAGACCCCGAGCAGCGAAAGATCCTCGCGCACCACTGGCCGAAAGCTGTACCGACCCGCGTCTGGTTTGATGGGCAATATCGTACCGCTCCACTCTGATCGATTACACCCACACGCGGCACACCCGGCCAAATCAGCCGCACCTTCATCGGAGTGTTTGTACAATTTTTCGCTGCAGGAAGACGGTGAGCAATATGGTTTCTTTCGAAAGGTATTACCGGAAGGTTCTAAAGCAGGATCCGTGGAGCGGCCGGAAGAGCTCCTCCGGCCGCTGCCCCGGTTAAAAGATTATCTTGCCGGCCAACTCAAGAATGCGAGCTCCGCTGAAGGTGCCCGGCACTTGCTGGACGCCCGTGATCGTGCCGAAATTGCTGGGATAGACGAGGCATGAGACGGAGGCACAGGCTCCAGTGGTGCTGATGTTCAGGCCGCTTGAGGAGGAAGTCGCTCCGGACTGGGGATTCATGCCACTCGGGTGATTGAAGACGTTGAAAGCCTCGGCGCGGAACTGGAACTTCAGCCGCTCCCAGATGGAAAAGTCCTTGAAGACAGCCAGGTTCTCATACTGCAAACCGGGACCAAAAAGGCTGTTTCTATGGATATCGCCATAGCCGACAGCCCCCGTCGAGTAGTTGACCGCAGGCTCGTAGGCGGTTTTATCAATGCATGATGAAGTCGAATGGCTGAGGCCGGCATAGGCATTCTTCAGGTTGCAGTTGGCTCTTTCGGGATGCACCCAGGATGGACGCTGGAGGCCTTGATCGACGCCGGCCGCGGTCGTGCTGCTGCTCATGGCAACGGTGAAGGGCATGCCGGACTGGATATTGACGATACCGCTCACATGCCATCCGCCGAGCGTCTCGCGCGAGATCATGTTCATGCCTGTCAGGGTTGGCATGGCATAGGTGAATTCGGCCACGACACGGTTGCGAACCTCCCAGTTCGCATTGCCGTAATCAGCGGCGATATTGTACTGCTGCGATGTGGTACCGCCGGCGTTGGAATTGGTGCCGATGTCGAGATCATGCGACCAGGTGTAGCTGACCTGGCCGGCTAACCCATGGAGTTCCCGTTGCCGCAGAATCGCCGTCAGCGCGTTATAGTGCGAGTACTCATCTTCCTGGAAGACGCGGATGCTGCCGAAGAGTTGGTTGGGACGTTGCGAGTTGAGCGACATGACCGTCGTGTTGACGGGATTGATCGGCTCGTTGTTATAGAAGCTGCGATCCAGGTGCAGCGAGTGCGAGCCTAAATACTGCAGCTCAAATGCGGCTCCATTCCAAAGCGCTTGCCCGACGTCCGCGTTCCACTGGTAGGCGCGCTGTGTCTTCAGGTTGGGCTCTGGCGTGTAGGCAGCGACGTAGGTCTTGGGCGTGCCGGCTACAGGAGGTTTGTTGCCGGCCCCCGGAGTCGTATTGGTGAAGGTGATGGGATTGGCTCCGGTGGTGCTGTAGCTGACGGCTGCGGCGAATGGGTAGTTTGAGGTGAGCAGGGTATACGTGTTGAGTTGGTTGGCGTTGTAGTAGAAGCCGAGACCTCCGCGGATCACTGTCTTATCCGTTACACGATAATCGATACCAAGCCGTGGTCCGGCGTTGTCCAGTTGTGCGCTGCCAAACTTGTATCCCGGCGTGGGCTTATAGGTTGCGCCTGAGGTGGCCGTGGTAGCGGGGATCAGGGCGGTTTGATCTTCGTTCAATAACCGGCCATAGCCGTTAAGGCTGTACGGCGCCGTCGGAAGGTCATAGCGGAATCCATAGTTGATGGTCAACTTGGGAGCTACCTGCCAATTGTCCAGGGCAAAGAAACCATCCCGCCACTCACCCACCGAACCCTTGATTGTATCGATCGGGGTGGTGTCACTGTTGGCATAGCCCAGCACGAAGTCCGCGGCGGAATATCCGGTACTGACAAGTGGTGTAGGGCACGCGCCTGAAAGGCCAGGTTTGCACGAAGTTGCGGAGAAAGCGATGGTGCCAAGCGGGTTGTTGGTCGCCTCGCGGCCAAGGGTCAGACGGCGAAACTCTCCGCCAACGATAATGTTGTGCCTGCCCCTGGAGTAGCTTAACTGGTCATACAGGTCGTAGGTGCGATCATCCTGGAACCAGTTGCTGCCCGCATTGCCGACGCCGGTAAAATTAGTGATGGTAAGCACTGGAACGCCCGGGTTGTTGTAGAGCGTATCGCCGGTAAAACCGGGAATACCGAGGCTGGTTCCGGCATCTTTGAGGCCGGCCGTGTACCAGTAGTTCAGGTTTTCCGCGATCAGCTTGTTTACGCCGAAGTGCAGATCGTTGATCAGTCTTGGCGTGATGACGTGGGTGTAGCCAAAGGCATAATTCCTGCTGTTGGTCGGTCCGTTGGAAGCATTTGCTGCAAAGTTCGTGCCGTTGACGAAGGTCAGGTTCTGGTAGTAGTAGCGACCGAAGAGCTTGACCTTTTCGCCGATATTTTCATCGATGCGATCGATGGATTGCGTGATCGTCAGGTCGCTCGGATAGGCGTTGTTCAGGTTGCTGGCATTGCCCGGAAGATTGGGCGGTACCATGTAGGCTTCATATTTCTTGGCAATCGCTGCGCTCGGGGTTGCTAACTCGGCCGCTGGAATCTGGTTGTTGGGATAAGGCTGGCCGGTAGAAGGATCGTAGAGCTGGGGAATTCCAGCGGCGCTGAAGTCCCCGTTCTCCATTGCGGGCGTGATGGCGGAGACAATGCTGGATCCCTGGCCAACCTGTTTGAGTTTCTCGTAGGAACCAAAGAAGAACGTCTTGTTGCGACCGTTGTACAGCTTTGGGATGTATATCGGACCTCCTACCTGGAAACCGTACTGGTTGTAGTGCAGAACCTGCTTCTTGCTGCCTGGAGCGGCAGTAAACACATTTGCATTCAGGGCGGTGTTCTCGACATAGTCGTAGATCGCGCCGTGAAGATCGTTCGTGCCGCTCTTGCTGGCCAGGTTGATGTGGATTCCGAGGTATGCGCCATACTGAGCTGTGTAGTTGCCGCTCTGCATCTGCGTTTCCGAGATCATATCCGCAGACGGGTGATCTGGGGTGGTCGTGATCAGGTTGTTCACGATGGAGACGCCATCGAGGGAGAGAGCGTTCTGAATCTCGCGCTGGCCGGCGCCGATAAAGTCTTCACCGGGAGGGTTGCCCTGGTAGTTGGTCGCTGAGCCGATATAGACGTTTGAGGCCAGGGATGCGATCTCAAGCGCGTTGTGGCCGCTAATCGGAAGGTCTTCGACCGCGCGGGTGTTGAATGTCTCGCCCAGGGTTGCGTCGTCGGTAGACAGTGGCGCCGTATTCGCGGTGACGGTGACCACGTTTTGCACTGAGCCGACGGGCAGCGCGAAGTCGGTCCGGATGGCCTGGTCGATCGGGACGACGACGCCGGTCTTGGTGAGCGTCTTGAAGCCGGACTGCTCTGCCGTGATGTCGTAGGTTCCCGGCTGGATGAACGTAATCGCGTAGTATCCCACAGCGTTGGTAACGGCTACTGATTGAACTTTGGTGTTCTCTTCCACCGCGGTTACTTTACTGCCGCTGATGACGCCACCGCTCGAATCACTTACGGTTCCGACGAGTGAAGTGTTGTTTGCGATTTGGGCGCGGAGGAACAATGGGCTCAACACCAGGACGATACAAACAAGCAGCGCTTTCTTCATTGTGGGCTCCTATCATCAACTCCTGGCTGGCCAGGAAAATTTTGCTGCGTACGGTCTGCATTCGATCTTTGATAGACAAGAACTGTTAGGGCACCGCAGGGCCTGGAGTATATCACTTGGGAGGAGTATATTTGACGGCTTTTCAAGAGAATAGTCCCTGGCCAAAGATGAGCGATACGGCAAAATGTGATGGGTGAACGAACGGATAACGTTTCGCTTCCGGGCAGAGGCGTTTAATATTTATAACCATCCCGACGCCAGAACTCCGTATGCGGTGATTGAGCTTGGCTCCAGCGACGTGGCCCAACCTACCTTCAGGGGCTTCGGCAGCGTGACGAGCGTGCACCCGATCCCAGGCGTTTAGCCCCTGAGGGGAAGTCTTTCTTTCCCTGAAGGGTGCGGGCTTCAGCCCGTAGCCTTCGGGGAGGAAAGACGTAACTCAGAGGCTTTAGCGTGTTTTAACGCACACTGTGAAGCCCGTACCTTCTCACCCGCTTTCGTCCCTTTGGATGACGCGAAGGCACATCTGTCACTTCTGCGAGATAGTCCCTGTGTCCTGACAGGCTTTTATTTTAGGGTCATCTCTCCTTGACAGCTTAGGAGGAACCGGGATACTCTCCTTATCATCTTAGGAGGGAGCAAGATGGCTCAGGCCCAACTCCTGCCAGGGACTCTCGATCTGCTTATTCTCAAGGCGGTTTCCCTGGGACCCCTTCATGGCTACGGCGTCCTCTTGCGCATCGGGCAGATCTCCGACAGTGCTTTGCTGATTGAACAAGGGGCGCTTTACCCGGCGTTGTTTCGCCTGGTGCGCCAGGGACTGCTGAAAGCCCGTTGGGGAGTCTCGGAAAACAACCGCCGGGCCAAGTTTTATGAGCTCACCGCCGCAGGCCGCAAACGATTTCGCGAAGAGACCGAAGGTTGGAATCGCCTGGCCACAGCCATGGCCTCTGCCCTTGCCACCCGGCCGGAGGAGATATGAATTGGCAGACCTATCTTCGCTCGCTCGCCGCCAGCTTTTTCATCGCTCTGACGTTGCAGCGGAAATGGAAGAGGAGCTACGTGGATTCCCGCTCAGCGTGCGCTTTCCGTCGATCCAATGATGCTTCTGCGTGAAGAGTAAATGGCAGAGGGTGACCCTCACTCCCACTCTATCTGGTCGAAGATCGCGCGCAGGCGGCTTCCCTTCTCCAAATGGACACTTTCGATAAAGCCTATGCGGCCCGCCAGATGTTCCCGGAAATAGGGATGAGCTTCGCGGTTCTGAGTGGTGGGACCATGGCGGACGCAATTGGTGAGTATCGCCTTCAACAAGTCGAAATCGGATCGCCGTACATTGAGCCGTTGGTTGGCCACCAACCCGGCGAGATGCTGGCGCACAGAAGAGCGCATGATCCGCGTCTTGCGATGGTGAACCGTAAAGCCTTCCTCCATCAGGATCACCGCGACCCGCGTGGCGAAACGCGCTACACAATGGTCAAAGCTTTCGCCGCCAGAGAACGCGAGGTCATCCGCATAGCGGGTGTAGACGGCTCCAGCGGATTGAGCGAGCCCACTCAGGCGGCAGTCGAGGCGGTAGCTGCAGAGATTCGCCAGCGAAGGAGATGTGGGCGCACCCTGCGGCAGGTGAGGGCGGGCATACATGGCGCGCACGTGCCATAGCTCCTGCGGGCCGAGCGCAAAGCCGGGTTGTTGGATCACCTCGCGCCAGGCAGTGCGGGGGACTGCATTGGTCGCGATCCCACCGAGCAGATCGGCAACTGACTCCGGGTAGCCGATGGTGCGGAAAAAACTTTGCACCCGCGCTCCGGGAAACGTGGGGAAGAAGTCCTCCAGGTCCATCCGCAGAATTACGCGCCGGCCTACGTGGGGGGTGGCAAAGGTCTGGATGGATCGGCCCTTCACAAAGCCGTGCACCGCAGGATGCGACGGAATCCTGTCCAGGATGCCGGCGAGAACTCGCCGCTGCAAGTCTTTAAGACGAGGTTTCGGAGTCTCAATCAGCCGAATGCTGCCGTTTGTTTTTGTAAGCACGCGGTAGTGGTAGTGCTCGAGTCGAGGTTGTGGACGCTTGTAGCCGAGTCCCCTTATGTCCGCCAACCACCCGAGTTCCGAGGGATCAAGCGCAAGCCACTGCGCCAGGGCGCCCACGGTTTCGATATGGGGGATCGGCCAGGTTTGCGCAGCGGCGACCGGCTGCATCGAGTTCGGCCCAGCGATCCGGTGAAGAATTTTGATCTGCTGCGGTTGTTGGTGGCAGGCCTCAAAAAATCCGGAATCCAGGCGAAGAAAGCTGATCACTTCGCGGCGCCGCGGACGGATGCGGCCAGCGAAGGTTTGAACATAACGTCCAGCGAGGGGCCGAATCCAGCGCCAGTTCCGGCCGAGAACATAGCGCAACCGCGCGACGATGGCGTTCGTCTCCTGTTCTCCGGAGAGGATGGCGTTGGCCAGCACATGGACGGTCGCGGAATTGAGCATGTGTTCAGGCGGCGGACCGCTCCAACGAGTCTCGCTCTGCATGAGCATGTCTGCGCAGTCGCGCAGTGTCGCTCATGCGCTGAATTGCCAGTTTTTCACGATGCCCCAGGGTATCCCTGGAGAAGCCGGTGAGGGCCGGGCTTGGAGCGTCCGCCGCCGAGAAAAGTTTAGCAGGTGCTCATTCATTGGTTGTAATCTCCGCTCAGCCCTCGCGGATAAACCGAAGGCTATCGACTGAACAGGCTGCGGACAAACTCTTTCGTCTGAAGGAAACGGGCTTGCAGTCTCCCCGCGGGAACCGCGAATTCGCATTCTCTCCCCGCAAACAGATCCTGGGTGCCCCATATCTCGCTCGTTTTTCGCGAGATGTGGGATACCACAGCCCTACAGTCGTAACTCTTAACCCTCTAAACGCCCCCAAGCTTTCGATTCGTTCTCTGGAAGCGAGTGGTCGACGTTCGTGGTATCCCACATCTCGCGAAAAACGAGCGAGATATGGGGCACCCAGGATCTGTTTGCGAGGAGAGAATCGTCTGCGACTACCTTGAAATGAATGTGGCTTAGCCACTGAAGACAAGGAACATGACCGGAGGTGCAGACAATAGGTATCCTGACCCGGTAGTAAATTTCGGCCTACCGTCCACATCCGGCGGAGAACTGATAGCGAGCAGGGGAATATACATGAAGCTGAGGGGACTGCTGTTGGGCTTAGCGTTGCTGACCGGGGTTGGGCGCGCGCAATCACTGCATTGCAATCTGCAGGGCTATAAGGCAATCGACGGGGTGAAAGCGGAGGCCACCGGAAACTCTCTGACCTTGACCTGGCAGGGCGAAAGTGGGCAGCAGCTGCGGGCGCAGTTCACGCTACGCGGCGGGCAACCGGTAGTGGAGGAGCTCGCAGCGCGCCAGGGTACCGGTGGCTGGATCGTTCTGGGAAAAAACCTGACCCCGGACTTCCAGGTAACCACCGGCCGGCGCCGCATCTCAGGTGCGCAGCGCAACCAGCTCAAGAAACTCAACCTGGACACACCCGAACAGGAAGACATTCGCAAATGGAATACTTTCTGGGACGCTCCACTGGTGGTTCCGGGTGGGGGAGACACCACCGACCTGCCTCGCTCCGAATCCGAAATTACTCGCGGAACGGTAAGTTACAACTCAACCAACTGCACCGTGATCAGCAGCGGAGCACGGGAGAGCGTCACCTTCGATGGATTAACGCTGGGTATCTTCTCCGGCAATCTGCGCTTCACCGTATATAAGGGATCGAACCTGCTGCGGCAGGAAGCAATTGCCAAAACCCAGGAACCCTCCGTCGCCTACATTTATAAAGCCGGGCTGAAGGGCTTCCCGGTCGAGGACAACACCGCGGTATGGTGGCGCGATAGCGCGCAGCACTGGCAGCAGGCGCATCTCGGCGGAGCGCCAAATACGGATGTGGTCGGACTGCGCGCGCGCAACCGTCTGCTGATTCTGGCTGCAGGAGCTGGGTCATTGGCGGTCTTTCCGCCGCCGCACAAGTTCTTCTTCGCTCGCGAGAACGAAGTGAACCTGGGTTTCGTCTACTACCGCAAAGACGACGACCACTCTTTCTCTCTGGGTACTTACTGGCCGGAAAGAGGAGAAGGCTATCATCCCTGGGGCGCGAGCGACGCGGAGTGGAAGAGAAGAGTTGGCGTATCCCGGGCGGAATGGGACAACTATGCACTCTACAACGCACCGGCCGGCACCCTGCAGCGCATGGCCGTCTACTACTACCTGAGCACAAAGAGTGCCGTCCCCACGCAGGAAGCGGTTCTTGCCTATACCCATGACGATGTCTTCAAGCCATTGCCTGGTTTCAAGGTCATGGCCGGCCACTTCCACATGGACTTCAACGAACAGCTGCGCGACCGCGGGACGATGGATTATCAGCCACCGTGGGTGGGTGTCTTCCGTGCCCTGGGAATCAACATTCTTTACCTGGGCGATTTCCACGACGATTCTCATCCGAATGATCCCGGGCCAGAGCGTTTCAAGGAAGAGAAGGTCTACTTTGAGGGTGCTCAGCGCATCTCTGACAGAGACTTTTTGGTCATGCCCGCGGAAGAGCCGAACGCGTATTTCGGCGGCCATTGGTGGCTAATGACGCCTAAGCCGGTTTACTTTTCCCACGCCGAACCCAGGCCGGCGGGTCAGCAATTCATGGAGAACGACCCAGCTTACGGTCAGGTCTACCACGTCGGTTCGTCCGAAGACATCCTGAACATGGTCAATCGCGAACACGGAATCCTGTGGACCACGCATCCTCGTACCAAGAATTCAGAAGGATACCCCGAAGCTTATAAGGATAAGCCGTTTTTTCAGAGCGACCGCTTTATCGGCGCTTCATGGGAATCCTTGCCGGTGGATTTGTCGGAGAAAGAAGAGTGCGAGGTGCGCTGCTTCGGAACCCAGGACGATATGAGCAACTGGGCCCCGAAAGCAAAGTTCATGATTGCCGAAGGTGACACCTACACCAAGTGGCCGGACGACGAAACCTATCCTCAGCTGGCCGTTAACTATGTAAAGCTCGACAGGGTTCCTCTTTACAACGAAAGCTGGGCGCCTATCATCGATCTTATGCAGCGCGGTGATTTCTACGGCACCACCGGAGAGGTTCTCTTTCACCAGTGGGGTGTCGAAGGCAGCGGCGCTAAAAGTATTTATTCGGCGAATATTGAATACACCTATCCGCTCGAGTTCGCAGACCTGGTATGGAGCGACGGAACCAAGGTAGACCATAAGTACATCGACCTTACCGATACAACTCCCTTCGGAACCAGGCAGTTGAGGGTTCCCTTCGACGCCAGCGGCAAGAAGTGGGTTCGCTTCTCAGTTTGGGATTCTGCGGGAAACGGTGCGTGGGTTCAGCCGGCCAACCTGAACTAACGGATTCCAGTTCCCTGCTGTGACTTACCGCATCAATACGGCCTATTTTGCCTCTACCGCGGCATCAGCTGCGGATCCGTTTTGAAGCGACTACAAGCCTGGGGGAAAGTTCTTGACACGGGGCGACCTCTAAACTATAAAGCCCAATAAGCGGTTAGGGGATTTCCAAGAAATCGTTCTCCCAGGGCCCACCCGACCGGCGCCAGGGGCCTCGTTCCAACTACTGAGTTTTGCTCCGGAGGCAACATGTACCTTCAGAAAAGCCGGTACTGGATAATTGTCTTTGCATGCGTGTTCGCTTTCCTGCTGAGCGGACAAGTGTTTGCCAGCGTGACGGCCAGCATTTCGGGAACAGTGAAGGATGCGAGCGGCGCATCCATACCGGGCGCGACCGTGACCGCCACTGACACCGGCACGGGCATCTCCCAAACCACCACAACCAACGGTCAGGGCTTTTACTCCTTTCAGTCGCTTCCTTTGGGCTCCTATGTCGTCACCGTGGAGCAAAAGGGTTTTAAGGAATATCAGCAAACCAATCTGGTCTTAGACGTCAACGAAGCCCGTACAGTCGACGCGACGCTGCAGGTGGGGCAGGTTAGCGAAAAGATAGAGGTCGCGGCCAACGCGTTGCACGTGGAAACCGTGAGCTCACAGATGGGCGAAGTCATCGAAGGCAAAGAAATGACCGACGTTCCGCTGGTGACGCGAAGCTATACGGATTTGCTTGCGCTCCAGCCGGGCGTCGTTTCCACTGCGTCAACCATGTCTGGAGCGTATGCGGGCTCTTTCATCTCGGCAGGCTTCGCGGTGCCGCCGGTCTCCGGAGATCTTAACTCCGGAGCCTTATCGGTCAACGGCATGCGTGAATCGTCCAATGGGTTCATCCTGAATGGCGTTCTCGTTCAGGAAGTGGGCTACTCGGGCGCGGGCGCCATACCGAATCTGGACTCGATCGCAGAATTCCGAATCCTGACCAACAACACAGACGCGGAATACGGCAACTACGCCGGCGCACAAATCAATGTTGTGACCAAGTCGGGCACCAACCAGTGGCACGGCAATGTTTTTGAATTTCTGCGCAATACAGATCTTGACGCCAAAAATTACTTTGATGTGGGTAGCCGCGGAGCCTACAACCAGAACCAGTTTGGGGGCACCTTTGGGGGCCCGGTCATACGCGACAAGATTTTCTTTTTCGCTGACTACCAGGGCAACCGCGTTATCCAAGCGGTGCCGCAGACCATTGCCGGCGCACCAAGTTCGGCCACAGAGGCAGGAGACTTCTCCGGAATTGCCGCCAGCTTCGATCCTGATGTCAATGGTGTTGCCACACCCAAAACCGTCAACGGGGATGCCTTCGCGGCGCAGTTGAGCCAACAACTCGGGCAGCCGGTGACCGCCGGGGAACCATACTACTTCCCTGGTTGTTCCAGTACGTCACAGTGTGTATTGCCGAACGCGCAGCTGCCGACGACAGCCTTCAATCCCATCTCAACGAAATTGCTGCCTTTTATTTTGCCCGCGGCGCCCGGCACCATCGGTTCAGGCGGGACTGGGGTCTTCTCGACAACCGCCAGCAAGATCAATTTGACCGATAACAAGTTCAGTGGACGGATCGATGCTAACTCGGGCTTTGCCGGCCTTTTGAGCGCGTATTACTACTACGACCGCTATAACCGCATCGATCCTTATTGGCCGGGAAATTCGCCGGTATACCCTGGGTTCTCCATCGATGGAAAGGGACAGACGCACAATGTTAATCTGGGCTCTACCAAGAGCTTCGGTGCGTCCAGCGTCAACGAGTTTCGCCTGGGGTATTTTCGGTTGGATACCACGCTTAACCAACCGCTGGGCGGCAAGCAAACAAACCTCGCCGATCTGGGTTTCGCCTCTGGCGCAAACGGGGCGCCCGGCATTTTCCCTGGCACCCCCGGCGTGGAAGGCGTTCCCGAGATCGACTTCAACAGCTTCATTATTGGCGTTCCCAGCCGGCCCAACCAGCTGATCGACAACATCTACCAGGTTGTCGACAACTTCAGCAGAGCAATTGGCACCCACAACATAAAATTTGGCGGCCAATTCCACTTCAACCAGCTGGAGGAGAATCTGTCCAACGTCGCCAACGGGAATTACTTCTTCGGCTCGGCGTTCAGCGGTCAACCAAGCGAGACGGGAAGCGACTTTGTCGATTTCCTATTGGGCGCGCCTGCGTCGTATGTGCAGGGGCAGTCGTATCCCTCCTACGGCCGTAGCTTCTACATGGGCCTTTTTGCCCAGGATAGCTGGAGAGCCGGGCCGAACCTGACCCTGAATTTTGGGTTGCGCTACGACGTAAGCTCACCCTGGTGGGAAAAATATAACGAGATTCAGACCCTCATTCCCGGCGAGCAATCGGTGGTATTCCCGGGTTCCCCGAAAGGTTGGGTGTTTCCTGGCGATCCTGGCGTTCCGCGTACCCTGGCTCCGACCCGCTGGAATAACTTCGGCCCCCGTTTTGGCCTCGCCTATGCAATGGGAGACCATGAAGGGATGCTGGGCAAGCTTTTTGGAAAAGCGGGCGCGTCCAGCATCCGTGCGGGCTATACGCTTTCTTATTCCGCTCTCGAAGGGGCGACCGACTTCAACGAAATCGGAGATGCTCCCTTCGGCAACTACACTGGTCAGAATGAACCAACGTTTGCGGCTCCATTCACCAACCGGGCAAGCGGGCAATCGGTAACGAACTTATTTCCCGTAGCTCCGCCACCCAAGCACTTCTCGGCAAAAAATCCGGCGAGCGGCTCTCCTTACGATACCCTGGCGGAGTTCTTCACCGCGTTCGGCACGATAGGCAGTTCGCCCGCGTTCTACAACAAGAACCAGTTGCCCTATGCGCAGAACTATGAGCTTTCGTTGCAACGCCAGCTTAGCCCCAATGACGTGTTGACCCTAAGCTACGTAGGCACCGTAGGCCGCCGGCTGCTCTCTTCCGTCTCGGCCAATCCAGGCAACCCCGCCTTGTGCCTGAGCGTGAGCCAGACCTCCGAGGTAGCGCCCGGATCGCCTACTTGCGGACCTGGCGGAGAGAACAATATCTATACGACGACGGCGGGCACCCAAATCCTGACCACACGATCACCTTTTACCGGCGTGGTCGACCCAACGCTGGGACCAATCACGACCTTTGGCAATGATTCCTACTTCATTACCGAAGGCTGGTCTAACTACAACTCCGCGCAGGTGAACTACCGGCATACCTCCGGCAACTTGCAGCTACTCCTCGGCTATACGTTTAGCAAATCGTTTGATGATTCCTCCGGGTACGGTGAGCAATTCAATCCTGTTAACGCGTCCTTGAGCCGCGGCCTTTCGGCGTTCGATTCAACCAACAATTTCGTCGTCAGCTATAACTACATTCTGCCCTTCGGCCGGCTGGGCGGCCCAAAGCAGCTTACGAGCGGGTGGGCGATCAGCGGAATTACCCGCTTTGCTACCGGGCTGCCCGTTACCCTGGTGGAAACGGATGATAATTCTCTGCTGGGCACGGCGTTTGGCGGCCCCATTGTGCTTCCTGTCGATACTCCCGACCAGGTCGGTGCGCTGCACAAGATGAACCCGCGCAATTCGAGCAGCCACTATTTCTTTGATCCAACCGCGTTTGCCTCCTCAGCCATTGGCTCAGAGGGTGATGCGCGGCGGCGGTTCTTCCACGGCCCCGGGATCAACAATTTCGATACGGCCCTGGTCAAGGATACGAAACTGTCAGAGTTATTTAATCTTCAATTTCGGGCGGAATGGTTCAATGTCTTTAACCATACCCAGTTCGCTACGCCGAGCGGCATTCTATCTGGGACGTTCGCCCAGGTAACGCAAGCGGCCGCTCCCCGTATCGGGCAGGTTTCTCTCAAATTGAATTTCTAAGTGTACAGGCTTCTCCACCCCCGATGGTGAAGTGAAGGTTGGCAAACGGCTGGGTAAATGAATGAAGCTTGATACTTCTGTCGTGCACTCGTTGTCCTCTCCTCGCGCGCAGTCAACCGAACTGCTCCGGTTCTCGCGCGAAGAAGTCGGCTGGGAGTGGATGAGCTTTGTCGTCCGGCGACTGGCTCCAGGAGAAACGTTAGCTCTCCACACCCAAGGGGAAGAGATGGCGCTTGTCCTCCTGGGTGGTCGATGCGTGGCCGATTGGGGCCAGGGAGAGGTGGCCATCGGAGGCAGGAAAGATGTCTTCGACGGACTGCCTTACACCCTGTATCTTCCTTCCGCCAACAGCGTCACCCTTAAGGCGGAGACGATTTGCGAGATCGCAGAGTGCCGCGTACCTTCTACAGCCTCATTAGAACCCAAGCTGATCCGTCCAGCAGATATCTCCAGCAATTTGCGGGGCGGTGAGAATGCGTCGCGTCAAATTGTCGACGTAATGCCGCCAGAATTTCCAGCGGACAAATTGGTGATGGTGGAGGTCTATACGCCTGGAGGCAATTGGTCCAGCTACCCTCCACACAAGCACGAAGTCCACAATCCGCCAGTCGAGGTAGACCTCGACGAGATCTACTACTACCGCATGAAAGATCGTCATGCTTTCGCCTTTCAGAATCTCTATAGTTCCGATCGTGCGCGGAGTTCCATATTCAAGGTGCATGACGGCGATACAGTGCTGGTGCGGGATGGATATCACCCGGTCGTGGCTGGGCCCGGTTACGACGTCTACTACCTCAATTTCCTTGCCGGAACCTCGCGCTCGATGATGGTCACGGAGGATCCAGAGCATGTTTGGCTTCGCTCGATTTGGAAACAGCCGGACCCGCGTCTCCCCATGGTAGGTGTGGGCAAGCGTAATAAGCGCTTATAGGTTTTTGGGTGCTCCGGTGATTTATCCCCGGCGCAAACGCAATGAAATCATCGTGGGCTTTAGCCCCTGGGGTATGCGTTCCTGCCCAATCCGATTTTTCCGCAGCCTGTTCAGCCGTGCCGCAAGGCGGAGAAAAAATGAGGGCTTTAGAGTCTGCGTGAGAACTAAAACCGCAGATCTCTCCACTACGCTTCGCTCCGGTCGAGATGACAAATTTGTTTTGGGTGAAGTGTGGTTTTTCAGTCGATGCACAGCCTTACGTAGCTCAACAAATTTGTCATCTCGACCGGAGCGAAGCGTAGTGGAGAGATCTGCGGTTTTAGTTCTCACGCAGACTCTTTAGCCCCTGGGGGTACGTCTTCTTCTCCTTGAAAGGTACGGGCTTCAGCCCGCACATACAGGAAGCAAAACGAAGTCCCTGGTGGAGCATGGGTTCAAAATGCGGTTCTTAGGCCGCCGCTTCTAATCCCCATCTCGATTGATCCGTGCCACCACCACGGTCGCGTCATCGCTCTGACCCTGGTGTGAAAATCTACGCATCGATTCCATAATGGCTTCTGCCATGTCATCAGCGGATCTCGCGCCGTGGGCGATGGCCGCATTGCGAAGTCCCTCAATACCCCATTCCCTTCCACACAAGTTGAGAGCTTCGATCACTCCATCGGTGTAGGCCACAACCAGGTCACCAGGGTTCAGCTGAACCATCCCTTCCTCATAGCTGGAATCCGAAAAGAGTCCGACCGGTGCTCCGCCAGTCTGAAGCCAGAGGACTGAGCCATCTGCTCGAATAACTAGAGGAGGGTTGTGCCCGGCATTGACGTAGCGCAAGGTTCGCGTTTCCCCGTCGAAGATGCCGTAGAAGAGGGTGGCGTACCGCGAGGCGAGAGACGATCCATAAACCTGACGGTTTACGGCCTCCAGCGCTATAGCGCTGTTGTCTCCGGCAAACAAAGCTGCCGTGCGCAGAGAAGATTGAACGTTCGAGATCATCAGCGCTGCCGCAAATCCCTTCCCGGAGGCATCCCCAATGGCCATCGACAAACGATTCTCGGGCAGGCTAACGAAATCGTAAAAGTCCCCACCCACCTCACCCATCTGTCGGCACCGTGCGCTGTAATCGAGCGTATCGATGGTTGGACCCCAGTGTTGCAGGAATCGCTGCTGCACTTCGAAGGCAGCCATTCGCTCACTGGCACACTCCATCACAACCCCATCTATCGCCATTTCTGCACCTCTGTATGTATGTCGAGTCACAAGTCGGTATTTCGACATCAGGCGTGCAGATTTTTTTCTGCTAGTCGATGACGCTAGTGAGCCGGGCCGTTGGGCCACAGCGGCCGCGGGGATTACAATGTGCCGTCGCCTGTTCAGTTGGGTGCGCATGGAAGGAGAGACGTATGGGTCAGCTGATTCACTCGATGCTCACGTCACTGGATGGTTACACCGAGGACGAGCACGGCCGCTTCGGCTGGGGCGCCCCTCAAGACGAGGAAGTACATTCGTACATCAACGCGCTCGCGTCGTCGATCAGCACCTATCTCTATGGGCGAAGAATGTACGAGACGATGGTTTACTGGGAGACCGCGCACACCATCCCCGGCCAACCGCAGTTCGTGCTCGACTGGGCGCGGCAGTGGCAGGCGGCCGAGAAGATCGTTTACTCCAGGACCCTGGTCGAGCCGCGCAGCGCACGGACGCATATTGAGCGGGAGTTCGATCCCGAGGCGGTCCGGCGGCTCAAAGCCGACACCCAGCACGACATCTCCGTGGATGGCCCGGAACTCGCCGCGCAGGCGATCAGGGCCGGCCTTGTCGACGAGTTCCAGATGATCGTCTGCCCCGTGATCGTCGGCGGCGGAAAGCGGTTCTTTCCTGAAGGCGTGCGGCTGGACCTGGAACTGCTCGAGGAGCGCCGGTTCGCCAACGGCGTGCTGATCCTGCGGTATGGCGTCCGCACGGCTGCTCGTGGACCCGCATCGGGCGTTAAGTCTTCCGAGGTGTCGCGCCGATGAGGTGCCGCGCACACAAAAGTGCCGGCAAGGAATAAGCGTGCGCCGCAACATGTACGGTCGCGTCCTAGTTGTTCAGGTTCAGCGTCACCAGAGCGTTGTCGACCACTTTGCCCCATCTGGGGTCGGGCGAGGCGCCGGAGGTGTATTCGTCGTGCCAGTTCCACCACTTGTACGGCACGGTCTGGGGGTAGCCCTCGGGCGAGTCCTCCCACTCCTCCTGACGGCCGAGTGGGGTAATGTCGAGAAAGTTCCAGGTGCTACCCATCGCCTCGTCGCCGCGGTTGTTGATGAAGTAAGTCCGGAAGATGCGGTCGTCACCATCACGGAAGAACACGTTCGTGCCGTGCCACTCGTCGACGCCGAAGTCTTTGTCAAAGCTGTCGGTGATGGTGTACCAGGGCATCTGCCATCCCATCCGCGTCTTCAGGCGCGCGATATCAGCCTGCGGGGCGCGCGACGCGAACGCGAGAGTGGTGTCGCGGGCGTTGAGATGGGCTAAGTGGGCGACCTGATCGGCCAGCATGGAGCAGCCGCGGCAGCCGTGATCGGGCCAACCGAAAACTCCTGGCTCGAAGAAGGCGCGATAGACGATCAGCTGAGGACGCCCTGCAAAGAGGTCAAGCAGGCTGGCCTTTCCTGCAGGTCCTTCGAAAGTGTAAGTATTCTCTACAGCCAACCACGGCATGCGTCGGCGCGCGGCAGCCATAGCATCACGGGCGCGAGTCAACTCCTTCTCTTTCACCAGCAGTTGTTGACGCGCCTCCTCCCACTCCTTCGGCGATACGACTGGCGGTGTCTTCATGTGCATCTGAGTCTGCTTGTTCATATCCATGATTTCCTCCCTGCTCGCTCTTGCCATTTCTTAAATATATTCCTATATAAGAATGTGTCAACAGCTGGCCTGCGTTTCCCACAAATCGTCTGATGTGACCAGTCGCTTCTAAGGCTTTGTCTCAACTGGTGTAAATCTGTAACAGCGTTTCAAGACGAAGCCGGCCGAGATTTTTTTTAAAGAATCGCTGGCGACCTATGTCGAGAACTGGGAGCCTGCTCCGACTCTCTTACAAAAGCGCAATAAAATTGGCGCCAAACGAAAGGAGCAAAACATATGAAGTACATCTTGCTGATGACGGGCACGAAAGAAGGCGTGGATGCGTACCGGACCTGGTCGGAGAAGGACATTCAGACCCACTTTGCACATCTAACCAGTCTTCGGAATGATTTGAGCAAAACCGGAGAGTTTGTCGCCACCGAAGGCCTGGGCGCTCCGCAACAGGCTAAAGTGGTGCGGGCAGGAAAGGATCTGGCACCGACCACAGATGGCGTCTTTCCCGAGGCGAAGGAGTTCGTCTTAGGCTACTGGATTGTCGACGTTGACACTGCGGAAAGAGCCTATGAGATTGCAGCCCGCATCTCGGGAGGGCCTGGCCCCGGGGGAATACGATTGAGCATGCCTATTGAAGTACGGCAGATCATGAGTCGAGTTTCCGAGGAAATGCCGTGACCGCAAGCTTCCTGGATGACCGTTCCGAGCACCTGTTGCGCGAACTCGCGCCGCAGGTGCTTGGGGTGATCATCCGCCGCTTCCATGACTTCTCCGACGCCGAAGACGCCGTGCAGGAAGCGTTGATTGCGGCAGCAATGCAATGGCCCAAAGAAGGCATCCCTGACAATCCTCGCGGCTGGCTTTGCCAGGTGGCAAGCCGGCGCATGACCGATCATCTCAGAAGCGAACTGGCGCGCCGCCGCCGAGAAACTGCCGTGGCGGCTGAACTTGATTATTTGGCGCCGGTAGCTGAAATGGAAAATGATACAGAGCAGGATGACACGCTGATTTTGCTCTTTATGTGCTGTCATCCCGCCCTAAGCCTGCCCTCGTCCATTGCTCTCACCCTGCGCGCCGTGGGCGGCTTGACGACGGTGGAGATTGCGAACGCTTTCCTGGTGCCTGAGGCAACCATGGCACAGCGAATTAGCCGGGCCAAGCAAAGCATCAAGTCTTCCGGAATCCCCTTTCGTTTGCCCACAGACGAAGAGCGAAAGCAACGGCTCGGCGCGGTGCTCCATGTGCTGTATTTGATTTTCAACGAAGGCTACGTTGCCAGTGTCGGAACACAATTCCAGCGGCTCGAGTTATCGAGTGAGGCCATTCGGCTCACTCGAGGCCTTCACCATCTGCTTCCCGGCGACGCCGAAGTCGGTGGATTGCTGGCACTCATGCTATTGACCAACGCGCGCCGCAAAGCACGAACGGGCCCCCACGAAGAATTGATCCCGCTTGCCAAACAGGATCGAACCCTGTGGGACCAGGGGGAAATTTCCGAAGGCGTCGCGCTCATTACCGCAACCCTTGCCAAAGGATCGATCAGCGCCTATCAGTTACAGGCTGCCATTGCCGCCGTTCACACCGAAGCGGCCAGGGCTGAGGACACGGACTGGCCGCAAATCCTGGCGCTCTATGAACTCTTGAAGCACATGTCGAACAATCCCATGGTGATGCTCAACCATGCCATCGCGACGGCGATGGTCAAGGGCCCGTCGGAGGGACTCAAACTGCTGACGGTACTCGACCAGGACGGACGATTGACTGGCCACCATCGCCTCGATGCTGTTCGCGCCTACCTGCTGGAGATATCCGGCGACTGTTCCGGCGCGATCGCTCACTACCAGCTGGCCGCAGAACGGACCACAAGCCTCCCGGAACGGAATTATCTATTGACCCAGGTTGGCCGGCTAAGCGAGCGGCAATAGAATGCCGGCAACTGAGGGACTGCATTCGTTCGCTCCGGCTATTGCACTTCCCGCGCCGCGCCGTCGCCTCGGATTATCGATGCACCTCTCATCGAATCGCATAACCGCCATCGACACGAATTGTCTCGCCGGTGACGAAGTCGGAAGCCCGTGAGGCCAGGTAGACGGCGGTTCCGGCGATCTCCTCCGGTTGTCCCCATCGACCGGCCGGTGTTCGCGAGAGGACCTCATCGTTGAGAGGCATGGTATGCACTGGCGCTGTCATGTCGGTTTCAATCCACCCCGGTGCGATGGCGTTGACTTGTATGTTGTGCGGGGCGAGCTCAATGGCCATGGACTTGGTCAGCTGGATGATCGCTCCTTTCGCCGCACTGTACGAAGGCACAAGCCCCGATCCAAAGAACGAGTACATGCTCCCCAGGTTAATAATTTTCCCCCCCTGACCCAGCATCGACTGGGCGGCCAGCTTGGAAAGCAGGAACACAGCATTGAGTTGCGTCTCGATGACGGTGTCCCAATCCTCGGCCTTTTCGTTCAACACACCGCCGCTCAGCGAAACGTTACCCGCATTATTGACCAGGATGTTGATGCGACCGAGTTTGCTCTCGACCGTGCGAAGCGCGGGTTCCAATCCGGCGCGATCAGTCACGTCCACCTTGACGGCCATCGCGGGAGCGCCGATCGCTTTCAATTCGGAAAGCACCAGCTGATTTTTCTCGTCGTTGCGTCCAAACACTGCGACCGCAGCCCCGGCCTCGGCTAATCCGAGCGCAATGCCTCGGCCAATTCCGCCATTACCTCCAGTCACCACAGCCACCCGGCCGGTCAAGTCAAATAATGCAGGCACTTTCATCAATTGCTCCTCGTATCAATCATTGGATCGGGAAAACATCGTAGCAGACTTCTTCGGTGTGCCGAATGGTCGCCTCCCACGGTCCAGAGCGCATCAAATCGTTCACCCGATAAGCCGGGCAGGCACGTCTGCGGTTTTGGGAACAATCCTCCTCGAATACTCGTATCTGTCGCCAGAGGCTCATCATGCAAACTCTGCGCCAGGATATTGCCTACGCTCTGAGACAAATGCGGTTGTCACCCGTCTTCACCCTGACGGCCATGCTCACACTGGCTCTGGGCATTGGCGCAACCACGGCCATCTTTTCGCTAATCCACTCCGTCATGCTCAAGTCGCTGCCGGTCGTCGATCCGTCGAAGCTCGTTCGCGTGGGCGAAGGCAATGATTGCTGTGTAGAGGGCGGTATGCAGGACAACTGGGGCATGTATTCCTCCCAGCTCTACAAGCGTTTCCAGGATGCCGCTCCGGAATTCGAACAGCTGGCGGCTTTCCAGGCGGGCGGTTCGCAATTCAGCGTGCGACGCAGTGAAACCGATCGCCAGGCCAAGCCGCTGCGCGGCGAATTCGTCACTGGAAACTACTTCAGCACGTTCGGCATCCAGGCTTTCGCCGGCAGAACATTGGTGCCTGCGGATGACCAGCCCTCGGCATCGCCGGCAGCCTTGCTCAGTTACCGCGCCTGGCAGCAGGAATACGGCGCCGATCCCAAGATCATAGGAGCGAACTTTATGCTCGATGGCCATTCCTTCACCATCGTCGGTGTCACCCCACCGGGTTTCTATGGTGAAACTCTGCGCAGCGACCCGCCGCAAATATGGATCCCGCTTCAGCAGGAGCCGCTGCTCATGGGGGCGAATTCCATCCTGAAGCAAACCAGTGCGTGGCTTCGCGTGATCGGGCGTCTCCGCCCTGGAGCTGTCGCAGATCGTCTTCCCAGCCGCTTTACAGGGATCCTGCAGCAGTGGCTGGTAACGGATTTTGTAGGCGACGCTTTGAAAGAGTATCTCCCGCAGATAAAGGCAATGGCGCCCAAGCAAACTATCAAGGTCGTGCCGGCAGGCGCAGGGGTGGGTGAAATGAAGGAGGGATACAAAGATAGCCTGCGGATCCTTCTCATTGTCTGTTGCCTGGTGCTTCTGATCGCCTGCGCAAATATCGCAAATTTGTTGCTGGCTCGTGGGACGGCCCGCCGCGCTCAAACCTCGGTGCGTCTTGCCCTGGGTGCTTCAAGAAGACGCCTGATTCGCCAGTCGCTCACGGAAAGCGTTGTCCTATCCGTTCTGGGGGGAGCGGCGGGCATGGCAATCGCTTATCTCGGAGTCAAGATGATTGTCGCCCTGGCCTTCCACAGCGCGCACTTCGTCCCCATCGATGCCACGCCTTCGCTGCCCATCCTTGCTTTCGCGTTTGGCTTGTCGCTGGTGACGGGAGCGCTTTTCGGCACCGCACCAGCCTGGCTTACTTCGCATGCCGACCCGGCCGAGGCATTGCGCGGAGCCAATCGCAGTACCCGCGACCGTTCCTCCCTGCCGCAGAAAACTTTGGTAGTCATGCAGGCTACACTCTCTATCGTTCTGCTCGCAGGAGCAGGGCTGCTCATCCGCAGCCTGCAGAAGATGGAGCATCAGGATTTTGGTTTTGAGACCGAGAATCGCGTAAACATCGGCGTGAACGCGCCATTTTCCAGCTATCCCCCAGAGAAGCTGGATGCCCTGTACCGGGAACTGCAGGACAGGTTATCCCACCTCCCCGGAGTGCAGCGTGCCGCCCTCGCTCTTTATTCTCCGTTCACCGATAACTGGGGCGAGATGGTCATCCGCGAAGGTCACGGTGTTCCCAATGTGAGCGAAGATCAAGGCGCTTCCTGGGATCACGTGAGCCCTGGCTACTTGGAGGCGATGGGCCAGCACATACTGCGCGGCCGGAGCATCACGGACCAGGACACAGCTGCAACGCAAAACGTCGCGATCGTCGATGAAGCTTTCGTGCGCAAGTTCTTTAAGAAGGGCGAAGAGCCACTCGGCTCGCACTTTGGTTTAAACAAGGCGGAGTACAGCGGCACCTTTGAGATCGTTGGCGTGGTCCGCGAGGCAAACTACACTGACCCCAGCGGCCACTGGAGACGACCTTTATTCTTTGTGCCACTGGCGCAGCACGTGCACTACACCTTACCCATGATGCAGGAGATCGACGATCGCACACACCTCATCGAAAGCGTGGTCCTGCAATTGCGCGGCAGCATGGAAGGGTTGGAACCGCAGATCCGCCGTGTCTTCACTGAAGTAGATCCGAACCTGACCGTCCTGAGCATCCGGAGCATGCAGGAACAGGTCGCGAATCGACTCGATCAGCAGCGCACTGTTGCCCAAATGACCGGACTCTTCGGCATCCTCGCACTCATTCTGGCTGCTGTCGGACTGTATGGAGTCACTGCCTATACCGTCGAGCGCCGCACCAGCGAGATCGGCGTGCGGATGGCTCTGGGCGCAAATCGAGGCAACGTGATTCGACTGGTTCTGCGGGGCGCATTCCTGCAGGTCCTCATAGGACTCCTGATCGGCATTCCGGCTTCGATCGGATGCTCCCGGCTGATCGCCGCTCAGCTTTATCACGTTCAGGGCTGGGATCCGTTGGTCCTTGCGCGGATCGATCATCGCCCTTGGAGTCTGCGCTCTTTTCGCCAGCATTATCCCGGCACAACGCGCCTCCTCCATCGATCCCGTGAAGGCCTTGCGCGCGGAATAACTCGGCGGGATCTCGATCAAGGCCTGCCAACGAACTGACGGTTATTCTATGGAATATGAGCATCAAGCGCAGAACGTTCCTGGAATACTCCGCGGCTTTCGCTGCAACGGCCTACGGATCCTCCGCGTCTCTCCTCGCGCAAGCGAGCCCCGGCCCCGAGTCGTCGTCTAAGTCAGACGCTTTGAACCCCGGCGGGATTCGTGTTGCCGGCATTCGCATGATTCCGGTCGTCGATGGAAAGTACAAAGTTTGGACCAAACGGATCGGTTCTGGTCCTGTCAAGGTTCTGCTGCTGCACGGCGGACCAGGGTTTCCCCACGACTATCTGGAGGCCATGGAATCCTTCCTGCCCCAGGCAGGGATCGAGATGTACTACTACGACCAGCTTGGTGTCGGCAACTCCGACGTGCCGGACGATCCGGCGCTGTGGACCCTGCCTCGTTATCTAACCGAAGTCGAGGAGGTTCGTCGTGGTCTGGGCCTGGATCATTTTGTCCTCTATGGTCACTCGTGGGGCGGCATCCTGGCGATGGAATATGCGCTCAACTATCAACAGCATCTGCGCGGCCTGGTGATCTCCAACATGACTGCCGGCACGCAGTCATACCTCAAACGAACGGCTGTACTGAAGACCCAACTCCTCACGCCCGAAGCCCTGGCGCAATTCAATGCGCTCGAGGCGGCGAAGAAGTACGACGATCCGGCCTATACGCGAATCGTCACGGACAATTTGTATCCTAAAATGATCTGCCGTCTAAAGCCCTGGCCCGAGCCTGTGAGCCGTGCGTTTCGGCTCGCGAACGAGAAGATCTATAACCAGATGCAGGGCAAGAGCGAGTTCGAGGTTACAGGTAATCTTAAGGACTGGGAACGCTGGGACCATCTCCACGAGATCAAGGTGAAAGCGCTGACCATCGGTTCGACATATGACGAGATGGACCCTGACGACATGCGTAAAATGGCGAAGCTGATGCCCAACGCGACCTGCGCCATCTGTCCCAACGGAAGTCATCTGGACCTATGGGACGATCAGGCCGTCTACTTCCAGCATCTGCTTGGTTTTCTCAGGAGTCTGTAGGCTTGCCGTCCCATGGTTCGCGGGACCTCGACGTCGCACTCTCTTACTATTTCGAGAGCTCAGCTTCGAGCGCTTCAGCCAGGCCTGGCTGCATGCCTTCGACTTCTCCCCTGCGAGAATGTCGATGGGGCTTCATGGGATCGATTCGCGCGACTCTCAGCGCAATGAGCATGAGCCTGAAAAACTCCGCGTCCGTTCCTGATTTGTTGTGAGTCCAGGCAAGCCAGATGAGCTTGCTGAGGAATTTTCCGAAACTCTGCTGATCGGTATCTCCCTCGAATAGCGGAACGCCAGGAGGCTCATCGGCAACGCCAACACCCGGGCAAACTATCTTCACCATTCTGGGGAGATCATCCCGAAAGAGACCCCGGTTGAGAGCCATGGCTGCGTTGGCGACGTCTTTTTGTGCTGCCCTGTCACTGCAATACACCACAATGCTGTCATTCCGGTTCAAACCTGCCAGTGAGCCAAACATCTTCATCTTTTGACAACCTTCTACAGTCCGCAGTTTGGGAATGAGGACTCTCAGGACGGCAATGCCGGACTCCGCTAGCGGATGGGCGAGATGAATGTAGACACGTTTTTCCGCCGGGAGTGCTCCCTCTTTTTCAAACCAGTAGACACAATCGAGTAGGTCCGTAAATTCCTCGAGGCCCTGGCCGGTCCCGGAATCCTGGACGTAATAGGCGCAGTGAGCATCAAGATCGAAAATCTCGGCGTCGTGTTTGCCAGTTTCCAGAAACACGCGATCCGGGCGGATCTCCGCTAGGCCGCGCAGGAGCGTGATGAGCTGTCCTTCCCAATAGAAACCATCCACATCCAACGTCTGTATTACGGAATGGTTGTACACATCATAAATACTGCGGACGGTAGGATTTCCGCCGGCGATGCGCAGCTTTTTGAGCAGATCGAGAAGCGCTGGGTGAAACTGACTCTGGAGATCACCAACATCCTGAACAATCGCGGCTGCTCCTGTAGCCATAAGACTCCCCTCAACTTACTGAGGGAGGTTAGCATGAATCGGGCCTCCCAGTGCGCAAACGGCAGCAGAAATTGGCGAGAAAGCGCAATTGCATCGCGAATGCAACTCAGCTCCGGGATACACCGGCAAATACCCTGTTTCTTAAACTTCGCCAGCGACGACACCGATCAAGCGACATGGCAACCCCGGTTAGTGAGAGCACGATGGCTCCGCAGGCCGTAATCAATGCCAGCGTCTCACCCCACCACCCGCCGGCTTCGCCGGTATGCGCAAAGCGTGCATAGCCTCGCCATTGTTGGCCGCGGCTCAAAGCAGCGAACGGCTCGCGACGCAACACCTGCAGCGTTTTTGGATCGATGGAAACCTGTTCGCGCTGTTCGGGATGTCCGCCTTCGCTGCGATCCACACTGAAACTCAGCGCCCCAGCCTCCATGGACAAGCGAAGAGTGGCGCTCCGCCAATCCTGGACGTCGCTGGTTGCCTGCGCGAACGCCTCATCGAGCCCCGTTGGCAATGCATGCTTGCCCATGCCGTGACGGCGCGAGTTGGCACCCTCCGGGCCGCGGGCGGGCACCGGGCTCCCGGCAAGACGGAAAAGCAGTGCGTTCGCCCACGGGTACGCCATGATCGCACCCGTGGTGACAATGACCGCGAGCGGAAGCGCAAACCAGAATCCCGTGACTTTGTGCCAGTTGTAGTTACGTGCGCGACCGCGCACATCGATGCGGGGCACGACCCCGGTGCGAAATGAAGTGCCGTTCCACCTCTCGGGAATCCAAAGGACCGCTCCGGAGAGGAGGAGAAAAAGCAATAAGGCCGCAGCACCTTTCACCGCTCTCGCCGCGGCATGGCTCGCATTGCTCAAGCCAAACCAACGGTGTAGTGCAGTCACCTCCGCAAAGAAAGCACGCAAGCCGGGTGAGACGGGCCCCTGCACTCTACCCGTGTAACGATCTGCGAAAAATACGGTCCGCTTAGCGGTCAGGATCTCCACCGGCAAGTGGGTGTCGGGATACACGGTCATCATCTCAACCGGCGCCGGAACAGCGCCTACTGCGCTTGCCAGCAGCGTGTCGAGTGGCAGAGGCGCGATGTTTTGCGTAGCCCGATCCGCAAGGTAAAAGCGCCGGTCCGCTGCATGTAGCATCGGGCGCTCATAAGCAAGCAGCGCCCCGGTGGTAGCGAAAAAGATCTCCAGGCTGCTCACCAAAACGCCCGCACCCAGATGCATCCAGAAGAGTAATCGGCGCACCCGCATTACACCTCAGCCCATTGCCGCAGCAGGTTGTGGTAAATACCGGTAAGCTGTACGGCCGTCGGACTGGCCGGCATATCACGGTTCACGCGCTGCGCCGCGTTATCCAGATCAAAGAGCAACGTGCGCTGGGCGTCCCCGCGCACCATGCTCTGAATCCAGAAGAACGAAGACGTCCGCCGTCCTCGCGTAACCGGCTCCACCCGATGCAGGCTCGAAGAGGGATAGACGACCATATGTCCCAGCGGCAGCTTGGCCTTATGGATGCCGTACGTGTCGTCAATAATCAATTCGCCGCCATCGTAATCCTCGGGCGGAGTGAGAAACAGAGTCGCGGAGAGATCGCTGCGCACGCGATGCGAACTTCCCTTCACATGACGGATCGCGTTGTCCACGTGGGTGCCAAATGACTGTCCTCCGCCGTAACTGTTGAACAGCGGCGGAAACACCTTCATCGGCAATGCGGCTGAAATGAATAGCGGGTTCTGCCCCAGCGCAGTCAGAATCATGTCGCCGATCTCCAACGCGGCAGGATGACCTTCGGGGATCTGCAGGTTGTCCTTTGCTTGGGCCGACTGATGTCCAGCGGTCACGCGGCCATCCACCCATTCTGCGGAGGATAAAGTCTGCCGTGCGTGCGCCACCTGCGCGGCAGTCAGAACATCCGGAATTGTAATCAACATTGTGTTTTTTCTCCTCAAGCCCTTGTATGACAGGCTCGTTCCAACCGTGATCTCATGGAAAGACCGCTCTAAAATCTGAAATTGAGGCCGAAGAGGCCCGAGGTTCCGGCTCCGGGCACAATGTGCGCCGGATGGATCTCGTCGATGTAGTTGCGATTGGCCAGGTTAAATACGTTCACCTGCAGGGCCAGGTTGTCGGTCAGCGTATAGCGGGCCATGGCATTGAGTACGACGTACCCTGGCACTTGCTTAACCAGCCCCGTCGTGGGATCTACCGGAATCGTCGAGCTGGCCGTGCGGCTGTCAACATAGTTTCCGCCGCCGCCAATCGTCAGCCGATGCATGGGTTCGTAAGTCGTCCATATGTTGAAGAGATTGTTTGGCACATTCGCCAGCCGGTAGCCCACAGAAAGCGGATAGTACTGCGAGTTCACTACCTCACTGTGCATGTAGGTATAGCTCGAGAGCACCTGCCAGCGATTGCTGACCCGCCCGTTGACCATCAGCTCTGCTCCATCCACCCGTTGTGTCCCGGCCAGCACATAAACCAGAGAGTTGGTAGGAGAGGCTTCTCGAGCATTGTCCTTGGTGGTGCGAAAGAGATCCGCGCGCACCGATACACGCGCATTATTCAGATCCCACTTGGTCCCCACTTCATAGGACCGGTTAAATTCCGGCGCCAGGTTCGCGGTGCCGGTCCCGGCCGGACCCACGGTGAGGGCAAGGGCCTCAGCGGACGGGTTGAAGGAGGTGCCGTAGTCGAAGTAGACGCTGCTAAAACTGGTTGGCTTGAACACAGCCGCGGCACGCCAACTCGGTTTGCGATCCAAGCGAGAAGGATAGGTGATCGTGGGCGGCCCCTGAACAATGGGCCCACCGGCAACCGCCATTTTCGGCGTGGGGTAAGCAATGCTTTTCTCTTCGCTCAAAAAGCGATCAAAGCGTACGCCACCAATCAGCTCCCAAAAGCGGCCAAGCTGTATGGTGTCGAGAAGGTAGAGAGCATAGCTGGTGGAAGTCAAGTGAACGTTGGTCGAGGGTGCCGAGGTACCACTGAAACTTTGGCTCTCGTTCGGGGCCAGCAGGCTGGTGGTTGGGACCGTGTTAATCGTTTGCCCGGCCGGGTTGACGTAGTTGAACGTCGGGCGCACCGGATCAGAGGTTTCACGGCCGCCTTCTGCTCCCAGAACAACAATGTGCCGAAGCCCCAGAGTATTTAGATGAGCTGTGACGTCGAGTTGGTCCCACAACAAGCCCTCGTTGCTGAAGGTGGCAATCTGATTCCGATTAACGGAAACTTGATCGAGCGGAGTCGCGGGCGTGATGGAACCTGAGGTAGCGGTATTTAGTTGTGGCTCAGTAATGCGCGCATCGCGTTGATTGTTCGCAAACCGGCCGCGGTTGCGCACAATCGCCCAATCTGAAATGTCGTGCTCCACCTTGAGCGTAACCATGTCCACGTCCGTGCGCAGGTAATTGCCGTCGCGGAAACCGTAGTAGTTGTGCCGCGCCACCGGCGATGGTTTGTTGAAGTACCAGGGAATCCCGTAATCGGGAATGTCATCCTCTCCAAAATGGAAATAGCTTGCCGTGATCCGGTTTGCCGTTCCCAGACCGAGAGCCAGCGAAGGTGCTATACCAAAGCGGCGATTCTCCGTCACATCGCGTTCGGCTACGTTGGCATCATGGGCCATCAGGTTGAGTCGAACCGCGGCTCCGTGGCCAAAATTGGCACCGCGGCCAAGATTATTGAGCGGCTGATTGATGTCGACGGCGAAGCGCCGGGTGATGTCGGTGCCGAAGTCGCCCTCACCGACGATGAATGGATGGTCGACCGGAGTTTTGCTCTCCTGGTTGATAACCCCGCCAGTCGATCCGCGCCCGAAGGTCACCGACGACGGCCCCTCCAGCACCTCCACTTCCTGGTAGTTGAAAGAGTCGCGGTAATAACTGCCGAAATCGCGCATGCCATCGAGAAAGATATCGTTACGCGCCGTGAAACCGCGCAACGTGAGATTGTCGCCCTGCGACCCGCCCTCACCGGCCGCCAGGCTGATACCTGGAGCGTTGCGCAAGGTGTCACGCAAGGTCGTCGCTCCCTCCTCGTGGATCGTGGCCTGCGAGATGGCAGTGATTGACTGCGGCGTATCCAGGAGTGGAACAGGGTATCGGTCGAGACTTATCTGGGGCGAAGAATCCTGCACGCTGACGGATTCATTGGCCTGCACAGCGATCGTCACCCGGCCTGTACTGTCGATCCGATAGGAGAGCCCGGTCCCGGAGAGGATAGCTCGGAGGGCCTGATCTTCGGTGTACAGCCCACTGACTCCCGGCGATTTGAAGCCGGCGATGGTCTCGGCCGGCAGGGAAAAGGTGATCTCGACTCCGCTGATGCCCTCGTAGGCGGCGATCGTTCCATCGAGCGGACCAGCGGGTATATCCAGACGGCGCACGGTCAGTTTCTGTTGCTCGCGTGGCTTGCTATTGGGCGTGGTCGCGTCTTGCGCCCAGGCTGGCACAGACCGGGTGATCGAGACCGCCGCATAGGCAGCCACTGTGCCTAGCGTGAGCCAGGTGCTTTTCTTGCGACCGAGTCGCAATTGAGAGTTGTGGCAGGAGTTGTGTTTCATCGTTCCGCTAAGTCTCCTTGGCGCAGCCAGTCTGCGGAGTTATTACGCTCCGAGCCAGTGACCGGTTGAAAGCGGCATCGGCGAGACCTATAGTGGGAGGAATCTGCGGCTGCCAAGCTGTGGGTTTGCCCGGGTCCTCGCACCTCTCGGCCAGAGTTGCGTGCGGGGACTTGGGGTGAAACTCTGCTCTACTCGATATCAGACCCTTTCGGTCTTATTTAATATAAGACCACTCCGGTCGTACATCAAGCAGGGTCGCCGATTTGATGCAAAAAATTTACATTGCTAGGGTCAAAAGGTCGCCAGCGGCTCTCGATGCCGCGGGAAAACTCATTAGTCTGAAGGGGACAGGCTTTTGAGGGCGTGTGAGAGCCCGACGCGGTCCGACCAGAGGTTTTTTCCCCAGCCTGTGTAGCCGCCGTGGGACCACGTACTCGACGAAGCTTAGTTTGATAGACTTCGGCGAATGAAACGACGACCTCTGTTCACCGCCTGCAACACATTTCTTCTGTTTGCCTGCCTGCCCCTGACCGCGGCTGCCCAGGTCCCCGCTGCCCCGGCCGCACCGAACACGGTGAACCCGGCCGCGCCTGCGCCTGCGCCGTACCTTTCGCCCGAAATCCACCCTGACAACACCGTGACCCTGCGCCTTCGAGCGCCCAATGCGCAGAAAGTCGACCTGGTGCTGGAAGGCGCAACCACGCCGATGCAGCGAGATGCCGATGGTCTTTGGTCCGCGACGACTGCCGTGCTCCCGCCTGAAATCTACGCCTACCGCTTCGTAGTGGACGGCACGCCGATACTGGATCCGCGGAATACCGATGTGCGCGACAACCTGCAGACCATTACGAGCAACCTCACCGTGCCCGGCACGCCGCCGGAGCCGTGGGAATTGCAGTCCATTCCTCATGGAATCGTTGAGCACCACTTTTATTCGTCGCAGGTCGTCCTGGGTCTGCCCAACAATCAAAGCGATTACTACGTCTACACGCCGCCCGGATATAACCCCAAAGCCAGGCGCAACTATCCAGTGCTGTATCTCTTGCACGGTTACAGCGATGCGGCCGACGGTTGGTCCTCAGTGGGAAAGGCGAACTTCATCCTTGATAGCCTCATCGCTTCCGGCAAAGCGAAGCCAATGATCGTCGTCATGACGCTTGGCTATGGCAACATGGCGGTGCTCAAACCCGGCCGTACCCCTGCTCTCAGCCGGCAGAGCGTCGAACTATATCAAAAGGCATTGCTCACCGAAGTCATACCGCAGATCGAGGCCAGCTATCACGTATCGAAGAAGCGGGAAGATCGTGCCATCGCCGGCCTTTCCATGGGCGGCCACGAGAGCCTGCTCATCGGACTAACCCACTCTGAGCTGTTCGCCTGGATCGGTACCTTTTCCGCCGGTCTCAATGCCAACAACATCTCTCAGCTCCCACAGACTACCTCCCAGAAGGCCAATCTCCGCCTGCTCTGGATGGCTTGCGGGGTAGACGACGCGCTGCTCAAGTCCAATCAGAACGTAATTGCCACCCTCAAAGCGGAAGGCCTTCCGGTGACGGCCATCGAGACCCCAGGCCACCACCAATGGCCTGTCTGGCGCGACAATCTCATACATTTTGCCCCGTTGCTCTTTCAGAAATAGCAAGCTGTCGAGTGCTGCTGTTCGAGGATCAAACTTCGCTGCAACCCTATCCGAAAGCGGTTCAATGAAGGCGCAAGAGCGTGCGCCGGTGGAACGCCGGCACGAGGAACGTTGCCCGGTTGACTGTGCAGTCGTAAAGTGGACCCTTATGAAGGAGAACCAAAGACCGCTCGAACCAGGGATTGTGACCCATTTCGCCGACCGGCTCAACTACGCCGGGTATCTATGCCTGCCGGAACTGTTGGCTCAACAGCGCCCCTTGTCTTCACCGCCTCATCACGATGAAATGCTCTTTATCATCCAGCATCAGGTCGCCGAGCTATGGCTCAAGCAGTTGATCCATGAGCTAACCGCCGCAATCCGCTTCGTGCAGCACGACGAGCTCGACCCGTGCTTCAAGATCCTGTCGCGGGCAAAGCTCATTCAGATGCAACTGTTCGACCAGTGGGTGGTGCTCGAAACGCTCACACCGTCAGAATACCTTGAGTTCCGCGGCGTACTTGGCAATGCATCTGGCTTTCAGTCCTTCCAGTACCGGAAGCTTGAGTTTTTACTCGGAAACAAGAATCGCGATGCGATGCGCGTGTTTGAGGATGACCCAGTCGTGCACGACGCGCTGAAGACCGCCCTGGAAGCCCCCAGTCTGTATGACGAGTTCTTGCTGCACCTGTCAAGGCGCGGGTTTTCCATTCCACGGGAATGTACGGAACGTGACTGGAGCGAGCCGTATCTTAAAAGCGAAGGACTCGTACAGGTCATTCGTGGAATTTACGAACATCCTCGCGAACACTGGGATACCTACGAAATGTGCGAGAAGCTGGTTGACGTCGAGGAGTATTTTCAGCTCTGGCGCTTTCGCCATATGAAGACAGTAGAAAGGATCATTGGTTTTCGGCCGGGAACCGGGGGCTCATCCGGGGTGGGCTTTCTGAAGCAAGCACTTGAACTAACCTTCTTCCCTGAGTTACTGGCAGCGCGAACAGGGTTATTGCAGCGATGAATGCAAGGGTTCAGCAGGCTGTGTCGCGAGTGCGCGGCGGTTCGTTACAGCCAGACTCTATTCAGCGGCACATTGTTCCGCTCTTTTCCCGAGTCTTGTCGAGCACCTCCATTTATCTGGCGAATCACTCCCTGGGTCGGCCCCTGGACGCAATGGCTGATGATATAGCCGAAGCAACCGCCGTCTGGTACGGCAAACTTGGGGATGCATGGGATGCCTGGCTTGAAGAGCGGGAGGCTTTTCGTACGCGCATTGCAACGCTGATCGGCGCCACCCATTCCGATTGCGTCGTGCCCAAGACTTCAGCGGGGCAAGGTCTGCGGGCCGTCCTGAACGCGCTGCCAGGAAAGCCGCGCGTGATCAGCACACGAGGAGAGTTCGACTCCATCGACGTGATATTGAAGCAGTACGCCGCGCTCGATCGCATAGAGCTCCAGTGGGTTGAGCCCGAAGCGGACGGTGACTTCACCATAGAGCCGCTCATTGATGCCGTGAAGGCGCGAGATGGAGCAGGACTGGTTGTTGTTTCTCAAGTCATGTTCATGACCGGCCAGATCGTAAGGAACCTTGACGCGCTTGCGAAGGCTTGCCGTCAGCATGCAACGAGGCTGCTCGTAGACTCCTACCATGCTGTTGGTGTCATCCCCGTCGAAGTGGTTCAGCTAGGAGCCGACTTTGTGATCGGCGGAAGTTACAAATATCTTCGCGGTGGCCCAGGGGCCTGCTTTCTATACATTGCACCTGAGGTACTCGAGGCTGGTTTGCGCCACTGGACACCGGCTGGTTTGCCAATTCCGACCCCTTCGGATATGACCGGCCCGAGTTGCCTTCGCTCAACCACGGCGGCAATGCTTTTCTCGAGTCCACTCCACCCGTGCTTACGTGGTACCAGGCCCGCAGCGGCCTGGAATTCACGCTGGCTATGGGCGTTGAGCGACTTCGCGCATACGGCCTCAAGCAGCTCGACGCCCTGCGTGGATACATCACAGATGCGGGTGTAAACACGGTAAAGGGCGGTGATGAGGATCACGGAGCATTCCTCGCCATCCGCCTTGCAAAGGCAATGGATTTTGCAACCGAACTCCAGCGTGAGGGAATCATTTGTGATGCGCGCGGCGAGTGGCTCCGACTCTGTCCCGATTGCCTGACCCGGGATGAAGAATTGCGATGCGCAGCCGCAGCATTGGGCAGATTGTTGCGCGCCGAGATCTCGAGATCATGAACAACCCAGTGAGAGACGGAACGTAACCGTTACAATTCGTAGGCTGACTGCAAAACTAATGTCCAGGTCAGTCTGTTTCGAGCCAATTTCGAAAAGAGCTTGGTATCAGGGCACGACTTTAAGTCGGGCCGTAACGGAAGGAAAGAGATTGGGCTTTAGCCCCTGCGGCGCTATTTCCCTCTCAGTTCGGCTTCGGCAGCGTTCGGCGGCTCAACCTGCGAGGAGGACATTACCTTTGCAGCATTCAATAGCCCTCGAGATACGTCTTCCCCATCGGCGGCGGCTAAAGCCGTGCCCTTCGTTCGACAGCCTCTTCCCCAGCCTTAGGGTCAGTGAAGGCTCGGCGAGCGTGAGCTCCTGGGACTACGGCGATCGCTGGCCGTCCAACACTTCAAGATAGGTCGTGGGGCCCCCTTTGTCGCGCAGGGCAATCGTCCCCTTGGATTCCCGACAGCTCTGTCGAGGTCGAAATTTCTTGTTGGTTTCCAAAAGGAAACATGTCATTATTCCTGTTGGAAACCTAGAGGTGCGAATCCCGATGAAGGAAAAGCCGGACGTCTTGCAAGGAACGCTTGCCCTGATGGTCCTCAAGACTTTGGACCTCCTTGGGCCACAGCACGGCTACGGTATCGCCCGGCGCATCGAGCAGATCAGCGGAGACCTTCTGGATGTGAATCAGGGCACGCTCTATCCCTTGCTGCTGAAGCTGGAGCATGAGGGCTCGATCGCTTCGCAATGGGGCGCATCGGAAAACAACCGCCGGGCCCGCTTCTATCGTCTAACAGCGGCTGGCCGCAGGCAACTGCAGGCAGAGACCCGCGATTGGGAGCAAACCGCGGCGATCATCGCGCGCTTTTTCAAAGTCAAAACGGAGGACCTGGCATGAAAGTCCTACGACGCCTCGTGATACGCCTGTCGAATTTCGTGACCCGGCGGAGTGTCGATCAGCGCCTGCGGGAAGAGATCGCCGAACATCTTGCGTTCCAGACGGAGGAGAACGTGCGCGCCAGCATGCCGCCTGCCGAGGCCCGGCGCCAGGCCGCACTCAAGCTTGGCTCGGCCGAAGCGATACGGGAACAGCATCACGACGAGCAAAGCTTGCCCCTCATCGAGAATCTGTTCTTCGACCTGCGGTACGCGGTTCGCATGCTTCTTAGATCTCCTGGATTCTCTTTCATCGCGGTCGCCACCATGGCGCTGGGCGTCGGAGCCACTACCGCGATCTATAGCGTGATCGACGCCACGCTGCTGCACCCTTTGCCCTACCCAAACCCTGCTGAGCTGGTGCGCATCCAGGACGATCTTTCCGGCGTAGGCGCGCAGAACGTCGGGATCTCCGTCCCTGAGTGGAGAGACCTGCAGAATTCCGGGATATTCCAGTCCGTGTCGGTTTCCGGCACCGGCGCAGACGTAAACCTCACCGGCAGTGAACAGCCCGAGCGTCTCAGCTACAAGCATGTAACGCCGAATTACTTCGCCGTCCTCGGTGTAGACGCGCAGTTGGGTCGCACATTCGATCCCCACGATGCTACTCCTGGCTTCAACCTGGAGGCCGTGATCAGCGACGAGCTGTGGACGAGAGAATTCGGAGCCGACCCGCATATTGTCGGCAAAGCTCTGCGACTCGACAACGACGTTTATCACGTCGTAGGTGTCATGCCGCGCGGTTTTCGCGATCTGGGCTCAACCAGCGAGGAGCGGAAAACGGAAACGTGGTTGGCGGCTGGCATGGCCGGTCTGCCGTTTCCGCCCCCGGTTCGCGGTACACGTCTGCAGAGTCGCGCGGTCGCGCGCCTGAAGCCCGGTCTCTCGATTGCAGCCGCGCAGGAGCACCTTGATGCGCTGGTTGCGTCGCTGAAACGGCAATATCCAGGAGATTATCCGCCACAGGCCGCATGGACAATACGCCTGATTCCGCTCAGCGAAAGTGTGGTCGGCAGCGTTCGCCAATCTCTCATTCTGCTGTTCGGCGCGGTGGGGTTGGTCCTCCTGATCGGTTGCGTGAACGTCGCCAATCTGCTCCTTGCCCGTGCCAGCACGCGAGGGCGCGAGGTCGCGGTTCGCCAAGCGCTGGGAGCCACAAGAACGCGCCTCATCCGCCAGTTTCTCACCGAGAGCCTGCTGCTCTTCCTGCTTGGCGGGATCGCTGGTTTTGCGATTCTTTTCTTCGCCAGGAAATTCCTGCTCGCGTTGATTCCGGAGAGCCTCCCGCACTTGAACGCCATATCGATCAACTGGGGGGTGCTGGTGTTCGCTCTCGCCGTCTCTGTCGCGGCCGGAACCGTCTTTGGGCTTGCCCCCGCGTGGCTCATGAGCCGCTTCGATTTGATCGGTACGCTTCGGCAGGAAGGGCGCGGATCGATTGGTTCACTTGGACGCGCGCGCGCCCGCCAGATTCTGGTCATCAGTGAATTGGCGCTCTCCCTGGTGCTCATGGTCGCCGCGGGCCTTCTGCTGCGCAGTTTCTGGGACTTGTTCAAGGTGCAGCCCGGTTTCAATCCTGACCGTGTCATGGCCATTCAAACCTGGCTGCCGGGGCCCAACGATCCCAGTGCGGATATCTACCGAACCGCCACCCAGGAATCGGTCCTGGTACGCGAGATTCTTCGCCGCAGCCGAACCCTGCCAGGCGTAGAAGAAGCGGGCGTCGGCGACGTAGCCGCTCTTCCCCTGGGCCACAGCCATCCCAGCCCGCTGCCGTTGGTCCGCGAAGGCCCCAACACGAACGATGACACGATGGAGAATGACGCTCCTGTGATCGATGGCCCCATCGTTTCGCCGGAATACTTCCACCTGTTGGGCATGCCGCTGTTGCGCGGACGCCTTTTCAGCGACCAGGACCTTGAGGATACGCCCCGGGTTGCCGTCATCAATCAAGCCGCGGCTCGCACCTACTGGCCAAACCAGGACCCGCTTGGCAAACGCGTCCGTTTGCGCCTGGATTCCCGCGAGCCGTTGAGCTCTGCCAAGCCAGCCTGGACCACGATCGTCGGCGTGATTGCGGATGCCCGCACGGAATCGTTGGCGGACCCGGTCATTCCGCAGATCTACCGCAGCGTGTACCAGCGCCCCCTCAAAGACCTGATTGTCTTTCTTCGCGGACAACTCGATCCCGGCTCTATCTCCGGACAAATGCGCGAGCAGATCCAGTCCGTCGATGCGGAACTTCCCGTCTTCCACGCGCAGACCCTGGATGACGTGCTCTCCAGCTCGCTTTCCGTTCGGCGATTCTCGATGGAAATGGTGGCGTCTTTTGCGGCCACTGCGTTGCTGCTGGCCGGGCTTGGAATCTACGGAACTATCTCCTATGTGGTGAATGAGCAAAGACGTGAGATCGCCATTCGCCTCGCGCTGGGAGCGCAAAGAGGCAATATCCTCAAGATGGTCCTGCGCCGGGGACTCGGTCTGGCCGCCGCCGGTGCCGGGCTGGGTATGGCCGCTGCGCTCATCGTCTCTCACCTCATGGCCGGACTGCTCTACGGCGTGTCGCCTAACGATCTGCCCACCTTCGCCGGCGTCACCCTTGTACTTACGGCTGTCGCGCTCGGCGCCAGCTGTATCCCGGCGCTGCGCGCCATGCGCCTCGATCCAATCACTACACTCCACTCCGAATGACTTCCGCCTTGAGCCTGCGAAGGCGCGCGTTGGTTTGGCACCGCGACGGGGCAGCGAGCACGAAAAGTGGCTGCGGATCAGGAAATATTCACAGTTACATAATTTTCTACTGCAAGAATCATTGCCAGCCCCCGCCGAGAGCCCGGTAAAGCTGCACCAGACTTTGATACTCGCTTCCCCGCGCCTCGGCGAGCGTAAGCTCCTCGGAATACAGCGATCGCTGGCCGTCCAACACTTCAAGGTAGGTCGTCGTACCGCCTTTGTAGCGCATGTTCGACAGGCGGACAGACTCCTGTAGATCCGCGACGCTATCCTCCAGGCGCAGCCGCACCTGATGCAGCTTCTGGTAGCCGATAAGCGCATCGGAGACGTCGCCAAAAGCTCGCTGAATGGTTTGCCGGTAGGCGATCAAAGCCTGCTGGTGCTCCGATTCGGCCAGGTGCAGATTTCCGCGCAGGGCGCCCCCGGTAAAAATGGGCTGGCTTACCTGGGCACCGTAAGACCAGATGCCAAGCTCCGAACTCATAAGGCTCGAGAACGTACTGCTTCTCCCGAAAGCACCACCCCCAGATCCGGTAAGCGAAATTTGCGGAAAAAATGCAGCCTTCGCAACTCCGATTTCGGCGTTCGCGGCAATCAGGTTCTGTTCCGCCTCGCGAATATCAGGCCGGCGCTCGATGATGGAGGATGGAAGGCCGGGCGGTACTTCGGGAGGAAGTGTTTGCGCCACCAGGGGAAGCCCGCGCGGCACACCCTGCGGGTAATTGCCGAGCAGGATGCTGATGGCGTCTTCCTCTTGAGCGATCAGCCGTTCCAGATCAGGAATGGAGGCATTCGCCGTATCGAGAACTTGCTGGGCCTGGAGCACATCGAGTTTTGTGGCCACGCCGTGGCTCAACCGCAGATTGGTGAGCTTGACTGAATCTATCTGTGTCTTGACCGTATCGCGCGTGATCTGGAGTTGCAGGTCGAGTTGCAGCAGCGTGAAGTAGTCGGCGGCAACATCACTCACCAGAGTCAATATGACTGTTTGCCTCGCAGCTTCCGTAGCGAGCAGCTCGGCTCTTGAGGCCTCAGTGGCACGACGCAGACGGCCGAAGAGATCCATCTGGAAGGCTGCATCGGCAGTCAGGGTGAGAAAGTTGTATTTGCTTTGCGCAGTATTTTCCTGTCCCCCGATGAAATTGCCGTTGCCTTGCACTTGAGGAAACAGGTTCGAGCGGGTAATGGCAAGCTCGGCGCGCGCAGCCACGATGCGCTCCGTGGCCAGCTGCAAATCGTAGTTTTGCTTGAGTGCAAGGCGAATGAGCTCTTGCAATTTTGGGTCTTTAAAGACCTGCCACCAGGGAAGATCCGCATAAGACGCAGCCTGAGCCTGAAGCTGGGGGTTCTCGGACAGATCACGATATACGGTTGGAGTTTGAACGGCCGGCCGATGGTAATTGGGACCAACCATGCAACCGGCGAGCAAGCCAGGAGCCAACAACGCAGCCAGTGATCGTGCGAGCTTCATGAGGGGCAACTCCGTTTGCGTTTCGTCCGGCTGGTCGCGGCCCGGTGCATCTCAATCCCCCGTTTCAGGCGAAGGCGTTTTCGGCAACGGCGCAGCAATCGGCTCTTGACCGGCGCCAGACAATTTTTCCACCAGGTAGAAAATGCCCGGGACAAAGAAGATCCCGACGGCGCTGGCGGCCAGCATCCCCCCGATCACCGTGGTCCCCATGATCTGGCGCGCCACCGAGCCGGCGCCGGTGGCAGTCCACAGAGGCACACAGCCGAGAATAAAGGCGAAGGAGGTCATCAGGATCGGCCGCAGCCGAAGCCTCGCTCCTTCCAGCGCCGCATCGGCAAGTGGTTTCCCGTGCTCGTATTGATCCTTGGCGAACTCGACGATGAGAATCGCGTTCTTGGCCGCCAGGCCAATCAGCATCACCAAACCTATCTGCGAGAAGACGTCGGCCTCGATCTGAACCATGTAAGCAGGTAAGAACGCGCTCAGCAGGACGCGGCGGAGCCACAGCACGAGAAATGCGCCAAATACGGCCACCGGAGTGCTCAGCAATACGCTGAAGGGTAACGACCAGCTTTCATACAGCGCAGCAAGAATCAAGAAAACGAACAAGAGGGAAAGCCCGAAGATGACCGCCGGTGGAACACCCTCCCGGGCTTTCTGTTCCTGAAACGACATGCCGGAGTAGTCGAAGCCCATTTCTCCCGGCATGGTTTGTTTGAACACTTCTTCGAGCGCGGCCGTTGCCTGCTCCGAGCTATAGCCAGGCGCGGCGCTCCCGTTGATTTGCGCACAACGGTACTCATTAAATCGCATGGTAAATTCAGGCCCGGAGCGGGGCTTGAGCGTGGTCAGAGTGGACAAGGGAACGTTCTCTCCCTTGTTGTTGCGGACATAGAATTCCCCCACATTCTCCGCTCGACCGCGGTAGTCAGCCTCGGCTTCGACATACACCTGCCACTGGCGGCCGAAGCGATTGAAGTAGTTGATGAAGTAACCACCCATGAACGCCTGGATGGTGCGGTACACATCGCTCAGGTTCACCCCTTGCTTCAGCACCTTGTCGCGGTTTACGTCGATAAATTCCTGCGGGACACTGGGCAGGAAAGTGGTGGAGAGGCTGGCGATTTCCGGCCGCTTTCGAGCAGCGTCAAGAAAAACGGCGAGGTTCCTGGTAAGGAACGGAATATCGGCTCCCGAACGGTCTTCCAGGAGGAAGGTGAATCCGCCGGCAGTGCCAACGCCCGGAATGGCAGGTGGCGAAAAGCTAAAGGCGACTCCGCCAGGCAACTTACTTAGCTGCTGGTTGAGATGAGCCTTGATGGATTGAAATTGTTGGACTCTTTCCGCGCGCGTGTCCCAGGGATAAAAGGCCACAGAGAAAAATGCGTTGTAGCTGATACGAACAAAGCTCAGCAAACTGAAGCCCACGACGGTGGTCGTGTGCTGCACTCCGGGGGTACTCATGATGATTTTTTCTACATCCGCCGCAACCGCGGTTGTCCGTTCCAACGAAGCTCCGTTGGGCAGTTGCAGATTGACATAGGCATAACCTTGATCTTCGTCGGGAAGAAAGCTCGACGGCAGGCGGCTGGCGAAGAAGCCCGCAGCCATCCCGAAGGCCACCAGGAGGACGACCAGGACGGCGGTTTTTCGCAGCAGCACTCCACTCCAACGGACATATCCCTCGGTGGTTTGCTGGAAAACGCGATTAAACCAATCGAAGAATCGCCTGAGCAGGCCGCGGCTCGGTTGCCGGGGGCGGAGAAGCAGCGCGGCCAGTGCGGGGCTCAGCGTGAGCGCGTTAAACGCGGAGAGAACAACGGAAATGGCAATCGTAACTGCGAACTGTTGATAAAGCCTTCCGGTGATTCCGGGAATAAAGGCGGTAGGCACAAATACAGCTGAGAGGACGAGCGCGATTCCTACCACCGGCCCGGAGAGCTCTTCCATTGCTTTGAAGGCAGCGTTCTTGGGAGTTAGCCCCTCCTCGATGTGGCGCTCCACGCCCTCGACCACCACGATTGCGTCATCGACCACCAGCCCAATCGCCAGTACCAGCCCAAAGAGAGAAAGCGTGTTAATCGAAAAACCGAAGAGGGGAAAGAACACAAACGTGCCCAAGAGGGAAACGGGCACAGCCAACAGGGGAATCAACGTGGAACGCCAGCTTTGCAGGAAAAGATAGACGACGAGGATCACCAGGGCGAGGGCGATCAGAAGGGTCTTGATGATTTCCTTCATGCCTTCCGTAACCGAACGAGTCGTATCCAGCGACACGACGAAGTCCATGTCCTGGGGAAAGCGTTGTTTCATTTGCGCCATCAGTTTCTTGATCCCGGCGGCGGCGTCGACTGCGTTCGAGCCGGGCAATTGATAGCACGCAATAATGGCGCCCGGCTTCCCGTCAAAACGGCCGGCGCTGCTATAGTCCTGCGCGCCAAGCTCGATGCGGGCAACATCGTGCACCCGTACTGTGCCGCCGTCGGGAGTCTCGCGAACCACGATGTTGCCGAATTCTTCCGGCGAGATGAGGCGGCCCTGCGCCAGAACGGTGGTGGTAAATTCCTGTCCCTTGGGAGCAGGTTCGCCTCCTACCTTACCCGCGGGGTTCACCGTATTTTGCGCTTGGACGGCGTTCACGATGTCCGGGACCGTAATCCCCAGCTTTGCCAGCTGGTCGGGTTTTACCCAAAGCCGCATCGCGTATTGGCCGGCCCCGAATACCGTAACGTTGCCGATGCCCCGCGAACGGAGGATGGGATCCACAAGATTGATGTACGCGTAATTGGCGAGAAACCTGGCGTCATAGGTCCCATGCGGCGAATAGAGAGCAATCCACATCAGCGGGGCGGTCACGGATTTTCGAACCGTGATTCCGTAGTTGGCGACGTCGGCCGGAAGCTGAGAAGCAGCCTGCGTCTCTCGAGATTGCGTGAGAATGAAATCGGTGTTCGGATCCGTCTTTACATCGAAGTCCACAATCAGGCTGGTGGCTGAATTGCCGGTGGCATTCAGCGAATACATGTAGTTCATGTTGTCCACGCCGTTCATCTGTTGCTCGATGGGCGTGGCAACGGCTTGTTCCAGGGTCTGCGCGTCGGCCCCCACGTAGGTGGCCTGGACCTGAATCTCGGGCGGAGTGATGTTGGGAAACTGGGCGACCGGCAAGGTCAGGACGCAGAGCGAGCCAACCAGCACCATGATGATGGAAATCACCATGGCGACGATCGGGCGGTTGATGAAGAACTTTGACATCGGGCTGTCTATCCCTGGCTTCCGGCGCGCAAACGGTCTGGGGTTCACTTTGGCGCCCTGGCGCACCTTTTGCACTCCCTCGGCGACGACTCTTTCTCCCCGATTCAGTCCACTGGCGATCACCCACATGCCACCGACACGGTCACCGACCGTGACGGTTCGAATGCTCACCTTGTTGTCGCCATCCACCACGGCGACCTGGTATGCGCCTTGCAGTTCCGACACCGCGCGTTGAGGAACCAGCAGCGCGTCATGTTGCAGGCTGACGACGGCGCGCACTTTGGCGTAGCCGCCAGGACGCAAAATGTTGCCCGGGTTAGGAAACAGTCCAGCGATCCGAATGGCCCCGGTGCTCTCGTTGACTTGCCGATCCGCAAAGTAGAACCTGCCCTCATGTTCATAGGTAGAACCATCGGCCAAAATCAGTTGCAGGCGTAGAGCTTTGTCGGCCTCCTGGCGACTGGTCTCCGTGGGGAAGCGTTTCCGCCATGCGAGATACTGGGGCTCTCCGACCGTGAAGTAAACCTTGATCGGCTCAACCGTGGAAACGGAGGTGACCGGCCCGCTGCTGGGATTGACCAGCGCACCTACCTGCAACTGGGCTTGTCCGGCGATGCCATCGATGGGAGCAACCAGCCGGGTAAACTCGAGATTGATCTTTGCCGTTTCCACCGCGGCTTCAGAGGTCTTAATTTGCGCCTTGGCCGTTTCCACCGTGGCAATGGCCGCCAGGTTGTTCTGCACGGCGTTGTCGAGATCCTGCTGGCTGGCGGCCTGTTCTTCTGCCAGGGGCTTGTATCGCTTGACATCGAGGTCGGTGCGGCCCTGCACCGCTACGGCATTGGCAAGTGCGGCCTTCGCCTGCGCCAGTTGGCCCTGGGCCTGGTCAAGGGCCGCCTGAAAAGGCCGCGGGTCGATCTCGAACAGCAGCTGACCCTTTTTGACGAATGCGCCTTCCTGATAGCCCTGCCTTTGTAAGTACCCTGTCACCTGCGCCCGGACGTCGGCGTTGACGAGTCCGTCGAGGGTGCCGATCCATTCGCCGAAAATCGGGACATCCTTCTGCACAACCTGAACCACCTCGACATCCGTAGGCGCGCCCGGCTGTGCGCCCGAAACATGGTTTGGGCGCGCCCCGACGATCGCGCCGAGGACGACCAGGCAAAGCACTCCGACACCAGCGATTACCAGGTTGCGTTTCGAAACACCGGTCATGTTGACGAAAAACCTCGCCGCAAGGATGTATCGGCATCATCTTCTAAAATCTGAATCAACGCCAGAGCATGTTTTCGAGGGCCACGGCATGGAGACATTGCACCTGTATTTTGCATTGCTCTTGGAAAGGGTACCGGGTATGCCGAGTGTAAACGAGCTCAGTCGATGTTGATTTGTCAAAAATGGCCCTGTTATGTCGAATATTGCCATATTGTCGACGCCCGGGTTCAGGGGCGCTTTAGCTAATCACCGTAGCTCTCCGGCAACTCCGAATCGAAGCGCCCTTTCCCCCGGGCTATAATTCGGGCGAATGAAAGCCCAGCCAGGTGAGCCGCTAAAAGAGGAGGGCGTGGGTACGCCCCGGCGCGAACAGCGTCTGCGTCCTCCAGATCTGATTTATGGGTTGGACGAACGGCCTCCGCTGGCTCATTTGATTCTTCTCGGCGCGCAGCATGTGGCCGTGATCTGTCCCTACCTGGTGTTCGTCACGTTAATCGCGCAGGCGGCAGGGGCTTCCACCACTGTGGCCTCCCACGCGGTCGGGCTGGGCATGATCGCCATCGCGCTGGCCACGCTGCTGCAGGCGCATCGGCTGGGCCCGGTGGGATCAGGGTATCTGGCTCCGCCGGTGGTTTCGGCGATTTACTTCGCCCCGGCACTGGAGGCGGCACATCGCGCCGGACTGTCGCTGGTTTGCGGGATGATCGTGTTCGCCGGCATGTTTGAAGCGATCTTCGCATGGGCGCTGCCGCGGATGCGCAGGGTGTTTCCTCCGGTCGTTTCCGGCTTCATCGTGATTGCGGTAGGCGTGGAGTTGGGCCTTATCGGGGTGCGCGGATTTCTGGGGATTTCTGACCTGCACGATCCGAATCTTCCCACCCACATTGGCGCGGCCGGGTTGACGCTGGCAGTGATGATCGGGTTTGGCGTTTGGGGCAAGGGCCTGCCCCGGCTGCTCTGCGCTTTGATCGGTCTTGCTTCGGGAATGGCGATTGCGGTCGCCGTTGGAATGGTGACCAGCAAGGACGTCGCGATCATCGCAGCTCGGCCGTGGTTCGCACTGCCTGATCCTCGTTTTCTCTCCTACCGGTTTGAACCGTCGCTGATGGTGCCGTTTGCCATTGCGGGTCTGGCCTCGGGCCTGCGCGCGATCGGGGTGATAACAACCTGCCAGAAGATCAACGACGCATCCTGGCGGCGGCCTGACCTGAAGAACATCCGCTCTGGGGTCCTCGCAGATGGGGTCGCGTGCTTTGCCGGTGGGTGGCTGGGGACGCCGGGGCTGAGTGCCGCTCCAAGTCTGGTGGGGCTGCAGAAGGTCACGGGAGCAACCAGCCGCTACATTGCCTATGCGATTGCGGGCTGGTTCGTGCTGCTCTCATGCGTGCCCAAGGTCGGCGCCGTGCTGCTGACGCTGCCGGTGCCGATCATCGGCGCCGCGCTCATTTTCAATGGCGCCTCGATGCTGATGGGCGGGATCCAGATCGTGACCTCGCGCCCGGTAACCATGCGGAGCACGTTCATCGTTGGGATCTCGCTGCTGTTTGCGCTCAGCCGGCGCGTGTATCCCGAGTTCTACACCCTGCTGCCCCCCTGGACGCATGCGCTTACCGATTCGATCTTATCGATCGCGGTGGTGGTCTGCGTACTGCTCAATCTGTGTTTCCTCATCGGCGAACGCCGCACCGAGGTCATGGTTTTTGAGTCGGGCGACGGCAAAGCTCTCTCACGATTCGACGACACGTTCCGCGCCCAGGCAAAGCTGTGGCAGCTGAGCGCGGCCGACACCGGGCGTGCGGAAACGAGTATCAGCGAGCTGCTGCGCCTGATCGAAGAAGGGGGTCACGCTGAGAGCGCCATCACGGCAAGCGTCAGCTATGATGACCTCGACCTCGCGATCAAGCTTAGTTACCGTGGCACGCTGCCCTACGTCGCCTCAGAACAGCGGCTGCCCCGCGGGATGGTTGAGGAGCAGATTTTCGCTGTCGGGTTGTCAGGCTTTTTGTCCTCCGTGTTTCCCGACCGTCTCAACAGCCAGCAGAAAGACGGCGCCTGCGACATTTCGCTGTACTTCCAGACGTAATCAATTATTGGGCCGCCCCCCCCGTGATGCGAAAAAATGACGGAGATGATGACCACTACTCATGAGAACCAATGACTACGTCATTCGCGGGGGCGTTGAGGGAAGAGAGCGGCTGCGTATTCTCTCGCGAGTCATGCAACAGACGACGCTTGCTTGCCTGGCGCAGGCCGGTCTGAGAGAAGGAATGGCTTGCCTGGAGATCGGCTGTGGCGGCGGCGATGTGGCCTTCGATATGGCGCGCATGACGGGTCCTCTGGGCAGGGTGGTGGCAACGGATATCGACGAAACGATACTGGATCTCGGCACGCGTGAAGCCGCAGACCTGCAACTCAACAACTTGGAATTCCGTGTTGCCGACATTACCCAGAGCACGTTTGCTTCGGAGTTTGACCTGGTGCATGCACGGTTTGTGGCGTCGCACCTGGCTAATCCCGCGACTGCTTTGGGCAACATGCGCGGAGCTTTACGGCCCGGCGGCGTAGTGGTCGTGGAAGACATTGATTTCCGTGGCCATTTTTCTTACCCGGAGAGCGCGGCGCTGGCGCGCTACGTGGAACTCTACTCCGAGATCGTGCGGCGAAAAGGTGCAGACCCGAACATTGGACCTCGCGTGCCCTCGCTGCTGACGGACGCGGGTTTTGAGAATGTGGAGATGCTGCTGGTTCAGCCTGCAGGCATGGTGGGCGAGGTAAAGTTGATGACTCCCATTACGATGCAGTGCATCGGGCCAGCGGTGATTGCCGGAGGCCTGGCTTCCGAGGCCGAAGTGGCTGGCCTGGTAGCGGAGCTTTTCGAGTATGCTCACACTCCGGGCACGATTGGCTGCGTGCCACGCGTGGTCCAGGCATGGGGCTACCTACCGCTCTCGTAAACAGTTGGCCCTCGGCCAACCTCAGCCTGTGAAGCCTGATGGAATAGGTGGAGATTCTGAAGGCCTGCATGAACTGCCCATGGGTGAAAGCAAAAACCAACGGATCAGGGTTAACGAAAAATCGCTCCCTCGGCGGCTATTGAATGCTGCAAAGGTAATGTCCTCCTCGCAGGTTGAACCGCCGAACGCTGCCGAAGCAGAGCTGAGAGGGAAATAGCGCCGCAGGGGCTAAAGCCCTCGTCCTACTGGGCCCTTTTCGGCACGACTGAAGTCGTGCCCTGATACAAAGCAATTTTTCAAAATGGGCCACCCAGACTTTTCATAAAGAAGTCCGGGGTCCCGGGCGGAGGCGGAGTTCGCTGACCGGAATTCCGGAGTGGTGTTGAAGATCGATAAGCAGCGCCTGACAGGATTGGTGAAGAAGGCGAACTGAGGCGGGAAGTTTTCGACCGATGCCGTTCCCGTGGTTGGAATGTGGGTGCGAGTGTTAGGTAATGCTCTGGGAGGCGTCGTACCAGTTGCCATCTCCTCCTCTTCCACGGTCATTGCTTGGCGGCGGCCTCCGGTGTCGCAAGTGGGTAAAGAAACTGGACAGCCGCTACGAAGCGCTCTCCCCAGAATTGGGCTGAATGGTGAGCTCCTGGCTCGATGGTTAATTTGACTTCTGGGTGATTGAAGAGAGCCGCTCTGAAGTTGTCGGCGAGGCTTTGACTGAGTTTGACAATCCCGGAATTGAATTCCGGCACCCCGAGCATCTTGCATACGTCCGGCTCAAGCTCTTCGGTGCCGACTCCAATCGTGACGCGAAGTGGACCTCTGAGGATCGGCGACGTGTCGCGAATCAGTTGGCCGTTGCCGAGCTGGAGGGATGTACTTTCGAGCAGACCGAGGCCGAAAAGGTCCGGGCGATGCAGCAGTGCGTAGAGCGCGGCGACCGCGCCTAATGAAGAGCCGCCAATCCCCGTATGTTCGCGGCCAACGGCTATGCGATAGTGAGCTGCAACGAACGGAAGAACATCGGTTGCGAGAAAATCGGGGACCTTATCTCCTGCGAGTCCGGCGTCATCGGGAGGCAGGAGCGGGTTTGCATAGGGGGAAAATTCATGTGTCCGGTTTCTGCCTGTGTTGTCGATACCCACTACGATGATGGGATCGATGGAGTGCTTCGATATAAGATCCGTGAGCGTTTCATCCACGCGCCATTCGGCAATTTGACCTGGCGCCGTACAGCGATCGAAAAGCATTTGACCATCAAAAAGATAAAGCACCGGATATGTTCTTTTGGCGTTGGCCGTATCGTTGTAACCGGGTGGGAGCCAAACCCGTAGATTGCGGGTATTCGAGTAAACCTTGCTTGTAAGCGATACGACCTCCAGTAGTCCCTTAACTGTGGACTCGCATGTGGCCGCTGAGGACGGAGTCTGGGAGGTCCCCGCCCTCGTCAGCATGTGGACAACCAGGAGGACGACCGCACGATAACAAATCCACTTCCTTGTGCTTGGACGCATTCTAAAAGCCTCTGTGAAGATGCGCCCCGATAGGGGCGGCGGCTTGCACCGAAAAGGGACCATGCCACGGGTCCTCTCTTCCGCTGTTTATGTATTCATACCCTATGTAGTATACAATATACCAGTGAGTTTCCAACAGACGGAACTGGCAACTTTACGTGGCAGTCTCGGTGAGAACGAAAGCGTGGGAACCGGTGCCCGATCGCCGCGGCCATGCGATGGCAGGGTGGTGGTAAACTTTCGGATTGTGGCGCAATTCGTAATCGAACGCGAGTTACCTGGTGCCGGAGCACTGTCGGATACGCAGATCCGGGAGATTTCCCTGCGCTCATTGCAGGCGCTCAAAGACGTAGGGCCGCAAATTCAATGGCTCCACAGCTACGTCACCGAGGATAAAGTCTACTGCGTTTACCTCGCACCAGACGAAGACACGGTTCGAGAACACGCCCGCCGCGCCGGGATACCCGCCGATCGCGTCTCGGCCGTGCGCCGTCTCATTGACCCGGCGAATTTAAACTAACGACACGCGGATCCTCGAGCGAATATTGCATCGCCTTTTCCAGGCTCATCGCCGAGCCTTTTGCCCAGGCGTCTTTCCCTTCCGCCTCAGTGAGTGCGTCCCAGGCAGGTATCAGCCATTGATCGAGTTTCGATTGTTCCGCCAGGGAAAGGGGCGCGCAAATCTGCCGGCGTAAGTAGGCTGCGGCAGCCGCCAACGTCAGCGCCCGCGCGGCGCATCGTTCTGCCAGGGCCAGGCACGCGTAACCTTCCAGCACCCTCGCCATACCCCTCCGATGGCCCAGCCCGGCGAAAATTTCCATCGCCTCGCGGAATGCCATGTGTGCCGCCAGATAGTCTCCCTGCTCGAAGTCGATGTAACCCAAATCTGTCAGCGACCGGGCGCAGCCCCACGGGTCTCCCTCTTCCCTGAAGGCAGAGAGAGCCCGTTGGTACGCTCTTCGAGCGGTCGTGATGTCGCCGGTCGCGGAGGCAATATCACCCTGCTGATTGATCGACCAGGCAGCTCCGCTGCGATCGCCCAGTTCCTCAAAAATATCCGCGGCTTCACCCAATGCCCATCGAGCCCGCGAATAGTCGCCGCGAACCTTGACCACATTAGCGAGATTGTGAAGACAACGCGCAATTGCCGAGCGATCCGACAGCAAACGCCAGCATGCGAGGCTACGCTCAAAATTGCTTTCCGCCGACGCATAGTCCCCGCGATCCCGCGCCGCAATCGCCAGGGCGTTCAAGCTGGCGGCGATGCCCGAGTCATCGCCCAATTCTTCGTAGAGCGAAAGACCCCGCGCCAGAGAATGCTCGGCGGCCGCGTAATCGCCCTGGGCACTCGCCAGGGCCCCGATGAAAAGGGACACCCTAGCCCGCTCTCTCGTGCGCTCCGTGCCAGCCAGCCGCACCACCGTCTCCAGCCGGGCTCGGCCCTCGCTCAGGTGTTCGCGCATGTCCCAGAATCGAAAAAGAGCCACGCAGAGACGTAAACTCCAATCGAGATCGCGCGACTGGAACAGCCAGTCAAGAGCGGAACGGAAGTTATCGATCTCTGCGTCGCATTGCGTCAGCCAGCGAGTGCGATCCACGGGGCTCAGTTCCGGATTCCCTTCCTCCGCCAGAACGAGACAGTAGGCCGCATGCGCGCGTCGCGCCACCGGGTGATCGCCGCTATCCAATAGGCGTTCGAGGGCAAATTCGCGAATGGTTTCGAGCATTGCGAAGCGCGGCTCGACCTGGGATCGGTCCATACGCTGAACCAGATTCTTATCCACCAGGGATGACAATCCTTCCAGGGGATCGATACCAAGGTCGCGCCTGGCATTGCAAACGGCCTCTGCCGCCTCCAACGTGCACCCCCCGACAAACACCGCAAACCGCCGAAACAGTTTCTGCTCGGCCTCATTCAGCAGGCTATGACTCCAATCGATGGCCTTGCGCAGGGTTTGCTGCCGTTCCGGCAGATCGAACGCACCTCCGGTCAGCAATTGCAAGGGACTCTGCAGCCGATCCAGAATGGCCCCGGGAGACAGCACCTTGGTACGGGCAGCCGCTAACTCGATCGCCAGCGGCAATCGGTCGAGACGCGAGCAAATTTCCTCTACCGCGCGTGCGTTCTCTGCGGTAATGGCAAAATCGGGCCACACGGCTGCTGCGCGTTGGGTAAACAATTCAATGGCAGAATTGTGCGCCAGTGGAGTGACCGGGAACTCCTGTTCGCCGTAAATACGCAGGCAGGAACGGCTGGTCACCAGAACCTTGAGCGAGGGGCACGCCTCTAATATCTCAGCCACTACAGTCGCAGCCGGGATCACCTGTTCGAAATTGTCCAACAACAGCAGGAATGGTCCCGAGTCTTTTAGTTGATCGCCGATAAGTTGCGGGATGGTGCGGTTAGCGACTTGCTGAATTTCGAGTGCGTCCGCCAGAGCAGTGGCTACCAGGCCGGGCTGCGTGATCGATGCCAGACTGACAAATTGAACACCCGCGGTAAAGCGGTCTGCAATCGCAGCCCCCACGGCAATCGCCAGCCTCGTTTTACCGGCGCCGCCCGGACCTGTGAGACTCAACAGCCGGATGTTCTCTCTCAGCAGTAAATCGATGGCTTCCGCCACCTGCTGTTCTCGTCCGATCAGTGAAGTACGTGGGATCGGCAAATTGTGGCGCTTCCTGGTGATCTTCGCCGAGGGCTCACGGCCATGGGACAAATCAAAAGGTTGCGTTGCTGGAGAGCGTTCCGGCACCGCCGCGTGTTGGATTACTGGGGCAGCAAACAGATAGCCCCGTCGAGGCACCGTCTTGAGCAATTGCTGACGCCCATCATCCAGTGCACGACGCAGCTCGAGGGTACACTGCACCAGCGAATCATCCGTAACAAAGGCGCCAGGCCATACCGCCTGCATCAGTTCCTGCTTACCGATCAGTTGTCCGGGGTGTTCAACCAGGTATTTCAGGGTTTCATAAACTTTCGGGCGCAGCTTGATTTCCACGCCCGCCCTGAGCATGCATCCCCTGGCGACGTCCAGGGTGAACTCCCCGAATTGATAACTCAGGCGACTCGCTTCCAAGGGCGCTCTCGTTTGCGCAAAAGACAGGCGGCTATGCGTCCCGAATTTCGGCAATTCTTCGGCGTTGTTTCGTTACTTCTGGTCTTATGGGCCGTTACTGTGGACCTGGTTGGCGAGACTCAACCCTCCACAGCTTGCGTTTTCCGCGGAACGACCCGAACAACCCTCTAGAGCGGATTCTAGCAAAACGCCGTGGCCGGGGAAGCCCAGGGAATAAGCCAGGGGAATTTGAGTTTCTATGAGCTTAAGGAGACAAAGTCGTGCGGCTGCCCACATTTTTGTCGAAAATCAGACAATTCGCGGTGAGATCCCGGCATTGCGTGATTACCCTCGTTCTTTTGAGCACTAGTCTCCTGTGCGCCCTGGCACAAGAGAGTCAACAGCGCACCCAGGACCGGTACAACAAGGTGAGGCGAGCGCACTTGTCAGCACGGCGCGGAAATCCGAGCCCTTCGGGGCTGTCTCGGCCGGGCAAGGCGAGGGCCACGCTCTTTCCTCTGGCTATAAGACACCATCCGAGAGGGCGCGTGGATGACTCGGCGCAGCAGAGTTTCGCGCACGCAGTTGGGTGGTCAAGCTGGCTACGTTCGGGTTGGACCAGCAGCGGCGATTTATCCATCGGCTCACCCGATCGAAGAAGTGGCCCGGGCGCCTACAACAAAACGGAATAACCACCGAACTTCATTCGCTCCCATGGAGTCCCGAAAAGAGAGGAAGACATGCAACAGGAAGATATCAATGAATTCAAGGGTCAGCTCCGCGGTGAACTGATTGAACCCACCGCCGAGGAATACGAGAAAGAGCGCAAAGTCTACAACGCCATGATCGACCGCAAGCCGCGTTTGATCGCGAAGTGCGCCGACGTAGCCGACGTAATGACGGCCATTCATTTCGGCCGCAAACAAGATCTGCGGGTTTCGATTCGAGGCGGGGGCCACAATGCCGGTGGCCTGGGCGTCTGTGATGATGGCCTGGTCATCGACCTTTCCCCCATCAAATACGTTCATGTCGATCCAGCATCACGGACCGTACGCGTGGGCGGCGGTTGCACCTGGGGCGATGTCGATCACGCAATGCATGCATTTGGGCTGGCGGTGCCCTCTGGGATTATCTCCACAACCGGGGTTGGAGGCTTGACCCTGGGTGGCGGCATGGGACACCTCACGCGAAAGTACGGCTTGACCATCGACAGCCTGTTAGCAGCCGATGTTGTTCTGTCTGATGGAAAATTTGTAGTCGCGAACGCCAACGAGAATGCCGACCTGTTCTGGGCCATCCGCGGAGGCGGAGGAAACTTCGGCGTGGTAACGTCGTTTCTGTTCCAGGCATATCCGGTGCAAATGGTGTGCGCAGGCCCAATGTTGTGGGACCTGGACCAGGCTTCCGATGTGATGAAGTGGTATCGCGAGTTCATTGTCCAGGCGCCGGACGAGATCAACGGTTTCTTTGCCTTTCTTACCGTGCCGCCTGGGCCGCCCTTCCCGCAGGAATTGCATTTCAGAAAGATGTGCGGCATCGTGTGGTGCTCAACGGAGACACTCGAACGGGCAAATAAGATGATCGAGCCGGTGCGCAGTTTCCGGCGCCCCGCCTTCGAGTTTTTTGCACCCATGCCATTTCCCATGCTGCAAAGCATGTTCGACGGTCTTTATCCCCCAGGCCTGCAGTGGTACTGGAAGGCAGACTTCGTGAACGAACTGAGTGACGAGGCGATCGCCCTGCACATAAAACATGGCTCAGAGCTGCCTTCCCTGCACTCGACGATGCATCTCTACCCCGTCAACGGCGCCGCCCACAAACCGAAAAACAACGGCACGCCCTGGAGCCATCGCGACGCCACCTGGAGCGAAGTGATTGTCGGCGTAGACCCAGACCCGGCGAATGCCGATCACATTACTGCCTGGGCCAGAAACTACTGGGAAGCTCTGCATCCCTACGGAGCCGGCGGCGCCTATGTAAACTTCATGATGGAAGACGAGGGTGAAGACCGTATTCGAGCGACCTACGGTGACAACTACGAGAGACTGGCGCGCATCAAGGCCACGTACGATCCCGATAATTTTTTCCGCGTCAATCAGAACATCCGGCCGGAGGCGAGGCATTTGGTAAGCCGCTAAGGCAAGAGGTCGATGTCCTGCGGCGTCTTCTTTTTCGGAAGATTGGGTCTTCGCCTAGCGATTGCCGAGGCTCTTGAGCGCTACCAACAACAGTTGCCGGGCAAACAACTGGCGCATCGACTTCCTCTGGCTCTCGACCGAACGAGCACTGTGCGTACAACAAATGACCGGCGTGACTTCATCGCGGCCGTGTACGAGAAATTTCGTTCGACACAATTCCCCTGGTAACGCAAAGCAGGTCGAGCAAAAGACATCAATATTGTTGGCCATCGAGCGGTTACCTAACCGTTAAAGGTATTTACTGTCGTTGAATCCGCCTAAGGTATTAGGCAAAGCTGGAACGCTGCTCCTTTGCTTCCGACTTCGAATCCGTCTTCCGAAATTGCCCAAGGGCCCGTTACTTGTTGAGAGCATACCGGTTCCGGCAGAGCACACGGCAACTCATGGGTAACGCAGGGAAGGATTGTAGTAATGAAAGGTGGTACCGGGGGTTCTTTCCCTGGCCACGGCCAGGGGTAGGCAGTTACAGGGCTCGAGCGTTCCTGGCGTCCCGAAGCGTGATCTCTACCGCCAGCAGGACAGCCTGATCGGCATCGCTCGTCGCCTTCGCGCCGAGAAGCCCCTTGTAGGAATCACGGAGCCGCTCCAAGGCAAAAATCAGATCGTGGTTGCTCTTCATGACACCACGAAACCACTTTTCCAGCTCACCCTCAATGGAATCCTGAGGCGTGGCAAACTGCAATACCTTACAAGAATTTTTTATTGGCATGACCATCTTTTCTAGGGTTGGACGAAGGCTGAGTGTGACAGAGGACATATGGCGGCGACTCCCTTGGTTCCACTACCGAGTCCCTCCCCCGAAAGAATCGATCACAGAGTTTCGAGGAATCGCCGCTCGTGAATGAGCATACCGGTTCATAGGAAATTTGCTACGGTTCTTGCGTAATACGCGGGAGCATTATAGTAACACCGGTTGGTAATGGCGCCAACCAGCGAATCGGCGGGTGGGTTCCATGCTCAAGGGCGAGGGAGCTTCTCGAAACCCTCCAGCGCCCCATGGAGCCGGAGGAAGATCATCGCCGGGTCAATGACCTCGTTCAGGCGGTGACGGTCAAAGTCCAATTTCAACCCAAACGGTATCCGGGCGAAGCCTAATTGAGTTCCACGACTAGCCAGTTTTTGGTGCAATTGCTCAACGACGCGAGCGGCCGAATAATCCACGTGCGTGATGGACTCGGCGTCGACAATCAACCAACGGACCTGCCCAGGCGACTGCCCAGCGAGGCAGCTCACCTCTTCCGCAAAGCGGTTGGCATTGGCGTAGAAGAGATCGGCTTCGAAGCGGTACAGCACCAGTCCAGGTTCGGTCATCGCGCCGGGCGCAACGGGGTGCAGTTCCCAGATTCTGTCCGCGGTACGAACCATGACGCCGGTCTGAGGGTGGTAGCTGTGCTGAACGATCCGCAAGAGGGAAAGAATCATTGCCAACAAGATCCCCTGCTCGACTCCCACCCCAACCACGACCACCGCGGTGATCAGAGCCAAGACAAGCTCCCCCGGGCTTTCGCGGCGCATCGCCAGGATGGTTTTCAATTTGATCATCCGTATGGCGATCATGAAAACCAGGGCACCGAGGACGCAGCGCGGAAGATACTCGAGCGGCCGGGCAAGAAAGAGCAAAACCAGGGCGACAATGGCTGCGGTTGCAAGCTGAGCGCACTGGCTCTGGGCGCCGGCGCCTTCGACCATCGCGGTCTGGGTCGGACTTCCGTTGACGACGAAGGTCCCGCTCAATCCGGCCACGGCATTGGCCGCGGAGAGACCGGCCAGATCGGCGTTCTCATCCAACTGCTGCTCATGACGGCCGGCATAGAATCGGGCGGTCGCGGCACTCTGGGTGATGATCATGATGGAGCACGATGCGGCTATGGAAAACAAAGGAGGTAGATCTTTCCAACTCACAGCAGGCAGTTTGAACTGAGGAAGGCCGCCTGCCACCGGTCCGACAATGGCGACACCGTAGCCGCTAAAGTTCCAGAGGGCGCTGGCGGTCATGGCTCCGGCGACGGCAATGAGCGCGCCCGGGACCCTTGGCGCAAAGCGGCGAAGCAACAGCATGGTCACCACGACAACAGCAGAAACGGCCAGGGTTGGAGGATGCACCTGGGGCAATCTTCTTACTACTTCAGCGAACTGCAGGACGGTTCGGTGAGAGGAGACGGGTACTCCCAGCATCTCTCCCAGTACGGCGATGCCGACCTGAAACCCGACTCCGGTGAGAAAGCCGGCAAGTACGGTCTGGGAGAGAAAGTCGGCGATGAAGCCCAGTTTGAGCAATCGCGCGAGCAGCAGGAACCCCGCTGTGAGCAATGCCACCGCCCCCGCGAGCGCGACATATCGCGTGCTGGCTGCGGGCGCTAAACTGGAGACTCCTCCGGCGAAGATGGCCGCGGTCGCGGAATCGGCGGAAACCACCAGGTAGCGAGAGGAGCCGAAGGCGGCAAAGGCCACGGCCGGCAGGAGCAACGAGTAAAGACCGGTAACCACGGGCATGCCGGCGATCTTGGTATAGCCCAGGGCTTGCGGGATATTCATGGCCGCGAGCGAGAACCCGGCAAAGCCATCGCGCAGAGCGGCTGCCATCTTGAACGGCCGCACACCTTGAAAGAGCTTCAGCAAAGTCGGGTCTCCGGAACTGCGGATGATCGCAAGTCCGGAGTGTACCTTCTTCGCAGGGTCCACCATCAGCAGATATTCAAGTTTTTCAGGAATTGCGGTAGCCGCCGGATGCAAAATGGCCACCGGCAAGATGATCATTTATGGTTGTTGCGCACTGTTGTGGTCACCAACCACGGAGAGGTGGCAGAGTCGCGTCGATGGCGCCAAATTCGAAATCAGGCGCATTAAGCAACAAAAGCTGTTGCAAACAAACAATTTAGCAACAATCACGTGCTCGCCGGGCCGTGGGTCGTGGTTTAGCTTTCTTAAAGTTTGCTTTACCGGCCTCGACGATTTGTGATAAACCGATCATGTTCACGCGCGTGCTCAGCTTCCGAGCTGAAACCCCACGCAGGCCCCGTACTACCCCAAAAATGGACCACTCAGCCGGGCGTCGTAGACCTCCGGAATTTCTATCTTGGAGGCCTGTATGTTCAAACTGTGTTTTCTTGGCTGCCTATTGGTGCCTTTCGCTGCGAGCGCTCAAACCGCTCCAACGGTGGTCTTCGTAGGAGAAGACTTCACCACTTCGTGGCAGTCCACTCCTCAATTCACGGCAAACACCAACTGGATTGGTGCGGGTATACAAAACGCTGGAGTGTTTGGGGGCAGCGATGTCGTGCTCCAAAACTTTCAAACTGATGTCATCAACCAACATCCGGCGTTTGTCCACATCATGACCGGGTTCGGCGACCTCAGTACGATTAAGGATTCGACGCCACTAGGCTATGTAGCGCAAAACTGGGAATCGAACCTCACGGCCATGGTGGCCATGGCGCAGAAGGCCAACATCAAGGTCATACTGGGAAATCTGCCGGCAAGTGAGCCCCCACAAACCAACCCCGGGGGTGTGCAGCTCTTTAACGCCTGGCTTGATCAATATGGGCGGGCAAACCACATCCCGGTGGTGAACTATCACGATGCGCTTTGCCAGTGCGTTGACTCGACCATGCCCTACGACACGTTTGCGGCAGCCTTGGGCGTCCCCAATGCGGTAGAGGCGACGCCCAACGCCGCCGGGTATTCGCTGATTACCCAGATGGCGCAAACGGCGATTGCCACTTACGGCCTGACTGTGCAGGGTGGTTATCTGAGCGATGTACTCCTCCCGGATTTCAATCTTGGACAAGAGGAAAACCAGCCACAGGTGAACTCCGTTCTGAACGGTAGCAGACTTATCTTTACCGCCCAGGCAAAGTGGAGTGATGGCGTCGTCCGTCCGCTGCTGAACCACAATTTCGATGGCTTACAGGGTATCTGGACTTCCAGCAACCCGGCGGTCATGTACATCAACCAGCAGGGGCAGGCGGTGGCATACGGTCCAGGCACGACGACCATTAGCTTTAGATCGGCCAGCGGCGTACCGTTCTCTCCCTGGATCATGACGGTCTATTTTGAGGACTTTCAATAAGACGTTAGAGGTTTCAATAAGGCCTGGCCGGTCCGGGACCTCTTCAGAGAGGCCTTCCGATGAAACGTCTCTGCATCCTGGCAACAAATCGGAGTGTAAAAGCGAAGGGTGTCGCGGCCTGCCCCGGCTTGCCGGGGACCTGTCCCCAATAGAAACCCGGCTCCTTCGCTATCACCCCACGTGCCCCGCCCCCCGGCTTGCCGTGGGGCCCTACGTGGGAACCGCCGACTCGCGGTTGCTACATCCACAGATTTTCAAGCTTTCACGAATTAGGGGTTGCCCTCGGAGCTTGTGACTTTTTTGATTTGGCCTGTAGTTTGTGGCTGGAAAGCTGGGAAGAGCAGATGCTAACAAGCATCGCCTGGGTCCTTCGGCTACGCTCAGGACAGGCTCTTCGGCTACGCGCCATAAGCCGTCCGTTACGATAGATCCGCGCGGCGCTTCGCTCAGAGCTTGTGACTTTTTTTTATTTGGCCTGTGGTTTGTGGCTGGAAAGCTGGGAAGAGCATCTGCTAACAAGCATCGCCGGGGTCCTTCGACTGCGCGCCATACGCCGTCCGCTATGCGATAGATCCGCGCGGCGCTTCGCTCAGGATGACGGCTTTGTGGGGGGTAAAAAGCATTCGGTTAGCTACGCAGAAAACACGAAAAGATCGAAAAAGTCACGGGCTCTCGGGCTTCAAATAGCCTCCGGCAAGCCTCTCATTTATGATTGTCTTGCACCGTTGTCGTCACCAAACACGGAGAGGTGGCAGAGTCCGGTCGATCGCACCTGACTCGAAATCAGGCATACCTTCACGGGTATCGGGGGTTCGAATCCCTCCCTCTCCGCCAGCCCTAAACCCCCCGGCACACGGTGGGTCGCTGCTGTCCTTCCGTCGAGTGAATTGTTAGGTGTGGGGCCAATTTCCCCCGTGTGGGACCCGCGTACAGAATTCATGAACCCTGTTAAGAGATACTTGGCAGAAGACCACTCGCAGCTTAGAGCTCATCCGCCTCGCGGCACCTCATCTGTCTTCGTGAGCAGGCCCCCATTCGGGTGAGCGTCGATTGCTGTCTCTCCTCAGGACCGGCCCTCTAGTCTGGGTGAACGGTGAATTGAGGGTGGGGTAAACGCTCCGTCTGTCACGCACGGTCTTTCTGTCACGCACGGTCTTTCCTGTAGAAATGTGCGAATTAAGCGAACTAAGCGAACTAAGTCGTGGGGTGATGCGGTGGAGTCTCTCTGCGTAAAGGGCGTAATGGGTGGGGTGGGCCTCTTTTTTTAAGAGACGCAGGGATTAGGTCGGTCTATCTTGCCCGGGGGCATCCTGTTCAACCATTTATAAAATTTGATATTTTTGGGTCGTTTTTGGGGTTTGGCGGCTCAGCGGTGGGGGTCGTGCCAGATAAGTCCTTTGTTTCACGAAGATGATCAAATTGATTATTGATCATCTTGCCCGGGTGGTGGCAAAGGCGCGTATGCGGGCTCATTCTACGGAGACGGTGCCAGGGGATGATTTGCCAAATTTTAAGTGCGCTAGAAGCGCTATAAGCGCGATAAGTCCTGAGGGATGGAAAGAGAAGCGTGCCTCAGGGCCGGTGGCTCCAACGGATGGATGTCCGGGCTGAAGCTCGCTGCGGCCAGGCAGCCCGGACCTAGCCAGCATCGGAGTTCTCCTATACAGGCTTTCGCTCCGCTGTGGGGTGCTGTTTCCCAAGTTGTCAAAACTGCTCAATCAAGAGGACGCACTGAGCGCACCCTACTCTCCGCGGGCGCCCTTCGCGGGGCGCTCCACGGCTGGCCCCACGGCAAGCCGGGGCGCAGCGGGACAGACAGGAATGCTGCGGACAGGCTTGATCCGTCACTTCTGATGTCACATTACTGTCTGCTACACCCGACTCATCACGCCGACAAGCGCTGATGAGTTGCCGGTGGTTGGCGGCAGTTGCACGGGGGGAGCGCACCGATGCAAGGCCAAACAGGGCCGTCGTGAAGACGGCGCTGACGTGTGGATCCTGCCTCCAAAGTAGTACGGTTTTGGAGCTGTGTCCATAGCTAGAAAAAATAATTCTGGTGAACATGGCTTGCTCTTTTAGCTCATCATCCCGTAAAGGTAGTGATCGCCGATGTGGCCGTTCTGTTCTCACTCAATCTTCGTGGACGGAGCGTGGGCATCGTGCCGGCGGATGGATGCCTGGGGCACGCGACAGTGATATCGATAGTTGGTGGTGCCCAATATTTTGGCACAGGTGAAGTTACTCCGTGAGGCTCAGTGGGCAAACGAGGTTACGTTGTATGCGCAGACACGAACGGTTCCTATATACCTCTCGCACGGCCTCCCCGGCACAGTTCCCCACCCCAACCGAATCACGCCCGTAGTGGGCTGGCCGAGCGTCGGATAGACTGGAGTGCTTGAGGTCTTCATCCATGAGAACGCGAAGGACCATGAGAGTCGACCACATGCCGGAGGAGGAGGTCGCAGGAATCGATCAATCTGAGCTCCCCATTTTCAGTCAGGCCTGGTGGATCAGTATTGCGCGCGGATCTACGAAGTATCGCGAATTGAAGGTCGTCCACCGAGGCATCGTTGTCGGACGACTTTCCTTTCTTTTATCGAGAGGCCGGCTAGGCCTTCTTCGGGGTCGAGATCCACATTGGTCGCATCTGGGGGGCCCGATTGTGGATCAACGGTTAAGCCGCACAGAACAGTTCGAAGTGATCCGCTCATTGCTCGAGCAGTTGCCGCGATGGGCCTCTTTTCATTTTGTCTGCAATCCTGATTTGAGTTATGCCGACCTTGTGAGGATTGCCTTTAAACAATCAGGCTTTGATCATGCGACTCAAATGACCTATCTGCGTCTTCCCTCAGAGGGCGATGTGTTGAGTACCCGAAAAAGCAAACATCGGGGACATATCAAGAGAGCAGCCAAAGAACTGGATTGCGTGGACGTGAGCGCAAAGGAGTTCGTCCAGTTCTTCGAAGCGAATTTGAGGGCCAGTAAGAAAAGGAGTTATTCGTCCCTCGACACTATGGCATTCCTGATTGAAGAGGCCGTTTCCCGGGGCCAGGCGCGCGCCATTGCCGCAAGGCCACATTCCCGGGGTCAATCAGTCGATCATGGCCGATCGTCCCTTTACGATGCGGCCATTGTCTATGTTTGGGACTGTGATCGTTGCTACTACTGGCTTTCAACACACCGCATCGCTTCTCCGGACAACTCGAATGCAAAGCCCCATCCCGATGCAACCAAGCTTCTTGCGGTGAGAGCGATGGAAGCCGCCCAGGCGATGAACCTGATTTTTGACGCAGATGGAGTCGCCACTCCCGGAGCGGACAATCTCTACCGTAATATGTTCGGACTCAGGAAGGAGGAGCGTCGCGACGTCTTTCAGCGCGAGACCTTATTAGAGCGGTTCTACCAGAGATGCCGGCAACAATTCAAAGCAGTGACAACCAATTAGATCTCTTTGGTGATACAGGTGAGTTCGTAAAGCGTGCAGGCTTCAATAACGGCCTCAAAAGCCCCGTACGCTTTATCTGGCCCACCATGATGGTGTGAGCGATACGGTTGCAGTTGAGTCAGTGGGCCATTCCCGGAAGCGTTTGCGACGGGACACCTGAGGAGAAGCGTCGGATCGTAGACCGAACAGGCGGATCGTTTCAGGCTCAACTGTTTTTCGCTCAAAGAGGGCTGACGCCAACGCTTGGTTGAAAAAGCCGGTCAATCGGATAATCGGCTGAGCGCGGAGCCTGGTAGGTGTGCGATTCGCCGGTTAAGCTGCGTGGGGCTTCACCACGCTGCAGTCACTCATCGAAGTAACTCACTCAGAGGTTATCCAAAAGCCGATGCAGTCATAGGGCGATTGTTGATGGACTGGCATGCGTGGCTGGGCGTTCGGACGATGATGCATCTCGGTGTCTCATCGGCGGCCTGATACAGCAGATTACATCCCAATTGCCAAGGCTAGGATTCCAGCAGCGCCCGTAACTTATGAGCGTATCTGCGGCTCGACGTGACCACCGCTCCTCCAGCCAGTACGATGTCGTAAACCCCGTCGAACATCGGACGAATCTCGCTAATGCAGGCACCGTTCACAATGGCCGACCTCCGCACGCGGATGAAGTAGTGTGGCGCGAGCTTCTCTTCCAGGTGCGCCATGGTTTCCCGCAACAGGTGACGGCCGCTGGCGGTGTGTATGAAGGCGTAGTTTCCCGTGGCTTCGATCCACAGCACGTTGGAAACGGGGACAAAGAAAATCCGCTTCTTGTCCTTCACCACAAAGCGTTCCAAGGGGCGGAGACTTCGGAGGGATTGGAGCAGTGGTTCGAGACCTCGATTGGCTTCCGTGCGCTGCTCGAGAACCTGGCGTGCGTGAACCAGAGCCCTGGCAAATCGCTCCTTATCATACGGTTTCAAGAGATAGTCAACAGCGTGCACTTCAAATGCACGAATGGCGTGCACATCGTGAGCCGTGACAAAGATATATATCGGAGCGGGGCGGTTCCCTGGCTCTACATTCTCGATGACTCCAAAACCATCCAGATCAGGCATCTGCACATCGAGAAAAACGATGTCCGGATGAATTTCATTGATCTGCTCCACCGCGCTGATTCCGTTCGCCGCCTCGCCGACAACTTCAATGCCGTCGTGTTCGGCCAGATAGCGACGGATACCGCGCCGGGCGATCGGTTCGTCATCGACGATGAGGACGCGGGTCTTCAATGCGACCTCCGCAATGGAAGGGTGATGATGGTCTCACAGCCTCGACCGTCGCCGCCGGTAAGTTCCAGCGATGACTGCTCCCCGTAGAGTTGTTTCAAGCGTGACTGGACATTGGTGAGTCCAAAGCCGAACCGCAGGAGCGACGGCGATGCCGGCCCAGGGCCATCATCGCGGACGCGGAGCCAAAGTCTGCCGTCGTGGAGTTTGGCAGCGATCTCCAGCCGGCTTGCGGTGGAATCGACGCTGAAGCCATGCTTGATGGCGTTCTCAACCAGTGGCTGAAGGGTGAGGCTCGGTACATAGACTCCGAGAAGATCAGGCGGTATGTCAATGTGCACCTTCAGGCGATCATGGAAGCGTGTCTGTTCGATCTCCAAATACTTGCCGACGAACTCGAGCTCGCTTTGCAAGGTGATCTCGTTTTCGCGCCGCTCGAGGGCCATGCGCAGCAGGTCGCCGAGGCTGACCAGCAGACGGCTCGCGGCATCGACGTCTTCCTGCATCAGAACACCGATGGCATGAAGGCTGTTGAATAAAAAGTGCGGATGCAACTGGCTCTTGAGATTCTCAAGTTCTGCATGGGAGAGCTGCGTCTCCAGTTGCGCCGCTATCGTCTGGCGCTCCATAGCAACCTGGTAAAAGTGTATCGACTGGTACAAGCCCACCACTAACCAGTATGTGAGTATGCCGGTAAAGCTCATGAAGAGAACACCGACTCCGAACGACGAGAGGAAGCGGTGCACGTCAGGACCAGTGATGTGAAAAGCAAAGCGGAGAACTCCAAGGCTCAGAAAGTATTGGGCGACGGATGCCAGGGGAGCCATCATGAGCGACACGATTGTGTGGAGCGCTATGTGACGTGCAAGCCTCGTCCCCGTCAGCGGGAACCGTTTGGCAAGACCGATCACAAGCGGTGTGCACGCCGCCCATATGTACCAGTCAACAAGTTCGAGCGCACCCTCGATGACCCAGTGAACCTGCGAACCCTGCACCTTTTCCACCACGATCTGTTGCGCGGCAAACAACAGCCCCACAATCGTCCACCCACACAGGATCAAAATCCATTTCTTCCGTCCCCTGTCTGGCGTGGCTTGTAGCAATGTGTGTTGACCCTCCGGCACGGATTATAGCTGTAGCGTCGAAGGAGACATCACGCAGGACAGAACCGTCGAGAGCGCCAAATGCCTTTTGACGGCTAATTCCTGCCGCTTGCCTGATCGCGGACACCGCATGTCACTTTTCCTGCAAATATTGGATCTTCGCGACATATGTTCAACGAGGGACCATTCAGGTTGAGGTAAGGAGTTTTTCATGAAGAAGATTTTGACGCAGTACGGAGCGTATGTACTCGCGGTCGCTCTGATGATGCCGTTGGCGCAGGCGCAGCCGACAACAATCCAGGCGGCCTTCGGAGACGATGCCGGAACGCTTTCCAAGAAATTCACCGGCCTCGCGCGCGTGATGGCAGACAAGTACGACTGGAAGCCCGGCCAGGGCGTTCGCTCCGTCAGTGACGTGTTCAACCTGATCGTTGAAGAGAATGGCCTGCTCGCCGATGCTCTCTCGGGCACACCGAATAAGAGGGCAGAGCCGGCGCCCATTACCGATCCGGGGAAAATGCAAGACGCTCTTAAGGCTTCCTACGCCAATCTACAAAAAGCGATCACGGGACTTTCCGACAACGACCTGCAGACACACGTGAAACTGTTCGGAGGAGACATGACGAAGCAAGACGCGCTGATGCTGATCCTCGAAGATCAACACGAGCATCTGGGGCAGTCGATCGCGTACGCGCGCACCAACGGCGTGGTTCCGCCCTGGTCAAAGTAGGAGCTGGACAGCGCGACTGGGACCGCTTCCGCGCGCTGTTTGTGCCCGACGGTCGGCTTGCCTGGATTGTTCCGGAGTCTGCGGCCACAAAGGATAAGCCGGCGCGCAAGGGCGATGCTTTTTTCCTGACTCCCGACATGTTCATGCAGCAAAACGATGCCTACTTCAAGACGAACGGTTTCTTCGAGCGCAGCACCGTGAAGCGAATCGAGGAGTTTGGCAATCTTGTCGAGGTGTGGAGTACGAAGGAAAGCCGGGATGCGAAGGACGACGCCAAGCCATCCTCGCGAGGCATCGATTCGTTCCAGATTGTGCATGCTCACGGACGCTTCTGGATCGCCAGCCTCATCTTTGATGATGAGCGACCAGGGGTGACGCTGCCTGCGAAGTACCTGAAAAAGGCCGGGTTATGAGGAGAGCGTTTACGAGAGTCCCGCACTTCTGCGACTGGATGCGTCGACAGCGCGGGGTGCGGCCAAAAAATTGACCGCATTCTTTTTGCATTGGATACCAGATTCTGAATAGTCACAAGGGAAGACACATGATTGACTTCGGTTTGGGAAAGTTGCGGCTCTGGAGCGCGGCAGCAGCCTGCGCAGCCCTATTCATGACGCAGGCTGCGGGAGCCCATCCAGCGGCCTTTACACTCAACGATGTGATGCAGGCGCCATTTCCGTACGACATGGTGGCTGCGCCCACGGGCGCAGCGGTGGCGTGGGTATTCGACGCGAAGGGCTGCCGTAATATCTGGGTGGCAGACCCCTCCCATGGCGCGAAAGCGGGCCAGATCACACCGTACACAGAGGACGACGGTTTCGATATCGGCGAACTCGCCTGGTCGCCGGATACGAAGTCGATCGCCTTTACCCGGGGCGAGAGTCTTGACGACGAGACTCCGGCCAACGTCAATAACTCCCCGGAAGGCCCAAAGCCCAAGGAAGTATGGGTGGTTGCCACGGCCGGCGGCGTGCCGCATAAGGTCGGCGCGGGAGACTCCCCTAGCTTCTCGCCCGATGGCAGCCGGCTGCTGTTTGTCGACAAGAAAAGAATTCTGACGGTGGCAGCGAGCGGCGATAGCGGCGCGCAGCCCTTGCTCATCGATCAGGGAACAGTGGACTCGCTGACCTGGGCGCCGGACGGCAAGCGCCTGGCGTTCGTGAGCCATCGAGGCAACCACTCGCTGATCGGTGTCTACGATTTCGTTGACCAAACCATCGTCTGGTTGAGTCCGAGTCTCGACTACGACAGCTCGCCCGCGTTCTCACCGGACGGCACGCGGATCGCCTTCGTTCATGTGCTGGCCGAGAAAGCTCCCCCCGATTTCTCCTCCCGACGCAGCGGACGGCCGTGGTCGATCTGGACGGCGGACGTGAAAACCGGCCAGGGCCGACGTGTCTGGATTGCCGACGCGGGACCCGGAAGTGTATTCCATCCGACACTCTCGGCGACGAGCCTATTCTGGACCAACCATGATGATCTCGTGTTCCCCTGGGAGAAAAGCGGCTGGCTGCATCTATATGCCGTCCCTGTGCAGGGCGGGACGGCCCGCGCACTCACGGTGGGAAAGTTCGAGGTCACACACGTCGTCTTCAGCCAGGACCGCAAGCGCCTGGTCTATTCGTCCACTCAGGATGACACCGACAGGTTGCATATCTGGACGGTCGATGTCGAGCACGATTCGGCAGTGCGCACCGCCGAGAGCCACGCCATCGAAGACATGCCGCAGATCGGCGCCGACGGCGCTCTTTTCGCATTGCAGAGCGACGGCAACCAGCCGCTGCATCCGGTCGTGTTGAGTGCGGGGGGGCAATGGCGGCGGCTCGCTCCGGAAGCCATCCCGTCCTCCTTCCCGAGTTCCAAGCTCGTCATGCCCCAGGCCGTGACCTTTACGGCAAAGGATGGCCAGGAAACGCACGCGCAACTGTTCCTGCCACGTGAAACCACCTCCAAACCACACCCGGCGATTCTGTTCTTCCACGGCGGCCCTCAAATGCAGATGCTGCTGGGGTTCCATACCCACCGTGCGCATAGCTGGATGATCGCATTTAATCAGTACCTCGTGGCCGAGGGCTACATCGTGTTGTCAGTCAACTATCGCGGCGGTACCGGCTATGGCCTTGACTACAGAGAGGCCGACGACTTCGGCCCCGGGGGCGGCAGCGAGCTCAATGACATCGTCGGCGCCATCACCTATCTGCGAGGCCGACAGGACGTCGACTCCCATAGATTAGGCATCTGGGGGGCAAGCTATGGGGGACTCATGACGGAACTCGGTCTCGCGCGTGCCTCAGATGCACTCGCGGCCGGTGTCGATTATGCGGGCATATATAACTGGTCGACGTTCCTGTCCTCGGTGGGCGAGCCAATCGACGGAGACGATGCGAACCGCCGGGCGGTGGAATCCTCCCCCATCGCGACCATCGACCAGTGGCACTCACCCGTGCTGCTTGTGAAGGCCGACGGCGACCTCGATGTACCCTCCCAGCAGTCCACCGCACTCATCGAAGACTTGCGGTCGCACAACATCGACCATGACGTACTCATGATTCCGAACGAGATTCATGACATGGCACGCTACTCATCGTGGATGGTGTTGTTCAATGCGGCGGATGTGTACTTCGATCGGCATCTCGACAAGCGGAGCGCGCCCACTCCGTAAGCAGGTCCATTACTGCGGTTTTGATCGACGGTGTGTGGGCCCTTCGCTTAGTCAAGTTCAGAGTTAGTTTTCGGACCCTCCAGAAAGTTCGGCCAAACAATTGACCGGAATCAAGCACGACAGAGTGTGAAGTCGTGGAGGTGTAGTCCGGGATCGTAGCTCGCGAGTTCATGCAGCAAAACGATCCCTACTTCAAGACGAACGGTTTCTTCGAGCGCAGCACCGTGAAGTGAGACAGTGTCCATGGGGTCGATTCCAGTCGCTCTTGAACTCGCGACCTTTATACTGTCGAAGGTGGCCCGTAAACGACCATGCGCAACGGTCAGCTCCCTGTCGCGAGAAGACATGATCCCATGGCGGGGTTGGACCTCCCCATGGTTAATTTCCTGCGTTGGGTCGGTGCCCTAGAAACCTCGATTTTTGGGGTCGTGACTATTTGTTTCTTCCATTGCCTCACCCCGTTGGCCTTCTGTCGGATTCCTGTTCGTGACAATCTTGTGCGGTGTGTTGTGGCGAGTCGCCACTCAGCGGCTCAAGAGTTTAAACTGATCGCCCCTCCGAAGCCCAAGACATGAAGAAGAATATCTGGAGAGCCGTTATAGAGGTCAGCTTCATCATCTTCCTGTTTTATACGAATCTCCTGATGGGTGAATTCGAGCGCTCGGGCATGGGAGAGAAGAGAGGCCTGCTTTGGGCAATGACAGATGTCTTTACTTCTCTCAATTTTGGAATCGCTCTGATAGCTGCGATCGTCGGCTATGTGCTGTTTGAATTTCTCCGAAAGAGATTCTAGACAAACCTAGCCTCTCTTCGCCTTCGCGCATCTCGCCCTTTGTGCGGCTGCGCACCGATGCAAGGCCAAGGGCCGTCGTGAAGACCGCGCCGACGTGTGGATTCCTGCCTCCAAAGTAGTACGGTGTTGGAGCTGTGTGCATAGCGAGAAAAAATAATTTTGGTGGCCATGGCGCGCTCTGTTAGCTCATCATCCCGCAAAGGTAGTGATCGCCGATGTGGCCGTTTTATTCTCACTCAATCTTCGTGGACCGAGCGTGGGCCTCGCGCCGGCGAAAGGATGCCTGAGGCGCGCGACAGTGATATCGATAGTTGGTGACGCCCAATATTTTGGCACCGGCGAAGTTACTCCGTGAAGCTCAGTGGGCGAACGAGGTTGCAAATGTATGTGCAGACCCGAACGGTTTGGTTCGTGTAGAAACCGGGGGATCGGACGGAACGATACCTCCACTGAGACGTACCTGGCTGGGGTGAACGGTGGCATGTTTCGATCGACGGCACTAAGATGAAGGCCAACGCCAGCACCCGGCGTTCCGTAAGGTACGAAAGGATCAGCGAACGGGAACAGCATTGGCGCGCCGAGGTTGCGCGATTGCTGAGTCAAGCGCAGCAGACCGATCGTGAGGAAGAGCGGCGAGCCGGCCTGGACCAAGCGGCCAACCAACTGCCCGACGAGTTAGCAAATGCCCAGAAGCGCTTAGAGCGGCTGCAACAAGCAAAGGCAGAGTTAGAGCAGGAAGCACAAGCACAACTAAAAGCTGCCTTGGACAATCATCCCCGGGCAAACGCGGTCCCCGTAGCAAAGCGGATCAGGAAAGCCAGCCATCGAAGGATCGCCGCCAACGGGAGAAGGAGAAGAAGCAGCGCTTGCGAGCGAGAAAGAACGCCGCTACACCCAGTCGACATATAACTTCGTCGACCCGGATTCGCGAGTGATGAAAGACAGCGGGGAGAGAGGATTTGTGCAGGCTTACAACGCACAGCTCGCAGTGGACTCGGAGGCTCAGATCATCGTGGCCGCGGAGCTGACCCAGCAACCTATCGATCGGCAGCAACTTCTCCCTATGGTGAAAAGTCTACAGAGCACAGCACAAGGAGTGCCAACAACCATCACCGCCGATGCCGGCTATTGGGACACAACCAGTCTTCTGGACCCGGCAGTTAGCGGCATCGAAATGCTCGTAGCGCCTGACTCGAAACCGCATTTACCAGGGAAGCCTCTGCCGCCCAGTGCCCCGCGCAGCCAGGAAGCGTTTCGCATGAGAGAAGTTCTGGCTACTGCGGAGGGAAAAGCTCGTTATGCACTTCGACAGACAACGGTGGAACCGGTATTCGGTCAGATCAAGGAAGCACGTGGTATCCGCAGATCCGCTTACGAGGCTGTTGAGCGTGACATCAGAGTGGAAGCTTATCTGCGCCACCCACAATCTTCTCAAACTATTCGCCATCGAATGACTCTGGCTCACGCCTAACGAACTGGCCAAATACTCTGCCTCCCCATCACGTCAACAGCTCATACACTCCCCCTAAGCTTGTTGCACGCGATCCAGAAACTTGCGCTTCGAGAAAGCCATTGCTACTCCTGCCTCGACAACGAAGCAGTTTCGACAACCCGTCTGTCAACCTTTTTTGTCAACCTTTTTCGAGGAAGTTAGGAAGGATCTTGGGTAGCGTAGAATTCTGGCAGCTAAACGCCCCGGCACCCGGACGGTCCCCGAATCAACTGCATGAAGGCTTCAATCTTCTTCGTAATTTGAGTGCGGTCGGGGCCGAGATTCTGCTCCAGGCAAATTCCGCAAAAGAACGTGATGATTAGATCAGCCAGGGATTCATGGTCGCCGGTCCCTCCACGTGCTGCGGCTAGATTGTCGATCAGGAGCTGATGGGCTTTCGTCATATTCGCAATCATGATCTGGCGGGCTTTGGGGGGAAGATCCGCAAACTCGCGCATGGAGTTCACCGAAAAGCACCCCTTCTGTCCCCAACTCCCGTGACAGACCTTCAGAAAGCCCTCGACGTTGTTCCAGCCCAAAGGCTGCTTCGTTAGGGTTCCGCGTGCCGTCAGCATGTCAAAATATTGGCGTATGCTCGCGACAAATAGGTCCTCTTTGTCTTTGAACTCTGCATATAAGCCGGATTTGCGCACCCCCGTGGCCTGCTCAAGGTCCTGAACACTCGTCTCGGCAAGGCCATGCTTCCAGAAGACGGGAATCGTTTTGTTGAGGACATCTTCTCTGGTGAACAGTTTTCGTCGTCCCATTGCAACATTATCGGTCAATTCGACAGCGAGGCTTGCAAATAAAGGACCGAATGGTCCATTATTGCAAAGAGAGAAAGAGATGGTCGCGGAGGACCCATGGCGCCCAGCCGTAAACAACAGGTCATCGATCTGCTGAAGTCGCTTGAGACCAAAGATCCGGTCCCGCTCGCATATGTCAATCCCAATAAATATATCCAGCACAACTTGCAGGTGGGACCCGGTCCGGCAGGTGTCGCCGCCCTCATCAAGAACATGCCGCCCGATGCGTCTGTCAATACGATCCGCGTCTTTGAAGATGGGGACTATGTCTTCGCTCACACGCAGTACAACTTCTTCGGACCACGCATCGGATTTGACATTTTCCGCTACGAAGATTCCCTGATCGTCGAGCATTGGGATAATTTGCAGGAGACCGCGACCGAACCTAGCCCCAGCGGGCACACGATGATCGACGGTCCCACGATCGCCTCCGATCTGGACAAGACCGATGCAAATAAGGCGCTCATGCAGCGCTATATGGAGGACCTTCTCGCAGGCCGCCGGGAGACCTTCCCGAGGTACTTCAACGGAACCCAATACATTCAGCACAACCCCTGGGTGGCCGATACAATCCCGGGGCTGATTGCGGGCTTACAGGCTCTTGCCGCCAAAGGTCAGGCGGTCGTATACAAAAGCGTGCACAAGATACTTGGCGAGGGTAACTTCGTCCTCGTTGTCGCCGAGGCTACGTTTGGTCGCGTACCCACTGGCATTTACGACCTCTTCCGCATTGAAAAGGGTAGGATCGCCGAGCACTGGGATACGCTCGAAGCGATTCCACCTCGCGATCAATGGAAAAATAGCAACGGTAAGTTCTAGTGCGGTTCGAGGCAGAACATATGCTTCAAGGCATGTTTGGAAAAAGATTGGCGGAGCATTTTTCTCTGCTGGAGTCTTCCTCACTTGTGCTTGGTCCCAAGGGAAACGCTCATGTTGCGTTGACACGCATGCGAATGCCGAACGGCTTTCCTGGACCCACTCCACACATTCCACCCGAAAAGGCTTTTTCGATATCCGTGCACCTGCGCCGTCCCGACAGCATTAAGGGCTGGGGAACGTGGCTTGACGGACGCTTTCATCGTGTCACCGAATGGGATGCCGGCGGGATTCAGATATTCGATATGGAGTCGGAGCCGGTTGCACTACGAACTTCAGGTTTCGACTCGGTTCACGTCTATATACCCCGGTCAGTTATCAATCGATTCAGTGACGAGAACGAGCAAAAGCGCATTCGCAACTTGCATTGCACCCCGGGAACCAAGGATGACGTGATTCTTCATTGGGCCCGGATGATGTTGCCGTTCTCTGATCGTCCGCTTCAGCTGCCACGCTTAGTTATCGACGAAATGATCATGATGTTCTGCGCTCATCTGAGCCGGACATACCAGGGCCGGAGCCAGCCGCCGGAGGTTGTTACCGGGGGATTGACGATCTGGCAACAGGATCGAGCGATCGAGCTGTTGAACGAACATCTGGATGGTGATCTGGCGCTTGCCGATCTTGCAAAAGAGTGTGCGCTATCGGCGGGTCGTTTCATGCGCGGATTCAAAAGGTCGTTTGGTGTTCCCGTCCGGCGCTACTTGCTTTATAAGCGAGTTGAAGCCGCAAAGTCTCTCTTGTTGCACTCGAACGACTCTTTACTAACAGTCGCGTTGGAAGTCGGATTCACTGACCAACCAGCTTTCAATCGAAGCTTCCGTAAGATTGTTGGAACTTCGCCAGGACGGTGGCGAAGAGCAAATGCACCGATGCCGCAGGCGTTCAACCTCCCCGCGCCTGACGAGAAGTAAAGGCCGTCACTCGCGTTTCCCACCCACTAGTGGACTGTAACAGCTGATTTGGTAGAGCCGCAGGGGCTAAAGCCCAATTCTTTCTCAGCCCTTTGCGGCCCGACTAAAGAGGCTGCGGAAAAAGTCTCAGCTTGGACGGAGTCGCTCCCTCAGTGGTCGGGTAGGACGATGGCGCGGACCGGGCTTCGCATGATGCCGACGTTTCCATCATCCCCCCTAAAATTCCGTACGGCGGGTTTTCCCCGGTACGGCTTCAAGGCTGGCGTATGAGCAGGTGCCTTCCCGCGAGCGGCGTCCACGTGTCACGCCCTCTCGGTTTGCATCCTGCCTTCGTGCCCACCGCTGCGAGCGTTCGGTCTCCGCTCTGTGTCGGAGAACGCTGTGCGCACAAGCACCGCCATTCAAGCGGCCACGCCGCTCTACCCCAGGGGCCCTCGCTCCGGTCCGGGTTATGCTGTCCCGATCCATCAACACTTATCCGGCCCCATCCGCCCCACTCGCAGGCACAGTGCGATTTCACTGCTCTGCAGCTTATACGCCCTGTCCTCGCTGTGCGTTTCCGCCTAGGCGACCCGCGACTGGTTCCCAGCTTTCACTGCTCATTCTTTCTCAACATGTCGTCCTCCACGACTCCGGGGAATCTAGCGGCTGTATGCACCCAGTTCCTTCACCGCCAACGCTGGCCTTCGTCCCTTTAGCACAGACTCGGCACTCCCAAAACTCCCACAAATCCCCTTCCCGTGGGGAATGCTTTTCGGAGCTTCACTACGGTTCACTTGCGCTACGACCTGCTGATTTGTTCACCCTCCTGACGGATCTGACCGGACTTCCATCTAGCCATCGAGGATTTTTACTACCGGGCTTTCAACGGTTTGGTCACCCGCTCCGTCGCCGGTTATTGCTACGGTGGCAACTGGGCAATTTCCACCGGCGGGACTTACACCCGCTAGAATGGCAGCTAGCTTCGCTGCACGCTAAAGCCACATTCATCTAAAAGCAGTTATGTACGGGCTGAAGCCCGTACCCTTCAGAAAACGAGCTTTTCCGCAGCCTGTAAAGTCGGGCCCTGATACAAAGCACGATAGCCGTGCCCCATAGAAGGTCGCGCATTTTCGCAGATTTGGTTTCACTCCTGAATCAGCTGTTACAGGCCACTAGAGGCCAACAGAAATGCCAAACTGCGGCACTTTCAATCAAGACAAGAATTGAAACTTCCAAAACAATGGGAGAGGCGTAGTTGGTCACAAAGGCGTCCTCTGACCCAGCTCTGTCTCGCGACATAGAGCCAGGATCGGGAGCAACGGCGAATTTTCGACCTGCCGCTTGTCCGCAATTCTTGTGAACGACGACACATGAGTTCTTCCAGATCGATAGGAGAGGAAAATGGGAAAGACATATAAGGCGGTCGAGATAACCAAACCCGGGACTTTTCGCCTGGTCGAGAAGCCTGTCGCCGGGCCGGGTGAGGAACAAGTACGTATCCGGGTAGAGGCTTGCGGTGTATGTCACTCAGACGCGGGCACCGTTGAGGGACAACTGCCCGGCGTCGTGTATCCGCGTGTGCCGGGCCATGAAGCAATTGGCCGCATCGAGGAGGTTGGCCGGCGTGTTACGACCTGGAAGGCCGGCCAGCGGGTAGGAGTCGGGTTCTTTGGAGGTGAAGACGGAACCTGCGAGACCTGCCGCCGCGGCGACACGGCATATTGCCAGAACCCCATTATCACTGGCGTGACGAGTGATGGCGGCTACGCGGAAATGATGATCGCAGAGGCACGCGCACTGGCTCTCATACCTGAAGAGCTCACATCAGAGGATGCGGCCCCGTTGGTCTGCGCCGGCATCACCACATTCAATGCGCTCCGCAACACGGGACGTGCCGGCGATACCGTTGCTATCCAGGGTATCGGCGGTCTGGGGCATCTCGGCGTGCAATACGCCAAAAAGATGGGCTTCCGCACCGTTGCGATCGGCTTCGGTCCAGACAAAGAACATCTCGCGCGCAAGCTGGGAGCGCACATTTACATCGACGCCAAGGCCGAGGATGCGGGAGCAGCACTGCAGAAGCTGGGAGGTGCCGACGTCATCCTGGCGACCGCCCCCAGCGGAGCCGCAATCGCCGGCCTGCTTCCTGGCCTCTCCGTTCGCGGCAGGCTCGTTGTGGTTGGCGTCTCAGGCGATCCAATTCCGGTCAACGGCGTTCCGCTGATTTTTGGTGGCCGCTCTGTCATAGGAAGCCTGACAGGAAGAGCGATCGAGACCCAGGACACTCTTGATTTCAGCGTACTCACTGACGTTCGGCCCATGATCGAAACTCTTCCGTTGGAAAGGGCCGAAGAAGCGTATCGGCGCATGATGTCTGGTGACGCGCGATTCCGCATAGTCCTCACGATGGCCTAAAGGGCTCGCAGCGCTGCTGCAAAGCGGCTTCGACAACCGATGTGCGAAGGAAACTCAGATGAATCAGTTCCAGGAAATCTTCGATAAGCAGAAAGCATATTTCGATTCGGATGCGACTAAGTCTTACGAGTGGCGCATCGACCAACTGACACGCCTTGAGAACTTGTGCAATGAGAACGCCGAGGCTCTTGAGGCTGCGATGAGCAGCGACTTCAAGACGGCCAGCCAAGAGAAAGTCTTCGAGATTATGGCGCCTGTAGGAACCGTCGCCTTCGCGAAGCAAGATTTGAAGGAGTGGATGAAGCCCGTAGATGTGGTTGTGCCCAAGGCCCTTCGGGAGAGCGGGCATACTGCTAAAGTCTATCGGGAACCATACGGCGTCACCTTGGTTATCGGGCCATTCAATGGACCACTGACGCTGCTCTTCGACCCCGCTGTCCAGGTTATTGCGGCTGGCAATCCATGCATCCTCAAACTCTCCGAGGGTTTGCCCGCCACCAGTAAGGTCTTGCTCGATCTCATTCCAAAATATTTCGATCCTCGGGCCGTCACTGCCGTCACCGGCAGCAAAGACGAGGTGACGGAGCTTCTCAAGCTGCCCTTCGACTTCATCTTCTTCACCGGCAGCGTGAAGGTTGGCAAGATCGTCATGGAGGCGGCCGCAAAGAATCTGACTCCCGTTCTTCTCGAACTAGGCGGGCAGAATCCGGCTTTCGTTGACGCGACCGCAAATATTCCGGATGCAGCCAAGAAGATCGTCTGGGGTGCGACGGCCTGGGGCGGCCAATGGTGCACCTCGCCCGGCTACGCCTACGTGCACGAATCAATTGCAGAGGAGTTCGTTGCAGAGTGCAAGAAAGCTATGGTTGAGCTATACGGGACCGACCCCAAGAGCAGGCCCGACGACTATTCCCGTATTATCAGCCCAAAGGCCACCGAACGCCTGGCGGGCCTCATCGATCAAAAAAAAGTCGTCATAGGCGGGGCCTCCGACCCGGAGGCACGCTATCTCGATCCCACGGTCATCTATCCAGTGACCTGGGACGATCCGATCATGGAAGACGAGATCTTTGGGCCGCTTCTTCCGATCCTCACCTACAAGGACATGGATGCGGCCATTCGCGAGGTAAAAAAGCATCCGAAGGCTCTTTCCGGCTTCCTCTTCAGCCGAGATCAGCAGGCGATCGATCACTTCCTCGCAAGCTTGTCCTTCGGCGGCGGCGCGATCAATCAGGTAAACATTCACCTGTTTATCGAAACCATGCCCTTTGGCGGGGTCGGATATTCCGGTATCGGTCACTACTACGGCAAGGCCGGGTTTGACGCTCTCACGCACGCGAAATCAGTTCTGATTTCGCCGCCCGACGTAGCCATTGAGCACTTGTTCCCGCCGTATACGGAGGAGAAGGTCAAAGCACTCAGCCAGTGGTTTGAATATTAGGGCACAAGATCCCCGACAAAACCGACCCCAAAGGAGCATAGAGAGGTAGGAAATGGTTTTAGCAGGAATCAAAGTACCCGACACAGTTCTGGTTCGCGATGCGATTGACTTGTCACGGAGCGCGTCAGAGCCATTTCTCTTCAACCATGCGATGCGCTCCTGGCTATTCGGCGTATTGCTTTCAGAAAGCGCCGAACGTGCTCCGGATGCCGAGTTGTTGGCAGTAGCCACGATTCTGCATGATCTGGGCTTGACTGACCGCTATACGGCGGAAAATCGTTTCGAGGTGGATGGCGCCAATGCGGCGCGCTCGTTTCTGAAGGGGCGAGGCATCTCGACGCAGCAGATGCAAGTTGTTTGGGATGCCATCGCGCTTCATACCACACGTTCCATCGCTCTTCACAAAGAGCCCGAAGTCGCTATGACCCATTCGGGAATAACGGTGGATGTTCTGGGGGCAGGCCTTGATCGAATTCCGCAGGACAAACAAGGCGCGATCCTGGCCGAATTTCCGCGCCTGGCACTAAAAAACGGACTCAAAGATTGCCTTTGCAACATTGTTCGGCGGAAGCCGGCGACCACCTTTGACAACATCGTTCGGGATTTCGGCGTTCGATATGTCGAGGGGTACACATCCCCCAACTTTGCCGATGTCGTCGCGAATGCACCATTTTCCGAATAGACGACCCCCCGATCATCGAATTGCGCACGCGTGTCAGCGCGGCTAAAGAAGGGGGTAACATGAACTACCAAATTCAAGGACTCTCTCTGCCGAAGATGGTTCAAGTCGTGTGCCGCTTCCAAGCGGACGACTCCTCCACCCAGTTTAATCCCTGATGTGTAAAGATACTTCCGGATTCAAACAATGAACCTAACAGCAAATTATGAGTCGACCAATCTGTGGCGCAACTCTCTTGTTATGTTCGGACTGTTCGCCGCTCACATAATAATCAACCACAGATTAGTGTCTCTTTGTAGACCGCATCGCCCTGCTTTTCATCGCCTATGCGCTCCTGGGAGCACCCCTGGGGTTCGCCGGAAGGTTAAAGAATTCGGTGCAGAGCGCGCGCGCGGAAATGTGACTCGGAAACACCATCTACAACACTGGAACCATACTTTAGCGCCCATCGCGGGAAGCTATCTCAATTCGGCCCGACGAGAGGGCCGCTCGTGATAAGTTTCGAATCTACTATGCCGATCTCGACGCGGCGGTTGGCAGCACGCGCCTGTTCGCTGTCGCCCGGAACGCGAGGGTCGGATTTGCCAAAGCCCTTGGAGGTCGTGATCGTCGTCGGCGAAATTCCGGTCTGCACCAAAAAGTCGCGGACAGCTTCGGCACGACGCTGTGAGAGTTGCAAGTTGTACGTCTGCGTGCCGATATCGTCCGTATATCCGTAGACAGCAATCGAAAATCCCTTAAGCGTCATCAGGACTCCGGCGATGCGATTAAGGATGTCGCGATATTCCGGTTTAATGATTGCCTTATCAAAGTCGAAGCGAATCGACTTGCTATCCAGCGTCATCACCAAACCCATGGCAGTGCGATGCGTTTCGGCGATTTGCCCGAGAGCCTGTTGCAGCTGAGCAAGTTCCGCCTCTCGCTCTTGCCGATATTGCTCAGCCTGCTGTGTGGCTTGATCTGCCTTTTGCTGCTCGGCGGCGGCCTGCTGCCGCGCAAGTTGCGCCTGCGCCTCCGAGTTCGATTGATCCCGCTTCGCCAAGTCGCGCTGTTGGGCGGCTGCCTGCGCGTTCGCAGCCGCTTGCGAAGCCTGCTGAGCCAACGTCTGCGATTGCTCCTGCGCGCGCACGAGCGACCGGCTGAAAACTTCTGTCTGCTGGCTGAGCCGTGCCACCTCGCGCTGCAGGCGACGGACCGAGATTAGATAAACAAACCCTAGAACCAGGCTGAGCGCGATTGCGATCACTCCCAGGGCCAGAGCTAACTTCCCTTGAGAGTTGGCAGGTGCATCCCCAAGTCCACGCTCCCCCTGCTTCAGCGCCTCGCGTGAAGAGTCCACCATTTGGCAATCTTAGCGTGGAGTTCTAGATTGAGGCAAAACGAGATAGCTCCCGGATTGTGGCCACCCGGACATTACACCCGTTTGGGTAACTTCCGGGTGGGGTGACACGCGCGAAACTCCGGATTCCGCTTCGATGAGCGCCTGGCTGATCCGCCGGTCGACAACCTAAATCCTGGTAACGGGGCGACCATAGTTTTATAAATGAAGGCAATGCCATGAAGAAGCAAGCCCACAATCCGGTCAACCGCAAGGTAAGTGAGTCCGACGAAGCGGCCTCCAAACCCACCGGCGCAGTCTCTGGAGAGTTTGTCACCGAGACGTTCGAGTACGACGGTGGACGGCAGGTCACGGTTTACGTTCCACCGGACGCGCCCGAAGCAATCGTCTTCGCCGGTGACGGTCAGAGAATCTCGAAGTGGGGCCGGTTGCTCGAAAATGCAGACGCACGGTCCACAATGATCGTCGGTATACATGGGCTGACCGAAGAGACGCTGCGGCTCCATGAGTACTCACCAGGCTTTGAGCCGGAGCGGTTCGCGGCACACGAGAAGTTCTTCGTTAAGGACGTTCTCCGATGGACGGAGTCGAGGTTTGGCGTGGCGCTGCCCGCTGAACGTACCGCAGTGTTCGGCGCCTCGGCGGGTGGAGAGCTGGCCCTCGCTCTTGGGCTTCGGCATCCACATGTCTACGGTGCGATCTTCTGCGCCTCGCCTGGCGGCGGTTACAAGCCGCCTGGCGTTATGCCGAGCCCGCTTCCGCGCACATACCTTGTCGCTGGCACAGAGGAGCCGTTCTTCCTCGCGAACGCAAGGAGGTGGGCGGACGCGCTGCGCGAGGCAGGCGCGGATGTGGTCATGAATGAGCGAGCCGGATCGCACGGTGGCGCATTCTGGCGCGAAGAGTTCCCGCTAATGGTGGCGTGGGCATTCGGACCATGATGCATCGTGGTCTATTCTTTCCTAGACGGGTTAGGGAAGGATAGCCGGTCACTCGCCCCACAAGTAATTCAGGTTGACCTGGCGTTTCAGGGCAGCTCTTTTACTCATTTTTCACCCCTCCACTACGTCTGCAGGGTTAGTATTCGCGTCTCTGCGCAATCTTCAGCGCGGCGAAGAACAAGGTTGCGGACAATCCAAGCGAAAAGGCCATCGCATTCCACGGGATTGTGTGCGCAACGATGGGCGAGCGCTCCCCTATGCCATGAAAGATATTGGCAAAGGCAGGAAGGGAGAACTTTGTACAGAGCCACGCAATCCCAACTGAGGCAAGCAGAGTGCCCATCACCCGATATTGATCGTCAAATACCGTTCCCAGCAAAACCGACAGGAAATAGATCGCTGAGCTGCAGGCGATAAGCGTTGCCGCCTGCTCGAACATCTCAATCGGCGTCACTCCTGCCCTCTGCAGCGGCATTGCCAGCCACATCTCGCAGCAGACCACTCCAATCACCGCGGCTGTCTCCAACCATCCAATGCCGGCGCGCACAGTCAGCAGACGCAATCGGCTGACGGGCATCGAGAGCGTGAACAGAGTCGAGCCATGCAGACCTTTCGAGGCCTGCAGAGAGGGCTGGGTCGCGATTCCTGCGCCGGCCAAAAATGCACAAGTCATGGCAATGAAGAGCGGAATCACGTGGGACACAAGTTCAGCGACACGACCGCTCACGCTGCGCGCCGATGCGTGGGCGCCAGCTGAATGCATCGCAAAAAGAAGCAGAGCCGTGAAGGCAAGCATGTACAAAAGCCGAAACCGGGTTTCCAGCCATCCCTTGAGCCAAAGCATCTCAGCTACTCCTCACATGTTCCAGAAAGATCTCTTTCAGCGTCACCGGAAACCGCTCCACGGTTGCCCCCGGTATGGATCGCGCCTGCTCGACAATCGCCTCGGCGTTGTGACTGCAGAGCATGGAGACAACCCGTCCCTGCTGGCGGATCGACTCAGCGCCCTCCGGCCAGCGTCCCGGCGGTTCCGCCCCGCTCTCAAGGACCACGTGAACCCGTTGGTATCGTGCCTTCAGGTCGTCCAGACACCCCGACACCACCATCCTGCCGTGATCGACAATTCCGACATGGTCGGCGATCAGCTCGACTTCAGACAGCTGATGCGAAGAAAAGAAAATCGTGATCCCCGATGAACTTGTGATGGAAACCAATTCGCGCAGCACGTCCTCCGTCGCAGCAGGGTCCAGCCCATCGGTCGGCTCGTCCAGAATCAGCAGTTCAGCTCCACGGGCGATTGCCAGCAGGAGCATCAGCTTCGACCGCATTCCTTTGGAGAGATCGGGAATCTTGCGCGCCTTTGGAAGTTCAAACATCTCCAGGTAGCGCTGCTCCAGATCGGGGCGCCAATTTGGAAAGAAGGGCCGTGTGAACAGTATGATCTGCTCCACCGTCATATAGGGATAAAGCTCCTTGTCCTCGGTGACGAAGCCGATCCGGCGGCGGACTCCGGCGGCGCTGTCTGCGTCCGTGACAGGCACGCCAAATACGTGGGCGCTTCCGGTATCGGCTCGCAATAGACCCATGAGTGTCTTGATGGTGGTCGTCTTGCCTGCGCCGTTGCGCCCGAGGAAGCCGAAGATACTTCCAGCCGGCACGTGGAGGTCGAGACCGCGCAGGGCCGGTTGGTCTTTAAACGACTTACACAGTTGATGAGTCTCTATGACAAAGTCGGTCATGGCTTGTCTACCACTGCTCCTTCCCTCCGCTCTTGTGCGTCGGCCTGTGCGAGCTCGTTTTCAAACACTCGCCGTAATTCGTCGTTGCTAAGACCTCGAGAGATCAGCCGCTCGACGGCGGAGTGCATCACTTTTTGCGCCTCGTGAACCAGGCGGGCGCGCCCTGCTGCCGTCGCTTTGATAAAGGCTCCCGAGCCGTGTTTTAACTCGAGTACTCCTTCGTGCTCCAGTTCCCGGTACGCGCGGACGACGGTGTTCGGGTTCATCACCAGGTCCTCGGCGACTTTGCGGATCGTAGGCAGACGATCCCCCTCGCGCAAAGCGCCGGTTTCTACCGCGTGCTTCACCTGCTCCATGAGCTGCAGGTAGAGAGGAATGCCACTTGATGGATTGACTCGGAACATCAAAAGTGTACTAGTCAATTGATACACTACACACTTCGCGAAATCATGTCAAGGCGTGATTTCGTGTTATGGATTAGCCATGCCCGATCGCAAGTCTCACAACGATGCGCATGTCTTCAGAGAGGGTCAGAAAATCAGGACAAATCCGGGGATAGAAAATGTCCAGACGATCCGCGAAAACCGCTTCGATCAGCAATCAATGCCGGGTTAGCTTCGATGGCCGCAGCGTGAGCTTCCGATGGAGAGACTAATGCCCGAGGCAATAAACAGCGCGTCATGACTCTCACCGTTGGGTGCGAGCCTTTAGTTCCGTTACTTCCAAAAATGTGACCATGGTATCATGACCATGGTGAGGCGCTATTCTTGAAAACAATCGCGGCGGGAGAGTTCAAAGCTAAGTGTCTGGCAATTATGGATGAAGTGCAGGCCAGAAAGACGAAATTTGTTATCACGAAAAACGGAAAGCCTGTTGCCCAAATGATCCCGGTCGAAGAGGTTGAGGATAGCCTGTTCGGTTTTTATGCGGGAAAGCTGGCTATCTCAGGCGATATCGAGGCTCCTTCGGTACCGCATGAGCATTGGAAACGCCTCAAGTGATCGTGGTCGATACGTGTGTAGTGATCTGGCTTGCTTCGGATCCCAGTTTGCTCTCGGCGGCGGCGACCGGTGCGATTCGAACTGCTCGAGAGAACGGTGGGGTGGGTATTTCCTGCATATCCCTGTTTGAGTTGGCGTGGCTGGCCAAGAATCAGCGAATCGTGCTGAAGACTTCCCTTGAGGCATTTCTGGTTGAGGTGGAGGCTCGCTTCGTTATCCTGCCGATCAGCGCGACCGTCACGCGCATCGCCGTGGAGTTTCCTTCGCCTTATCCTCTCGATCCCATGGACAGAATTATCGGAGCGACCGCGCTAGCTCGTGGCGTTCCCCTGGTGACCAAAGACAAGATGATTCGAAAAGCCAAAGCGCTATCGGTCATCTGGTAAGGTCTCGTCCGGGAAGTCGACTCGGGCATGTACCCTTGGCTAAACTGTTGCCTTCAGGTTAATGCGCTCATTGACCCTACCAAGAAGCCGACTATTTGTCCAAATGGCCAGCGCTTGTTTTTCTCCTCCTTGACAGCTTAGGAGTGATCGCACTAGACTCCTAATCACCTTAGGAGGGATAGTGGCCCACCGCAGCTCAACTTCTTCCTGGCACCCTCGATCTCCTCATCCTGAGGGCGGTCTCACTCGGGCCGCTGCATGGGTACGGCGTCCTTCTGCGCATCGGACAGATCTCCGGCAACGCGCTGTTGATCGAACAGGGCGCGCTCTATCCCGGCCTGTTTCGCCTCGTCCGTCAGGGACTGCTCAAGGCGAGTTGGGGCACATCGGAGAACAATCGCCGCGCCAAGTTCTACGAACTCACGGCCGCCGGCCGCAAGCGTCTGCGTGAAGAAACCGATGGCTGGAATCGGCTGGCGTCCGCCATCGCGTGCGCGCTCTCTCAACAACCGGAGGAAACATGAAACTCCTCGACTCGCTCCGCCTCCGCATCGCCACCCTCTTCCACCCTTCCCAGGTGAATACAGAGATGGAGGAGGAACTGCGCTCGCACATCCAACTCCGCGCTGACGATCTGGAGCGTTCCGGCCTGCCCCGGCCGGAAGCCGAGCGGCGCGCGCGCATCGAATTCGGCGGACGTGAGAAGTACAAAGAAGAATGCCACGAAGCGCTGGGCAACACTTTTATCGAGACCCTGATACAGGATGTGCGCTTCCGCCTTCGCGTCTTGCGGAAGTCTCCCGGCTTCGCCATCGCCGCGGTTCTCACCCTGGCGCTGGCCATCGGCGCCAACGCCGTGGTGTTTGCCGTATTGAATGCGCTCATCCTGCGGCCTCTGAATGTGCCCCATGCGGAGAGCCTCTACACAATCGAGCGCGGAGCCGATAAGGACCAGAGTACTTCGTATCCCGACTATCTCGACCTGCGCGATCGCAACCGCAGCTTCGATGGCCTGACCGCGTACACACTGGCTCCAGTGGGGCTGGATACCGGCAAGAATCCATCCCAGGCCTGGAGCTATGAGGTGACGGGGAACTACTTCGACGCATTGGGTATCCAGCCTTTTCTTGGCCGCTTCTTCCACGCCGCCGATGAGCATGGCCCGAACAGCGCTCCGTATCTGGTGCTCAGCTATGCGTACTGGCACAGCCACTTTCAGGATGATCGCGGCGTGGTGGGGCGTGTTGTTCAGGTGAACAAGCATCCTTTCACCATCCTTGGCGTAGCGCCACCTTCGTTCCGAGGGACTTTGTTGTTTTTCTCCGCCGACTTCTGGCTGCCGATGGTTCAGCAGGAACAGGTGCAAGGGTTCGCTGTCCTGAACGACCGCGGGCAGCGCGATATTTTCATGGTGCTGGGACATGTGAGGGCGGGATTCACTCCGGCCCAGGCGGTTGCGGATTTGAACTCGGTTGGATCGTATCTCGAACGGACCTACCCCAGGGACGATGCCCATATGACCTATTCCCTGGCGCGTCCAGGTCTCATCGGCTCCATGCTCGGGCCTCCGGTGAAGGGATTCATGACGGGCATGATGCTGCTGGCGGGACTGATTCTGCTCGCTGCCTGCGCTAACCTGGGCAGCCTGTTTGCCGCGCGCGCCGCTGACCGTGGACGCGAAGTTGCTCTGCGCCTCGCGCTCGGGTCGAGCCGCAAGCGCATTCTGCGCGGAGTATTTACCGAGGCCTTGCTCATTTCACTCACCGGAGGCGCGGTTGGACTTACGGGCAGCATTGCGCTCTTGCGCGCGTTGAGCACGTGGCGGCCAGTTCCCGAATTTCCCGTGGATGTACCTGTGAATCCGGACGCACATGTTTACCTTGCTGCTCTGCTGCTAGCCCTGGTCAGCGGATTCCTCTTCGGCGCGGTCCCGGTCAGGCAGATACTTCGCACGAATCCCTATGAGGTGGTGAAGGCGGGTACAACTGGAATCATTGCGGGTCATGCCGGAGCCCGGATTACGCTCCGGGACTTGTTGCTCGTGGTGCAGATTGCCATCTGTGGGGTGCTGGTCACTTCCTCGCTGGTTGCCGTGCGCGGACTGGTGCTCTCGATGCACACCAACTTCGGCTTTGAAGCGCGGAACGCCATGCTGGTGGATACACGTCTTAGCATGGCCGGGTACAGCGGCGACAGAGTGCCCGCCATGCAAAGGCGCATGATCGATGCTGTGAAAGCGATTCCCGGCGTTCAGTCTGTGGGCCTGGTCAGTTATATCCCCCTGGGAGGGGGCGCTTCGACCGCAGACGTCTTTACCGACCAAACGACAGACTTGAGGCCGGCGAATGTTGTTGCCGCTAATGTTGAGAGGTTCGAGATATCTCCTGAGTACTTCCAGGCGGCGCGCACATCTTTACTGGCTGGCAGGGCTCTCTCCTGGCATGACGACAAGAACGCGCCGCGTGTGGCAGTGGTCAACCAGTTGTTCGCGCGAAGAGTCTTCGGCTCCGTCCCCGGAGCGATGGGCAGATACTTCAAGATGGATGATGGAACGCGCGTACAAGTAGTGGGAATTGTGGAAGACGGAAAGTATTATCAGCTGACCGAAGCTCCAAGGACGGCGATGTTTCTGCCATTCCTGCAGTCGCCCACCAGCCTCACATGCCTGGTAGTGCGCTCCGGCCGCGACCAGGAGCAACTGGCCGCTGCCATCCGCAGTACGCTGCGAGACTTGGATGCCAGGCTTGCCCCTGAATATCCAAACGTGGACCCAGGGATTGAACATTGCCCTGTTTCCCTCGCATGTGGCAACGGTCTCGCTCGGCGTGCTCGGCATGATGGGCGCAATGCTCTCGATCACCGGCATCTTTGGAATGGCTGCCTACTCCGTCAGCAAGCGTCTGCGCGAGATCGGAATCCGCATCGCCCTCGGCGCGCAGCGCAAAGAAGTATTAGAGGCCGCACTCGGACGCGCCTTCAAACTCCTCGCAATCGGTTCTGCAGCCGGATTAGTCCTGGGATTTCTGGCGACTCGAGTCCTCGCCTACATCGTGTATCAGGCCACTCCCCGCGACCCGCTGGTACTGGCGGGTGTGGTCTTCGCTATGTCACTTATGGGCCTGCTGGCCACGTGGATTCCTGCGCAACGTGCGCTGTCGGTTGATCCTGTGATACTGCTGCGCGCGGAGTGAATCGGGGCCCGCTCCTAAGTTGCCCTGTAACCGGCTTCTCGTAGATATGGCAGATAACACCTCAACATCACTCAACTACCGAGTAGTCGCCTATCCGGACATTACATCCGTTTTGGGGTGAGGCAAGGTCATGTGAAAGCAGTCAATCTAAGATTTCAGTGTGAGACTGTCGCCGCATACACTGGGTCGGGGGAGAGCACATGTACGAGCTCTCCAATAACTTTGGAGCCGTTTTCACCATTGGTGAAAATGACGGCACCAACATGCTTGGAAGGGACAAAGAAGGCATGGGTGTTCACTCCCGTGTCGGAACCCGAGTGGTCTACGATCGTGACGCCGTTGTGGACGATGATCTGCCAACCGAGACCCATCCCGGCCGAGATGTGGCAGGCAGTGCCAGGCGTCTCGTGGGTGCAGACCTGCTCACGTTCGTCCTCCGAGGTCCAGTCGCGGGTCATAACCAGGCGCTCGGCAGCAATGTCCGGGCTGAGGCCGTCGTTGCGCATCACGCTGGCTACGAAACGCGCGTAGTCGGTAATGGTCGTTTCGACCAGATCGGCAGCGTTCCAGGTGGAAGTAAGCGCCGGCGGAAGGAAGACATTATTCGTGTAGGGCTGGGCGAGGCGGCCGTTAAACCAATCCTGGACGATGAAGGAGGTATCCTTCATGCCAAGAGGGCCGAGCACGTAGTTCTGTGCGAGCCGATCGAATGGCTGCCCTGCCTTGTTCTGCGCAAACCGAGCGACGTAGAAAAAGCCTTCGCCCGAATAGCTGCTCTGAGTACCTGGCTGGAACTTGAATGTAAGGATCCGTTCGTCATTCTGCGCCAATTGGCGAAGCCGGTCTGGTGCGAGAGGCAGAGACGCGGGGTAAGGAGCTTGTTCCAGGGATTGTTTTTGATGTCGGGGTCGACCCAGTAAGGATAGATGGACTCGTCTAGCTGAAGTTTGTTTTGGGAGGCCAAGCGCAGGATTGTTTCAGCGACGATGGGCTTGGTGAGCGAGGCGATGTTGTAAAGGGTCTTGTCCGTAGCGGGAACACCTGGGCTCTGCTCGCCGGCGACAACTGTCCAGGCAAGCCTGCCGTTCGCGATGTAAGCGACGGAAGCGCTGGGTACGTTGTATTGCTTGAGCCACCCTGGAAGATCCTGACTGATTTTTGCGCGGAGTTCGTCTGGTGTCGGCTGCTCGGGCTGCGCTAAGAGCAGCGTGGACGAACTAATGATCGCCCCAAGAGCGAGAGCAACGGGCAAGAGTTTGAAAAGGTTTTGCATGGCTTCCTTGTAAAAACTGGCGACGGCCGTACGAATCGAAGACCGTTCTGCGCGAGTAATCCGAAACATTTTGAAAAAGGGGGGAGAACGGATCAACATTCTTCCCCTTCCAGGAGTCCAAGAATACGGAGACCGCATGAACGGGTTACTCTTCGACCCTGTAGAACATGCTGCTTTTGACCGAAGCTAGCGAACGGGTTGATGCAAACGGTTTCATTCCTCACGCAAAGCCGCCACGGGATGTATATTCGCCGCGCGCAGCGCCGGCACGAAGCTTGCTGCCAGACCAACCACCACGATTCCAGCGATTGCAATTGACAACGTGACTGGATCCCTCGGCTTTAGCCCATACAACATCGAAGCAGCTGCGTTTCCGGATGCGGTTGTCATCGCCGTACCGGCCACCACGCCAATGGATATCAAAATTGCAGCGTCCCGCAAGACCATTCGCACGATGCGGTTGCGATCGGCTCCGAGCGCCATGCGCACGCCGATTTCATTTTTGCGTTGGAGGACGACATAGGAGATCACGCCGTAGATGCCGATTACGGCCAGTACCGTCGCCAGCACACCAAAGAAGCCCGAAAGGGTGGCCATCAAGCGCTCGCGCATGAGACTCTCGCGAATTTGCGTCTTGAAGACGGTGTATTCAATCTCCATCGAGGGATTGATTTGATTTGCCGCCCTGTTGATAGATGGAATCAGCGAATACAGAGATTCGTCCGATCGAATCATAAGCGTCGAGCGTTGCTCAGGACCATTCGACTGCGTGAACGATACATAGACCGTGGGTGACGGGTCTTCGCGCATATCGTGGAATTTGGAATCCTTCACCATGCCCACAATCTGGTACGTTTTGCCGGGCGTGTCGTAATCGTTGAACACCTTGCCAACCGGATTGGCCCCGCCGTAATACTTGCGCGCGAATGCCTGATTCACGATTGCCTTGCGCGGTGCGGCCGGCACATCTGTATGATCGAAGTCCCGCCCAGCAAGCAGCGGAGTCTCCATCGTTTGAAAATATCCAGGGCTAATGCGGTTCAAGGTCACGTCTTGCCGCTCAGCTCCACCCGGAATATCGATATCGCCATCCCATCCGCTCTGGCTCAAGGGAATCATCTGAACCTCGGCGGCAGAACTTACACCGGGAATGGCTTGCATACGTGAAAGCAATTCCTGCTTGAAAACCATCTGGTTTTCGGCCGGTAGTTTCAGCGGCGCGAACTCGAAGTCGGCGATCAGAATATGATCCTGTTGAAAGCCTGCATTCAAGGTGACGATGTTCCGGAAGCTGCGCACGAACAAGAGCGCAGCGGTTAGCAGTACAAGAGAGAGCGCGACTTGGGAGATGACGAAAGTTCGCCGAAGCAGGAAATGACTTCGGCCGGCAGTTGTTCACTCGTGCACGGCTTTCAGCGCCACGCCTGGGTCGGTTCGGGACGCCTGGATCGCAGGCGCGAGCCCGGACAGGATGCAGGTCAGAATCGCCAAGCTGGCGGCGAATCCGAGCACACGCCAGTCGGGAGTCAGTTCCACAAAGATCGGGTTCTGTTGAGGGCTCAAGAATGCGACCAGCGCACGGCTCAGGATTTGGGCCAAGCCAACGCCTCGCAACGTCCCCAGCGTGGCAAGCAGCAAGCTCTCCGCCAGCAACTGGCGGATCAACCTGCTCCGCGATGCCCCGAGCGTCAGCCGTAAGGCCATCTCGCGCTGTC
>CAWIRT010000049.1:0-12727 GCA_963838445.1 uncultured Acidobacteriaceae bacterium
TTATGTCCATTTCTGTCCTCTCGTTATTGGTCTTCGGGTAAGGCGAAGACGTAAAGCTGCTGGCCGCTATCCGGGCGATGCACATCGGTCAGGATCACGTTGGGCATGTTTTCCGGGCTTCCGCCGCCGAGGCCGGTGGTGACAGCAATATACTGCGTGCCGTCGATGCTGAACGAGACTGGGTAGCCCTGTACTGTAGTGCCGAGCTGCGTCTGCCACAAAATCTTTCCGCTGTTTGCATCCACTGCTTTAAATGTGCGGTCATAGTCCCCGACAAACGCGATGCCGCCAGCGGTCGAAAGAACGGCTGTCAGAAAGGGGGCCCTCTGTTGGAAGGACCAGACCTCCTTCATTGTCCTGGTGTCGTAGGCAGCGAGCTTGCCCATGTTGCCATTGGTGCCCGGCATCTCATAGACCCGCACTGCGGCGGCGACCCCGCCCGATCCTGTTTTCCTCTCGACCTCGTGTCCGTTCAGTTCGTTGCAGCTCTGGGATAGCGGAATGATGAGCAGGTCGCCGGGCGCATAGTAGCTCATCGCCTGCCAGTTGTGGCCGCCCTCCTCACTGGGGCAGGATTGAATCCACTCATTCGTCCTGGCGTTGGCGATGTCGTCGCGATAAGTGGGCACACCCGTTTTCGAGTCGATGCTGGTGAAGACATTCTGCAGGACGGTTTCTTTGTAATCGAGAAACTTGCCATTTGTCCGATCCAGCTTCCATAGGATGCCGGCCTTGCCGATCGTCATGACTGTTTTCTCAGCGCCATGATCGATCAGAACGCGCTCGAAGACCTCGTCGAGATCCAGCGATTCACCCGGCGAGTGGTTGTGATACCACTTCAGCTTGCCGGTATCAGGATCGAGTGCGACGGTGGAGCTGGAATACAGTGCGGCCCCGTTGGCGGTGCCGCGGCTGGCCCGCATCCAGGGCTTGGCCTGGGCCACACCCCAGTAGGTGAGATTGAGTTCGGGATCGTAGGTGCCTGCGATCCAGGTCTCGCCGCCCGCGCGATACAGGTCGTCCAGTCCATTCCAGGTCTCGCCGCCGGGAGTGCCCTTGAGGGCGACGGTGGTGAAACGCCAATCCTGCGCGCCGGTCTCGGCGTCGAATGCGCTGATGGCGCACTTCTCGGTTCCGTAAGCACTGCAGCCCGTAAGGCCGACCAGCACCTTACCGTGAATCACCATTACGCCGCCGGTCTGGTTGTGTCCCTTGCTGCCAATCGCCACCTTCCAGGCGAGTTTGCCACTGCGCGCGTCCAGCGCGACCAGATTTGCGTCAGTGGTAGCTACAAATACTCTTTCCTGGTACAGCGCGAGGCTGCGATTGCCGCCGTAAAGATAGGGAGATCTTGGTCCGATGCGGTATTCCCAGATCAACTTGCCGGTTCTGGCGTCGAGCGCCTGCACCATGTTGTCGGTGTTGGAAAGAAACATGATGCCGTCATGCACGATGGGCGTCACTTCGTTGGCGCCGCCCTCATTCATCGCCCAGGCCCATTTGAGCTGCAGATTCTTCACGTTGGCCGCGTTGATCTGCTTGAGCGGGCTGAAGCTCCAGCCGTGATAATTGCGCCGGAACATAAGCCAATCGCTGTCCGGTGGATGATTCAGCATTGCGTCCGTCACCGGAGAATACCGCGCCACCTGTCCAGCGACGGTGAGACCGCTGCGCATCGGTGGCGGCGTCTCTCCTCGCCGGGCGAGCCCGCCCGGCATTTGGCCATTGGCGACGTTGCCGATCTTCACCTCGGTATCCGCGGTGAACGGTTGGCCGCCTGCCGTTGCTCCATTGGCCTCAAGGAGGAAGGCCACGATGTTCTGATAAGCCTGGTCGCTCAGGCTTCCGCCTTTGCCCAGAGGCATGGCTGCGTGGAGATAGTCGTAGAGTTCCCGTGTCGAACGGTCACCCCAGGACTTGAGAAAATTGCCGCCAGCCAGGGATGGGGCTTCGCCGCCGCCGCCCAGGTTTTCGTGATGACAGGAGGCGCAAGCGGCGGAGTAATCGGCATGGCCTTGTGCAGCTTGCCCCGCAGTGAATGGGCCAGTGTCCTGCTGGGCGGCCGCACTGCAAGTCCATAGGGCAAGGGCGCTCGCCGCCAACGCAAACCTTCTTGGCATGTTTCTCTCGCGCTGATCAGCGTAACTCATGGGCCAGGCATACAGCGGAAAAGTTTGTGGGCGAAGGGTACCGCTTCACATGGTGCGAAAGTGAGGGGCTTTAGAGGGTTTGTGAGAACTCTGGATTTAAGAATTTAGTCCCGCAGGGACGGTTGAACTTAGCTCAGGACGCTAGTCCTGGGTACATCATGAAACATGATTGAGTCCCGCAGGGACGGCTGAAGGCTGAAGGAGGATTGCGTCGCGGCACCTTTTCAGCCGTCCCTTCGGGACTGGGTCGTCCTTTCAAATCCGACCCAGGACTAGCGTCCTGGGCTAAGTTCAGCCGTCCCCTGCGGGGCTGAAGCCGTGCCCTTCGTCCTCATTTGCTCTGCGGCGGCGGCATGATCCAGCCCCAAAGATCCCCCTCGGGTGCCTTGCCGCTATCGATCTCCACGTAGAGGCCGCCCTTGCGCAGGGCAGTGAGCTGGCTGGGACTGAGCTGCACTGTGCCGCTCAACGTGCCGCTCGTTGCAGGAGCGATGGTGAGGTCTGCGATGACCGGTCCGCGTACGCCGGGTAGCGAACCCATGGCCAGGTGCGCAGCTGTAGGAACAGCGAGTAGTCCGCTGAAGGAGCCCTGGAGCGTGAGTTTGCTCTCCTCAAGTGTCGCAGTGACTGTACCGTAACCCGAGCTGTCAGCGCGCGTGCCAACCAGGCGCGGCCCTGGAGAAAGCCGGAATGTGATGATCGACGATGCATTGGCGCCAAGCAGTGCAGCGAGCATGCAGGTGCCGAGCAGGAAACTAGCTTTTCTCTCCACTGTGCTCAGGACTTGAACCGGGCTCAGGAAAGTCGGTGTCCGCATCTTTGAGCATTTCATCCTCATCCCGGTGACCTATCTGATCCTGCAAATTGGGCCTGCCGTTGGTGGCGGGGGTGCTGGTTTCTTCTTCAACCGCTCCCTTGTGGAAGTCGCTGTCTGGGTGTTGTTCTTTTGGCATGGTCTTTGAAAGATGAATGTTGGGCCCAGGAAGTTGTCCTGGGGGCCGGAGATACTACGGCCCCCAAGCCATTTTGGGCTATAAGGCCGCGGTGACGGCCTTGATTTCTGTGTAGTTGTGAAGCACTTCCTCGCCCATCTCGCGGCCCCAGCCGGATTGCTTGTATCCGCCAAAGGGCAGGGATGCGTCGAAGATGTTATGGCAATTGATCCAGACGGTACCGGAGCGAATCCGCCGCGCCATCTTGTGGGCGGTGCTCAGATCCCGGGTCCAGACACTGGCGGCGAGTCCATAAATAGAGTCATTGGCCTCGCGGGCCACGCGATCCAGATCGGCATCCGAAAATGACTCGGCGCAGACTACGGGCCCGAAGATCTCCTCGCGCATGACCTTCATGCTCGGTTTGGTATTGGTCAGCACGGTGGGCTGAACGAAATATCCGCGATCCCCGTGTCGCTTGCCGCCGGCAGCTACCTTTGCTCCCTCTTTTATGCCGGAATCGATATAGCCGGTAACTTTGTCGAATTGTTCCTCGCTGACCAGGGGGCCCATCGCTGTCTGAGGGTCGAGACCGGGGCCCATGTTTATCCCGCCGGCGATATCGCTGACGCCCTGAAGGACCTTGTCATAGATGCTTTCGTGCACGAACAAGCGTGAGCCGGCGCAGCAGCATTGTCCCTGGTTGAAGAAGATGGCGCTGGCTGTGCCCGCGATGGCGCGGTCAAGATCAGCATCGGGAAAGACAATAGCTGGGCTCTTGCCACCCAATTCCAGGCTCACCTTCTTCAAGTTGCCGGCGGAAGCTTGCACGATCAACTTGCCCACCTCTGTGGAGCCGGTGAAGGCGATCTTGTCGACCAGGGGATGTGCGGCGAGTGGTGCGCCCGCGCCTTCCCCATACCCAGTGAGAATATTGACTACACCCGGAGGAAAGCCTGCCTGATCGAACAGTTCGGCTAGACGGAGACCGGACATCGGCGTTTGCTCGGCGATCTTCAGGACGACAGTACAGCCCGCCGCCAGGGCCGGTGCAAGCTTCCAGGCTGCCATCAACAGAGGGAAGTTCCACGGAATGATCTGGCCGACGACGCCGATCGGCTCACGCATGGTGTAGGAGTGGAAGGCGCCGGGCGTGGAGAAGGAAAGTGTGGAGCCCGAGATCTTGGTGGCCCAGCCGGCCATGTAACGGAACATGTCGACGGCTAATGGAACATCGGCGACGCGCGCAACCGACAGGGGCTTACCGTTGTCGAACGACTCAATCTCCGCGAACTCTTCCAGGTTCTCCTGGAGCAGGTCGGCTAGTTTCCAGAGCAGCTGACCGCGTTCGGAGTTCGACATTTTACGAGTCCACGGGCCGTCGTCAAAGGCCCGGCGTGCAGCGATGACTGCACGGTCCACATCCTCCGCCTCCGCTTCCGGTACTTTTGCGACTACCTCGCCAGTAGCTGGGTTGTAGACCGGGAAAGTTTTGCCGGATGCGGCCAGGACAAAGCGTCCATCAATCAACATGCGGTGTTGGCGGGAGAAGAACTCCGCGGTTTTCGAATTCAGGCGTGAATCAACGGGGATGGTTGCCATCAAATACCTCCGGCGCGGTCGACAGGAAATTGTTTTGGGGGTGGGACGCTGTCGACGTCGAACGCCGTTGGAAACGATAGCACCGCAGCGGAAGGGCAGTCCAGTGGCGGGGGAAACGGAAGACACTGTCCCTGTCATCTTCTGCGCTCTGAGTCGCTGAGGCTGGTCACCGTGCCTGGGAACTTCTGCCCGGATCGTATCTCTTGAAGTCGACACGTATATCGACATAGACCGGGACAGGCTTGCCGTGCAAGGTCGCAGGCGCAAACTTGTACTTCTTTACCGCTGCCACGGCCTCTTCATCCAGTCCGAATCCCACGGACTGTTTGATCTTCACATTCTGAGGGTTTCCCTGGGCATCGACAATGAGCGAGACAACCGCCGCTCCCTGAAAAACTTTTGGCGCTTGTGGCGAAAATTTGGGGTCAGTGCCGGAAAGGAATCTTGGCGGTAACACCTCACCACGGACGGAGTAAACGCCATCGGGTCCCGGCATCGGCTCGGTGTATTGGTTTTCCGCGACCTTAACGATCTTGTAGTTGGTGGGAACGATAAATTTCGAGGGATCGGGCTCGGCGCGGTCGAGTTCGGTTACGTTGATCGTCTGTTCCCAGATGGGATCCCGATGTTTGCGGCTGATGAAAATGGAAAGATCCGGAGAATACCAAAATTCGTCCACATCGTTTGGGGAGCGCGACTGGCGCGTGCCATGAAGGATCATCTGCTGGAACGTCCTAGTGCCGAGATCCTCCTGTTTCACTGGAGAACCTGGAGCGTTTGTGTTCGGAACCGGAACGGATTTTGCATTCGGTACCGGCGGCGCGTGCATCGTCTGTTTTGCAATAAGCGTGTCCGGATCAAGACGAGAGTCGAGGCTGCTCACTGGATCGTAGATTTGAACTGAGGTGATAGGGGGCTCTTGCTCATACGAGGAAGAAACCAGCTTACGATTTTCGCTACGGGTGCGGCCATGCGAGTCGCGGGCAATATAGTTGATCGTTTTGAGAACATAAACTGAGCCGTCGGCGAGTTTTTGTTTGGAGATGATTTCGACTGTGCCGGAGAAGGGGGCGTTCGGAACAGGGTAAACAAATACCCCGGCCACTCTTGGGACCGTAGCTTGTTGGTCAGAAGGCGCAGGGCTCGTTGCTTCCTGGCTGCGGGAAATTGAAGGAGCAAGGCAAAACAGCAGCAAGGCACCGGCGAGGCAGACAGGAGAAGAGGGCACAACAAGCCTCCAGATAGGGTTTGATAGTAGTACGGGCGGAAGCCTGTACCTACCTGCCCGCCCTTGGCATTCATTTTTCCAGCCAGTCAAGGCTGTAGTCTTCAGGGGGATTGTTGTTGTGCAGATTGTTTAAGGCGAGGTGGGGGGATATGCGCTGGGTTTGGCGGCATAGATACGGACGCCCATACCGTTCAACTTGCTGCGGCCTTCCTGGGCTTCCGGGGTCTGCGGGTAGCGCTGCACCAGGGTCCGCAATTCGCGAACGCCGGCGTCCTTCTGGCCCATTTCAATGAGCGATTGTCCCTTACGCAGTTCAGCGGCGGGAGCCTTTGGATTGCCGGAATATTGTTCCAGAACAGCGTCGTAATTCTTGACCGCCGCGGCGTACTTGCCTTGCTTGTAGTTGATCTCACCCAGGTAAAACTGGGCATTCCCCGCCAGCGCATCCTGTGGATAATAGCGGATCACGTCCCCAAACTCAGACACTGCGATGTTGTACTTGGCGGAATTGTAGTCACGCAAAGCGCTCTGATAGAGCTGGTCTACGGGTGGCGCCGCTGGGGTCGCAGGCGCCAACTGCGGTGCGGCCGCCTGGCCTCCAGGACCTTGGTTTACCGGCATCCCTCCTGCCGGAGGTGGACCGCCTCCTGGCTGCGCCGGCATGCCATTCACGTTTTGCATTTGACCCTGGATCGATTGCATCTGCGTGGTCAGGTTGGCAATGCGTGTCTTCAGCTCATCGACCGAGTCGTTCAGCGACTGGATCTGGGTCGATAGTTGGGTGTTGCCGGAACCCCGCTGCTCATTCTCCGCTTTTAATGCCTGCTGCAAAGCGTTCACGGAGGACATCATCCGGTTCACGTTATCAGTGTTTTGCTGCACCAGGTTGACGATGACGCCCATGCGTTCGTCATTGGAGGTTTGCAGGTGCTGCACCATGTCTTGCAGTTGCTGTACCTGGGTTTGCAGCTGGACCATTTCCTTGGAGACGGCAAATGCTTGGGGCAATCCAACAGGTAACGCAAAGAGTGCAACGGCTGTGAGACGGACGATGTATTTAGGCATGTGCTCCCCCGTGACAGTTCAAGGAGCGGCCGAGGCCGCTCCCCTTTAGTCTAGTCCGCAGCTATCGATCGAGCGAGAAGCCGGCACGGCGATTCTGCTGCCAGCACGCCTCGTTGGCCTCGGTGCAAAATTGCTTCTCCTTGCCGTAGCTCACGGTGCGAACGCGGTCCGGACTGACGCCACCATTGACCAGCGCCTGCTTGGCCGCATTGGCACGGTTTTCGCCCAGCGCCAGGTTGTATTCCGCCGATCCGCGATCATCGCAATAACCGCCAACGACGACCTTGAGGGTAGGATGCGCGGCCAGGAAGCTTGCGTCCTGAGCCAGGACAGTCTGAGCATCAGGACGGATCTCATAGCTGTCGTAGTCGAAGAAGGCCGGCTTCACATTCTGCTCGAATATCTGCTCGTCCATGTTTTCGCCGGTGTTCTGGGGCGGCGCAGCCGCGGCCGTAACAGTCAGGCGTGCGGTGGCATCGGTGGAACCGCCGGGGCCGCGGGCGACCAGGTGATAGGTGGTCGATTCGGTGGGCGTAACGTTCTGCGTACCATAGGCATTTACGGTGCCGACGCCGTCAATCGAGATCTCGGTAGCATCGGTGGTCTTCCACGCCAGGACTGCGCCTCCGCCCGGATTGATGCTGTCAGGCGTCACGGTGATCGAGGCGGTTGGTGCGGGCGACGTAGCGGCAGGCGGGGGCGGCGGTGGAGGGGGCACTGCTTTCTTGTGGCAGCCGGCCGCGAAGGTGAGTGTGGCGACGGCGATGAGCGAAGCGAAATGCCTGTGGTGCGGAGTCTTCACGATATTCTCCTATGTTCAGTTCGTTCCCGGGACTTTGACTTCTGCATCGGCTTGTCAGCCGATGGACGCCAGTAACGCTATTTCCAACTCCAGTTGGGCATCGAATTTCCACTGCTCTGGGTCAGCCGACGTTGCTCGGTGCCATCGGAAAGCATGGTCCATATTTCGGCCCCGCCACCCTTTTCGCGTTGGAATACGATGTGCCGCCCATCCGGAGACCAGGAAGGAAAATCCTGCCGCCCCTCGTCATGGGTGAGTTGGGTCCAGCGTTTGCTGGCAATGTCCATGATGTAGATGTCCTGACCACCGGGTGCGCCGGGACCGTACTTGCGGTTCCAGGCAAAGGCCAGGAATTGCCCGTTCGGCGACCAGGATGGCGAGGTCGCGTAGCCGCCGTCTGTCAGGCGCTGCACGCTGGTTCCATCCGAGTCCATCATGTAGATCTGCGGGAGGCCGGTGCGGCCGCTGCACCAGGCAATCTGCGAGTTGGTCTTGGGGTTCCAGGTGGGCGAAACGTCCGGTCCCTTGAAGGTGGTTACTTGTTTCACTTTCCCGCCATTGGCATCGGCGGTGTAAATCTCAGGATCGCCCGAGCGTGAAGCAGAGAAGGCAATCTTGGAGCCGTCGCTGGCCCATGCCGGGGAGAGGGTCGTCCCCACCATGGAAGGAAAGCTGACGACCCGGCCCAGCACCAGCGAAAACATGCGGATCGCCCATCCCTGACGTTCCAGCGAAGCAAAAGCGACGCGATCGTTGTTGGGGGAGACGCGAGGGGAAAGGGAGATGGTGCCCAGATGGGTGACTTGGTGGGCGCCTTGCCCGTCGTAATCCATTTGCCAGATTTCTTTGTTCCCGCCGCGCGATGCGACGTAAAAAATGTGAGTTTCGGCGATGCCGGGAATGCCGCCTCCCAGGCGGGTAATGATCTCGTCGGCAAAACGATGAGCGATGACGCGCGCATTATCCTGGCTGGCCGCTTCGTTGTACTGCTTGCCCAGGATCTGCGGTGAATCGGGATTCTTGGCGTCGAACAGCCAACCGTAGACTGCCAAACGGCCGCCGATTACGGCGAAAGATCCGAACGCCACAAAGGCGGCATTCGCTGGTGCTGCTGCCCATTGCGCCAGGTTCATCTGCTGCGGAGACGCGGGCATGACGGGCGGGGCCATGCTCTTCGAGACCATGTCGAAAATGCCGGCGCTGTTCAGGTCGTTGTAGAGCGTGGTGTCGAAGGTGGTTTTGAGCGCCGGAGTTTGCGGCTCAGCGGAAGCGGGATTGAAGTCAGCCGCGGCCAGGCGAATGCGTGCCGCACCCAGATTGGTACCCGTGCGCACCCAATCCTGTGCACCTGCCTGCCAGCCAAAGGGAAGGATCAGAAGGATAAGAAACAGAAACCGGAAGTGGGGGAAGGAAGTTCCTTTTATAGCTCTCATGCCCTACGCAGTCTTGAGTTTATATGATAAAAACCCATCTTCGTTACACCGGTAACCTCATCGGGTACCGGTCCGGGCACGTCCCGCCCCAAGCCGGCGCCGCTGCGCAACCGGCTAGCAGTTCAAAATGCAGGGTGTCTTCCAGTGCAGAGCGCGGCCGCTCTCGCACCAGCTAAGTCTTTTATTTCATCAACAAATTAGATTCCTGGTTTCCCGTCCGCGTGGGCTGTAGTTTTCCCTCGTCCGGTGCATTCGAGTCGCATCCGGGTCACGCCGGCTGCCGGAGAGCATGGATGCCGGGACCAAGTAAGCTGGGTTTCATGGACCCTTTCGTCACAACTTCCTGGCTCGCCGCCCGGCTGGACGATCCTGGCGTCGTCATCCTGGATGCCACGCTCCCCCCGGTCGGGGTGACCCCGCCGGTAGATACACGTGCGCGTTACCTCGCGAAACATATTCCTGGCGCAGTCTTCTTTGATATCGAGGATCTGTCCGACCGCTCTCACCCGCTGCCCCACATGCTGCCCGCGCCCGATGCTTTTTCCCGAAGCATGTCAGCACCCGGTATCAGCGATTCCATGGCAATCGTTATTTATGAGCAGGAGGGTGTTTTCTCTGGTCCTCGGGCATGGTGGACGCTGAAGACCTTCGGCGCGCGGAATGTCTACCTGCTCGACGGGGGCCTCCGCGCCTGGATCGAGGCGGGTCTTCCAACGCAGTCTGGGAGCGTTCATCGCAACCCGGCTGTCTTCCGCGCCAGGCTCGACCAGAATGCGGTGAAGGACTTCTCGCAAATGAAGCAGATAATTGCGGCACACGGTCAAATTCTGGACGCCCGCTCAGCGGGCCGCTTCGCCGGCACCTTATCAGAACCTCGCCCCGGCATAAGTTCCGGGCACATGCCCGGAGCTACGAGCATTCCTTTCACCGAGCTGGTGGACGAGGGCCGCGTGAAGCCAGTCGAGGAACTCCGCCGCATCTTCGCTGCGAAGGGAGTGGATTTGCAACAGCCCATCACTATTACCTGCGGCTCCGGCGTTACCGCTGCTGTGCTCGCGCTCGGACTCGAGGTCTTAGGCGCGAAGCACGTCAGCTTGTATGACGGCTCGTGGGCAGAGTACGCCGCTCATCCGGAAGCCGTGATCGAGAAAATCACTTAGCGAACCAGGTTCAGGTCAACCAGGTGAAAGCCAGATTGCTTGTAGACGATTACAGAATGAACCATGGCGGCTCATCTCATCCTTGCTGATGTTCGGGATGAGTACATTCTGGAAAGGCAACGAGGTAAGTGTTGCCGATATATTCCATCTCTTTGTGTATTCCCGTCGCAGACGTATAGTAGCCGTTCACCGTCATCTGTTTCAGTATCACGAAGAACCGTTGCAGATCGGTTTGGGGATCTTCTTCGTTGAGGGAGGCTTTGCTTAGCGCCTCGGCCGGTGATGAACTCTTAGCCTCCTCGTGGATCAGCCGTATTCCATCCTTCCATTGCTTCTTGACCGCGTCGCTGCTGGTGGCCACTATCAGGTCGGCAAATAGGTTGGTCCCGGCCTCGTGCGCGCCCGGAGAGTGGTCGTCGGCGGGGATAATCACTTCCATCAGCTGGTCGAGAAGACGGCTTTCCTCTTCATTGAAGAACTGCAACGTGTACGCAGTAGTACTGGGTGCGGCCGGGGCTGCCTGCATATGGTCCATAACGGCTCCCGGCAGTGCGTTCAGCTTTTGTGATAGCGCGGTGAGGGCGACTATTTTGAGCAGCGCTCTTCTTTCCATATTCTCCTCTGGGCCTTACAAGTCCTGGCAGGCTGTCGAAGCCTGCCTCCAATCAGGATCGCCGCCCACAGACCCTGCTATAGTTCACCTCGTTTGCGTTGCTCCTTTATATAATCGGCGGCGCGCAACGACAGGGCCATGATGGTGAGCGTGGGATTTTTCTCGCTGGAAGTAGTAAACGAGCTTCCATCAGTGACGAAAAGATTCTTCACGTCCCGCGCCTGGCAATAACTGTTGAGCACAGACGTGCGCGGATCCTTTCCCATGCGCACCGTCCCTACTTCATGGCTTGCAAAGCCCGTGGGTCCCTTACCGAAACTCGGGTATACCGTGCCTTTCATGTGCGACGAAACTTCCAGCATGCTCTGTTTCGCCGCCTGCCACAAAGCATGATCATTCTCACTGAAACGAAAATGCACGACCGGCGTCGGAATTCCATGAGCGTCCAGCCGGGTCGGATCGACCGTCACAAAGTTCCGGTAATCAGAAGTGACCTTGCCCCAGCTCCCAAAAGACAAAAATTCCGGCTGCATTCTTCGCACCTGCTGCTTAAACGCAGCCCCATAACCCGGCAGCCGGGTAGCCTGGTGCGGAAACATGTAACTGGAATAGTTCACTTGAAACCCCCATCCCCCGACATAATCGTTCTTGCCAAAGAGCTGGTTGTAACGAGGCACATAAACGTGATCCGTGGCGCCATCCTGGTTGGAAGGCTTTTGCCCTTCGAGTTCCTCCAGATACATAGTGAGCGACTCATTCAGGTGACCGTTCAGATGATGCCCAACCCTACCGCTGGAATTGGCAAGGCCCGCAGGGAATTTGGGCGACCGCGAATTGAGCAGGAGCCTCGCCGACTCCACCGTGGAGCAACAGACCACCACGATCTTCGCCTTCACCTGTTGTTCCGTGCGTGTCTCCGTATCGATGAAGGAGACCGCGCTGGCCAGGCCCTCGCCGTCGACCATCACCTCGCGCGCGAGGGCATTCTGGCGCAGCGTGAAATTGCCCGTAGCCCGCGCCTTGGGTAGCATGCAATCGGGCGTGCTGAAGATCGACGCGACGTCGCATCCATCCATGCAATGGCCGCAATAATGGCAAGGCAGCCGTTTGTCGTATGGCCGGGTGAGGACTGCCTTGCGCACCGCGATGAGCGGGATCCCCATCGCGCTCGTCGCCCGATTCATCACGTGTTCGCTACAACGCCAGGGGATGGGCGGCAAATAATTCTTGCCGGCAGGCAGGATTTCCAGGTGATCGTCGTTTCCGCAAACCCCAATGATCTGCTCGATGCGATCGTAATAGGGTGCGAGTTCCTCATACGTCAGCGGCCAGTCTTCTTCGATGCCCTGCAATGACCACTCTTTGAAATCTCGAGGGGCGTAGCGCAGGGTAACCGCATTCCAATGCATGGTTCTGCCCCCGAGGACGCGCACTCGGTCAATCGTGACCTCATCTGAGTCGGCAAAGGCGATGGATTTTGCAATGTCCCCTTGATAAAAGGGCACCTGCTTCTCGCCCCGAAATCCCCGGAACGGCAACTCGTATGGCCATTTGTGGGAAAGCAGTTCCCACGGAGCGATTCCCCGTCCCGCTTCCAACATAACGACTTTCGCGCCGCCTTCGCACAGTTCCTTCGCCATCACGCCGCCGGCAGCGCCGGAGCCGATGATGCAGACGTCGAAGTTTTCGTCTTTGCTCACTCGTCTCTCCCTTACCGGCCATGCGGTGAGGTCATACTTATT
>CAWIRT010000050.1:0-379545 GCA_963838445.1 uncultured Acidobacteriaceae bacterium
TGAAGGGGCGCCTGAAGTGGGGGACGATTTCCTTACGCAGAAGGTGGCAGAGAGAAAGATTCGACCTCCTCAGGTGTTCCGAAGAAATATTTGGGAAGTTGGAGCCGGTGGTATGCAGGGCATCTGTGACGATGGTGTACGGGGTACCCGGAAAGATGGCAAGGACCATTGCGGGGTCTTCTATCAACCTCGCCGTGGCTCCATGCCTTGGCCTGTGACCCTTAAGGTGTTTGCCCACTGTAGCAACCCAGACGACTCTCTCGTGCACAAAACTTATGGAATACACTCTGCCCCGCGGGTCCGGGGCGATTTTGTCGCACTTCTCCGCCATATGTGCATAGGAAGCCTCTGCTAACTCCGGAGGCAGGAAGGCAAAAAAACAGGGGTGGGGTGGGCATCGGACCGTTATTCCTCGCTCAAAAAGGTTGTAGTCATCTTGCCCCACGATTGCTTCTATCGATCGATTTGCCCGACCGAACAAGCTGCTTTGAGCGCCCATGGCTCCTCACACTGGGGGAGGCTTTTAATCGGCGGATGGACTCTCTCGCAACGCCAAAAGCAGCCCGCGTTCCTGTCCGAACATTTTGCTCCGCAGTTCCGATTAAATCAATGCTTGTATTCTCATGGTTTCGATAGTCTCGCGGCCGGGGAGATAAGGGGATATGATACCTATCCCCGTCAGGCGGGATGATGTAGTGCACCCCAAAAGTGAAACACGGAGGCGTGTGAGGATCAGGGGACACCGTAGTTCATAATGGAGATGGCCGATGAGCAAGAAGAGAGTGCGCTACAGCACGGATTCAAATTAGACGCGGTGCGTCGGATGGCGGACTGCGAGAGCGTCAGTGGTCTGGCGAAGGAGTTGGCGGTTCGTCGGAAGTTTCTCTACCTTTAAGGTTTGGTTGTCAGGGGTTTGGTTGTCGGTGGACGCGATGATCAGCCTTCGCACCATTGCCAAAGAATTGAACAAACTTTCAATCCCAACACCGCGTGGCGTCTTAAGGGGCTTCATGGACCACGAAAATTAGTCGTCAAAAATTAGTCGTCTGACAACCACACTCCGGCGCTTACTTTTGGCTCTCTGTCCCAGATGGGAACAGGAAGCTCACAGCAGGACCGAAACGTTCGCTCCAGTACTTGGGCTGGTGCTGCCCGCCCTGCTCTACGGTCAGCTTCACCTCCGGCCTGTTCATCAAACTTTTCTTCAGGTTCTCAGCGAGCGTATGGCTCATCTCAACAAAGGCTTCGTCGAAGTAGGGAAATCCATGTGAAGCGGCCTCCGCCGGCGGCACCTCGGTCGTACCCACGCCAATGGACACGCGTATCGGACCCTGCACCACCGGCGACGTCTCTTGTAGCACTCTGCCGTTTCCATTTTGTAACGACGTGCTCTCGAGAAGCCCTAAGCCGAAAGTATCCGGTTGGTCCAGTAACAGGGTCAGTGCGGCTACTGAAGCCAGCGATGCGCCCCCCACACCTCGGTGGGCCCGATCGCCTATAGTTCGGTAACGTCTATCGATCAGCGGGAGAACTTCAGTCGTCATGAAAGCAGACAGCTTTTGTGGCGCGTTCGCCACCGCGCTGTACCGAGAGTATTCATCGGTGCGGTTTGGTCCGGCATTGTCGATTCCGACAACGATCAACGGCTGCACTCTCTTTCTGGCGATCAAGTCTGTCATGGTTTCGTCCACACGCCACTCATCTGGAAACGGCTGGGATGTGCAACGGTCGAAAAGCATCTGCCCATCAAAGAGGTAGAGCACGGGATACCGCTTAGCGGCCGCAACTGACTCTGAGTAGCCGGGCGGCAGCCACACGCGAAGTAGACGCTTGTTGCCATACACCTTACTCTCAAGCGGAATCATCTCAAGCGTCCCGGTGACCGTGCTTTTGCACGCCTGCGCCGGGGTCTCCGCCTTCAGCGTGGCTTCATTTGGCAGTCCAAGTATCAGCAGAGTGATAGATAGGGTGAAGCGAAGAACCATGGCGAACCTCTCATGCAAACTGGTTGATACGTCTCGGACCGGTTATAGAAGACTACATAGCATGATAGGCGAGATCGTGGCTCGCCGATAAGGGGACGGGAGGGAAGTACCTCCGTGGCGAATGCTCGCATGGTGAGGCGTCCCCCAATTCCCGCCAGGCACCTAACAGCGCGCAGACATGGTTACCAAAATTATTTTTTCTCGCTCTGGACACAGCCCACGAATCAGGCTACTTTGGAATCAAGAATCCATACGTCAGCGCGGTCTTCGCGACAGCCCTGCTTGGCCTTGCATCGGTGCGCTTCCCTGCAACTGCCGCCAACCATTGGCACCTCGTCGGCGTGATGAGTTGGGTGTAGCAAACAGTAATGTGACATCAGAAGTGACGGATCAAACCTGTCCGCATAGTTGCGCCCGCGCGGGCGTCCGCGGAGAGCAGGGTACGCCCAGTGCGCCCTCTTGATTAAGCAGTTTTGACAACTAGGGAAACGCCACCCCACCGGACACCAGCCCGAGGTCACCCCAAGCCAGAGGACATGGAGGCCGGATGACATACGGGACGTCCGCTAACACGTACCTGGTAGGCAGAAGACCGTCCCGTTCGTCACCGCACCGGCAGAGCAAAACCGCTCCGATCGGCAAAAGACCGGCGATCCGGCACAGAAGAAGGGGACTTATAGCGCTTGAGGCGCATTTCGCGCACTTTTATTTGACCAACCATCCCCCCAACCATCTCCAAAGGCCGCCTCTAGAGCAGTTTCGGAATTGGTGTAGACCGAAGCGATATGCCCTTACGTGGTTTTCTCCGAGGAAAACCACACCTCGCCATCTTTGTCGGACCACAGTAATTCCGAAACTGCTTTAAAACGAGCCGCCCGCGAGACCAGCTTCGCCTCCGCGGCCTGGAAACCAGCCATCCACCGAGGCAAGATGCTCAAATTAATTAATTGAACATCTTGAGCACCTTCATGAAACAAAGAACTTATTTGACCACCTTGCCCGAGTTTGATCATCTTGCCCGATCGCTCCCACATCAGAGAAATTCGAAAAAGACGAAACGTAACCTCTTCTGTGCGACGCCGCTTCGCGCGAGGGAACTTAGTTTGCTTACTTCGCTTTCTGCGCACATTTCTACCGGCAACACAGCCCCGGCAACTCGGTGAATTCCTCAACCTCGAACCCCCGATCGCCTCTCAGGACTCGTCAAACCGGCATTTTCCGCTTGCTGTATTCGCGGCCGGCAATCGCCGCCGACTCAGGCGCCTCGAGCACCATCGCACCGTCCTGGATCTGTTTGACGACATAATCCGGGCTGCTCTGATCTGCAGTGCCGGCGTTGAGGAACATGACCTTGTTCTTCTTGCAAGCATCGAGAACGGCCTGCCTTACCTTGACCATTTCCGGCCGGGTTCCTACATCCACCTGTGAGCCGTCTTCAGGAAAGATGGAAAGGCCGTAGAGCCAAAAGCTATGGTCGCCCGGCCCCCATTCCGCCATCGAGATGCCAGGCAACGCGAGTGTCTTGTCGACATCCACATCGGCAAAGGTGTCTTCGATCTTGACCCCGAAGATCATCTCGCCTTTAGGATTGAGCGGCCACAGATCGGCCACGTGTAGATACTTATTGTGGTTGACACCCCAGACACCGGCCGCAAAGTTCGCACTGGAGCCGCGAAGACCCCGCATTGGCAGCTTAGGAACACCCGGATAATCAAACGGATAGCGCATCGCCATCTGGGTCGCGACCTGGACCGCCCCGGCATCGCGCGCGTGGCACATATGAATGCCATGGACGCCGCAATCCAGCAGCTGTTCCAGGACCCAGGTGTTCGCCCGCATATAGGCTGCGTCGAGACCGATTATGCCCGTCTCCACAAAGACTGCCGGCGTGCGGTGGCCACTTCGCGTCGGGCCGCCGTCCACAAGACCGCGCATGAACTCGCGCAACCCCGCAAAGTCAAGCGCCCCATGCTCCATCTCACAGTTGATAGCATCCATGTAGGTCCGGGCCATCTTGATACCCTGCGCGTAGCTGTCCACGCCCGGTCCCATGCCGGAGCCGCCGTAATAGATCGGTTGACCATCTTCCCACAGCTCAATCGCCTTGTTGATGCGGCGTGGCTTGTAGTTCAAGTTGACCGATGAGGGCTGAGTATTGCTATTGACCGATGCGCTGGCCCCCCGTCCACCGCGGCGCCCGCCTGCCGGAGCCTCTTGCGCCACTACACTCGTGGCTGCCATTCCCACACCGATGGAGACGCCCGCCGTAAGTAGATCTCTTCTCTTGATCTTCATGTTTCCAGACTTCTTTGAACTGCCACCCCGAGGAAATGGACGACTCACCACACTAAGGCATTTCGCTACGGCCGTGCAATTCTTAGGCATTTGCAGGACGGGCATTTGCGGGACGGATGGAATACCCCCCGCCAAAAACCGCACCGGCACAAAAGAACGAATTCCGTCTCACTCGACCGAATTGCGCAGACGTTCCATCCTGTCAGCCCTCTCCGTCTTTCCTCAGCTGTAATCGCGGACCCAACCGCGCAATGCCGATATCGAGCTGATTGATCACTGTCTTAAGGGGCTTTCATGGACCACGGGCGGTACGTGGTGGTTTGTTGGAACCGCTTTCAGGTCCCAGGTTTTTCTTACTGGAAGCAGCGGCCCCTTGTTTGCCGGCCGGCTTTCGCTGCCGGACGGGTTCACAAAGCTTCCAGCAATGACATAAAGCTGCCCTGGACCGGTCCATATATCTTGCGACAGAAATCCGGCAATGGTAGTGAATGCCAAACCATTGCTTCCCCAGCGGATCAAGCCGGTTGGCACACCGACCACGTTATCGATCGTAACCGCGGCAATCGAAGCCAACGTTGTCTGATCGAAAGACTCGATGGTGTAGCTCGAGGTGCCGGATTGAGCAGTTGTCTGTCCCAGGATGAAGACCCTATTCAGCGTCGAATCGGGTACTGCAATTCCGGATACGCCGAAACTGCCGGCAACTGTGCCGCTGGAGGGCTGAATGACTTGGCCGCCATCCGCATACACCAGCCCGGTCCCCGGGTCGTAATGGATGCTGGCCGAGTAGGCCTGCAGCAGAGCGTTTTCATGTTGGGTAAGCACCACGCCGGAGGAAGAAACACCGAGCGTTAGAAAATCCTGGGGAGCCTCTCCATCTACCGAGTAGAGGCTGGAATCGTTTCCCGCCCACTGTAGCGAGGAGTACGGGTACGGAAAACTACTCAACTCTGTCGGCCGTGGCGTAGCTCCGTCGTAGATCACAACCCCTTCAGATGCCGGGGAGATGTTGAAAGCGCCAAGAGCGACCGCCGTGGTCTGTGCTGCTGCCGGCGCCGCCTGCAGATCAAGCGCATAGTACGGGCCGTCGAACGAGTCGCTGCCCAGATTCCATGAAGCACTGGCGGCAAAACCAGGCAGCGTAAGCTGCTCGATCGCATTTGCCCCGTCCAGGCTAACGTAGAGGTATCGGCTGCTTTCAGAGAGGGAAATTCGATGCGGATCGCTTCCCAGGAAGCCGCTGTTGGACACAGTTCCCGCAACCGGGTCGACAACGGCGACTGAGTTCCCATTGTCGCCCTGGATGCCAGGCATACTGACGTAAATCCTGGCTGCGATCGGATCCCACACCAGACCATTTCCCCCTGTGCCATATACGGAAATCTGATTTCCCGCTGGGGACGCCGGGTTGACAGAGAAGGGAAGCGATGAGGAGGCAGGAAAATCAGCGCCTCCATTGGACACCGTAACCGTTGCCTGTGTAACGGAGGCCAGGTCAGTGGCCGGAATCTGCGCGGAGAGCTCCGTTGCGCTTGTCTGGGTGGTTAGTAGTGCCGCCCCGTTCCAATAGACGGTAGATTGCGGGGTGAAATCACGGCCCGTAACAGTCAGAGTAACCCCCCGCGCGCCGGCGGTAGCCGTAAGGGGACTGAGGGCTGTGAGTGTTGGCACCGGACTAATCGCAGATCCGGCCCCTGTATCGGGAGGTAGGCCGAGATTCACAATGCTGCCATCGATGATGTACAACTTGCCTGGTGCCGAGGCGGATGACGAGTTGGTAACAAAGGCAAGCCCCGCCTGCCCCCAGCGAATGAAGTTGGTCGGTGTGCCCTGAGCGTTGGGAATCATGATTGTTTCCAATAGCCGGAAATGGGTCTGATCGAAAACATCAATGCGGAATTCGTCCCCGGCGGAAACCGAAACTTGATAAAGCCCATAAAAGCGCTGCAAGTGCGAGTCAACAACCGCCAGCTGACCCGGAAATATATGGGATGCGGAGGGGTTGGAAGGATACTGCCCGACCGGGACCCCATTTGAAGTATCGACTACCTCGCCGATGTCGTTGTATGCGTACCCCGTGACGGGATCGAGTTGCAAGTGAACTCCTTCGCCCCGGAAATCCGCATTGTAGGTGGTGACCGCGCCTACGCCGCTGGCTGTCACAGGCATGGTGAAGAGCGCCGAGTCGCTCACGGTGGTGTAATAGGGGCCATTACTCCCTACCCCCCACGCGGCGTACAGTTCGCTTAATTCGCACATTTCTACAGGAGCAAAAAACGCAAGCAGAGACTCGTTCTTCCGCCAGCGCCAGAACGCAAAATCTCCTTCTCGAGGGAGAAACGCGCCGCGGCTAGTATGCTCTGGAGAATCAATGAACTATTTGGAGGTTACGTTGTCATTGCCCACCGACCAGCGATCCAGTGCACGGCCTCCCATCGACATCCTTACCAGCCCATTTGCCCGCTTTGCACGGATGGAAGCCGCTGGTGGGATTTTGCTTCTCGTGGCTACCGCCGCGGCGCTGGTCTGGGCCAACTCCCGTTGGGAGCATAGTTATCACCAGATCTGGTACACCCAGGCCACCATCACCCTGGGCCAGGTCTCGCTTTCGGAGAGCCGTCACGAGTGGGTGAACGATGGCCTCATGTCGATCTTCTTCTTTCTGGTTGGCCTGGAAATCAAGCGCGAACTGCTGATTGGTGAGCTTTCCACCTTCAGGCAGGCTGCCTTTCCTTTCATGGCCGCGATCGGCGGCTCGATGGTCCCGGCACTGATTTACGTCGCTATTAATAAGGATGGCGTGGGAGCCAATGGCTGGGGCATTCCGATGGCAACGGATATTGCCTTTGCCCTGGGCGTGCTGGCTTTGCTGGGCAACCGCGTTCCGGTCGGGCTGAAGGTCTTTGTCGCCGCATTGGCCATCGTGGACGACATCTTCGGCGTGCTGGTCATCGCGCTTTTCTATACCAAACATATTTCCCTGGGTGCGCTGGGATTTGCTTTTGTAGGGGTGGCTGTCTCTTTTGCCGCCAACTGGCTGGGCATCCGCAATCCCGTTGTCTACGCAGTCATTGGGGTCTGCGTGTGGATCGCGGTGCTCAACTCCGGAGTGCATGCCACCATCGCCGGCATCCTGCTGGCCTTTACCATTCCCGCGCGCAACTCGCTCGACAAGGCCGAATTTCTTTCTCAAAGCCGCTGGCTGCTCGATCAATTTGAAAAGCATGATCTGAACTCTGCTCAGGCCCATCATGCTATTCACGCGCTGGAGCAGAAATGCGAAATGATCGAGTCTCCGCTGCACCGCATTGAACATGGTCTGCAGCCGTGGGTCAGCTTTGTGATCATGCCGATCTTCGCCTTCGCCAATGCCGGGGTGCATATTCTCGGCAAGATTGGCGCGGCCGTGACTCATCCCATCACGCTGGGAGTGCTGCTGGGTTTGCTCCTGGGCAAGCCTTTAGGCATCACCGTGTTTGCCCGGTTGGCTTCTCTTACCGGCCTCGGGTCGCGGCCCGCATCGGTCTCCTGGAGCCAGATTTTTGGCGCCAGCTGGCTTTGCGGCATTGGCTTTACCATGTCGCTGTTTATCGCCTCACTCGCGCTGGGCGATGGTGACTTGCTCGACATGTCGAAGATTGGAACGCTGGCGGCCTCGATCGGCGCAGGCTGTGTGGGCAGTCTTTTGCTTATGCGCAGCCGGACGGCACTCAAGGGTTAGTCCATCCGGGAAATCGTTCACGCCCGCAGGGCAATGGCGGGTGATCCTTGGTCCGGCCTATGCAGATCGTCGAGCAAGAGCGTGCGCAGAGAATCCGCAATCGAGAGCGTCAGCTTTCGCGGATATTCAGTTTGTACCATCGCGAGAGCAAGACCCCGCCTGATCGGGTGCTTCTCTACCCGAAAGGTTTTGATCGATCGTGTCCGCTGTCGCAGAGCGTGTTCGGGGATGATGGAATAGCCGAAGCCGGACTCGACCAGGCGTGTCATAGCCTCGGTGTCATCGGCCTCCATGACCACATCCGGAGATATACCGATCCGATCAAAAAAGCGATCGATCAGGTTACGCAACACGGTTCCTTTGGGGTAAAGCAGAAATGGAACGCCCGCCAGTTCCGGCGCTCTCATGGAGGAGATTTGTCCTCCGTGGGGAAAGGGTCCGGCTGGACACACAATCAGCAGTTCTTCCTCAAATAGCGGTGTGACCTTGATGTTCCTCAGACCTTCCTCAGCAATGGGTAGAGAAATCAGCCCCAGATCGTAGCGTCGATCGTGCAGCCCGGCGAGCGTGTCTTCGGTGGTGTTCACGACGATGCGAATGGCGGCCTGCGCGTATTCGCTGCGCAAGTGTTTCAGGGGCTCCCCAAGCTGGTAAATCAAGGTTGTGGCGCCAGTCGAGAAGTAAAAGGGCTGGGTGTCGTGCTTGAGATCGTTATGGAATTCCTGTTTGATCCGGCGGGAGAGATTCACCAATGTTCGCGCTTGCTCCGCCAGGCGCATCGCGGCCGGCGTAGGTATCAGCCGCTTCCCGTTTCCACTGCGGGCGAAGAGTTCTGTATTGAGTTCATCGGCGAGATTATGCAGTTGCAGACTGATCGCGCCCGGTGACAGGTATACCCTCTCTGCAGCCTGGGTCATGCTGGGCGAGTCTATTACGGCAAGAAAAAATTCCAGCTGATGGATGTCGATGGTACTTCTCCCATGGTCTCGCTAGACCGGGCAAGGCACGCGACGGTCGACAATTGGAGACGCGATGCCGGCCAAGACGGGATCATCTTACAACTACAACTATTGTCAGTGACATTGCGAAAATGCAGAAGAGATGCAATTCAGGTTCAATGCCGCATTTTTCTGGCCTAACGTACCGGTAGGCGGGACAGTAAGTCAAAAGTAAGACGAACTGCCGAGCCTGAGCGCCAAACTTTGCATGCCAGGAAAGTGCAGGTTATGGTTGAGACGTGTCCCCGTACACACAAGGTAATGCCCGGATAACACCTGGGTAATCGAAGACCGCAAACGCCGGTTGATATACTCGGTTAACTTTCAGGCCAGGTAGCGAAATTTCCCCCGATGATGTCCGATATATAGGCACGGGAAGATCCATGGGTTCGAATCATCGGGTACCTCTATTCATCAACCGGTTTTCGCTTTCGCCGCGCACGGCGATTGGCGTGCAAACGCTGCGCTTGATGGATCCACATCAGGACTGGCTGCATTTTCATTGGTGGAGCAGCAGCCTCAATCAGTTGGATCCGCGCTCAGTGCTGTTTGAAAATCTCATTCTCAGCCGTTATTCGTTTCTCCACGACCCCAAACTTATGCGCGTATGTGAATGGCTGCGTATCAGTTCATGGAGCGGCAATGAGCTGCGGCCGGGGCTCGCCGAACGTCTGGTCACCGAATATCGCGAACGCGTCTCCAGCGCTTATGTGGCGCCGCTGGGCGAAGCCGATGCAAGACGCTGTCTTAAACTGGCCGGCCTGATCGGTGTTCCTTATGTGCTTCATCTTTGGGATGTGTTGCATGGTGACGTTTCCAGCGGCGCCCTCAGGGAACTGGTGGATCGGGCCGACAGCGTCTTCTGTGTAAGTCAACCGCTGCTGGATGATGTTTCTCTTATTCGCAGCGATGCCGAGTTATTGTCCTTTTCTCGAGATGCTTCGCTGGTAAAGGCCAGTTCGCGCGATCGCGGCCCGCTGAAGGTGGTCATGCACGGCAATGTTGGCTCCTACACCGAGGGTCTGGACGATCTGGATAAAGCCATTGCTTTGCTCGAACGGAAAGGGCTGAAAGTCGAAGTTTCTTTTCTGGGTTCTCCCAGGATTTTGCGCCGGGCCCACACTACTATTAAGGGCCGAGTCAACGTGGGCGGGTTTCTCCCCACGCAACAGGATCTGGATTGCGAACTCAGCCGTGCTCATGTCGCTTTCCTGCCTGGTCCCAAGAAGGATCCCAGGGGCGACCTCAGGAGCCGCTACTCTATTCCTTCCCGCATCCTCGATTACATGGCCGTAGAACTTCCCATCGTCGGCGCCGTCCACAAGGCCTCGGCAACGGGCGACTTCGTGCGCAACCTGGGAGTCGATGGTGCGGCCACGTGCTCGGGGCCGGAGGAGATCGCCGAATGGCTGGTGCGGCTCGCGCGTCCCAAGGGCTGGGTGGAGCAAAGCGCCAGATCCCGCCATGCATTCGACCTGGTGCAACGTCAGGAACCACCAGCCCAAAGGCTAAAACGGGCCCTGGACAGGATTGCCTGAAGTTCTTGATTTAACCTGCAAAAGACGCGCTCAAGGTCGTTGTAAGGAAAGGGTCTTTGCGTAAGAAGTCCCGGTCACGGGGACAACCCCGTGCAGAAAACGGGTTCACAGGCGAAAATAGATGCCGTGAGCATTCTCCATCAGGACCGTCTTTTTCCCTCCGAACCCACCATCCGATCCATCGCCCGCCGGCTTTATGAGGCTGTTCGCAAGCTACCGATCGTCAGCCCCCACGGGCACTGTGATGCGCGGTGGTTTGCGGAGAACGAACCATTTCCCAACCCCACCAGTCTCTTCATCGTTCCAGATCATTACGTGTTTCGCATGCTCTACAGCCAGGGCGTCGCAATGGAAGACCTGGGCATCGGCAAGAAGGAGCTGGATGCCGACGAGGCTCGGCGGATATGGATCCGTTTTGCGGAGCACTACTACCTTTTTCGCGGAACGCCCACGCGCTTGTGGCTGGACTTCGCCTTTGAGCAGTTGTTCGGCCTGGAAGAGCGGCTTTGCGCCAGCAATGCCGGCGCTTATTACGACACCATCAGCGCCAAATTGGCCTCTCCGGCTTTTCGGCCTCGGGCGCTCTACGATCAGTTCAACATCGAGGTGCTGGCCACCACCAATCCGCCGCTGGATCCGTTGACCTATCATCAGGCGATCCGCGACTCAAAATGGAAGGCCCGTATCGTGCCTACGTTTCGACCTGATTCGGTGGTCGACCCTGAATTCGATGGCTTCCGCGAGAATGTGAAGCGGCTGGGCGAGATGCACGGCGAGGATTGTTCGCGTTGGCAAGGTTATCTGCTGGCTCTTCGTAACGCCCGTGAACGCTTCAAAAAGCTCGGCTGCACGGCCACTGACCATGGGCATCCGACCGCCAGGACAGCCGATCTTCCACACACCGCGGCTGCGGCTCTCTTTGACCGGGTGATCGCCGGGGAGGCCGACGTTGCTGAGCATGAGCTCTTTCGCGCTCAAATGCTGACGGAAATGGCGCGGATGAGTGTGGAAGACGGGTTGGTGATGCAGATCCACCCGGGCAGCCGTCGCAATCACAATCGGCAGGTATTCACCCGCTTTGGCCGCGACGTCGGGGCGGACATTCCGATGCCGACCGATTACGTTCATGCGCTGCAACCGCTGCTGGATCGCTTTGGCAATGACGCGTCGCTCACGATTATTCTTTTCACCCTGGATGAATCCACGTACAGCCGTGAGCTCGCGCCGCTGGCGGGGCACTATCCATGTCTGCGGCTGGGGCCGCCCTGGTGGTTTTACGATAGCCCCGAGGGCATGATGCGCTTTCGTGAGCTGACTACCGAAACGGCCGGTTTCTATAACACCGTCGGATTCAATGACGACACCCGAGCCTTCCTCTCCATTCCAGCGCGGCATGACGTCGCGCGCCGTGTAGACTGCGCTTTCCTGGCCCGGCTGGTAGCGGAGCATCAGCTGGAGGAAGACGAGGCAGCCGAGCTGGCTCACGGCTTGGCCTACGATCTGGCCCGCAAGGCGTACCGCTATGAGTCTCTACTGCCAGGAGGGCGGCCCGAAAGCCGAACTTTCGCTCTCGTTTCTGCGTGACACACTGTACCGAGCCCTTGATCAGCTCGGGAGTAGGCGCAAGGTTCTGGCCGTGCCCCCGGATGGCAGCCGCTTCCATTCCCAGGCCGGCCCACTTACTCGATTTGCCTACGAATATTATGGTGACCGTCTGGGCTGTGTTCTGCCCGCATTGGGAACGCATACAGCGATGACGCCGGCTACGCTCACGCGGATGTTCGGCGATATTCCGCACTCGCTCTTTGCGGTGCACAACTGGCGCACCGATGTGGTCACGCTGGGGGAACTGCCGGCAAGCTTCATCCAGGAGCAGTCAGGCGGTTTGCTCGATTACACCTGGCCGGCCCAGGTGAACCGCATGATTCCCGAAGGAGGCTTCGACCTGGTGCTTTCGCTGGGCCAGGTGGTGCCGCACGAAGTGATCGGTTTGGCCAATTACAACAAGAACATCCTCATCGGTACGGCGGGGCCGCTCAGCATTGGCCGCAGCCACTACCTGGGCGCGGTGGTGGGCATGGAGCGCATCATGGGCAGGGCGGACAACGCCGTACGGCGAGTCCTGAACCGCGCCGGCGATGAATTTCTCGGTGATATTCCCATCGTCTACGTATTGACCGTAGTGGGCACGAATCAAGCGGGTGAGCTGGTGGTGCGCGGCCTCTTCGTGGGGGATGACGTCGAGTGCTTTCGCCTGGCTTCAGAGCTCAGCGTCCAGGTGAACATCCAGTTGATGGATCGGCCTATTCGCAAGGCTGTCGTCTATTTGGATCCGGAAGAGTTCCACAGCACCTGGCTGGGAAACAAGGCCATTTACCGCACCCGGATGGCGCTGGCCGACGGCGCGGAGCTGATCGTGCTCGCTCCCGGGGTCAAGCAGTTTGGAGAAGACCCTACCATCGACCGCATGATTCGCAGGTATGGCTATCATGGCACCCCGGCAACGCTCGATAAGGTAAAAAAGAACCCTGATCTGGCGGCCGAGCTTAGCACCGCCGCTCATCTCATCCACAGCTCATCGGAGGGCCGCTTTCACATCACTTATTGTCCCGGCGGTCTCAGCCGGGAGGAGACAGAAGGCGTAGGATTCGGTTATGCCGACTTGGCCAGCACGATCGCGCGGTACAACCCGGCAAAAATGCATGATGGCTACAACACCGTCGATGGTGAGGAAGTATTCTTCATTTCCCATCCCGCTCTGGGCTTATGGGCTGCATCCGGATCATTTGTGGGGTTTGCCGGGGCCAGCCGGGACCGCACATAACAGCCCTCAGCCAGGAATCGTGGCAGAAGATCCGGATCTAAATGCAGATTCGCGGCGGTTTAGGTACCTGCCCGGGCGAAATTCCGCATCGAACAGAGAAGCTGCCCAATAAAAGTGTTTTGGAAGGTATCAATGGAATTTCATGTTTCCCGTGAAGCGCGCGACCGTTACGAGTTTAACCAGACACTTTTTGCTTTCAGCGGCAATGTAGTGTTCGCCAATCTCGGCGCCAGCCGTGAGTTCGCCTTCCGCATGAACGAGCGGCGGGGAGCGGAAAAGGACCCGACGCAGACAATTCAGCCCGGCGCGCTCTACGCCATGGGCCTGATCGATGAGATGAGTCACGCGGTGGTCGAATATTATCGCCAGCGCCTCGATCCCAAGGTCATGGCTGGGGCGCTGGAATGGTTCGACGCCCGCATCGGCAAAGAGGAACTGGATAAGACCATCCTGGGCTTTGTGGAGCAATTTCCCACGGCTGGACGTCTACCGCAAGGAAAAAACCCCGGCCGAGTGGCTGGCCGGTGAGACAGACGGCATCTCGCACCGGTCTGTGGCTTTCGAAGAGATGATGCTGTTGTGGCTGGCAAACGCCAACCCGGCGTTCAAACCCTTCTCTGAGTTGTTTACGGACCAGTCGCTCGTGGCGGTCACACGCTATCAGCAGATCACCGCCGGGCTGCGTGACTTCTTCAGCACCCGGCCGCCGCTGGGGTCGAAGAAGCTCAACTTGATCGACATGCTGCGGGCCCCGGCACTGGCTTCGCCGGATTCGCTCAGCGGCCAGATCGCATTCATCGTCGAACACTGGGCAGAGCTGATTGGCGACTCGCTGAAGCGGCTGCTGCTCGCCATCGACGTGCTTAAGGAAGAAGACGTTGCCATCTGGATGCGGTTCCATCCCGCCGATGCCAACGCGGGACGGAGACGGAAATTCCCCTGGAATACGGAGGACCAGCGGGGGGTAGTGCCGTCCTACAGCACGGCAGCCGAGGAGAGCGAGCGTTTCAGCCAGGACCAGGAGTGGATGCCCACCACCGTCCTCATCGCCAAGAGCACCTATGTGTGGCTGGAGCAGCTTTCGCGGCAGTACGGCCGCCACATCCATCGCCTGGATCAGATTCCCGATGAAGAGCTTCGCCGCCTGGCAGGGCACGGAATCAATTCTCTTTGGCTCATCGGCGTGTGGGAGAGAAGCACGGCGTCGCAGACCATCAAGCAACTGTGCGGCAACCATGATGCGGTCGCTTCGGCTTACTCCCTTTACGGATACGACATTGCTCACGATCTGGGTGGAGAGCCGGCTTACGGTAACCTGCGTGACCGCGCCTATGCGCACGGCGTGAGGCTGGCCAGCGACATGGTCCCCAACCACATGGGCATCGATTCCGGCTGGGTTATCGAGCACCCGGAATGGTTCATGTCTCGCCCCGACAGCCCCTATCCGGCCTACCGCTTTGAAGGGCCGGACCTCTCCCGCGACGGCCGGGTAGAGATCAAGATTGAGGATCATTATTACGAGCAGTCGGATGCTGCCGTGGTCTTTCGCCGCCGCGACAAGTGGACCGGCGATACCCGCTACGTCTATCACGGCAACGACGGCACCAGCTTTCCCTGGAACGACACCGCCCAACTCGACTACCTGAACCCCGCCACACGGGAACAGGTGATCCAGACCATCCTGCACGTGGCCCGGCTGTTTCCCATCATTCGTTTCGACGCCGCGATGACGCTGGCCAAACGGCATTTTCAGCGCTTGTGGTTTCCCATTCCCGGCACCGGCGGCGCCATCCCTTCGCGCGCAGAGTACAGCATGAGCAAGGCCGACTTCGATCGTGCCATGCCGGAAGAGTTCTGGCGCGAGGTGGTCGATCGGGTCGCAAAGGAGGTTCCGGGCACCCTGCTGCTGGCGGAAGCCTTCTGGCTCATGGAAGGGTATTTTGTCCGCACCCTGGGGATGCACCGGGTTTACAACAGCGCCTTCATGAACATGATGCGCGACGAGGAGAACGCGAAGTACCGCTCGGTGATCAAGAACACCATTGAGTTCGATCCGGATATTCTCAAGCGTTACGTTAACTTCATGAGCAATCCCGATGAACGTACCGCGATTGACCAGTTCGGCAACGGGGATAAGTGCTTCGGGGTTGCGACCATGATGGCCACCCTTCCTGGTTTACCCATGTTCGGCCACGGGCAGATCGAGGGCTTCACGGAAAAGTACGGTATGGAATTCCGCCGCGCCCGCTACCAGGAGGATCCGGATCGAGGATTGGTGGCGCGCCACGACCGGGAGATCGCACCACTCCTCCACCAGCGCTGGCTGTTTGCCGAGAGCGAGAATTTTCTGTTGTTCGATTTCTATCGACCCGACGGTTCGGTGGATGAGAATGTCTTCGCCTACTCCAACCGGCGCGGCGATCACCGGGCATTGATCATCTACCACAACCGCTTTGCCAGCACCTACGGTACGATCCACCAGTCTGCCAGCTATGCCGATAAGGGGGCCGGCCATCTGCGCCAGCAGACGCTGGGATGCGCGTTCGGCCTGCCCAATGACGGCAACCTGTTCCTGGCTTTCCGCGACAACACCACTGGCCTGGAGCATCTGGAGCGAGCGTCGAAGATCGTCTCCCAGGGCTACTCGATCGAACTGAATGCATACAACTGCCACGTCTTTCTCAATTGGCGCGAGTTACGGCCGGACGACCAGTATCGCTGGGATCTGCTCTGTGACTCGCTCAATGGCCGCGGTGTGCCGAACTTGGACGACGCGTTACAAGCCCTTGAAGTGGCTCCGTTGCACGACTCCCTGGTGGCGCTGCTGCAGCCCGATCTGGTGACCGAAGTGGCCGGGATCTCAGGCTCTTTGCCCGCTTGCGGTGAGGAGGCGACGGAGTCGACCCCGGCGGCCCAACTGATGTTGCGAATAGAAGCGCTCAGTACGCGCTTCGCCGGTGAAGGGCTGGCCATATACGCCCGCAAGACCGGATCGGGGATGCCGGTTGACGGGAAGGTGTTGTGGTTGTCGATTTGCCGCCAGTTGCATGCGCTGATAGGACTCCCAGGTATGGAGACCCTGTTCTCTGAGCCTTGGTCTCGAGAAGCCAGGTTGGTGTTGCCCAGCAACGCCCCAGCCATCCACGCCAGCGTAGTTTGGGGTCCGGCGCTGGGGTACGCGGTTCTTGCGGGTATGGCCGAAGCGACCGCGGCCAAAGATACCGTGGCCGCGGCGCTGGCCATGTTCGATCGTCTCCGGCTGCGCGATGCTTTCGCCCGGGCCTTTTCCGCGGGCGGTGAAATAACTGAGGATGGCTGGCGCGCCGCGGCGCGAGTCAGGCTGGCCTTCCTCGCCCAGACGCTGACGGCTGTCAAACCCGCGAAGGCGGAGGAGCCGTTCGCCGGCGTCCCGCGCGAAATATGGGACGATGGCGACGCACGCTGGCTACTCAAGGTGAATGAGTCAGACGGAGAGTGGTACTTCAACAAGGAGCTTCACCAGCAATTTCTGTGGTGGGCGCAGTTGCCCGATCTTTTACGAACGGCGGCTCCGGCCGAGGCGCTGCCGGCCACTGCGGAGAAGAAGGCACGTCCGGCGGCCTCGCGTTCCACCCAATCGATAAAGACCATCGAACAGAGGGTTCAGGACGCTTTCGAGCAGGCAGAAGAAGCCGGGTTCCGTGTAGGAAAGAAGACGGAAGCGGCGGCAAAGCCCGCGAAACGCGAAAAGGGCGCGCTGGCAAAGTAAGACCAGCGCCCTGAAAGTCGTAAGCCCGGGGGTAAGAAGAGCGGTACCTCATAGATCCAAGGCCACGCGTAACTAGTAGAATGACAAGTGGTTTAGGCTCGGAGGTCTATGGCTCGTAAGGTTGGCAAAGCAGTCAAGCGTGGCACTGACAATGCAGCCGGTCCGGTCACCCTGGCTATCGATATTGGCGGCACGGGCGTAAAGATGCAGGCGTTAAGCCCCGAAGGGAAGCCGATTACTGAACGCCTGCGTGTGCCCACACCCGAGCCGGCCACCACCGCGGCCATCCTGGCGGCTCTCGACGAGCTCAAGGTGAGCCATCCTCTCTTCGACCGGGTTTCGATTGGGTTCCCCGGGGTCATCAAGCAAGGCAAGACGCTCACGGCGGCAAACCTTGACCCGGGATGGATTGGCTTTCCCTTGGCCAAAACCCTCGAAAAGCGTTGGGGCAAGCCGACTCGGATGGCCAACGATTGCGCAGTGCAGGGCTATGCGTGTCGTTCAGGGCAAAGGGGTCGAGCTGGTGATCACGTTGGGCACAGGCATGGGCTCAGCGTCTGTTCACCGAGGGTGTCTTATGCCCTGGTCTGGAACTGGGACATCATCCGTGGCGCAAAAAAACCTACGAGGAGTATCTGGGCAAGCGCGGGCTGCTGAAGTATGGTACGAGGCGCTGGAATAAGTTGCTTAGACTCGCGATCGAGCAAACCGCGGCGACCTTCAACTGGGACACTCTCTACATTGGGGGCGGCAACTCCAAGAAAGTGACTATCAAGCACGGTCCCGAAATCCAGATCATCTCCAACGAGGAGGGGCTGCTGGGGGCGATGGCTTTGTGGAGAGATCGGCTATAGAGGTTGCGGCGACTTCAACTCTTTGAAGTTCTGGATCAGGCGTGGTGTCCACAAGCGGTGCGCCACGGAGCCACCGATTGTCTCGAGGCCATTATCAGCCGCGCAGATATCTATCGGCCGGTCCAGGAACAGATCTTCCGCGCCATTCGTGACTGCGGCGCCCAGCGCGTAGTGGACCTTTGTTCTGGTGGGGGCGGCCCGTGGTTGAGCGCCGGTTGGCGTGCTGCGTTGGCTCAGCATGCGCCGCTCACGGTAATTCTGACGGATAAGTTTCCCAGCGATGTGCTGCCTGCGAGGCTGGGCGAGGATTCCGCGCTCAGCAGCGTGGACTCTTCCGTGGATGCCGCCCAGGTGCCGGAAGCGCTCAGGGGTTTTCGCACCATCTTTTCCTCCTTTCACCATTTCCCCGACAGCATGGCGCGCGAGGTGCTTAGAGATGCGGTGCGCTGCGGAGAAGGCTTCGCGATGGCGGAAGTGACTTCGCGGACCCTGCGCGCGTTCGCGACTATTTTGCTGATGCCGGCTTTTGCCTGGGTGCTTACGCCGCGCATGCGGCCGTTCCGGTGGTCGAGATTGTTGCTGACTTACCTGGTTCCGCTGATCCCGCTTGTAGTTTTGTGGGATGGCCTGGTTTCCTGCTGCCGCACCCGGACGCCGGAGGAACTGATTGATTTGACCAGCGGGTTTCCGCAGTACGAGTGGATGGCAGGCTATGCCGCAGGCCGGTGGCTCGCTCCGGTTTATCTGATCGGCCGGCCAAGACGGGACTCCGGAATATGTTCGGGCAAATTAAAGTCTGATGGACGGGGTTGCCACGGGTTGTGAGCGCTATGAACAAGATATGTTCACGTTGCCTGAAGGCAAGCAACGTAATGAGCTCCAGAGATATCTTTCTATACACGCTGTCGCGGTGTTTCCTTTCCTCGGGCCATGAACTGGTAAATGATTTTCTGGAGCAGCCTCTGTGGCCAATGGCATGTCGAGCGCCCGCAAACTAAGTGAGCAGGAGAATGCAAATGCGTCCCCTGCAGGCCGCGAACCTACCCGCACCTTGCGCCGGCAGGTTTGGAGTTATGTTTCCCGCTCGCCACTGCAATCTCTGTGGAATCTGGAGGGGGTACCGGCAAGGGTGGTCGCGAAGAACACATGGAACGCGATGTTTACCGATAACCTTCTCGGCCGCTCTGCCGAGCTCGGCTTTTATTTTCTCTTTGCTCTGTTTCCCACTTTGTTCACCGCCTGCTCGGTACTTGGTCTGGCGGCTCGCTCAGCCGCTCACATTTACGAGAATTTGCTGCAGTATCTCTCCATAGTCGTTCCTCCCTCAGCCTTGGGAACCGTTCTTGAAGCATTTAATCAAACCACGGCTGCTGCGAGCAGCGGCAAGTTGACGTTTGGCCTGGTGGCGGCCCTGTGGTCTGCTTCTGTGGGTTTTGTCGCCATTCAGGACAGCCTCAACGTCGTCTACCGGGTAAAGGAAAGCCGGCCATACTGGAAAGCACGGTTATCGGCGATCGGCATTACGTTCATTCTCTCGATCGTGATAACCCTCATGCTCGCATCGCTGCTGGCGGCGGACTTTTTTGCCCGGCTCGTGCACCACCACATCTATCATCGGTTTCTGGCGGTACTGGCGGCAGGCTCGCTGAGGACCATTGGATGGCTGGCAGCCACCGGGTTTCTTTCGTTTCTGTTCGCACTCATCTATTACTTTGGGCCGGACGTGAAGGTTAGCCAGTGGCGCTGGCTTACTCCGGGGTCCGCCCTGGGCATGCTGGGCTGGCTTGTGGCCTCACTTGGCCTGCGCGCGTACGTCCATTACTTCAATAACTATTCTGCCACCTACGGTTCGCTGGGCACCGTCATTATTTTGCTGACGTGGTTTTATCTCAGCGGCCTGATGTTGCTGCTTGGGGGTGAGATCAATAGCGAAATAGAGGCCGCAGTACAGGAAAAGAAGCTGGCAGCCGCGGGTGTGCTTAGGCCGGAGATCGTTAGTACACCGGCGGTCGCGACTCCATCGGCCTCCTGATTTGAACCTGGTGCGATTTCGATACTCCGCGAACCCAGTTGAATATCAAACGCCGCCCGCCATTCCTGCATCTGATGGGGAGATGGCGTGGATTGAGCTGTTTGCGGAACATCTTCGAATGACGGCTCAATCCAGGATTGGGAAAACACGGACAAGCCTTTGGCTCGCGACCCTGCTCGCCCTATGTGCCGGGTTATCCGCGCAGGATACACAGCAACCCTCTCAGCTTCCGAAGACAGCTCCCGCGGCCCAGGTCATCCTGTCTTCCTATGAAGGCCAGAATGTGACCGCGGTGGAGATTGCGGGCCGTCCGAATCTGGATACCAGCAAGTTGCTGCCGCTTATGCAGCAGCATGCCGGGGAGCCCTTCTCGAAAGAGAAAACAGATCAAAGCATTGCCACCTTGAAAAGCGCCGGCAAGTTCGAAGAGGTACAGTTGCAAATCGAGCCCGAGGCCAACGGAGTTCGGGTGCTGCTGATCGTGGAGCCGGCGGTCTGGTTTGGCATCTTCGAGTTTCCTGGCGCGGAGAGATTTAACTATTCCAGGCTGGTGCAAATCGCAAATTATCCTCCGCAGGCGCCTTTCAACGCCGGGGACGTGCAGAAAGATAGCGACGCTCTGCTCCAGTTCTTTCAGCAGCAAGGATATTTCGAAGCCGAGGTCCGTCCCCAGGTAAACCTGGACGCTGCTCACAATCTAGCCAATGTGCGCTTCATGGTGAGCCTCAATCGACGAGCCAAATTCGGCACCGTGGCCATTGCGGATGCCACACCGGAACAGGCTGCCGGTATGAGCAGAAGCCTGCAGAGCATGAAGGCACGGCTGAGGGGAGCAGCGATCCGGCCGGGAAAGAACTATCGCCGCGCGACGCTCACCAATGCCCAGCGATATCTGCAAAAGAGGCTGGAGAAGGAAAGCAAGTTGGCCGCGCAGGTAAAACTTTCCGGAGCCGCCTACCATGCGGAGACCAATCGCGCGGATATCCACTTTGACGTCAAGCCCGGTCCAACCATTCACGTGCAGGTAAAGGGAGCCCACCTTTGGAGTTGGACGCGCAAGTCCCTGCTACCGGTCTACCAGGGGGTGGGCGTCGATCCGGAGTTGGTGCAGGAGGGGCGCCAGGCGCTGGTTTCTTACTTTCAGGGCAAAGGTTTCTTCGACGTCAACGTCGACTCTCAGTTCCACAAGCAGGAATCGGTGGACAGCATCGTGTACGTCATCACCAAAGGTAAGAAGCACAAGGTGACAGACGTGAGTGTGGCGGGCAACAGCCAGCTCAAGACACCGGAACTGATGCCCCTGGTCACGGTTAAAAAGTCGCACCTGTTTTCCCCGGGTAAGTACAGCGAGCAACTGGTACGCGCGAGCACAAAGAACCTCACCGCGCTCTACCAATCCGAAGGGTTCAGCAGTGTGCAGGTCACTTCCGCCGTGAGCCACAAGGAGGGCAACCTGACCGTGGCCTTCCATGTGGTGGAGGGGCCGCGAGACATTGTGAGCTCTCTCAAGATCGAGGGCGCCGACACTTTTCCGGAAACGAAGTTCGCACCCGGCGGGCTAAAGCTGGCAGCGGGTAAGCCTTATTCGCAAAAATTCGTTGAGGCAGACCGTGCCAGTATCGTTGCTCACTATCTTCAGGCCGGCTACCTGACCTCCAGCTTCCGTGAGACCGCGACCGTGGTATCGAAGAGCGACCCTCACCACATCAACGTGGTGTATCACATCTACGAGGGCCCCCAGGTCCATACCCAGGAGGTAATCACCCTGGGGCGGGTACAAACCCAGCAGCGGCTGATCGACCGGGATGTAGCCACGATTGTTCCCAATCAACCGCTGACCGAGACGCAACTGCTCACCGTCGGAAAGCCAGCTCTATGACCACACCGGAGTCTTTGACTGGGCGGAAGTGGATCCCCGGCGGCAGATCACCACCCAGACCAAAGAGGACGTGCTGGTCAAGGTGCATGAGGCCAAAAGGAACGCGATGACCTACGGCTTCGGTTTCGAAATAATCAACCGCGGTGGCAGCATTCCCAGTGGTACCGTTGCGATTCCCGGTCTTCCACCGGTCGGCCTGCCTTCGAATTTCACGGTGAGCCAAACTACCTACTACGGGCCGCGAGGGTCGTTTCAATATACGCGCAATAATGTACGGGGCAAGGGGGAATCGCTGTCCGCGACGGCGTTTGCCGGCCGCCTGGATCAGCGCGTCGCCGGCTATTACATCGATCCTAATTTTCGCTGGTCAACCTGGGGCGCGACGGCGTCCGTTTTCACTGAACACAATGAAGAAAATCCGATTTACTCCTCACAGATTGAAAACGGCAGCTTTCAGCTGCAGAAGTTTCTGGATCGGAAAAAGCACGACATCTTCTTCATGCGTTATAGCTTCAGTCAAACGGACTTGACGCGGATAGAGATTCCAGACCTGGTACTGCCGCAGGACCAGCACGTGCGGCTCTCCACCATTGCGGGTAACTTTACCCGCGACACGCGTGACAACCCTCTGGACGCTCACAAGGGAATGCTGCAGTCGGTCGAACTGGACTTTAATGCGACCAAGCTGGGCTCCAGCGTGAATTTCGCCAAGTTGACTGAGCAGACGGCATACTATCGGCCGGTCTTTCACAATATCGTCTGGGCCAACAGCATTCGCATCGGCTTGGCTCAACCCTTCGCCAGCAGCCACGTGCCACTGAGCGAAGCCTTCTTTACCGGCGGCGGTAATACCTTGCGTGGCTTTCCGCTGGATGGCGCGGGCCCGCAACGGCAGGTGCAGGTTTGCAGCTCTGGATCTTCGACGGACTGCACGTTTATCCAGGTGCCGAGCGGAGGAAACGAACAGTTGATTCTTAACTCCGAAGCCCGCATTCCGGTGCCCATCAAGCAGGGTTTGGGATTGGTTGTTTTCTACGACGGCGGGAACGTTTTTCCCACGGTCGGATTTCATGACTTTACGTCGCTGTATACCAATAATGTGGGGCTGGGCCTGCGCTATGCAACACCCGTGGGCCCGGTGCGTATCGATCTCGGACACAACCTTAACCCCGTTCCGGGTGTTAAATCGACCCAGTACTTCGTGAGCATTGGCCAGGCATTTTGACGGAGGTCCTGACTTGAGTACGGCATTGTCTGATCACAAGCGGTTGTGGAAAGTGGGAGCCTGGGTCTTCGGTGGCGTGGCGGCTCTTCTGTTGGTAGCGGTCATTGCCGTCACTGTCGTGCTGCATAGCGCCCGCTTTCACAATTATGTTCTCAGTACAGTGCAGCAGAAAGCCAGTGAGAGCATCGGCACCCAGGTACAGCTACAAAATTTCGCGCTTCATCTTTCGAACCTCAGCCTGGATCTCTACGGCTTGACGGTACATGGAGCCGATCCTTATCCGAATCCGCCGCTGCTCCAGGTGGCGCACGCCGAGGTGGGGGTCCGTATCGTTTCGGTTCTTCATAAGAAGTGGTATCTGGACAGCTTCGTTGTCGACAAGCCCGGTCGTGAAGGTGTTTACCGATGCTCATGGCGTGACGAACATCCCGGTCATCAAGAGCAGCGGCTCCAGCAGCAGCAACACCAGCCTGTTCGATTTGGGCATTCGTCATGCGGTGCTCGATCAGGGGGCGGTCTACTATAACAATCGCCAGAGCGTGCTCTCTGCGGACTTGCATAACGTCGATTTCCGCGCCGGCTTCAATAGCCTGTTGCAGAAGTATTCAGGGAAACTCAGCTACTCGGATGGCCATCTGCAGGCAAGTGGATTCAAGACCATTCCACACAACCTGGATGCGGAGTTCGATGCGACGCCCACGACCTTCCATTTGACCAACGCAAAGTTAACCAGCGATACGTCGCAGCTGGTGTTGACTGCGACGGTGCAGGACTATAGCCACCCCCAGGTGGAGGCGCAGTATGTGGCTACCCTGGACGGCAGCCAGTTTCGCAGAATTCTGGAGAACCCGTCGGTGCCGGTGGGGATGATTCGTGCCAGTGGTTCGGTCAATTATCGGCAGACCGCCAATCGCTCTTTTCTCGACACTGTTCTGGTCCAGAGGGGATCTAAGCAGTGCGCAGCTTGAGGTACAAACACCTGCGCTGCGCTCGCAGATCAGAAACATAGCGCACACTACTCGCTCGAGAACGGGGACGCCACGCTCAAGGATCTTCCGCGCCAGCCTTCTGGGCGGGGAGCTTACCAGTACCGGCAAAATGAGCAACATTGACGGTAATGCACACTCCAAGTTCAATGCCGAGGTGCGTGGTATCCAGCTCGCAGAAATGAACCGCGCGCTGAAATCTTCAGCGCTGCCCAAGGGAGTTTCCTTAGCGGGCATGCTGAATGCCCAGGCAACCGCCGCCTGGGGGAAGACGTTCGACGATGTGGTGGCGCACGCGGATGCCGCGGTGCAAGGGAAGGTATCCGGCAATGCGCAGGTTATCCCGCTGGAGAGCACAATTCATGGCACGTATACGGGCGGCAACCAGGAGCTTGCCTTGAAGCAAAGCTTTCTGCGGACGTCGCAAAGCACCTTAACCATGAATGGCGTGGTGAGCCAGCGGTCGAGCCTGGATGTGAAATTTCAATCCAACAATATGAGCGAGCTGGAAACGGTCGCGGACCTGTTCCGCACCCCCGCACCGGGGCAGCCGATTCAACCGCTGGGGCTGGCCGGGATAGCGCTGTTTCAAGGGACGGTTCGCGGGTCAACCAGCGCACCCCACTTGACGGGACAGTTGACCGCGTCCGATTTCAAGTTCAACGGAACTGCCTGGCGAGTGCTAAGAACCAACGTTGATGTGAGCCCTTCCATGGCTAGCCTGGAGCATGCAGACCTGGAGCCGGCCGCTCACGGAAAAATCACCTTCAATGCCAGCGCCGGCCTGCACAAGTGGTCCTTCAGCGACACAAGCCCGTTGCAGGTGGATCTTGATGCCTCGCAATTAGACGTTCAGGATCTGGTGAAGCTTTCCGGGCAGCAGGCGCCGGTTACGGGAACTCTGAACGCGAACGTGAAAGTCCATGGCACTGAGCTGAGCCCCGTGGGACAAGGGAACGTCTCGGTGACTCACATCACTGCTTACGAGCAGCCGGTCACCTCTGCGACGTTGACCTTCGCGGGCACGGGAGACGAAGTGCACGGGGATCTTGGCGTCCAGCTCCCAGCAGGCAACGTGCAGAGCAAGGTGAGCCTTCACCCGCGGCAGAAGAGTTACAACGCGCAGCTGACGGCCTCGGGTATCCGTCTCGAACAACTGCAGGCGCTCAAGGCGCAGAAGATCGACGCGCGGGGAGTGGCGAGCATAAGCGCGCATGGAGCAGGAACATTCGATAACCCGCAGCTCGACGCGACGCTGCAGATTCCGCAGATTGACATTCAGAACCAGAAGATCGCTGAAGTAAATTTGCAGATGAATGTAGCCAACCACCTGGCAACGGCCAACCTAACCTCTTCCGCAGTGGGTACTGCCATCCGGGCTAACGCGAAGGTGCAATTAACCGGCGAGTACGCCGCGGACGCCACGCTCGACACCCAGGCGATTCCGCTACAGCCCATCTTTGCAATCTATGCTCCCGAGCAGGCCGAGGACTTGAGCGGACAGACCGAGGTTCACGCTACGCTCCACGGGCCACTCAAGAACACAAAGCTATTGGAGGCGCACGTTACGGTTCCGACCCTGAAGCTGGCCTACGGCAACAACATTCAGTTGGCAGAGACTGCGCCCATCCGCGTGGACTACAAAGACACGGTGGTTACGCTGCAGCGGTCGGGGCTTAAGGGTACGGATACGGATCTGCAGTTTCAAGGATCGATGTCCACCACCAATGGCGCGCCGATGTCGCTGTTGCTTTTGGGCACGGTGGATCTGCACCTGGCGCAGGCGTTCGCACCCGATATCCGAAGCTCGGGGCAGCTAAAGTTCAATATCAATTCGAGTGGTGCGACCAACAGCCCCGACCTGGGGGGCCAGGTAGAAATCGTAGACGCCAACTTTGCCAGTGGCGACTTACCAGTCGGTTTGCAACACGGGAATGGTGTGTTGACGCTGACTAAAGACCGGCTCAACATCACAAAATTTGAGGGTACCGTCGGGGGCGGGACGCTTACGGCTCAGGGCGGCGTTGCTTATCGGCCCGGAGTCCAGTTTGATCTTGGGTTAGCGGCCAAAGGGGTACGCGTGCTCTATCCCCAGGGTGTGCGCGAAAGCGTGAACGCGAATTTGCGGCTGGCGGGCACCACGGACAACGCGGTGTTGGGAGGCCAGGTGAATCTCGCCGACCTTTCGTTTACTCCGGCTTTTGATCTGAACAGCTTCGTTGATCAGTTCTCGGGCGGTGTTTCCCCACCGCCGACGCCCGGACTGGCGCAGAATATCCAATTGAACCTGGGCGTGAGTTCGGAAAACAATATCAACCTGGTGAGCCGAACGCTCAGCATCAACGGCTCGGCGAATCTGCGGGTGCGGGGTACGGCTGCCGACCCGGTGATCCTGGGACGAGTTAATCTCAGTGGCGGTGACATCATCCTCAATGGGGATCGGTTCGTGCTCAACGGTGGGACTATCGAATTTGTCAATCCTTCGGAGACGCAGCCGGTGGTGAATCTGGCCCTGAATACAACCATCCAGCAATACAACATCTTCATGCGGTTTACTGGTCCGGTCGATCAGCTACGGACCAATTACTCCTCAGATCCATCGCTGCCGGCGGCGGACATCATCAACCTGCTGGCATTTGGTTCTACGACGGAAGCAAGCGCCGCCAATCCTTCGACTCCGGCAAACCAGGCAGCGGCGTCACTGGTGGCGTCCCAGGTGAGCAGCCAGGTGACCAGCAGGGTTTCGAAGGTGGCCGGGATCTCGCAGCTATCCATCAATCCGGTACTTGCGGGCGGCAGCAGCCAGGGGCCTGCCGGCGCGAACGTTACCATCCAACAACGGGTCACGGGGAATCTGTTTGTGACTTTCTCGAGTAATGTGGCGTCGACCCAGAACCAGACGATCCAGGGGCAATATCAAATCTCACCGCGGGTTGCGGTCAGCGCGACGCGGGACCAGAATGGTGGCTTCGGGTTCGATACGCTGATCAAGAAGACCTGGTAGCTGTTGATGGGTTGCATATCTCTTGTTCCGGAGTGTGTCTTAGGATTCCGATCGCTCATCGTCCTGAACGTCTTTCCCATAGTTGGTCTTCGTCCGGGAAGCTACGAACTTGCTTATAGTGCGTTTCAAGATACTCGTGGAATTGCACTAGATGAGTCTCTACTTTATTGAGACCCGGAGAGTCCAGTCGTGGGGACCACAAGATGTATCGGACGGCTTTTGCATCCAGTTGCCGCATACCGGAATCGACATATTCTGGAGAAGTAACACCTCTTGGATCCAGATCGTCGACAAAGATCGGATTCCGCAGTTGGAGCGGCAGATAGAGTCCCGGCCATCCTGACTGAAAAAAGAAATCATTCGGTCGAGTGCGTTGCCCAAGCCACTCGAGCTTTCCTGCCTTGGCGGGAATCGTGGCGACTGTTCCGCCCGGCAGGTGCACAATGGCAGATTGCTTATGATGCCTGGATGCTATTTGGTGACAGGCTAGAAGAACGATGCAGAGCCAGATAACAGCCGCTACGGCAGGCTGGCGATTCCGATGTTTTTCCAGCAACCAGACAAACAGAATGACGGCAGGGATTGCCACGCAATAGACACGGACCCAGTTCAGGGCCTGCACTACCTCCAACATCATGGCCGAACCGGCAAAGGTTAGAAGGAGGATACGTTCCCGTTCAAGAGATAACGACTCACCACGCCGGTTCCAACATTTCCATGCGCAAATGGCATACACGAAGGGAAGCAGCAGGTAGACGAATAGATATTGACTGGCGATAAGCAGTCTGCTCCAGGTAATATCTTCCTGGGGAATGCCCAGGGACGAGACCGACCATCCGTGAATCACGTAGCGATGGGCAAATGTAATCTGGAATGCAAGCAGCCCATGGATACCCACGGTGGCAATCCAGTAGCTGCTGAGACAAGTCCACGCAGCCGCGAACGATAGAAGGAATGTCCCCAGGTTCCCGAGGCCGTGCCTCGTGGGCTGTTTCTTTTCGAGCCACTCCAGGGCCAGGAAGGCGGCGATAGCGGCAGCCGCAAGCACGCCCCTCGTCTGGGTGAAAAACGAGGCCAGGCCGAGAAAAGCGCCGGCGGCCCCAATTTTTGCAAGGCCTCTCTCTTTGAGCAGAATGGCAACAGCGAGCATGACTGCCAACACGCTGAACCAGTGATGGGTAGCATTGAGCGTCTTGCCAAAGACGAGAACAAGAAAGAGCCATGCAGCGCACAGTGCTTTGGGTTCCGGCATAAGTGACCGGGAGAGGCGAAAGCACAGCCAGCACAGGATCACACCCAGCATCCATACAACGCAATTCGTTGTCCAGATGCGCAGCCCGAAAAGCTTGAACAGGCTTAAGAAAACAAGGTCTGTTCCGGGCGGGGTAAATTGAAAGAAATCGCGATAAACATGTTCCCCGTTCAGCAATCGCTGGGCATATACCCAGAAGAATACCTGGTCCCCATCGAGAAGATACGGGGTCCCGGTGAGAGTAAACAGGTTGAAGTAAAGGTAGAGCCCACTCCCCACGAACAGGCCAATATCCGGCAAGATTCGCTTTGGAATCACGCCTGGGGATCGTTCCTCAACGGTTTGTTCCAGTGCGGCCGACATACTTTTCATTGCGATCTCCTACCAGACCTCATTCGCAGACCTCGGTTCCAGCACGCACGGGGAAGTGAAAGCGGCGGTATGGGCGACTACAGAAATGCTCCCAACTCCTCTGCCCTTGTCTTATCTGTCGCGGTCTATCTCGCTGCGATCGAGCGGTAGGTTCTCTCATGGCAATTGCATCGGATAGCAGCGACATGTTTATGGAAACTGAGGTGGGAGTTGTTTATTCCATGATTCCTGGCAAGAATATGAAGTTGGTATCCATGTATCCGGCAAAATGCGCGAAGCCGGACGCAGATGGGAGGAGGGAACGGGTCTGCCGAGACGAGACCGATTGTGATAGCGGGAAGGAATCGGAGGCAGGGACGATCTGTCGTTGCACCTCCACTGGACGACCGCTGGGAACGGCAGAATTTATTGGAAAATTGAAGCAGAAAACGCGACGGGCCCTGGAATTCTGGAAAGCGGGCGCGAATAGAGGGGGTGCTGGTCGAGTTGTTTTTGCATACGAGATAACATGGGTTACGGCGAGCGAGTGACCGCTTTGTCATTCGAATCAACGCGCTTGATATCCGGCCTGCTGTACGGGGTAAGTGCGCGCAAGCCGTACGTCCTGGTCTCCGCGAGGCCTGGATCGATGCCGTGGTGGCTCGACGATATAAATGAGAGAACAAGATGACCGGACTTTTTCCCGATATTCGTTACGCCCTGCGGCAGTTCCGTAGGAACCCGGGGTTCACGCTCGTGGTTGTGCTCACTCTGGCGCTGGGCATTGGCGCCAACACTGGGATCTTCAGCGTCGTGGAAGGCGTGCTGCTGGCACCGTTGCGGTACTTCGAGCCGGCTCGCCTGGTTATGGTGTGGGAAAACAATCCACGCTTTCCCCGCGTCTGGAATTCGTACCCGAATTTTCAGGATTGGCAACGCAGCGCCGGCTCATTTCAGCAGATGGCAGCGTTCCGGCAGCAAGGGGTCGATCTCGCATCTCCAGGCACGCCTTCGCATCTTCATTCCAGCCAAATCTCACGGGGGTTTTTCAGCACGCTAGGAGTGCAACTGGCGCTGGGACGGGAATTTACCGCGCAGGAAGACCAACACGGCGGGGCGCCGGCGGCTGTCATTAGCAATCACTTGTGGCGGGAGCGGTTCGCTGGCGGCCACGAGGTCCTGGGCAAGACCGTCACCGTCGATGGAGTAAATTACTCGATCGTGGGGGTTGCCCCGCCTGGATTTCGTCTCGAAAGTGAAGCCGATGTTTATATCCCACTCGGTCAGCTCGATCCACTCATCCTGAACGATCGGGCAAATCACGACGGCATCTTCACGATCGCGCGACTGAAACCCGGAGTGAGTGTATCTCAAGCTCAGGTGGAGATGAGCACGATCCAGAATAGACTTGATCGCCTGTACGCCGACGACAACCGGGATCTGGGAGTTTATGTCGAACCTCTCAAGCAAGCAATCGTTGGGGACGCAGGGCAAACACTCACGTTGCTGTTAGGAGCGGTTGGCCTGGTGTTGCTGATCGCCTGCGCAAACGTTGCCAATCTCCTGCTGGCCCGTTTCGCGGCGCGAAATCGAGAGTTTGCCATTCGTTCCGCGCTCGGCGCGAATCGCGCACGCGTGGCGCGGCAATTATTGACGGAAAGCATGATTTTTCGCTAGCCGGAGGCAGCCTGGGGATCTTGATTGCATTCCTCGGAATCAAGTCGGTGCTGGCGGCAATGCCTGGAATTCTTGCCACGCAGCGAGGACGTCAGCGTGAATGCTGCAGTACTGCTTTACACCTTGGCGGTTTCGCTCCTGGCCGGAATTCTGTTCGGGCTTGCGCCCGCTCTCAAAAGTTGGAGCGCCGATCCGCAAGCATCGCTCAAGAAGGGTGGCCGCGGCTCTACAGTCACCCATCGGCGCACTCAGAGCAGTTTACTAATTATGCAAGTGGCGTTAACGCTCGTGTCTGCTCGTGGGCGCTGGCCTACTGCTCCGCACAATTCTTCACTTATGGACAGTTAATCCGGGCTTCGATACCAAGAACATCATCACCTTCAAGGTCGGGGTCTCCCATACACTGACGAATACACCTTCGAGCACTCGCGTTGCTTACCAACAATTGATGGAACGCATTCGGCAGATTCCCGGGGTAGAGGCGGCGGATTTTACTACCGCCGTTCCGTTAACCGGACAGGGCGGATACCTGCCATTTTGGCTCGACTCGCAAAAGCCCGACTCGCTGCAAGGAGCGCCACGACTGCAAGCGTTTCTCATCGGGCCAGATTATCTTCGCACCATGGGAATACCACTGCTGCAAGGGCGTTTTCTCGGCGAGGAAGACGCCACCAAAGTCGGCATGCGTCGCCGTCATCGACAGCGATTTCGCGCATAAGTTTTTTCCCGATGGAAAACCTGTAGGGCACACGATCACTGCCGGTTTCGAGGCCTTCGGCCCATGCACAATTGTCGGGCGTGGCAAATCATGTGAAGGATGCGGGGCTGAATGACGCGGACCTTGCCAATCAATATCAAGCGTACTATTCGCTCCATCAAGATCCGGACCAGTGGGTGCCCGCTCAATTATCCGGACGCAAGCATAGTCGTTCGCACGCCACTCGACGCCGCGACCCTAATTCCTGCGATCAAGCGAGCCGTTTACCAGGCGAGTAGCGACCAGCCGATCTACAACGTACAAACGATGCGGCAGATCGTTGCGGATTCGATGTCTGAGCAGCGTTTTCCCATGATTTTGCTGGGTGCGTTTGCGGGGCTGGCGTTGCTGCTGGCGGCAGTTGGAATCTACGGCATGATTTCGTATTCCGTTACGCAGCGGGTGCAGGAGATTGGTATTCGCATGGCGCTCGGCGCGGATAAAAGGAACGTTCTTCGTCTGTTTATTGGGCAAGAGTTGAGACTGGTTCTTGCCGGCATCGCGGTCGGTGCGGTGGGTGCGCTGATACTTACACGAATCTCTCAAGCTTGTCGCACCTACTCTATGGAGTTGGATCGAGCGACCCCCTAACCTTTGTCACCGTGTCGGTTGTTCTGATTGGGGTAGCTGCTTTGGCTGGTTATATGCCCGCGCGCCGAGCGGCCAAGGTCGATCCCATGGTGGCGCTGCGCTACGAGTGAGGGTGGAGTTGTGGTTTCCCTTGCGGATCGGCCCACGGCACGCCGGACAGGCTGGGGCACCCTTCGGTTTCACTTCGATTTGTTTTGGTGTGAGCTTTGCGAGGTTACCACCAGGATTCCCTGGCGAGTGAATTCCTGAAGCGCTGTTTCCGAAGAGTGAATGCCGATCCTACGAAAGGCCGTGCTTGATAGACTTGTATGTCCCGGGGTTCGTCAATCGGTTGCTTGAGCAGCCTTGAAACGCAATCGCCGTGGTGTGCCTTTAGAGGAGTTTCGCATGGCTGGATGGGTTTTCTCGCTTCGCAAGTCGGTCGCGCTTGGTTGCTCCGCTGTTCTGGCTTCTTTCGTGCTTTGCGCTTTTGGTCAAACGTTTCCGCCGTTGCTTCTGCGCAATCCCTCGCTCAGCGGGGATAAGATTGCGTTTCTCTACGCAGATGATGTGTGGACGGTTTCGCGCCAGGGCGGCGAAGCGAGGCGGCTTACCTCCGTCAATGCAGTCATGGAGGGCCCGTATTTTTCTCCCGACGGAACGCGGATCGCCTACTCGACCCGCGAGCACGGACTCACCGACGTATACGTGGTGAGCGCAGAAGGCGGCGTGCCGCAGCGGCTCACCTGGGAGCCGACCGGTAACTTTGCCGTGGGCTGGACCCCGGATGGGAAAGATGTTCTCTTCGGCTCAGGGCACGCGAGCTACTCGGATTTCCCCGGCTGTTTCGCACCCATGCCGATGGCACCGGATCGCCCACGGTTCTACCCCTACCGAGCGCAACGACGGGTACCTTCTCGGCGGACGGAAATACGCTGGCCTACGTGCCTGTGGCGCAATGGGAAAGCGCGTGGAAGCACTACCGGGGCGGCCAGACCACGCCGGTGTGGCTGGTGAATATGAAGACGCTCGACCTGGAGAAGATCCCGCGCGAAAACTCGAACGATTCAAACCCGGTGTGGGAGGGCAAGGTGGTGTACTTCCTTTCCGACCGCAATGGCCCCGTCTCGCTGTTCAGTTATGACTCAGAGAGCAAGCGGGTGGAGCAGGTGGTGGAGAATCACGGTTACGATTTAAAGACGGTGAGCGCAGGCCCGGGAGCGCTGGTCTACGAGCAGTTTGGCTCGCTGCACCTCTATGATCTGGCCACGCATCAGGAGCACGCCGGTGCCGGTCACGATTCACGGGGATCTGCCCGCGCTGACTCCGAAGCTCACCGAGATTCCCGCAAAGGAGGTACAGAATGTCGCGCTTTCGCCGACCGGCGTGCGCGTGGTTGCGGAAGCACACGGCGACATCTTTACCCTGCCGGGCGAGAAGGGCGATATCCGCAATCTGACCAAGACACCGGGCACCGCCGAACGCGACCCAGCCTGGTCTCCGGATGGCAAGTCCATCGCCTATTTCAGCGACGCCTCGGGCGAATATCAACTTTACATTCGCGACCAGGACGGCCTGCAGCCACCCAAGGTGATCGATCTGGGGCCCGATCCCTCGTACTTTTATGGTCCGCGCTGGTCGCCGGATTCCAAGCGCATCGCCTTCAGTGACAAGCACCTGCAGGCTCTGGTATGTGGACGCAGCCGGCGGTAAGCCGGTCAAAGTCGATACCGGGTTGCGGGGCAGCTTCGGCCCTTCGACGGAGCTCTCCTGGTCACCCGACTCGCAGTGGATCGCCTACACTCGCGACCTGGAAAACCAACTGCACGCAGTCTTCTTCTATTCGCTGGCCACGCACACGTCCACGCAGATCACGGATGGCATGAGCAACGCTGCGCACCTGGTTTTTGACCCTAACGGCAAGTACCTCTACTTCACGGTTTCGACCAACAACGGGCCCTCGGACGCCGGCATCGATCTTTCCTCGCTGGATCGTGCGACCACCAGCAATGCTTATGTGATCGTGCTGGCGCGGGACGGCACCTCGCCGGTGCCCCCGGAAAGCGACGATGAGAACAAGAAGAAGGATGAAGACAAGAAGGACGCAGACAAGAAAGACGACAAGACGGATGCCAGTCAGGATAAAGCTGCGGCTAAGGGAGACGAGAAAAAGGACGATAGCAAGAAGAAGGAAGAAGAGAAGCCGAAGCCAACGGTCATCGATCTTCCCGGCATTGGCAATCGGATTCTGTCTCTGCCTATTCCTCCGCGCAACTATACCGGTCTGTCGGTGGGCAAGACCGGCGTGCTTTTCCTGGCCGAGGGTGATCCCGTGGGGCGCGCCTCGTCTGGGGGTGGCCCGCCGATCCGATCGCTGTGGCGCTTTACCACTGAAAAGCGCCAGACGGAAGAGATCCTCAGCGGGCTGAACGGCTATGAGGTCTCTTTCAACGGCGAAAAACTTTTTTACATGCGCGGTGACAATTGGTTTCTCGCTCCGATTGCGGATCTCAAACCTGGTTCCCCCGAGGCCCCGCAAGGCAAACCGGTCAATAACGGCGGCATGTTTGCGATGGTCGACCCGCGGACCGAGTGGAAGCAGATGTATCGCGAGACCTGGCACATAGAACGTGACTTTTTCTATGACCCGCACTTGCACGGGCTTGACCTGGCAAAGGTGGAAGCGAAGTACGCACCATACCTGGACGGGCTGGCCTCGCGAGAGGAATTCACTTACCTTTCCAACGAGATGTTGGGAGAGATTCAAGTTGGCCACATGTTCGTGCGCGGCCCGGAGCTGCCAAAGAACGGGCCAAAGCCCGGCTTGCTCGGTGCGGACTACGTGGTTGAAAACAACCGGTACAAGTTCGCCAAAATCTATAACGGTCAGAACTGGACCCCCTCGCTGACTGCGCCACTCACTCTGCCGGGCATCCACATCGTCGAAGGCGAGTATCTGCTCGCCGTGAACGGACGCGAGCTGCACGCGACAGACAACCTCGACAGCTTCTTTGACGGCACAGCGGGAAAGCAGACGGTGGTGCGCGTTGGGAGCAAGCCCGATGGCAGCGACGGACGCGACGTCACGGTGGTGCCGGTGGACTCGGAGAAAGGCCTGCGCAACATCGACTGGATCGAGGCGAACCGGCGCAAGGTGGATGCAGCTCTCCGGGCGGCAAGGTCGCGTACATCTACATGCCGAATACTGCCGGGGCAGGGTACTCGAACTTCAACCGCTATTTCTATGCCCAGCTGGATAAGCAGGCTGTGGTGCTCGATGAGCGTTACAACGAGGGAGGTTTGATCGCCGACTACATCGTGAATGTGCTGGGCCAGAAGCTATTGAGTGGCGCGATTGAACGTGATGGCAAGCCGGTTCATGATCCGGAGGGTGCGATCTTCGGGCCCAAGGCGATGATCATCAATCAATCGGCCGGTTCGGGTGGTGACGCGATGCCCTGGTATTTCCGTAAGACGAACCTCGGCACGCTGGTCGGCGTCCGTACCTGGGGAGGGCTGGTGGGCATCGGCGGCTATCCGGTATTGATGGATGGTGGCGGGGTCACCGCGCCTCGTTATGCGATCTATGGTTTGAACGGAGAATGGGAAGTGGAAGGCCACGGCATCGCGCCCGATGTGGAGGTGGAAGAGCTTCCGAAGGATGTGGCGGCTGGTCACGACCCGCAACTGGAGCGCGCGGTGTCGATCTTGTTGGAGCAGCTCAAGGAGCATCCTGCGCCTACGCCGGCGATACCGCCTTATCCGAACTTCCACCAGCATGATGAGCTTGGGGGACGGTGAGGGAGGGCAAGCGGATGCTTTGGCCGTCAGCCGTCGGCTTCAGCCTCGCGCCGATGCGGGGGAAATGTGCGCGGCTTGCGATCAGGGAGGACTAGGAGCAATGGCGAGCTACGACACTTTTGCCAAATTTTATGACGCAGTCATGGGAGATCGAGCGGAGGCAACGGAGTGCCTTCGGGAATTCATTCGGAAGGATGTCCGGAGGCAAAGAAGGTCTTAGAACTCGGATGTGGTACAGGCTCGGTCCTGAAGCACCTGGCGAAAGAATACGAAGTTTGCGGGTTAGACCAGTCCAGGAAAATGCTGTCTATTGCCAGGAAGAAAGTGCCTCAGGCTCGGCTTTTCCAGCAAGACATGGTGAGATTTAATTTGCCCGAAAGATTCGATGTGATCTGCTGTGTTTATGATTCGATCAACCATGTGTTGCGGTTTGCCGGCTGGAAGGAGCTCTTCGCCAGCGTATTTCGGCACTTGTCTGATGGAGGCGTTTTTGTTTTTGATGTCAACACGCAAGAGAAATTGAATCGGCATATTTCTGAACCTGCCTGGGTGCACCCGTTTGGAAATAATCTTTTGATCATAAAAGTCAGTGACGCACCCAATCATGCTTCCAATTGGAACATCCGGGTGTTTGAACATGCGAAGGGCAATCGATATTTGCTGCATGAGGAGAATATTCAGGAGGCCGCCTTTCCGACGAGCAAGATTGTTGCTGCTTTAAAGGTACATTTTCGAAGAGTCACGGTCATCGATACCGACCGTAGTCGCCCTTCGACTCACTCAGAGAGGTTGTACTTCGTATGCAAAAAATGAAGACATTTTTCGTACGGGCTAAAGAGTGTGCCGTCAGGGGCTAAAGCCCGTCGTTTTGTTTCCTGTATGTACGGGCTGAAGCCCGTACATACAGGGAAAGAAGACTTACCTCAGGGGCTAAAGAGTCTGCGTGAGAACCCAATTCCAAAGTCACCGCACTCATGCTTTGTATCCGGGCCCGACGTTTAAAAGTCGGGCCGTTTAGGAGGAACAAACGAGGGCTTTAGCCCCTGAGGTACGTCTTGGTTTCTGAACGGGACGACATTTTAGCCCCTTGCGTTTGTCATTTGCCAGGTAAGGTAGCGGCATGGGTACTTCCATACCAGGGGCTAAAGCCCAGATCTTTGTCGGGACTTTATGGCCCGACTAAAAGTCGTGCCCTAGATACAAAGTTCTTACCCAAGCCTCGACTCCGCGAACGTCTGAGGACGCGTTGCCCCAGGGGCTAATAAAGCCCTCATCGACCCTGTACCATTTACGGCACGGCTGAAGCTTCAAGCCGTGCCCTTCGTTCTCACCCGGGGCATAAATGGGGTAGGTCTTCGTCTGCTCTGGATACAGGCGTTTGCTTTAGGGTAAATCGGTCCTGCCCGGGTAATTGCCCGTGTGGTATGCTGCGCGTGTGTCGGCCGCCGGCTCGATGTCGAATCCGGAAACTCCCCGTCATTCCGCGGTCGTGCGCGTGACGCATTGGATCACGGCGTTCGCGTTTTTGCTTTGCTGCTTACCGGCGCGGAGATCGTGATTTCTCACCCGAGGTTCTATTGGGGCGAAACCGGCAATGTACGGACGTCTCCGCTGTTTACGCTGCCGATCCCGTCATCCAGGGATACTGTTCCGACGGGCTACGGCTACGTGATGCCTGACCAGAATGGCTGGAGCCGGTCTCTCCACTTTCAGGCCGCTTGGGCTGCGGTGCTGACTGGACTGGTCTACGCGATCGTGAGTCTGTGGACCGGCCACTTCCTCAGAGACCTGTTCCCGGCGCCGGGCGATCGGACGTGGCGCGCTTTCTGGAAGGTGATGGCGAAGTCTCTTCGGCGCGCACCACCGGATGAAGCGGAGCCCACTCCTACAACGTGGTTCAGCGGACCGTCTATCTGATGGTGATCTTCTTGCTGTTTCCGCTGGTGATCTGGACTGGTCTCGCCCTGTCTCCGAGCCTTCGATTCCGCGGTTCCCGCTGCGGTCAACGCGCTGGGTGGCCGGCAATCGGCGCGCACGCTGCATTTCTTCGTCTCCGGCGGCTCTCCTGCTTTTCCTGGTGGTTCACGTCACCATGGTTGTTCTTGCCGGATTCAGGAGCCGCATGCGAGCCATGATCACTGGCGGCGCCGGCGTACCCGCGAAGGGCACATTGGAGCCGATATTTGAGCGAACGTTTGAGCCAACGGAGGAGCGCCTATGAAGCCCATTTCACGCCGCAAACTCATCACCTCCGGCCTTGCTGCCACCGCGGGTGTGGCGGGGTTGACCGCGGCCGCCCGCGTGGCCCAGCATTATGGACTGATCCCGCCCGACCATGGTGGCCTTTACGGTCCGGGCCAGACGCTGACTTACGCTGCCCAACGGCTTCTGACGAGGCACTCGTTGGCCCGCGAGTTCCCGCGCAGCATGATTTCCAAGGTGCCTTTCGCCAACGAAACCCCAGCCGCCAACCGATCTCTTCAAGCGCCACCAGGCCAGCGGGTTCTCGGACTGGCGGCTTGCGGTGGACGGCATGGTTGCCCGGCCAGCATCGCTTTCGCTGCCTGACCTGAAGAGCTTGCCCTTCCGCAGCCAGATCACTGAGGTGGTATGCGAGGAGGGCTGGTCGTATATCGCCGAATGGATTGGAACGCCTCTGATTGAGGTGCTGCATGCGGTCGGGCGCATTGCCGCAGGCGCGCTATGTCGTCTATTTCTCGATCGACAGCGACTGGTGGGAAAGCATCGATATGGCCGACGCCCTGCATCCCCAAACACTGCTGACCTGGGGGATGAACGATGGCGATCTTCCGGTGTCGTTCGGCGGTCCGCTGCGCATGCGCGTGCCCCGCCAACTGGGCTACAAGAGCGTTAAGTACGTAACCCGTCTGACGGTCACCGACACGCTCAAACACTTCGGCAAAGGCCTGGGCTCTGCCTCGCCGGAAGGCGGTTATGCGTGGTACGCCGGTATCTGAGGCGGCGGCCTCTTTCTTATAACTAGGAGCACAGATGGCAAACCTGGATTTGGTGGCACTTTGGGAGGAACACTGCCGCCTGGAGTTCGAGACGAGAGATGCGAATGCCACCATGGCTACCATGGTTTCGGAGCCCTATGTCAATCACATCCCGACCATGACGGGTGGGGTGGGATACGAACAGTTGAAGCGTTTCTACGCTTACCACTTCATACCGGTCAATCCGCCAGATTTTCGTTTGACACCGATTAGCCGCACGGTTGGGGTTGACACGATCGTGGACGAATTCATCGTTCACTTTACGCATACTACGGTGATCGATTGGCTGCTGCCGGGAATTCCGCCGACCGGGCGCGTCGTGGAAATCCCTACGGTGGCCATTGTCAAGTTCGAAGGCGACAAGTTGGTACACGAGCATATCTATTGGGACCAGGCTTCTGTGCTGGTTCAGATTGGCGTGCTGGATCGCTCGCGGGTTGCCGGTCGCGGGCGTGGAGACAGCACATAAAGTCATGGATCGATCAATGCCCAGCAATCGCTTAATGGAGCGCTGGCGGGAAAGCGAAGGGAAGCCAGCGTGACCCGAGGAAATTACCGGGCGGCCATCAGCGCACTCTGTAGAGCACCGACGCGTGCGCACGCAGCGTCGTTTTGAGCGAGGCGGCGCTACCCAGATCTTTGCGCGCCCATAAATCGCGCACTGCGTGTCCGCCCTCCGGTAGACCAAGATCTTCCCAGGCGTAGCTCACGTCCTGGGTCGTATCTCCGAGGTTAAACACTGCTATGTAACGTCCGGCTCCGGATTCCGGCGTGGCGGTCCACACAATCAACGATCCGGTACGCGATAGCTCTCGATTTTCGGTCGAATGCTGGTCAACCGCGATCACTTCAGGGTTGGTGTAAAGAGCCTCGGTTGCTTTATCCATCCTGGTGAGGTTTGTGCCCGCCACCAGTGGCGAACGAGCCATCGACCAGAGCGTCATCAGCGTCCTCGACTCATCCGCTGTCAGCCGCGATATCCGCGGCTCTTTCCACCCCGGCCTGGGGCCCAGGTAGCCCAGGGGCAACATGTCAGCATCGGGCCAATGGCCGGCCACAATGTGCGGAGCCCACTGCGCCGTACGGTCAAATTGGCGCACCAGCCCGGCGGGAAACGTTGGCCCTTCCGGGGCCGACCATGTATCCCACATATCGTCGGATATACGCCACAGTTGCGCATACTTTTTGACATCGTCTGCCTGCTCAATCGGAGTAGGCCCGGGGGAAAGACTCAACACCATCGCTCGCCCGGACTTTTCGATTGCGGCACTCATCATGTGAATTTCATCTGCCTGGTAGGGTTTGGATATGCAATCGACTTTGATGTAGTCCACGCCCCAGCCGGCATACAGCTTGATGATGGAGTCGTAATAGGCTTGTGCAGCGGCATTTGCCTTCAACCCGTAATTGTCCGAATTCCATTGGCAGGTATCGGCGGTGTTGGCTGCGTCGGTCGCGTGAAATGCAGAACCCGCGATGGGCAGGTTCTTCTCCACCGCCTGCCGCGGAATGCCGCGAATAATGTGGAGACCGAACTTGAGGCCCTGGCGCGTGGACCCAATCGGCAAGGGGTTTGAATCCGGAGGACGAAAAGCGATTGTCCGCCACCAGGTAGCGCCCGTCGGGATCCATGACAAATCCCTGCGCGGCGCCCTTCTGGCCCGGTTGCCGCAGGTACCAGCCCTCGTCAACCACCACATACTGCCATCCTAGCGGCTGCAGGTGCTGATGCAGCCAGGACACGTTTGCCTTGAACTCGGCCTCGGTGACGGTCAGCCCGTACGAATCCCAGCTATTCCACCCCATGGGAGGAGTGGGTGCGAGGCCGGTGGCGGCGAGGCAGGGTGTCCCGATAAGAAGGATCAAAAGGGTCGCGAAGGAAAAGTAGCGAATGGTTTTTCTCCTGGTTATCCGGTGTACCGTCGTGCTTTTCATGATTGCCACGGGGTATATCGAATGCAGGTTGTTTGTTGCTACGCCGGATGGTATCACCAGAGATTCTTTGATGGGCGGTCGAATTTGAACCGTCCATCTCGGTGCGGGTTACCCAGCGGATTGGCCACGTCATTGTTGCCATGTGACGGAGGATGGAGGAGGGAACTGCAGATCCCGTACACTTCGCTTGGCTTCGGTCCCACGGCGGGCCCGGGCAAAGCGGCGGAGGCGGGATCATAAAGGGGGGATCGGAAGTAACTAAAAGGAGGAAGTATGCTCTTGAAGCCATATGGCTTCTGTGCCATACTGGCGAGGTGGGTTGGGAAGTTGAGTACACCGATGAGTTCGGCTCGTGGTGGAATAGCCTCTCAGAGGATGAGCAGGACAGTATCAATTTTGGCGTGCGCTTGTTGCAAGAGCGCGGTCCGAATCTGAAGAGGCCTTTTGCCGATACGATCTCGGGCTCAAGCTACCCAAACATGAAGGAACTCCGATGTCAGCATGAGGGGAGACCTTACCGGGTGTTGTATGCATTTGATCCCAGGAGAACTGGTATCTTGCTGATCGGCGGTGACAAAACCGGCAAACCGAATTGGTACGAGGAACATGTTCCCCGGGCCGATGCAATCTATGCGCAGCACTTGAAAGAGATTGAGAAAGATGCCGATTTACTAGCCGGCGAATGATCCGTAGCGGGTATACGCGGAGGGGGTATGGCACACAAGTTTAAAGATCTACAGATGAAGATGTCAGCCGAACGCCGCACCCGCGTCGAGGAGCGCGTACATCAGGCCATTAAGGAAATGGCGTTGGATGAGTTACGCACTGCACGTGAATTCACGCAAGCAGAGCTATCTGAGGTTCTGAGAGTTGATCAAGGGTCCATTTCCAAGCTTGAGCGGCGTACTGATATGTATATCAGGACCCTCCGCCGCTACATTGAGGCGATGGGGGGAAGCCTCCAGATTCGTGCAGTGTTCCCAGATGGGGAAGTGCAAATCAACCAATTTGAGGATACTAAGTAGCCGGCCGGCTAACGGACCTCTGCAACCGTAGCCGTACGGAGAAAATCGTAATTTCCGGAACCGGAGATCTGAATATTTTCCAGCCTGCTGAGTGTGAACCAGCACTGCATCGAGATACCAGAGGTTGATCGACGGTAACTCGGCGGCGAGAATCTGCTGCACTCGCACATAGTCGGTGCGACGCTGGGCCTGATCGCCGGAGCCGCCTGCTTCGCTTGATCAGCGCATCCAACTCGGCATTCACGTAGCGGCCACGGTTGGTCCCATGGGGCGGAAACCTTTGACTGTCAAAGGTGTGAAAAATATCCGGATCCTCATTCCCACCCAGCCAGCGCAAGGTATACATCTGGAAAGCGCCCTTGCTGACGTCAGCGAAGAAGGTGGCGAATTCGAAACTCCTTACCTCGAGCGCGATGCCAACGTCGCGCAATTCCTGTTGCAAAATCATCGCCAGCAGCCGGCTGGTCTCGTCGGTGGAGGTCTTCATTGCCAGACGAAAGCGAATACCGTCTTTCGCTCGCTTCCATCCCGCGGCATCAAGCAGCGCGTTTGCCTTCGCTGGGTCATGGGGATATTGCTGTACGTCTCCTGTCCATGCCCAGTGCTCCGGGGGCAACAGGCTCTCCGCTAACCGGGCGCGGTCTCTCCACAGGGAGTGAATGATCAGCGGCCGATTCATCGCATAGGCAATCGCCTGGCGCACGCGAACATCGCGCAGCACACTGTCCTGGGCATTGAAGGTGATGTAATTCAGAACCGTTCCGGGGGCGCTCTCCACCAGCAGATCAGGGCGCTTGGCAAGGGCGTACACCATATCCGCTGTCATGCAATTGATGCAAACGTCGGCCGATCCTTTCTCCAGTTCGAGGGCGCGGGTAATCGCGTCGGGCACCACGGCGAACCGAATCCTCGCGATGGCAGGAAGAGGCTGCCAGGAATTTTCATTTCGTTGGAGAATCACCTCATCATCCTGCAGCTGGCTTACAAAACGGAAAGGTCCGCTGCCGACGGGATGAAGCCCAAAATCCCGGCCGCTCCCCGCAGGGACAATGCCAACAGCACCGTCGGAAAGGTTCCACAACAGGGTCGCATCCGGCTGCTTCAAGTGGATGACCACCGTCGCGGCATCGGGCGCGTCGACGTGATCGATATGTTCCAGCGCTTGCGCTTTCCCCGTGATCACGGTGCCGTTGCGCATCGAATCGAGGGTGTACTTCACATCTGCGGCGGTCAGCGCCTGTCCGTTGTGGAAATGAACGCCGGTCCGTAGGTGAAAGCGATAGGTGAGTGGATCCGGTGTCTCCCAGCTGGTGGCGAGCCAGGGTTCCAGGTTGAAGTGAGCGTTCTTGCGCACCAGGCTGTCGAAGATCAGGCTGGCGATATGTTCCGACTGGCCATCCATCCCGATCCGGGGATCGAGGCTGGTGGGGCTGCTCTCAATGAGCATGGTCACTGTTTGCGGCGACGGCGGTTTACTTCCGCAACCCACCAGACCCACCATCAGGCACAGGACGAACACCCAGCACTCAGACATAGGTGATCTCGCCCAGGACAGCCGGCCGCGCCGCACCGGTCGCCGAGGGGATATTTCCCGGACGCCGATGCCACGTCTCATAGGCCAGCAAAGCGAAGGCGGCGGCTTCCTTCGCTTCCGCCGGCAGGCCAAGATCGTCGCTGGCCTGCACGGTACACCCGAGCGGCTCCAGCTGATACGCGCAGCATCTGCATCAATGTCAGGTTGCGCGCACCGCCGCCGGAGACAATGAAATCCACCGGCGCTTGACGCATGTTCTTGAACAGGAAGCTGGAATAGGCGAGGCCGACGCTCTGTGCGGTCAGCGCGGTTGCGGACGCGATTGCATCTTCCGGGCTGCCGCCTGCTTTGCGGCACGCCTCCAGAAAACGGGCGGCGTACTCGCTGCCGAATTGCTCCCGGCCGGCGGTCTTGGGTGGACGCGCCTGGAAGAAAGGCTCGCGCAGCTTTGCGCTCACCACCGATTTAATCACTGCGCCGCGCGCGCCTGTCTTTCCCCCGCGGTCGAAACGTTTATCAAAAAGCTGCTGCATCAGCTGATCGATCACCATGTTGCCCGGTCCAGTATCGAAGGCCACCACCTGCAAGGGCCCGGCGCCCGGTGGCAATGCCGTTAGATTGCCGATGCCTCCCAGATTCTGCAGCACGCGTCCCCTGGTGGGGTGACGAAACAGCACATAGTCGAGCAATGGGACCAGGGGAGCACCTTGGCCGCCAACTACCATATCGGCGGGGCGAAAGTTCGAGACCACGGGAACCCCGCTCTGCTGCGCCAGCATCGCCATCTCGCCAATTTGCCAGGTGCAGGTTGCCTCGCGGCCGAGATAGCGCGCGGGCGTTGCCTGGTGATAGATGGTTTGACCATGGCAGCCGATCAGATCGAGGTTACAGGGATGACGCTGCAGCGCGACGGTAAGCGCCTCGGAGTAAGCCTGGCCCAGGCGCCAATTCAGGCGCGCCAATTCCGCCGTCGCGATGGCCTCAGCATTCATCGCCGCCAATACAGCGCGGCGCAGGGCGGGGGGAAAGGGGAAGCCGGCATGGCTGAGAAGTTTTAATGCCGGCGCTTCCGGATCTTTGAGGTCCGGCGTAATCCGGGTAAAGGCAACGTCGATGCCGTCGGCGGAGGTGCCGCTCATGATGCCGGCCACCGTCATTGGGGTGAGCGGAGCGGTCATGGCAGAGTCGCCTTGGCTACTTGCCTGGTAAAGCGCTCAACCGCGGTTCGCATTCGCTTGACGGCCGTGCTGGCAGGCGAAGGGGGCAGCCGTTTCGGACGCGCAGCCAGGATTGTCTGTACCTTAGCTGCGGCGCGCCGGAGCAGGCGGGCGAACGGCGGTGATGCTTCTGCTTCCCGCAGCACGGCCTCATAGGCAGCAAACACCAGGGCGGGATCGCGGCAAATCTCCACCACATGCGTGCCTGCTTCGAGCGAACGAACCGTTGCCTCCGCAATGCCGGTGTAGTTGAGGATGCCGCCCATCTCCATGTCGTCGGAGACGATCAGGCCCTTGTACCCGATCTGCTGCAGCAGGATTTTGCTTGATCCAGTAACTGGAGATGGATGCGGGCTCGGCGGTCGACGCGGAATAGGCCGCGTGCGAAACCATCACCATCGGTAGAATGCTTTGCCAGCCGCCGGTAGGGCAGCAGATCTTCCTGCCACAGCTGGTCGAATGGCTTGGCGATGGTAGGGGTGGCATGGTGCGAATCCACCTGGCCGCTGCCCAAGCCGGGGAAATGCTTTCCGCAGCCGAGCACGCCCTGGCGGGCTAGTCCTTTTAGGAAGTGCCTGGCGTAGAGCGTGACCTGGTCTGGATCGCCGGAGACAACCCGGGTGGTCATCACGGCCTCAGAGGCCATGGTTCGCAGGTCGAGCACCGGAGCGAAGGTGGAGTTTAACCCCAGCATGCGCACCTCCTGGCCGATGAGGCTGCCATGCATCTCGAACAACGCGGGCTTGTTGGTGGCCGCAACCGCGAAGGGGGATGGCATGGGCGCAATCAAATCGCGCAGCCGGTCCACGGTGCCTCCCTCGACATCGATGCAGCGGAGCAGGGAATGACCAGCGGCCTGCGATGGCGGAATGGATCAGCGCATGGGTTTGCGCGGCGCTCTCGATGTTGCGGCGAAAGAGAATGACTCCACCGGGCCGCAGCAGACGCAACCAGGCAGATTCCATCGCGCTCAGTTGCGTGCCTTCGAGGCCGACGATCAGCACCTGGCCGGCAGCCTGCGCGCAACGTCATGACGCTCACGCATTCCCCCGGCCGCGAATCTCGTTCTTCAGCTCTTCAAGAAGATTCAGCGCTTGCAGCGGCGTAAGGCTGTTGGTGTCGGTCTGCTCCAGCCGGTCCAGGATGCGCTGCGAGAGCGGGGTGAACATGGTCAGCTGCAACGGCGCATCGGTCTCCTGGGCGACATTCCTCTTCTCTGACTGCTCGTGCTGCAGCAGTACCTGGCGCGCGCGTTCGATGACCGAGAGCGGCAGCCCGGCCAGCCGCGCCACCTCAATGCCGTAGCTCTTGTTGGCCGCACCAGGCTCGATGGCGTGCAAAAAGACAATGCCCTTGGGGGTTTCTTTCACGGAGACGCGCAGGTTCTTCAATCCCGGCAGTTGCTCGGCCAAGAGCGTGAGCTCATGGTAGTGGGTAGCGAAGAGTGTCCTGGCGCCGATTTGGGCGTGCAGGTATTCGAGCGTGGCCCAGGCTAACGAGAGTCCGTCGAAGGTGGCGGTACCGCGGCCCATCTCGTCGAGCAGGATCAGACGATTGTGCCGTGGCGGTGTTGAGGATGGTGGCGGTCTCGGTCATTTCCACCATGAAGGTGGAACGCCCGCGCGCCACGTTGTCGCTGGCGCCGATGCGGGTATAGATGCGGTCCACAATGCCCAGCCGCATGCTCTTGGCGGGAACAAAACAGCCCATCTGCGCCATGATGACCAGCAGCGCCGCCTGACGCAGATAAGTGGACTTGCCACCCATGTTGGGCCCGGTGATAAGCAACAGGCTGGGGCCTCCGGTTTCGACGTAGAGGTCGTTGGCGACGAATTTGGTTTGGCCGGCCGCCTCCAGCAGGCACTCCACGACCGGATGGCGGGCGCTTACCGTCTCCAGCACGGCCGACTGCGCAGTCGACTGAGCAATTTGGGGGCGCACGTAACTGCGCAGCGCGGCCAGGTGAGCGAAGTTCGCCAGCAGATCGACCTCGGCAATCACTCCACTGGTAAGGCGAATACGTCCCGCGGCTTGCAGGATGGTCTGACGCAGTTCGCTAAAGATGCGCTTTTCAATTTCAATCGACCGCTCATGCGCGGTCAGGACGCTGACCTCGTATCTGCTTCAGCTCCGGGGTGGTGAAGCGTTCCGCGTTGGCCAGGGTCTGCTTGCGCTCGTACTCGGCCGGCACCAGCGCCAGGTTGGAGCGCGTGACCTCGATGGAATAGCCGAAGACATTGTTAAAGCGAACCTTTAAGGAATGGATGCCGGTGCGCTTGCGCTCCCGCTCCTCGATGGTGGTGATGGATTGGCGGGCATTGGCGCCGAGCCCGCGCAGCTCATCCAGCTCCGCATCGACGCCGGCGGCGATGGCGCCCCCATCGGCCAGGTTCACGGGGGGATCGGGCAGGAGTGTCCGCTCGAGTTTTTCGCGCAGGTCCTCCAGCAGGTCGAGCCGCGCTGCGCAGGTCAGCCAACGTGGGGCCTGAAGCCGCTGCAGGCTAGTGTGGAGGTCCGGAAGCCGGGCGAGCGAAGCGCCCAGGCCAGCCGCATCGCGGGGTCCGGCGCTGTCCAGAGAAATGCGGGAGAGCATGCGCTCCATATCCTGGATGGCCCCCAGAGTTTTGCGCAGGTGCTCGCGGTCGATCAGACTGTGGGCTGCGACGCCGACCGCTTCCAGCCGCGACTCGATCTCCGCGCGGTCGATGAGCGGCCGCACCAGCGAGGCCCGCAGCAGCCGTTTGCCCATGGGCGTCATGCAGCAGTCGAGATTGGCAAAGAGCGTGGCTTCGCTCGCCGCTGCCGGAGAAGAGCGGGTCAATCAGCTCCAGGTTGCGCACCGTCACTGCATCGAGTTGCAGGTTCTCGGCACGCTCGTAATAGCGGATGTTATTGATGTGCTGCAATTCGATCTGCTGGGTGCTGCGGGCGTAATGCACTACGGCGCCGGCCGCGATGGCGGCGGAGCGGGCGCTCGCTAATCCGAAGCCTTCAAGACCATTGGTCCCCAACTGTCTTTCGAGCAGAGGAATGGCATAATCCGCGGTGTAGACCCACTCTTCCAGGCGGGTTTTGGTGCCGATTTTGTCGATCTCCGCTTCCAGTTGCGGATCGAGGGGGGGCAATTCTGAGGAGAGCAGCAGCTCGCTGGGCTGGGCCTTCATCAATTCATCGACGCAGAAACCTACGCTTCCGGGACCGGTGAACTCCATGGTGCGAAAGTCGCCGGTGGAAAGATCAAGCAGGGCCAGGGCAGCCACCGGACCGGTAATGTGCAGGGCTGCCAGGTAGTTATTTCGTTCCGAAGCCAGGGTTGGATCGATGGCGGTGCCGGGGGTGAGGACCCGGGTGACCTCGCGGCGGACGATCTTCTTGGTGAGCTTGGGATCTTCCATCTGCTCGCAGATGGCGACCCGGTAGCCCTTGCGCAGAAGGCGCGAGAGGTAGTTGTCGGCGGCGTGGTAGGGCACACCGCACATGGGGACCGACCGTTCTTTATCCCGTGCCGTGAGTGTGATTTGCAGTTCTCGCGAGGCAACCTGCGCATCTTCAAAAAAGAGCTCGTAGAAGTCGCCCATGCGGAAAAAGAGCAGGGCATCGGGATTCTGACGCTTGGCGGCCGCGTACTGGCGCATGAGGGGCGTAGTGGTAGCGTCGGCCGCTGGAGCTGGAGGAAGAGTAGACACGCAAAACGCCAGCATATCGTGAATGACATGCCGGCGTTCAAAGATAAGGAAAACGGGGAGGTGCCGCCGGACTTTAGGCGACGATACGGGGCTCCTGGTTCGCCTGGGCGTCGGAACCGTGCTGCTTGACCATCTTGTTGTAGATTCCGAGGAGAAGGAACGGTGCGGCCCACTGGCCCACAAAAAGGGCATGGTGGTCCTTACCGTTGGTCTTGAGAAGAAGGGAGCCGAGGATTGAGGTCAGGGCCGCGCCCAGAAAGAAGCTGGTGGGCAGCTTGGCGGAATAGCTCTCCATCATGGCGGTAGTTTGATCTTCCGGTATTTCTCCGGCGCGTACGCGATAGTCCATTTTTGAATCTCCTGTTTTGTGTGGGGGAACTCTGACCGCTGGGAGCGGGGCAAAATACCTCTCATGGGCTGTGAGGGTGTGGCTGGGGGAAAGGATGCACGGTTCCGGGGCTCCCATCTCGGTCAAACGTCCAAAGTTGAACAGGGTCAAAGTTCTGGCCGGTTTTTGTGGGACCTGGGAAACGGATGGTCTATAAGCCGAGAAAAACGTAGATCTCTTTCTAATACGCTGCGCGCGGTCGAAAAAATACTCCGCTGTAAGAGGATGCGGACAGCCCTTTCCACGAAGGGTCCGCGGAACTGCAGATCCCTCGGCTTCGCCTAATGACAAAAGGGAGAGCGGACGATCGGTTTAGTGCCGCGCCTAACGGCGCTCTGATCCTCTTCGGGATTGCTTCCCCAGCCCTTCCGGGCTGGGCTGACGTTCGGCGGTCGGCCCTCCGGGCCTTGCATCTATGGCGATCTTGCCGTGTCATTTCTCCCTCAACTTGCCGCAAGCAAGGCAACTGCCCGGGATGACAAAGGGGAGGGTGCCACTTCCATGGAAAGTGGTTGCTGGAGGGAGATTGTTTTTCATCACCTTGGGTGGGCCACACCCCCATGAATCCTCCTGTCCCACGGCACGGGGCAGGCGGGATGACAATTGCGTTGCAACGAAATAAGTTTTTCTATGGGAAGACCTCAGGCTAACCGATAACAGATTTGTCACCTTGCCTGCCCCGGCTTGCCGTGGGAGCGCAGCGCAGTTGGGGAGATCTGCGTTTTTTCTCGGTTTGTCAGTCCCTGCGGGCGCCCGGGACACTCTAATACCAGGGGCGGTTATACTTAAGAGTTCCGGGAATCGGCATGTTTCTATTGTGGTTAAGAGTGGCGGTGGCGCTTTACGCCGTCGCGAGCGTTTCTGCACTACCGGCGGTGCTTTATGACCGGCCCGGGTGGAAGAGGGTCTGTGTCCCGGCGGCCGTTTCTGCCTTCTTTTTCCACTTTGTTTCGCTGATCGAGATGCTTTCCGCTTCTCACCACTCATTGCCAGTCGGAATGCATGAGGTGCAATCGCTGCTGGCGCTGTTGATCTGCGCCGCCTTCCTGCTGGTCGCCGTGCTGTATCGCACCGTCTCCTTCGGCATTTTCGCGCTGCCCCTTTCCCTATTGCTGGTGCTGGGTCCGGCGATGGGTCCGGATCACTGGACCTTTCACTCTCCTGAGATCCGCAGCGGGTGGCTGTCTTTGCACATCATCGCCCTGCTGGCGGCCTATGCCGCTCTCATCTTCAGCCTGATCGCCAATTTTCTTTACCTGGTGCAGGAGCGGCGGCTCAAAAGCAAGAGCAATGTCGATTTTCTGGCGTGGCTGCCGCCGCTCGAAACCATGGAACGCATTGCCTCCGGCATGCTGCTCATCGGATTTCCTTTCATGACGCTGGGGTTGTTGGCAGGATCATTGATTGCCCAGGAGAGTGTGGGGCCGGCGTATTTCAAAGACCCCAAGGTGCTGCTCTCTTTCGCCATGTGGGCGCTTTACCTGGTGATGCTTTTTGTGCGCCGCCAGGCCGGCCTGCGCGGACGGCGCGCCGTCTACCTTTCCAGCCTGACGTTTCTGGTCGTGATCAGCGTGTGGGCGGCCAACCAGCTGAGTTCCGTACATAGGTTCACCGCCCCATGAACATCGTCCTGTTGGGGTTAAACCACAAGACCGCGCCCATCGAGTTGCGCGAGCGGCTGGCCATTGGCCCGCAGCAGCTGGAAGAGGCGACACGCTCCCTGGTACAAGCGCCGGGGGTGGTGGAAGGGATGATTCTCTCCACCTGCAACCGGGTGGAGCTGCTCACCAGCCAGGAGCCGGACGCACCGCACCTGATGGACTTTGTTGGGAGCTATTTTGGCATCGACCGCCAGCAGCTGGCTCCGCATATGTATGAATACCGCCAGGAGGAGGCCGTACGGCATCTGTTCCGGGTGGCATGCAGTCTCGACTCCATGGTCATTGGCGAACCGCAGATCCTGGGCCAGGTAAAGAGCAGTTACCTGGCGGCGCGCTCGGCAGGGGCGATCCGCGGTCACCTGGACAAGGTGCTGCAGCGTGCCTTTGTGGTGGCCAAGCGGGTGCGCAGCGAGACGCAGATCGGCAGCTCCTCGGTGTCGATTGCTTCGGTCGCGGTGGAGCTGGCGCGGAAGATATTTGGCTCGCTCGACGGCAAGAGGGTTCTGCTGGTAGGCGCAGGGAAGATGAGCGAACAGGCGGCTCGCCACCTGGTTGCCCAGGGGGCTGGAGCAGTTCTGGTTGCCAACCGCACGCATGAACGGGCGGCGCAGATGGCGGAACGCTTCGGGGGCCGGGCGATTCGGTTTGACGACCTGTATGCGCACGCGGACCAGGCCGACATCATCATCACCTCGACCGGCTCTGCGCGTCCCGTGTTCCGCCGTGAGCACGCGCAGCATTTTCTGCAGCAGCGGCGTGGGCGGCCCATGTTCTTTATCGACATTGCGGTGCCACGCGACGTCGACCCTGAGGTCAACAAGCTGGACGGCATTTTCCTTTACGACATCGACGACCTGCAGTCGGTTGCCGGGTCGCACTTGAAAGAACGGGGCAAAGAGGCGGCGTTGGCCGAGGCAATGATCCTGGCGGAAGTGAACAAGTATCAGCGCCGGATGCACGCCCTGAACGTAGGGCCGGAGATTGTGCAGTTGCAACAATCTGCCGAACAGATACGCCAGGCGGAACTGCGGCGGATGGGAAGCCGCCTGCAAAGTCTCTCCGAGGATCAGCAGGCGGCGGTGGAGGCACTGACTCGGGGCCTGATCAATAAGTTTCTCCATCAGCCAGTGCAGGCGATCAAAGCTGCCGCCAGCGACGGAAACTCGGCTGCCGTCGAGGCTATCCGGGAAGCCTTTGGTTTGAGTGCCTCGGATCAAAGCGAGCGCGACGACGACGAGTTTGAAGATATCGCTACTGCGCTCGACAGGGATCGTAATCATTGATCCGCATCGGTTCCCGGGGATCGCAGCTCGCGTTGTGGCAAGCGAATCATATTGCCGAAGCACTGCGGGTTCTGGGGCATGAAGTTTCGATCGAGATCATCCGCACCACTGGCGATCGCATGCAGAACATCGCCTTCGCTTCGGTCGGCGCCAAGGGGATGTTCACGCGCGAGATTGAAGAGGCATTACTGGCGGGGAGCATCGATCTGGCAGTACACAGCCTGAAAGATTTGCCTACGGAGCTGGACGAGCGGTTTACGCTGGCGGCGATTCCCCGACGGGAAGACCCTCGTGACGTGCTGGTCTCTGAGCAATATGCAGGATTCGATGCGTTGCCTGCGGGCGCGGTCGTGGGCACCAGCAGCCTGCGGCGCCAGGCGCAATTGCGTGCGCGGCGCCCTGATCTCACCTACATAGAGTTTCGCGGCAACGTGGATACCAGGCTGAGCAAGCTGGCGCAGGGCAAGGCGGATGCGATTATCCTGGCTGCGGCCGGCCTCGAACGCTTGCAGAAAACCGCCGTCATCCGGGAACGATTTGCGCCCGAAGTATTGTGCCCTGCTCCAGGGCAGGGCGCGTTGGCCATCGAATGCAGGGCAGGGGATGGGGCTATGCACGCCGCTTTGCAGCCGCTGGAGGATCCAGACACGCGCCTGGCCATCACGGCGGAGCGCAGATGTCTCGCGGCCCTGGGCGGAGGATGCCTGGTGCCCATTGGCGCTTACTGCCACCGTGCCGGCGACGAATTGTCGCTTCGCGCTGTAGTGGCTTCGGCGGATGGCCGGCAGATGATCTCCGCTTCCGCGCAGCACACCGATCCCGAGACATTGGGAACGCAGCTTGCACAGCAGTTATTGAACCAGGGGGCAGGCGCTATTCTTGGCATCGAGGAAAAACGGGCATGAGCACCATGCAGCCTCTTGCCGGCAAGCGCATCCTGATCACGCGGGCGCGGCACCAGGCGGGACGGCTCGCGGAGGCACTCGAGGCACAAGGCGCCGAGGTGTTGCGACTGCCTACGATCGAAATTGTCCCTCCTGAGACCTATAGCCATCTGGACGCGGTTCTGGAAGTGATCGGCGGCTTCGACTGGCTGATTGTCACCAGCGCCAACGGAGCGGCAGCGTTGGCCGAACGGATGCAGTTTTTGAGAATTCATCCGCACCAGTTGCAACACTTGCAGGTGGCCGCCATTGGTCCAGCTACGGCAGTAGCCGTAGGCCACATTGGATTGAAGGTATGTGCCATGCCCGAAGAGTACGTGGCCGAGGCGGTGGTCGCCATGCTTAAGGATAGGGTGGCAGGGCAGCGCGTTTTGCTGGCACGCGCGGCGGTGGCGCGGGATGTTATCCCCGAGCAGTTGCGGAAGTGTGGCGCGGATATTCACGTGGTGGAGGTTTACCGAACGGTTATTCCCGCGGACTCGATCGAGCAGGTTCGCACCTTGTTTGGAGAAGGGGAGCCGCTGCCCGATGCGGTGACCTTTACCAGCTCCTCAACGGTGATCAATTTTTTTGCGCTACTCGAGGCCGCAAAGGTCGAGCGGCCGCAGGGATTGAGTGCGGTCTCGATTGGCCCGGTCACGACGCGCACGTTACACCAACATGGTTGGGTGCGGGCATGCGAAGCGGTGAAATACGATATTCCCGGAGTAGTCGCAGCTTGTGTAAAGCTGATCACAGGCCATTTCACCAGCTAGTATGTAAGCAACTATGAGTGTTCGCCAGGTAAGAATCGCGGCTCTTTTGTTCGGGACTTTTCTCGCCACATCATTACATGCGGCAGCTCCGGCGCCCGCGCCAGATCTGGTGGTTTACGGAGGAACGGCTTCCGGGGTCATGACTGCTTATTCCGCGGCGCGCGAGGGACTCCGTGTCGTACTGCTTGAACCCGGAATTCACGTAGGTGGAATGGTCACCGGTGGCCTGTCGGCTACAGACCTGGGGCACTACACCATCATTGGCGGATACGCCCGTGACTTCTACATGAAAGCCGCTGCTCATTACGGAGTCCGTGATCTTGACCGTCCGGAGAACTGGCGCTCCGAGCCGCATGTGGATGAAGAGATCTTTCGCACCATGCTGAGAGATGCCGGGGTTGAGGTTTACTTTCATGAGCGCGTGCGCGAGAAGGGTGGGGTTGAGCTCCAGGGCAGGCACCTGGTTTCAGTGACAACGGCGGATGGCAAGCACTGGCCGGCAAAGATTTTTGCCGACTGCAGCTATGAAGGCGACCTGATGGCCGAAGCGAAGGTCAGCTACACATGGGGCCGGGAATCCTCGGATGAGTATGGCGAAGACTTGGCCGGTGTCCGCGACCACACGCCCAAGCATCAGTTCTTGTGGCCGCTTTCCGCCTACGACGAAAGCCACCATCTTCTTCCCGAGATTGATCCGGGTCCCCTGGCCGCGCCTGGATCTGCTGACAAGAAGGTTCAGGCATATAACTTCCGCCTCATCCTCACCGATGATCCCGGCAATCGGTTACCGTTACCGTTTCCTCGTCCACGAGGATACGATCGTTCGCGGTTCGCTTTACTCGAACGCTATCTCAACGAGTTTCCGCAGCACATGGGTCATGCGCCCGGGTTTCGCGACATCACCAATCCCGTGATGATCCCGAATCATAAGGCAGACTTCAACAATAATGGCCCGGTTTCGACGGATTACATCGGCCATAGCTGGAAGTATCCCGAGGCCACTTACGCCGAGAAGGCTGCCCTGTGGCAGGATCACCTGCTGTATACGCAGTCGTTTTTTTATTTCATTTCACAGGATGCCAGTGTGCCGGCAAGCCTGCGGGCGGAGGTGAACCAATGGGGCCTGGCGAAAGATGAGTTTGCCGATACGGCTCACTGGCCGAACCAGCTCTATATCCGCGAAGGGCGCAGGTTAGTGGGAGAATACGTGATGCGCCAGTCGGATCTGCAGACCGAGCGAACCAAGCCGGATTCGATCGGCATGGGATCGTACAACAGCGACTCACATAACATTCAACGGGTCGCCATGCCCGATGGGACGGTGCAGAACGAAGGAGATGTACAGGTGCCCGTCGAGCCCTACGAGATCGCGTACCGAAGCATCCTGCCCAAACGATCCGAGTCTGAGAATCTGCTGGTGCCTGTCTGCCTATCTGCCAGCCATGCTGCGTACTCTTCCGTGCGCATGGAGCCGCAATACATGATCATTGGGCAGGCTGCCGGTGTGGCTGCTGCGCTTGCTGTAAAAAATCACCGGGAGTTGCACGATGTGGCGATCCCTGAACTTCAGCAGAAGCTGCGCGAGCAGGGCGCGATCCTGCATCTGAACCAGGAGTTTTCCGGCGCGGCGCGGTAGGGCACCTTTCATGGAGTTATTTAAGTAGGGACGAGAAAACGCGCGCGGCGGCGATGGAGGTGTCCCAGTCTCGTCCACCATCCTCGATCGTCCACCAGGCGCCCAATACTGCCTGGAAGAATGCCCATCCCACAATCCTCTGCGCATCGAGATTGAGTTGATCAGCAAGCATCGTAACTCTCGCCTGCTGTATCGATCGATCAAGAACAACTTCGGGATCGGGATTGAAAAGAAAGGCTGCAGGTTCATACGACGGATCTCCGATGATTCCCTTGGGATCGATGGCGACCCAGCCTGGTTCGTTTCCGTAAAGGATATTGAAGTGATGTAAATCGGCATGCAGGAGACGGGAAGGTTGTTTGCCTTGAAGGAGCTCGGCTCTTACCTTTTCGGCTCGATCAACCAAGCCGGCATCAAGCGGGCCGGTGGATCCCGAGAAGTGGGGACGCAGCTTACTGAGCCCTCCGGTCCAGTTCTCAAGAGTTCTGAATTCAGCATCCGTCGTGGTGGCTTGCCACAGCTTTAGCATGGTCTGCGCGGCGATGTTTGCCGCCTCAACGTGGTCCTTTCCCGCGGCCAGGGTGGTCCCCGGATCGACCCGTTCGAGCAGCAGAGCACCCAGCGATTCGTCCGTCTCAAGCAGGGCGACTGCACCGTGTCCTTCGAACCGACGGAGCGCGCGCGCTTCCGCGGCGACCTCGGGCGTAGGGAGACCCAGTTTGAGTACCGCAGGGAACCTTCCCATTTGCAAAACCGGGATGACGTAGTGGAACGATAAGTCAAAGGGTTTGCCTGCCACGCAGAGGTCCCACTTCTCGAGGCAGGCGGCGAGAAGAGCGGGCAGGTTGTTGAGCCATGTGGCTCCGTCTGCAAAAGCTCTCGTGACGTTGTGCGCGAACGCGGTTGGCAGATTGTGGTCTGACATCAAGACGTCCTAACCAGAGCGTGGCTCTTTGCCTATTTGAAGCCGAGCTCCATGCTGTCCACTCCCGCCGGCGGATAGAAGAGCCGGCCGGCTTCTACTCGGGCGAAAGGCGTCATGCCGTGCGGCTTACGCGAAGATGTGCCGGCAGGGAGCACGAAGATATCTTCCACAACGCCTCCGCGGGCGAGGACGGCGTCGCTGATCAGGGAGCGGTGACAACGCCAGGGAAGGGCCTCGGCACACATGATCACGATCCTGTTTAGCGCCTCCTGATCTATTAGCCAGTCAAGGTGCTGCGCGAATTCCGGGGTCTGCATGTAGTCCGCATAACCGCGAAAGCCCTCGTTCCGCCAGCCTGTGTTGAGGCTACCCTTTTCTGCGGGACGCCTGCCGCCGAGCCCTTCACGCCACACTGCTTGTATCCCCTCCTTCTCCAGAGAAGAGAAAAGCTGCTTCTGGCCATACTGAGGGTGTCTCCGTGAACCCGGGTAGCGGCGCACATCCACTAGCATATTGCAGTCGTTTTCTTTGAGGGCACGGAGGAAGGATTCTATCGGAAGGGTCGAATGTCCAATCGTCATCATTGAGAGGTTAGCGAGAGAAAACGGGATAGCGTTCTTCGATCATTGGACGGAAGCTGTGGCGCATTTGATATCCCACCCGCGGTCTTTGGTTCGGGACGGGTGCCCCATGTTCGCCCCAGCGTACATGGGCTGAATACGGGATTTTTCCAATGCTTTCACTCAATCTACCAGGGTTCTTGCTCATGGGCGACGTTTTGCTCGCGTGCCAGTGGCGTTGGAGGGGCTGCGCCCGTCTTTTTCGGCCCATGTACGCTGTGGCGAACATGGGGCACCCGTCCAGGGAAGAGGGTAGATTTGGTCCAGTAGACGCTTTTCCCGCGACCTGTAATGCCCGTGCCTACAGTAACGCATGGTCCGGCCGTGCATTTCGATCTCGTAATTGACGACAGATGTGGCGCATAGGTAGACTTACCGCCGCTCTTCTGAATGTAGGAGCTTTTCCATGAAATTAAAGGTTGCAGGCACTTGGTGTATGTTCGCTGGGCTGGCATGTACAGTGACGATAACCGCCGCCCCTCTGTGGGCCCAGGGCTATCGACTGTATGTCGATAACAGCAACGATCAGACGGTTTCGGTGATCGACTTGAACTCATTGAAGGTCGTCGACGACATAAAGATCGGCGCTTCCTTGATCCATGGCCTGGCGTTACGGCCTGACGGGAAACTGCTCTTTGTGACCGTGGAGTCGGACCATACGCTCCGAATCGTCGATACCAGCACAAATGAGACCAAGGCCACGATAAAGCTGACCGGACGGCCCAACGAGTGCGCGGTCACGCCGGATGGCAAATATGTGGCCGTCCCCATTCGCGATGGAGATAGCGTGGACATCGTCGACGTGATGCAGAAGAAGGTGGTGAAGACGCTGCCCATCAAAGAGCCACACAACGCCGTCAGTACGGCCAGCAATCGTTACCTGTTTGTGAGTTCGATGGGATCGAATGCGGTCAATGTCATCGATCTCAAAACCATGTCCTTCTCTGCGGTTGTGCCTGCGGGTGGACGACCCAGACCGTATGTGATTTCTTCCGACGGAAAGACCATGTACGTCGCAGTCTCGTTTTTACATGGATTCGACATCGTAAATATTCCGCAAAAAAAGGTTCTGGAGCGAGTTCAGATGCCGGCCCGGCGTTCCGGCCCCCCCCGGCCACGTAAGTTCGAAACACCGGATACGCTGACTCATGGTCTCGCACTTACTCCCGACGGCAAGGAATTGTGGGTCACCAGCTTGCTGGATGACTCTATTTATATTTATGACCTGCAGACCAAGAAGTTCAGCGGCCCACTGGCCACCGGCGATGGACCGAACTGGATCGTCTTTTCTCCTGATGGAAAATATGGCTGCGTGAGCAATACGGATAGTGATGATGTTTCTATCTTTGATGTAAAGGAACGTCGAGCCGTCGCGCGCGTCAAAGTGGGTAAGGTGCCTAAGAGGCTGGTCGTCGGAGTGCAACCCAAGGGGTCCGTTTCGTAGTAGCTCAGGGGAGTGTGCGTGAGAACCGGATTTGGGAATTTAGTCCCGAAGGGACTCCTGGACTTAGTCCAGGACGCCAGTCCAGGTTTGGATTTGAAAGGACGACCAGTCCCATAAGCGCTAACCTACGGGATGCTCTTCTTCAAGCTCCCACAAAATCGTCATCCTGAGAGTCTGTGACTTTATTGGTTTTGCGAAAAAATCGACGCTGAAAACAAAAAGGTTAGGTGCTTCCAAGGGCGCGAAAAATCAAAAAAGTCAGAGCCTCTGAGCGAAGCGCCTCACAGATTTATCGGGCCAAGAGCGTTTGGGGCAGCGGAGTCGAAGGACCCCGACGATCTTATCTTGTCGAGGATGTTCTCACCTTTTCGACCACCCAGACCCGAGAACACGATTCTCCCCTTCGGCTCTTTATGCTCCATCACGCGAAAATACAGGTTGTTCGTGACCATGATGTAGATGTGGCCGCCGTACATAGCAAGACGCTACCTTTTTTGCTCTCGGCCCCAGGGAAAAACCGTGGCGGTCCGCCAGGTACGGGCTTCGGTGTTGGGAAGGGTACGAACGGCATGGGTAGGACAAGTAGCCCTGGGGTTCCTTCGGCTACGCTCAGGACAGGCTCTTCGACTCCGCGCACCGAGCGCCGTGTCATGCGATGAATCTGTAAGGCGCTTCGCTTAGGATGACGATTTTGTAGGCGTCTTGAAGAAAAAGATAAAGTTGAGCGCTTCTTTCCGGCTCTCACGCAGACTCCAAAGCCCATCGTTTCGTTTCATGTATGATTTTCGGCCCACCCGTCCTGTTTCCGACGATTCGTTATCGCAGTTTAGTTCAGAAGCGCAGCAGGTAGCTTACCTTCACGTAGAGAGTCTTGCCGTCATTCATCAGCGAGGAATACGTCGGAGGCAGGATCGGATCGTTGGTATCGCACTGTCCGTTCGCATCGCGGGTACAGAGAGCGCGATCGATGTTGGCGAAGTTTCCCAGATAGCCGAAGTAGATGGCGGTGCCGGGATGCGGCATGTAGGTGACGAGTGCGTCCGCAAACAGGGTCTTGGAGTTGGCCAGGCTGGTGTAATCCGGGTTGGGTAACGTGGAGATGTACTGGCCGATCAGGTTAAACGAAAGCGCCTTGGTCATTTGATAATTCCAGCGCGAGATCAATTCGTGGTTGTCGTAGACCACATCGCCGTTCTGCGGGTTGGTGAAGTGCGTATACACATAGCTGTTTTGCAGATCGAGGGAACTGACCGGCTTTACCTCCACGTTCAGGTTCGGCGAACTCATGTTCACTGGCACCGGTCCCTCGTTGGCCGGTGGGGAGTAATTGATGACCGTTCCGCCACGTATGCCACCTCCAATCGAGAGGTAAGCTCCGGGAGACGTGTAGAAGTTGAGCCCGCTGGTGTGGCTCTGATATTCGACATCCTGCGCCAACGCGGGGTAATCGACGGGTCTCAGCCGGTCTTGTTCTAAAGCGATGTAGGCGGAGACCGACGTTCGATATTTGAAAGAGACGCTGTAGGACGGATTGATGTAAGCATCGAGCGGTGTCCCGGTATGGTCCCAGATTCGTTCCCCGTAAACACTGGGCCCGTGGGAAAGAATGATCCCGTGGCTGGGACGAAACGTGTACCGGTAGGAACCGTTGGGCTCGCGCACATCGGGACGGCGAAAGAATCCAGTGTCGGTGACAAAACCTGGTGACGTGTCGTCATACTCGAGCCACCAGCTGTGGTGCAGACTGGAATACTCCACCTGTTGTGAGTAGGACTGGCCGCTGCACGTCAGGCTAAGCACTTCGCACTCCTGTTCGCCCTGGGTGGAGTTGCTGACGTTTTGCGTGGCTGAGGTGACGGCTTGCCCGGTGAGCGTCCAGCGATTTTTCAATCGCGCTCGATAATCGAGACCTCCTGCACGATTGAACGAATCCAGATATTCGCGATCGGCATAAATGATGCCGACATTGGATAGAGTGCCCAGGTCGCGATTCACGCGGCCGGTGTAGAAATGTGCGCGGGTGTTGAATTCAGGATCGTCGGGGGGAACAGCCTGTCCGGGGCTTCTGTCATCCACACCCAGGATGCCCATCGCCCAGGGGCCAAGCTTGCCGGTGAGACGAGCTCCGTACTGGGGCTTAGCGATATTGTTGGTGTAGTACAGGCTGACGGGAGTCTGGAAGTAGCTGCTGTTTTCAATGAAAAACGGCCTTACCTCCGCGAAGTAGGGAGGAAAGCGCTGATTGGGGATGGCGGGATTGTCGATGCCGACCTGGCTGAAATCAGGGTTGACGGTGGTATCGAGAACCAGGCTGTTGTGCAGGATGAACTTTGCATCGAGTCCGCTGTATCCCTGGAAATGCTTGTCTTCGAAGTACGGGTTCGTGGGGTCGATGGTGTTTATCTGCCGCAGGTTGCGACCCAATACATAAGGTTCAAATTGAAGATTTTGGCCGTGTTCGATATCGGTGAAACCTTCGGCTGCCATGTCCTGGGTCAGGCGGCCGGCGATCGCGTGGCGGTTTTGCGGCCAGAAGGCTTGCTCGTTGGCGTGAGAAATATTCCGCTGCAGGATGATGCCCCAGGTCCGCGGCTGGCCTGGATCAGCCTTCTTGAAATAGAGGCTGGCGAAGGGGATGCGCATCAGCACCACATATCCGAATGGCGTGCGTTTGCCCCAGGTGTCCCACACGGTATCGAACGAGTAGTCGGCGGCGTTCTGCTCGCTATAGAGCCCATCGCTTTGAATCCCAAGCGCATTGCTGTCGAACATGAAGGCTCGTCGCTGATCGTCAAAAGTATCGAGCATCACCTCGACAAAATCATCGTCTCCGAGAGAATCCCGAGCCAGCATATGTGCGCGGATCAGCCCTGGCGTCTTGTCTTTGCAAACAAACGCTGCAAAAAAATATTCGCGGGTGTAACCCAGATAAGCGACGGTCGATTCGGTGGCGGGCCGGCCATCCTTCGGATAACGCTCGATGAAGTCGCTGATGCGCAGCATTTGTTTTGCTGCTGGCGAGCGCGCGATCCCGCTTAAAAAGTCGTTCAGGCGTGGTTCACTCTCCAGCCGCGGAATGATCGACGTGATTTGAGTGAATCACCGCTGCGTGCACTTCCGAGGGAGAAGAGCTGCTGACGACGGAGGGTCTCGGTGCCGAGGGCAAAGGGAGCCGCTGCAGAATGAGGGACATTTGCACCTACTGCGGGCAATGCAAATATGCCGCCGGCAAGAAGGCACAGAAGGGGCAGGAACACTCGGCGCAAGGCAGTTGCGTGCATAGTGAAAATGGAAGACTCCAAACTTGTAAAAGCCGACGGCGGGTTTTCCTATTTGAACTATTTTCCGCGGCAAGAATAGGATATCGCATCTGCCCGGTCTCCATCCGTCCGAAACGGACTACGACTGGTTCGTGTTGACCAGTTCCCATATACGCGCCAGATGATGATCGTCGTGCTCGGCAACAAAAAACAGATGGTCCACCAGCCGCATGGGGGTCTGCAAACGAGGGTGGGGAATCGCGCGAGTAAAGAGGGATGGATCTAATTCGTCCACACGCTTGAGCAGCTTCTCTCTGGCCGCACGGAACTCGACCAGAATTTGCTGCAAAGGCCGCGCATTGTGGTTTGCTTCGTCCGTTTTGCGATTGTTCAAGTCGGTGGGAGTGAGTTGATGGCTGCCAACCACGTAGTCCTCCACGCGCACGAGCCAGAGCGGTTCGAGGTCAACCAGGTGACCGGCGTGTTCCTGCGCGGACCATTTCTGTTGCGGTTTCCTGGTGAGGATGTGGTGAGGACGGCCGTTCAGCACTTCTTCAAGCCTGGCTGGGGTACCACGCAGCCGCGCGCAAAGATTCGGATGCAATTCCGCAGGAAACGAAAAGTCAAACCTGCGTTCAAACCAGATGGTCAGCTGACTCATGGATTCGTCGTAACGTTCAAGATAAAGGATGCAGGCGGCGGCAGCTACGATCCCGCAATTTGAGTGGCCAGGCTCAACCGGGCAGCGTGCGCGGGAGCAGATTCTGCCAGCCGCGTCACGCGGAAGATCGTGATATCGTCCTGCTGCCCAAAGTTGCAGGCCTCCTCCACCATCCGCTCGATGGTGGGATGAGACTGTACCAGCGCAGCCAGCCGCTCAAAGCCATACAACTCGCCGGCCGTATTCCGCGCTTCCAGGATGCCATCTGTATAGAAGGTGAGCGTCTCTCCCTCGTGGAGTGCGAATATCAACTCGTCATAAGCCGCGTCCGCCGCCAGCCCGAGCGGCAACGATCCGGCGACAGGCAATTCCTCCCCATCTCGAAACGGGGCCAAATGGCCGGCATTGGCAATGGTCGTCTCGCCGTTTGCCTCGATGCGCGCGATCGAGCAGGTGACGAAGCCGCCGTCGGTGCGTCCCAACAACCGCCGGTTCAAACCTAGCAGGATGGCCGCCGGACTGTGGGTATAGTCGGCTAACGTGCGCAGTGTGCCGACGATCAGAGAGACGGTCATGGCCGCTTTCAGTCCCTTGCCGCTCACGTCTCCCACGGCAATCAAGGCACCACCAGCATCCATCGCGATCACCTGGAAGAAATCGCCGCCCACCTCTTCTGCCGGGCGGTAGACGCTGGTAATGGATAGCCCAGGGATCGCCGGGGTTTCTTCGGGAACGAGAATCTGTTGTACTTCGCGTGCGGACTTTACTTCCAGCTCGATCTGGGCCTGGCGCTCGCGCTCCAGAAATTGCTCGCGCGCGATGGTGAAAATCAAAGCCAGAAAGAGCAGCGTGCTGAAGATAAAGGTGAGGTTGAAGGAGTAGCCGCCGGGGTGGAAACCGAGGCTTTGAATGGTGCCGAACCACGTCCAATGGGTAAATCGGATGCCCTGGCCACCTAGGTTCACGATGACGTTTAGAAGCGCCGTGGTGCACACAACGACGATCAGAGGCCAGAGGGAAAGCCGTTTCCGGCGGGTTAAACCGAAGCCGATGATTACGAAGACATAGAGAGGTGTGAGGGAGTAGATGCCGGTTGTGATGCCATCTATCCAGGGAAGGACGCCACCCTTCTGCCACAAGAAAATGGCGACGATATCGGTGAACTGGGCAGCCAGGTAGATAGCCACCAGCCATGCGGTTGCGCGTCTCCATTGGCGCTCGTGCGCCATGCCGAACAGAGCAAGCAAGATGAGCCACATGGAAATGTCCTGCGAGCTTATTAACAGTTGCGTGATCAGCTGATAGGTGTGGAAGCTCATGCTGAAGCGGAAGACCGATATCGCCTGCAATCCGGCCAAACCGGAGGCCACCAGGTAAATTGCGAGCCAGAGGTACAAGCCTTGCTTGCGATCGCGCAGATACAGCAGGAAACTTAAGAGCCCAATGACCAAAGTGACCGCGGCCATCAGCATGTTGGGCAGCCGTCGTTCATCAGCAGCGTACGCAGTTGACTTTGCCCGCGCTGCCAGCACGGAGGCATCGCCTAATAATGGCGAATCCGTCAATCCGCCAGACTCGGCTACATCGACGGACGAAAGCGGCGCTTTCCACACCCGGAGAGCCAAGACTCCGCTTGTCCCTGGTAACGGATAGACAGCCTGATGGCCGAATATCCACCAATCGGCATGCGGTGGCAGGCTGCCATAGGTGCCCATCTTCTGCCCGTTCCAATAGATTTCGTAAGCGTCCTGCACCGGTGGAATCAGCAGCGCAAGATTCTTTGACCCCGCCGGATTTGCATCCTCGATGTCGATTCGCAGGCGGTACCATGCGAAGCCGGTGTAGCTGGGATGGCTCTGCTGTCCCCATGGTTGATCGGCGCGGATGGGCTCCCAATTCGAATCATCCAGCGCCGGATCGGCCCACTGCTGGTCGTCGCCCAAATGAAGCCGCCAGCCTTTGTCCAGTGAGATCGAACCGGTGCCTGGATTCTGCACCTTCAGAGTTTGGGCGATGCCCATGGTAGCCAGGGAAAGAGCTGCCAGGATCAGAGCCAGAACGGAATGCACTCGCAGTCCACGGGCACAATAACATACTCTAACCATTCGCAGGCTCCTTACCGAAACGCCGCTGGATCTATGGGGAGACGATTTTCTGTTGACCAGCATACGATCCGAGTGTCTCAGGAGCAACCAATTGCTACTCCAACCCAGGACTAGCGTCCTGGGCTACTCTCAACCGTCCCTGCGGGACTCAACCTGGAAACGGGGTTCTCACGCAGACTCCTTAGCCCATCGCTTTTTTCAATGTATGAACGGCCTGAGGGCCGTCCCTTCAAAGCATTAGGGTTTTTCCGCAGGCTGTTAAGCGGGAAACCTCATTGCGGAGCGCGCCTTTGCCTTTGCGGCCTCTTCTTCTCGACTCCTTGGGGCCGCATTGGTTTCAAGCGACCGTAGAAGGCGGGTCGAGACAGCGGCGACCTCATCGACCGCCGCCAGAAAGGCGGGTTCGTTTGCCTTTGAGGGCTTGTTAAAACCGCTGATTTTTCTGACGTACTGGAGTGAGGCGGCGCGAACTTCTTCCTCCGTCACGGGAGGATCGAAATTAAACAGCATCTTGATATTCCGGCACATACCCAGACCTCAGTTCATGGAAAGTCCAACCACAGTTATTCTAATTGTGAGCGGATCCAGCATGCCGGCGCGCGTCTGCCACCAACGCTTCGAATGCAGGATCCTTCTTGAGTGATTTGAGCAGTGGATCTGTGGCCATATCGAGATCCTTCTTGGGTAGCAGCCCGTGGTCAACGGCGCTGGTGAGCATCGCGATGGCCTCCTCTTTTTTCCCTTCCGCGGCGTAGAGCGTTCCCAGATCATAAGCCGACTCGGCAGTGTCATGATGATCCCGTCCGAGGACACGAATCCGTGTGTCGTAGGAATCGCGAAGGATCCTGTCCGCTTCCGGATATTGGCCCTCCGCCGTCAACACCTGGCCTAAAACTTCCATGCTGTTCATGGTGTCGGAATGCTCATTGCCCAAGGTTCGCCGTTCTATTTCCAGGGTCTGCCGGATGAGTGGTTCCGCTTCGGAATACTTGGCTTCGCGGCTGAGAACATCGGCCAGGTTGCCGGCGGTTACCAGGGTGGAACGATGCTCCGCACCCAGCTTTCTCCGTTTGATTTCGAGTGTGTCGCGAAACAGTTTCTCTGAATCGCCGTACCGTTCGAGATCGGCCAGCACGAGGCCGAGATTTCCCATGGTGAGCAGCGTTGTCGGATGGTCTGGTCCGAGCACGCGGCGCTCCTCGTCGAGGAGCTCTCTAAGTATTTTTTCCGCCTCGCCATAGTTCTCCTCCTGCAGGAGAATCGCCCCTAAATTGCCTTCGGCGCCCAGAGTCTTCGGATTGTCCGGACCGACGCTGTCCCGGTCCATCTGAAAGACTTGGCGAAACTGAGCTTCCGCATCAGGGAATTTGCCCTGGTAGGCAAGATCGATGGCCAGGTTGTTTGCGGCATCGATGGTCGCCGCATCCTTTGGCCCGAACTTGCGGCGGGCGATGGCGAGCACGTCGCGATTCAGTTCCTCGGCGTCGTTATAGCGGCCTTCATCGGCGAGAATGGTGGCCAGTTGCTGCATCGTCTGAATGGTGCTGCGATCTTCCGGACCAAGCTTGCGCTTGCGCATATCCACCACCTTGCGCGCCAGCTTCTCTGCTTCAGGGTAGTGACTTTCTTCTTCAAGGATGCCGACGAGGCTGTGCATGGACTTCAAGGTGTCCTGGTTGTCTTCGCCGAGTCTCTGAGTGCGAATCGCGAGGGCGCGGCGGGTGAGTGACTCGGCCTGGGGAAAGAGCCCAAGGTTCTTGTAAACGTCACCCATTGTCTGCATCAGCCGCGCTTGGTCTTCCGGCTCTTTGGCGAGGCCGGTCACAATTTGCGTGGAAGCCTTATCCAGGACCTCCCGGACCCGGATGTCATTGCCCCGTGCCTGGCTGGGGTCGGAAACCTTGAACATGTTGGTCATGAAGTCGGTGATGCGGTCCGCGCGATCGCGTTCGCGCCTGATATTGCGGAGTTCAATGGCCTGCGCGATGGCGAAGCCCACCAGCAGCAGCACTGCCGCCGCCGCCAGCCCAACACCCAGGCGGTGCCGCCGAATGTACTTCTGCGCCCGATAGGCTGCGCTTGGCGCGTGCGCAATCACTGGCTCATGACGCAAATAACGTCCAATATCAGCGGCTAATTCGGAAGGGGATGCATAACGCCGCTGCCGGTCCTTTTCAAGGGCCTTGAGCACAATCGCATCCGCATCACCTTGCAGTTGCCGGGTGAGGGTGGGAAGGTCCGCGCCCCGATTCTGTGCGGTGGCGGCGGAATCGGCGCCGAGCGTGCGCAGCCGGGTGCTGGGTCGCGGCGTGTCCTGCTCGCGCAGCCGGCGCAGTACTTCATCGTAGTCCAGCTTTTTAAAATCCAGCGGTAACGCGCCTACCAACAGCTCGTAGAGGACTACTCCCAGGGAATACACATCGCTGCGCGTATCGATGTCTTCGCCGCCAGAACGGGCCTGTTCCGGGCTCATATAGCTCGGCGTCCCGACCACCGAGCCGGCACGTGTGAACATGGTTGCGACGTTCAGTTGCTGCGAGGTCGCCTTGGCCACACCGAAGTCGATAATGCGCGGCACCGGTTTGCCATCCACTTCCGTAACCAGGATGTTTGAGGGCTTGAGATCGCGGTGAATGATCGCCTTCTGGTGCGCATGCTGCACCCCCTCGCACACCAGGATGAACAATTCCATGCGTTGCTGCAGGGTCAGTTTGTGCTGGTCGCAATACTCGGTAATGGGGAGGCCGGACACGTACTCCATCACGAAGTAGGGGCGCCCCTCGGGAGTGGACCCGGCATCGAACACCTTGGCGATGGCGGGGTGGTCCATGAGCGCCAGCGCCTGGCGCTCGGACTCAAAGCGCGCCACCACCTCCCGCGTGTCCATGCCAACCTTGATCAGCTTGAGGGCCACACGGCGCCGCACCGGCTGCTTCTGCTCCGCCAGCCAGACCTCGCCCATCCCGCCTTCACCAATCAGCTGCAGCAGGTGATAGGGGCCAATGATGCCGCCTGTGGACAACCCGTTCAGGTCTAAGGTGGGCAGGCCGGGTGCAACGCCCAGCGTAGGTGCAGAATCTTCGGCCTGACTACCGGTCTGTTCAATCCCCATGGCGGACGCCTCCTCAGGGTTAGGAGCGGAAGTCTCGCTGACAACTCCGCTCCACTATACCGGCTCTCCCGGGCTTTCGAGTGCTCGTTTGCGGACAGTGAATTTCAATTTTGGACGGAACCGGGTTCAAGGGTAATCCGTACCAACCCCATAAGCTTCTCAGCGGTAACCACTTATATCGCGTGGCATTGGACTGATGAGATGCATTCCAGACTTGCCGGAGGTTCTATGCAGACACTTCATGATGACCTGCGCTATGCCGTGCGGCAGTTGCGCAAGTCGCCCGGCTTTGCCGTCACCGCCGTCTTGACGCTGGCGCTGGGCATTGGCGCGACGACCGCGATCTTCACGCTGGTGTATGACGTGCTGCTAAAACCACTGCCCTATAGCCGCCCGGAGCAACTGCTGGTGATGGAAGAGCAGGTGGCGGAGTTCCACGACCTTTATCCCACGCTGCCCATGAATGCCAATCATTTCATGGTATGGCAACAGCACAGCCAGAGTTTTCAATCGATGGCGTTGATGGAGCAAGCTTCGATGCCGCTGGGGATCGGCGGGCATCCTGTGCAAATAGATGTATTGAATTCGACCCCTGGAATCTTTTCTGTGCTCGATTCCATGCCGATGCTGGGGCGGCCATTCTCGCCGGAGGAGGACCAGCCCGGCCACGAGCATGTTGTGGTGCTGATGAACAGCCTTTGGCGGAATCAGTTCCAGAGTGATCCGGGGATCCTGGGAAAAACCATCACTCTCAACGGGTTCCCCTATACCGTGGTTGGGGTGATGCCGTCCTCGTTCCATTTGCCCCGCATACAAGTGCTAGCCGGTCAGGATAGCAATGAATCGCGGCCGGTCGAAGCACTGCTGCCGATGGGTCTTTCCAATGACCGGTTGCAGGAAGCGATGGGCGACTTCGATTATTTCGGATTGGCTCGGCTGAAGCCCGGAGTTTCAGTTTCCCAGGCGAGCGCCGAAATCAATGCGCTGGAACATACGATTATGGGTAGCCTGTCGGCGGAGGAAAAAGCCACTCTTTCCGCGACATTGACGCCGTTCCAGGAAGAGTTGGTGGGCAACAATCAAAAGCCACTTCTGATATTGCTCGCGGCGGTGGCGGGACTGCTGCTGGTGGGCTGCGTCAACATCACCAATCTTCTGCTGGCGCGAGCGGTAGGACGTCGGCAATCGATGGCGGTGGCGGCCGCCCTGGGAGCAAGCCGCGGCGAAATGCTGCGCCTGGCACTGCGGGAAACGATAGTGCTTGCCGCCCTCGGTGGTGCGCTGGGGATTTTGCTGGCGACGATGACGATGCCGGTTATGCAGCGCTACCTTCCCCGGGCGCTGGATTTCCGCGGATCCCTGCATCTGGACTGGGCAGGGGCGGGGTGCGCCCTTCTGCTTGCCGTGCTGGCAACGCTGCTGGCAGGCGCAGCGCCGGCATGGATGAGCGCGCGCACTCCTCCACAAGAGGTATTGCAGAGCGAGTCGCGGCTGGCGAGCGAGTCGCGGAGCAGTAAGCGGTTACGGAGACTGCTGGTTGCCGTGGAAGTTGCGGTCAGCGTGGGCCTGGTGTTGATGACCGGACTGTTAACCACCAGTCTGATGCGCTTGCTGCACGTGGACCGGGGCTTTGAGGCCGCCCGCGTAGCAACCGCAAGGATCGATCTGCCCAGCAAATCTTATTCAGAATTGGGAGCCCGGACTGCTTTTTATAAACAGGTGCTGGATCGATTGTCGCGGCTTCCGGGCGTTGAGCATGCAGCGGCGGTCAATATGTTGCCGCTGTCGGGTGATACCTGGATCGATATGATCCGTGTCCCGGGCGATTCGAGAGCTGTGATGCAGGTGCCCAGCGAGCACTTTCGCTGGGTCAGTCCAGGATATTTTGAGACCCTTCACCTACCCCTGATCGCCGGCCGCCTGTTGAGTTCGAGCGATGAGGGCAAACAGTACGCGATCCTTTCAGAACTTACGGCCAGAACACTCTGGCCTGGTAAGAATCCCATCGGCCAGCAATTTGGCCGCGCCGGTCTCCATGAGAAGCCATTTACCGTTATCGGGGTAGTGGGAAACGCCCGGACGGTTTCATTGGCGACTCCGGACCCGATGATGGTGTACATGCCGTACTGGTATCGCAACGATTCAACGGCAGGGCTGTTGGTGCGCACGCGTCAGGATCCGGCGGAGATGGCGGATACGATACGCAAGGCCATCTGGAGCGTCGACCCTGAAGTGCCTGTCCCCGTAGTGCGCATGCTTGGCGGTGTGGTCGCGGACTCGGTGGCGAATCGGCGCTTCGAGATGCAGTTGCTCCTGTTGTTTGCCATCAGTGCCTTGCTGTTGGCAGGGCTGGGGGTTTATGGGGTGGTGACGTATTCCGTGGTCCAGCGGCAGCGGGAGATCGGTTTACGGCTGGCGCTGGGCGCACAACGGCAAAATATTTATCGCCTGGTGCTGCATGATGGTCTGACGCCGGTGTTGGCGGGGGCGGTTGCCGGGGTCGCGGTGGCCTTTGCGTCTGCGCGGGTGGTGGGCAGTTTATTGTTTCAGGTAAGCCCGTATAACTCCGCCATCGCTACCAGCGCTGTGTGCGTGTTGGTTGCGATGGGAGCCGCGGCATGTTTGCTCCCCGCTCGCCGCGCTGCTGCGGTGGATCCAATGCAGGCGTTGAGAAGGGAATAGCAGGGGTTCTCACGCACCCTCTAAAGCCATCATCAGGCCCAGCCTAGTGCGGCACGGCTCAAGCCGAGTCGGTTGGGCCCTAAGCGGAGGTGTTGATGAGACTGCCAGTCGCTTGTCCGTTTTGTACCAAATAACCGGCGAGATCCTGCAGAGCGCTGGGTACGGCGCCCGCATTGAGCGAGGCGGAGATTTTGGCGACCAGGTTTTCGAGCGGGCTGACGGCATGGGTGGGAGCAGCCGCCGCGGAGTCCTGCGTCTGTAAATCCACCCTCAACCGGGCGAGGTCTGTCTTTGCTGCGGAGCTAGTTCCGGCAGCCAGATCCTTGAAGAGCGAAGTCACGTCTTTGGCCAGGTTGTTCAAGGACGGGCTGGCGGCCTGAGCCTTCAAATCCGCTTTGAATTTTGCCAGCTCACTTTTTGCCCCAGTGACGTCTCCATAGGCCAGGGCCTTGAGCAAATTGATCATGTCCTGGGTAAGGAGATCCGGTGTGTTGCTGGAAGTGCTGCTAATGGGAGCGGACGGCGCATTCACAAGGGCGGGGCTGGAGGATGTGGCCTGATTGGTGCTGGCGATCAAACCAGTTGCCAGCGGGGTATCTAAGACCGAGGCGGACGAAAGCGCATGTATGGACACGGTGGCCTCTTTTCAGAATCCAGCTGACTCTCTGGACGGACAAAGATAAAACCACTATCGGCAGGGAAGCAGAAATCGTTCAGGGAACTTTCGTTATTTCTCGCGCAACTTTAGGCGCTGTTTCTACTCCGCTGTAGGCAGGAACTGCGGTCAAACATGGACGCAAACGTTACCGCCGGCTACTGAACGTTTACCGTAACCGACTTGGTCGAACGTCCATACTGGTTGGTTGCGTTCAGGGTGTAGATGGTGGTGGCGGTTGGGGTCACTGTTTGCGTGCCTCCGCGCACCGGACCCACGACGTCAATGTAGTCGTAGGAATCATTGCTTACGGTCCAGTTCAAAGTCACCGGGGTTCCCGCGGATACTGTGGTTTGCGAGGCAGTGAAACTGCTGATGGTCGGCACAGCTCCGGTGGGAGCCGTGGCCCCATCGTAGGCTGTTCCCATTTGCACCACGTCGAATTGCGAGGCATCGATTGCTTTCAGCGCGTTCAGGTCGTTGTCGTCCCAGCGTGCATCCGGGGCTCCCTGGAAGTACATGTTGCTGCCGTTATCCGCGACAATCATGCCGTAATTCTTCATAGCGGTGAGGATCACTTGATTGGCAGCGCTGAAGGTGGAGATGTCGAAGCTGGCCTTGAGCCGCAGGCGCATGCCCATGATGTTGTCGGTGCCGGAATTGTTTCCCGCTGCGTGGGTCGCCGGGGCCACAAAATATCCGCCATTGGCATCGCTTTTGGTCTGCGCCACCGTCATGCGGAAGGCGTGATTGATGGCTCCCGCAGCCACCTCGTCGTAGCGCACCAGCCCGGGAAAGATGGGCAGGCCCGGCCGCATCCGCTGAGGTCCATCCATAAGGACGGTGCTCGGTGCTGGTCAGGTCCCATATGGCTCCGTTGGCCGCGTTCCAGGCGCCGTTGCAGCGCTGGGTTTGCCAGGTCTCATAAATCCAGCACCGGGTTTTGTCGATCACGATGAGGTGATTGTCTCCGGTGGTGGTGCAGTCCGCAGGGAAGCCTTCGATGGGAGCGGTGATGGGGACGGGGTAGAGGGTGATGTCACTTTCACTCTGATAGGTAGTCATGGTCACCGCGACTCCTGGAGTGGCATTGGAGTCCACGACGACGTAGGGTATGCCGTAGTTCCCGTCGACCACGTTGGAGAAGTCCGGATGCAAATGGCTGCCGGTAAGCGCCCCGATGATGGTTGCGGAGTTGGGATCGATGGGGGAGGAGGCAATGTTGGTGTTCCAGGCATTGGAGGATGGGAACGGTACATAGCCGTTGAGACTGGCTCCGTTGCCGGTGCTCATGTTGCCACATGCCGGCCCGGCTGACGTGTCCACGGTGAGGCTCAGGTTGCCGGTTTGAGAAAGCGCGGGCGTACTGGAATCCGTCACATCTACGGAGAAGGTGGTGCTTCCGGCTTTGGTGGGCGTTCCGCTGATTGCGCCTGCGTTGGAGAGTGTTAGTCCCGCGGGCAAGGAAGTGCCGTTTGCCAGGGTGAATGTATAGGGGGCAACCCCGCCGGCGGCTGTCAGCATGGCCGAATACGCGGTGTTCAGGGTAGCGTCGGCCAGCGTAGTGGTGGTCAGGTTCAGGGTGGATCCAGCCGCGGATCCAGCCGCAATGGTGAGCGTGAGCATGGCCTTGGCTGTTTCCGGAGTGGTGAAGGAATCGGTCACCACGAAGGTTAAGGAGCTACTGGATGCTGCGGCCGGTGTTCCGGAGATGGTTCCTCCGGTCGACAGACTCAAGCCGGCGGGCAAGTTGCTGCCGGCACCCAGGGCCCAGGTGTAGGGTGGGACACCACCAGAGGCCTGGAGCGTGGTCGATGGATACGGCGATGCGACGGTCCCCCCGGGTAAAGAGGTGGTCGTCACTGCAAGGGGGGCGGGGCTGATCTTGATGCTAAGGGTGGAAGTGGCCGACTGGGATGAGGGCTGGGTTGAATCCGTCACTTTAATGGTTGCTGACGATGTGCCTATCGAGTTTTGTGCCGGGTTACCCGTGATCGCCCCGGTGGCACTATTGATCGACAAGCCCCCAGGAAGGCTGGTGGCGCTATAAGTGTAAGGTGTACTGCCTCCAGACGCTGCCACTGCACTGCTATATGCGGCGCCTACGGTTCCGCCAGGAAGCGAGGTCGTGGTGACTGTGAGGCTACTGGGTTGGTTCGGGGTGGTGCCGCTGCTGCCGGTGCTTGCGCCGCCTGTACCGTTGCTGCCTGAGCTGCAACCGGCGAGAAGTGCTGTCGCCCCAACGATCAGACTCCATCCCAGTTTTCCCATGGTCTAGCCCGTCTCGATGCTAAACCGGAGGGTGTAACAAGTGAAGGATGTATCGATCTGGGACTTTACGCCAAAGTTGTAGTTACGAGTTAGACAATGGGTAATGAAAAGAGTCGCGAAGATAGTGCCGTGGTATCCCACATCTCGCGAAAAACCAGCGAGATGCCCCGAATTTCCTGCACGCAATGCTAGACAAGGCCGCGTGTGCGCCTTTCTTTAAGGAAAGGCGCATGATGTGCACCGAACCCACTAAGTTCCACAGGAAATCGGTGATGTGGGGCACCCGGGGTTTGCTTCACGGAGAAACCCTCGGACTTGAGGATTTGCGGTTTCCCTTTATGCCAACGCGGCTATTTTGCTCTTACTCTTCGAGCCTTCTTCTTTTTGGCTGGGCGCATGCGGACCGGCTTCTTCTTTCCGCCTTTTTTCTTGGTCGCGGTGGAAGCAGCCAGGAGCGCGATGAGCTTGGTGCCGTTGGGAGAACCAAGGCCCGTACACGGATCCCAACCAGGCCCGGCAGAAAAGGCTCCGTTGTTTCCTGAGACGATGTCGTTGAACGCATAGGCAGCTTTCGCGGCATAAATCTGGGGCTGTATGAATCCGGCGCTCTTTCCATTCTGTTGATTGTTCAGTGCGATGAGGCCGGCCCAGAGGGGGGCAACGGCGCTGGTGCCACCGATGACCAGGTTTTGCCCATCGACGCGAACCTGATAGCCGGTGACGGGATCGGCATCGCCGCAGACATCCGGAACGCCTCGGCCGCCAGTACTTGCGGAAGGCGCGGGCACATTCGCGTTCGCCTGCCAGGAAGGAAGGGCAAATACAGTGCTCACTCCGCCGCCGGTAGCACCCTCGCTGCTTGCCTGCTCGTTCCACACCACCTCGGAGGTGATAGTGCTGCCGCTGCCGACAAGCGTGGTTCCGCCACAGGCAAGGACGTGCGGGCTGGAGGCAGGGAAGTCGACGTTATTGCCCGTAGCTCCGTCGGTCGAGCCATTGTCGCCCGCGGCAACGGTTATGGTGATGCCGAGCGCGGCCGCGGACTGGCAGGCGGCGTCGAGGGCATTCAAGGCTTGCGCGGTCCAGGTGGACTCCGGTCCACCCCAGCTGATCGAAATGACACTCGGGTTATTCGTCGTGTCATGCACAGCAGTGCCGATGGCATCGATAAAACCCTGGTCGGTGTTGGGCGCGAAGTAGACCACGATCTTCGCCCCTGGAGCAACGGCCGCCGAGACTTCAATATCGAGCATGACCTCGCCGTCCGCACCGCTCGCGGTGCTGGGGGAATTCTTGCCATTGTCGACCGAGACCGCGGTTACCTGGGGTGCTTTTTGGCCCAGGGCTTTGAAGTAGGCAGTGAGATCCGCGGCGCGGTAGCCGCCGCCTAGTTCGATGATGCCGATGGTCTGCGCAGCGGCACTTGCCCCGGGGGGAAACTGGTAGAGCTGCGCTACCTGGACCGGAGTGTAGGAGGTATTGGCTGCGGCGGCATGAGCGCGGGCGAAGCCTTGTGTTCCGGCCGTCTTGGTGTTGATTGAGGAACCCAGGACGCGGAAGTGGGGCTGCGCCTGGGGGCGATTATCGAGTCCCAAAACCGCGTCCACCGCGTCGGCCAGTTCAGCGGGTACGCGGATGCTGCCTTCACGGACACGATAGGTGTTGCCGTCGAGCGTCTTCTGCGCGAGGCTGACATCAAACGCTTTTTGCATGGCAGCGACCGTGCCGGTGAGTTTGATCGTGCGCCGCTCCGGTTTTGGCGTGTCTTTCCCGACAGTGAGGCCGAACTCTTTGGCAAAGGCGCGCACTAGTTTGATCGCGGCCGGATCAGCGGCGTGCTTTTGGCGATATTGCGCGCGGGTGAGGCGGTCTTTCCCCAGCCGGTTGGTGTTGAGTGGGCTTTTCCGCTTGACGATCACAGAAACGGTGATGACGCTGGCCGGGGAAGCCGGTTTCTCGCCGGTTGCCGTTGGTAGAGGTGATTTCTCACTGCCCGGGAGGACAACGCGCTGCTGGGAAGACAAGCGCAAGGGCCGATTTTTTAGGAGCCATGGGGTTCTCCGATGAGTACGACGCCCATAATATTCCGGTACGGGGTGTCAGGGAAGTTTCGTGTGCCATCGCGAAAGTTACTTTTTGCGTTCCAGCGTGCTTGCCTATATTGCCGGGATAGTCGTTGCCTGCGGGACTGAGTTCGGAAATGCGGTCCAACCGGGTTTTGCGAAACAGGCGATGGAGGGTGGCCCGGGAAGGAGTCGTTCGGCAGGTTTGCATTATGCCTACGATGCGCTGCCGTTGGGGTGCCGCGCCTCAGCGCTCCCACGGCACGCCGGGGCAGGCGACCATCATGATGGATGCCAATCCGGCCCTTCTGGGCTGGGCTACGTTTAGCGGGCGGCCCTCCGGGCCTCGTGGCTCTGGTGCCGGAGGCAGCTTTCTTGTCCTCAAAACCATTCCCCGCTTTTCTGCAGGTTTTCACGCAAGGCTATGAAGCCCGTCTCTCTTATTTCCGTACGTACTGGCTGAGGCCGTCCCTCACCCTCATGGAAGCCTCTGCTGCGTGGCTGTAGAATAAAGGTTAGCAATGCCCACATCGATTGACTGGCCGCTGAAAAACCCGCCCCGGCGGCGCGGGCGCTTTTTTCTCATAGTCGCGGCCATCGCCGTGATCGTCTTCTGTAGCCGCACCGCGCTGTCTTATTTTGTTGACCTGCTGTGGTTCAGGTCACTCGGTTACGGAAACGTCTTCTCCAAGAGCCTGGCTCTTCAGTGGATCATTTTCACTGTTTTTACCGTAGCTACGTTTTGTATCCTCTACGGATCGTTTGCCGCTTTGAAGCGTACGCATCTGCCCGATTTGCCCAGCAGTCACACCATCTTCGTCGGCGGACAGCCATTAAAGCTCCCGGTTGACCCTGTGATGCGCCTGATCGCGTTCGGCGGATCGGTCGTTATTGCCCTGGTGACTGGCGCCGGCATGATGGCGGAATGGCCAACCTTCGCAGCTTTTTGGTACGCGCCCGCCGCCATGGGTAGCGTGGTTGACCCGATTTTTGGCAAGCCGCTGAACTTCTTTCTCTTTACCCTGCCGGCCTGGCAGCTGATCTCCGGGTGGCTGCTTACGCTGGCTATCATTACCTGCTTCCTGGCCATTTTCTTCATTCTCATTACCGGCGGAATGGGTGCGTTTGCCGGCCGCCGCAGCTATCTCACGATTCCGTGGCGCGGGCTTTCCATTACCTTTTCCTTCCTTCTGCTGATCCTGGCGATACGCGTGTATCTCGGCCGGTTCGATCTTTTGTTCGACGATCATACGGTTTTCGGGGGCGTTACTTACACCGACGCCCACATCACGCTCGGCGGTCTTCTGCTGGTATGCATCGCGCTGGTTGCGGGCGCGGTGGCTGCCGCAGCAAACGCGATGACGGTGGCGCGGGGACGCTGGTTGATAGCGGCGATTCTGCCTGCGGCGCTATGTTTTGCCGGCGTTCGCATTGCGGGCTGGTGGATGAGCAGCTTTATCGTCAAACCGAATGAATTGGTGCGCGAGCAACCCTACATTGCCCACAACATTCTTATGACGCGCCAGGCATACGGATTAGACCGTTTCTCGCAGCGCGAGTTTCCCGCGGAGACGACCGTGGGTGCGGCAGATCCGGCAAATAATCAACCCACTTTGCAAAACATCCGGTTGTGGGATTGGCAGGCACTCCAGGACACTCTGCGTCAGATTCAGGAAATCCGCACCTACTATGACTTTCCCGATATCGACATCGATCGCTATCAAATCGACGGAGACCTGCGCCAGGTGATGCTCGCTGCCCGCGAACTGAATGTGGAGAAGCTGCCCGAAAGCAGCCGGAACTGGATTAACGAAAAGCTGATTTACACCCATGGCTACGGTATAACGATGAACCCCGTGAATGGGTTCACCACGGAAGGGCTGCCGACTCTATATCTAAGTAATATGCCGGTGCAGAGCACCGTTCCCGGTCTGAATGTAACCCGGCCGGAGATCTATTTTGGCGAGCTGACGAACACCGACGTTTACGTCAAGACGCGCCAGCAGGAATTTAATTATCCCCAGGGCCAGAGCAACAATCTTACCTCGTATCAAGGCGACAGCGGCATTGCGGTGGGCGGCTTCCTGCGCCGTATTATGCTCGCGATCGACCGTGGCGATCTGGGAAAATTACCTTTCAGCGATGATGTGAATGCGCAAAGCCGGCTGCTGATGCGCCGCAATGTGCGCGAACGTGCAGCGACCCTGGCGCCGTTTCTAACCTTTGATCCGGATCCTTACATCGTGGTGGGTGACGATGGCAGGCTGTCATGGGTCATGGACGCATTCACCACCTCGGACCAGTATCCGTATTCCAGCCATTATCGTCTGGGCGACGATCTCATCAATTACATGCGCAACAGCGTAAAAGTAGTCATCGACGCCTACGATGGCTCGACTACTTTTTATGTTTTTGACGACCAGGATCCGATCATCGCGGCCTATCGGCGCATTTTTCCCAGCCTGTTCAAAGATGCGGCAGCCATGCCGCCGGGGCTGCGCAAACACATGCGCTACCCCGAGTTGTTGCTCAAGTTGCAGGGAGAAGTCTACGGCCTGTTTCACATGACCAATCCTGAGGTGTTCTACAACCGCGAGGATCTGTGGACAGTCGCGACTGAAGTCGGCATGAGTGAAGGGGGCGGACAAACCACGCAGGCGATGCAGCCTAATTTCGTGCTGATGAAACTGCCGGACGAAACCGGCATGGAGTTTGTCGAGATTCTGCCCTTCACTCCGGCAAATCGTAACAATCTGATTGGCTGGATTGGCGGCCGCAGTGACGGCGCACACTACGGGACTTCGGTGGTCTATAACTTCCCCAAGAACAAGCTGGTCGATGGGCCGCTGCAGATCGAGGCGCGCATCGATCAAAATGCGCAACTTTCCGGACAATTGACATTGTGGAATCAGCAGGGCTCGCACGTGCGGCGCGGAACTTTACTGGTGATTCCTACCGGGCGCGCACTTTTGTACGCCGAACCGATTTACCTGCAGGCGGAGCGAAGCCCAATGCCGGAGTTGCGCCTGGTGGTGCTCGCGCTGCAGGACCGGCTGGCGTATGGATCGACGTTTGAGGCAGCGTTAGCTGCACTTTTCGGGGGCGGGGGTTCTTCCCTTACGGCAGCAGAGCCGCAGCGTGCTGCGCAGACCTCGACTTCTGCTCCCTCCCCATCCACGGCAGACCTCAACCCAACCATCTCTGAAGCCGCCAAGGATCTTGCCGACTACCAGCGTTTGACAGCGGAGGGCAAGCTGGGTGAAGCAGGGCAGAAGCTTGAAGATTTAAAGCGCGCCCTCGATAAGTTGAACACGCATCACTGAGATGAGGAGAAAACGCAATGCGGAAATTTGGCTTGGGCGACATGAATCGCCGAGGATTCTTGGGTGGTTTGGGATTTCTGGCCGGATCAGTATTTGGCGGCTCCAGACTATTTGCAGCAAGCGGTGCAGCAAGTAAGCAAGGTGCCTGGTCGGGGAAGATAACAGGGCTGGGGGAAAGTGGGAATGTATATGAGGAACTTGGCTTAACGACCGTAATCAATGGCCAGGGAACAGAGACGGTTCTAGGCGGTTCGTTAATCCGTCCGGAAGTAAAAGCGGTCATGGATCTGGCATCTGAGCATTTCGTCGTCATCATGGACTTGGAAGCCGCGGCCGGGAGACGAATTTCAGACATGCTGAAGTTGCCGGCCGGATATGGAGCGATTGTCACTTCAGGGGCCGCATCGGCAATCCAAAATGGATACTCAGGAATTCTTACTGGGAGCAATGAGACCTATATCAGACAGATCCCGGATTTAACCGGGATGAAATCAGAGGTGATCATCCAGCGTTCACATCGCAGCGGGTGGGATCATCAGATCCGAACGACCGGAGCAAAACTTATCGAAGTTGAGACGGTCGATGACGTCCATAGAGCGATTAACGAACGAACCGCAGCCATGCACTTCTTGAATCTAAGTGATCCGGATGGGCGGATAAAACGGGAGGATTGGGTAAAACTTGCGCATGCGGCAAACTTGCCGGCATTTCTTGATGCGGCCGCGGATATACCGCCGAAATCCCGTCTTTCGGACTACGCCAACATAGGGTTCGATTTGATCGCAGTCAGCGGTGGCAAGGCAATCAGAGGTCCACAATGTACAGGTCTGCTGATTGGACGCCAGGAGATAGTCCATCATGCCTTGCTGAACATGAGTCCGAACGAGGACACCATGGGGCGACCTACCAAGGTGGGCAAGGAAGAGATAGTGGGTGTGGTCAAGGCGCTGGAACTTTATTTGGCGGAAGACCAGGGAGCTTTAGACAAGGAGCAGTGGCGGCAACTGGATACGATATCGACTAAAGTATCAAAGATTGCTGGAGTGACAGTGACACGAGACGTGCCGGAGATTGCAAATCACTTTCCGGCGCTGCAGATACACCTGGATCCGGCCCGCTTCTCCGCTACGCCTCACGATATTACGGAGCAGCTCAGCAGGATGAAACCGTCGATCGTCTTAACCGAGGGTTCTAGTACGATCGAAATGACTGCCATAGACCTGAAACCCGGAGAGGACAAGATTATCGCGGAGGCACTGGCAAGCGCTCTAGCGGCGAATTCTGTCAGTCGATAGGCAGCTGGAAAGACATCAGCTGTGAGATCGTAGCCGCCAATGTAACGTATAAAAGGCCTGAGCTGATTTGCAGCCCAGGCCTTTTTAGGTTGGAGTAAAACTTAGCGGCGATCTTGTCCGCCCTCCATCATGTGGCGAACGCCGACATCGTAGCCGCGTTGAAAACCTTCCCGATAATCGTGACGAAGTTCATGGGGAACATTTGGATGGCGATATTCGTCGCGATTATTCACGTTAGGCTGACGATGGTTCTCATAATCTTTGCGGGCCCCCACCATGCCGTCCTGAAAGCCCCGCCGTTGAGCGTCGTTGAATTCCGACGGTGCGTTATCCCATCCCCCGTGCTGGCCGTATCCTGGCGGCGGAGCTTGTTGCGGGGCGTATTGAGCGTGCATTACGGCCGGAGAACTCAACAATAGAAGTAGGGTGCTCGATGTCGCCAGACGATAAAAAGTGTTCATTCGCGTCATCCTTTCGTGCTCGTGCGATCTAAGCAGCATAGATGCGAAGGGGGCGCCGGGTGTTGTCGTGCAGCTTTATTAAAGCCGAAGAACGCCTTATTATGAGGCACTTACTCGGATTCCGGAGCGCGGCAACCGGATGAAAATGGTTGTCCGATCAGGCTTTCCAGCCGCAAAATTAATCTGCAGCCGGGCGTTATCGGATCGCATGCCAACCGGCCCGTCGAAGCTGAGCGCGTCCTCGCCAACAGAGCCTTCCCACACCAGCAAGTTATCGGCAAAGACCTTCATCTCCGCTCCATTCATTTCCGCGCGGAGAGTATGAGTATCACCGGAACGGAGTGCGGGGGCCGGCGAACTGCGGCGCGGCTTGATGTTTTGGTATCCGTGATTGCTACATTGCGCGCTGGTGTGCTCCCCAGGGTTGCTTTTCACGGAAACGACTATCTTCGATTCCGGCTCGATGCGCCACATCGCATACACCAGGTTGCATGCATCCTGGGCGCGCAGCTTGAGGCCAAATTGCCGCCGCATTTCACCAGAGGCAAGCGGTGATTCGTTTCCTGTGGACCCCCGGGTACGTGAATCTTACCTCGGCCACAGGTTCTGTATGTGCATTGACATAGGCCCGCATCTTCGGCACCGTGACGGACAAACGTTGCCCGGGCAGCTCTTCAATCTCGCCTTCGGTAACGCAGAGGTTTGTTTTTGAAACCGGCGTCAGCCGGGCGCCGAGGGATTGTGAGGCGGCTGTGAGGGACCCGCTTAGTAGAATGAGCGCCAGGGCCCATGACCTTTGCGGTGGTCGCATTCTATCCTCTAACGGTTTACTGCTCGCAGCTTTCCCAGCAGGAGCGCCCTTCCAGACAAATTGAGCGATGAACATAATGCTCGTCGGGGCCGGCCTTGCTCATGGTTTTGAGGCACCAATAGGTTGTTGTCGATCCCATCAGCTCGACCAATTCTTCATGGAAGTCGCCGAAAGCGCCATAGCTGGATTTGCTACGGAGTGCGTTGCAACGGATCTGCACCAGCGGAGTCGTCATTTCGAATATCCTTAAGCAATCTTATCTTTAACCAACCAGGATCCTAACCAATCGGATCCTAACCGATCGAACTGGGGTCGCGGTCCATCTGTCCCGCCGCCAGCAAAATGGTTCTGTAAATAGCAGTCTGGAATAGTTGCGTCTTGAAGGCGTTCTGCGAGAGTGGTGTGGCAGACTGCATCGCTGCCTTGGCAGCCGCGCGCGCTGTTGCCTCGTCGATGGTCTTGCCAGTCAAGATCGCTTCGGCAGGCGCGGAGCGTATAGGAGTAGGGGCAGCCACGCCCAACACAATCGCAGCCTTGCGGCATTGTGCGCCGTCCATCACCAGCACTACACCCGCATCGGCGAGGGGCCAGTCAAAGCTCTCCTTCTCTCCGTACTTCTGGTAGGCGGAGCGTGTACCGGCCTCGGGCGCAGGCACGAAGATGCCGGTGATCGAGCTCGCCGGATTGCACTACCGTTTCATTGATCAGGCTCTCTTCCGGGGGCACGTAAAATTCGCTCATGGCCACCGTTCGCTTGCCTCGCTTCGAGGTGAGTTCCACTCGCGCACCCATGGCCAGCAGCGGTACGGCGGTTGAGGAAGGGTGCACCATCGCGCAGGTGCCGTTGTTCATGACGGCGTGGTATTGATTCTCTCCAGTGTGGGCGTGACAAGCATCGCTGGTATTGCCCTTCTTCTTACAATCGAAGTCGCTGGAGCGGAAGTACCAACAGCGCGGCCGCTGCATGATATTGCCGCCGAGGGTTGCCATGTTGCGGACCTGCGGTGTGGCCGCGTGACCGGCGGCGTCTGCCAACGCCGCATACCGTTGCTGGATTTCCGGATGAGCCGCGATCTCGCTCAAGGTGGACAAGGGACCGAGGTGCAAGCCATCCTGAGCCGGCGTGATGCCGCGCAGACTGTCGATGTTGCGAATGTTGACCAGCTTGGAGGGGGAAACAATGTCTTCCTTCATCAGGTCCAGCAGATCGATGCCACCGGCCTTGATCATGGCGCCGTCGCCGAGCTGACTGAGCGCTTCATCCACGGTCCTGGTGTCGACGAAAGCGAACTTGTTCATGCTTCCTCCTCTTGCTGCGTTTTGCCCAGCGCAGTGAGTACGTTCGCGGGGGTCATCGGTAGTTTGCGCATACGCACTCCGGTCGCATTGTAGAAAGCATTTCCGATCGCGGCAGCCAGGGTGATGATCCCAGCGGATTCACCAATTCCGGCAGCATCGGTGGAGCTTTGCGCTATGTAGTTTTCGACCAGAGCTATCTCGATCTCCGGCACTTCGCGCGCGCCCAGGATCTTGTAGTTCTCCAGGTTTGCGTTCAGCATGTAACCCGCATTGCGATCCATAATGCGCTGTTCGAACAGCGCATAGGATATCCCTTGCAGAATGCCGCCGTTGATCTGGCTGATAACGCCAGTTGGGTTGATGGGGCGCCCGCAGTCGTGCGCACCAAAGACTTTTTCAATATGGATTCGCCCGGTCTCGGTGTCGACAGACAGTTCGACATAGTCCACGCCGCCGTAGGTGAGGCGTTCTTTGGAGTACTCGGGAACCCGGGTTGCGCGCGCAGAGATATCGCCCGTGGGTAGTTTGGCGGCGAGTTGCTTCAGGGTATAAGACTTCGAGGCATCGTTCCGGAACACGACACGCCCGTTTTGCACTACCAGATTGTCAGCAGTGGTGCCAAATTTGGGGGCGACCGCGGCAAACAACTGCTGCTTCGCCTGCCAGGCGGCATTGCGCACGGCCGGAGAGATGGAGCCGGTCGTCACGCTGCCCCCGGAATCCGGGCCGATAGGGAAGCGGGTATCGCCGATGCGAATGACGATGTTGGCCGGAGGCACCCCAAGCTCCTCGGCTACCACCACCGCCAGCATGGTTTTGGTGCCTGTTCCCAGGTCTTGCACCGCTGACATCAATTCCACCGAACCGTCGCGCGAGATACGCACCTCGCAGGACGAATCCATACTGACGAAGCGGTACCAAACCGACTGCGCGATACCCATGCCGCGCTTGACCGGCCCGGTGTCTGCGCCTGCAGGCCTGCGGCTACGCCAATTTGTCCGCTCCAGAATGACCTGGCGTTCGACCTTCCGGGCCGGGTGCTCGTCAATCTTGTCCCGCAGCGCCAGCGGGTCCATGTTCAGCTTCACCGCCAGCTCATCGATGGCCTGCTCGAAGGCGAAGCAGCCTTGCGGGTGGCCGGGTGCGCGAAACGCTGCCCCCGGGCCTGCGTTGATGAAGACGTCGTTCTCTTCGGTAAGCAGGTTGGGGCATTTGTACATGTTGGTTGCCGGGCCTGCGGTCCCGGCGCCGGTACCAACCCCGGCGGATCCGTAGCTGATTAGCTTGATCGCGGTCAGGGTTCCGTCTTGCCTGGCGCCGATCTTCAACTGCTGGTGGGAGTCGGGCCGATTGCAGACGATGTGCTCCTGCCGGCGGTCGAGCATCAGCTTGACGGGCGCATTTGCTTTGCGGGAAAGATTAGCGGCGACCACGCCTTCATTCCCGGCGCCAAACTTGGCTCCAAAGCCGCCGCCCATATATTCGGTGATCACCCGCACCTTGCTCTTGGGCAGATGGAAGACATCGGCGAATTCCTCGCGCACGCTCGCGGTGCCCTGGGTTGAGGCGTAAATGGTGACTTCTTCCGGCTTCCAATCGACCACGAAACCGTGCGTTTCCAGCGCCGAGTGGGTCTGTACCTGGGTGAAGTATTCGCTCTCGACAATGACATCGGCCTCGGCGAACCCTTTTTCCAGGTCGCCCGACTGCTTGCTTTGGGGCCCATGCACGTTGCCGGTCTGGAGCACGCCTTTAGGGCCGCCCCCACCGCCGGCGCTGCCTGCTTCATCGGCGGGTCCAGGAAAAACCATTGGGGCATCCGCGGCGCGAGCAGCAGCACGATCGACCACAAACGGCATGGGGTCGTATTGCACTTTCACCAACTTCGCGGCATCGTCTGCGACCTGCTGTGAGGTCGCGGCCACCCCGGCAATGGGTTGGCCGGCATAGCGGATCACCGGATAGCGGGATGGCAATTCCTGCTTTGGATCGCGCAGCTCCGCCGCTCCGTACACGTGTTCGATGACATGCACCGCGCGCACACCCGGTAGCTGCTCGGCGGCGCTGGTGTCGATGGAAACGATCCGGCCATGGGGGATGGTGGCATCCACCATGCGCGCATAGAGCATGCCCGGCAGATGCACGTCTGCCGTGTACATGCCGGTGCCCATGGCCTTGGCCGGTCCGTCATAGCGGACGGTGGGCTTGCCGATGTAGGTCAGCTCAGAGTTTGGCCCCAACGGCGGCGGCTCATCGTGCAAAACCTGGCGCTGCTTGCGTTCCAGGCCGTTCTGCGGAATGCCGAAGACGAAACTTTCGCTCCGGGTCGCAGTTTCCGGCTGGGCGGGTGTGGAGGGGGTCTGTGTATCCTGGGCCATCCTAAGCCTCCGTTTCCGTGGCGAGGGTCACCAAGCCAGCGCGCTGCTGGGCTACGTCGAGCGTCGCGGCAAAGACCTTGGGATAGGTTCCGCAGCGACACAGGTTGCCGCTCACCGCGTGCTTCACATCGCTGAGGCTGGGGGCCGGATTGCGCTCCAGCAGGGCCGCACAGCTCATTACCATTCCCGGAGTACAGAAGCCGCATTGCATAGCGTCATGCTTTACAAAGGCAGCCTGAACGGGATGCATTTTGTCGCCGTGAGAAAGGCCCTCGATCGTAGTGATTTCGCGGCCCGCGGTGTCGATCGACAGCGTCATGCAGGCAAGAGCGGGAATCTTGTCGATCCAGACTGTACATGCTGAGCACGAACCGCGATCGCAAACGACTTTGGTTCCGGTCAGGTGGAGGTTGTCGCGTAGTGTCTGGGCCAGGGTGTCGCGAGGCTCGATCACCACCGGATGCTCACGTCCGTTGATGTGCAGCTTGACCGGGAGCGCTTCGGGACCCAGAACCCGGTCGTTGTGCAGGGCGTCTTTGGCATCACGGGCGAGTGCGTTGGCGGTTTCGAGGACGGAGGTTGCCGCGGTTACACCTGCGCCCTTCAGAAAGCCGCGGCGAGAGAAGGTGATTTTGGGAGAGTCGGCCATAGGAGCCTTTCGTTGGCTAACCTGCAGATTTGTGGATCCACCTGGAACGGTGGGCGGGCGCTGGCAACGCTTCAAAGCGATACCTTTACTTTACATGCGGCAGGCTCACTGCCGCCATTGGGGGCATGTGCCGTGTAAGGAGCGAAAAACGTGGGAATCGGGCTGAACAGGCTGGTTCTTACGCAGACGGTAAGGGCATATGTCGCTTGATTTAGTACGGGCTGAAGCCCGTACCTACCAGCCCGTACCTTCAGCCCGTAACTTCAGCATTGAGTTTTTCGCAGCGTGTTTAAGCAATAAGGGATGGCTTGCGAAGTTGGCTAGCGGTATGGTCCCAGGGAGATGACCAGAATCTCAGCCAAACCTTCGGATTCATTTCGCCATTGGCGGCCTGTTCCGGCGACCACCGTCACCGAATCGCCGCGTTCGAGGATCTGCTCGGTTTCCTGCAGCTTGAGGATCACTTTGCCTTCAAACACCATGGCGAACTCATCGGAAATGGACGGCGTGGCGTGCTTCCCGGTGAGGCCCCCGGGCTTGATGATGAGCATGGAGGCGCGGAACTGCGATCCGTTGGAAAGGGAGCCAAGGGAGGCAATTTCAGCACGCGACCAGTCAAGCGCCATGTGGGCCCGGTCGCTGGCGCGCACGATATTGACTACTTGCTGATTTGCGGAAAGGAAGAACTGTCCCAGGGTCACTCCCAATGCGTTGGCTATCTTCTCCATTGAGGAGATGGAGGGCGAGCACTGGCCGTTTTCAATTTGCGACAAAAAGCTGGCAGAAAAATCTGTCCGTTCCGCAAGAGCCCGTAATGAAATGCCCTGTTGCTCTCGCAAAAAGCGCAGAGAGTTCCCAAGAGTCTGTTCAATCATCCGTTGGCCAACTCAATCCCGGTAATCTGGTGCACGAAAATTGCCGTCCCTCAGTATACAGAGGATGTGGTGGAAAAAATCCTGCACTTATGCTATCTAACGGACACACAAAACCTATCGACTGGCCCTATTTAGGTCATTGAAGTAACCACATGCGTTAACGGTTGCATTACGGGATTATCCCGCTGCCTGGGAGGCAAGCTCGTGGCTACCCCATGTCTTATCACTGGAGTAGCACAAGGGTTCCAGGGTGCAATCGACACAGCGCGGTTTGCGGGCGATACAAACCCGGCGCCCGTGGTGGATCATCTCGTGGGAAAAGGCGATCCAGTGGTTCTGAGGGATGATTTTCATCAGATCCTTCTCCACCTGGATGGGCTCGGTAGCCTGGGTAAGTTCGAGACGTCTTGCTAGCCGAAGCACGTGGGTATCCACCACCACCCCGACTGCTTTTCCGAAGGCCACACCGAGCACCACGTTGGCCGTCTTGCGCGCCACGCCGGGGAGGGTTAAGAGTTCTTCCATGGTTTGCGGGACTTTGCCCGAGTACTCTTCAGTGAGCCGGCGTGCGGCGCCATTCAGGGACTTGGCTTTATTGTGATAAAAGCCGGTGGAGCGGATCTGCTCTTCAATTTCCACTAACGGCGCGTGGGCAAAGTCAGCGGGCGTGGGAAATTTCTTAAACAGGCCGGGGGTGACCATATTGACGCGCGCGTCGGTACATTGCGCGGAGAGGATGGTGGCCACCAGGAGCTCCCACGCGTTGCGATGATGCAAGGCGCACTCCGCGTTGGGATAGGCCTGCGCCAGGCGCTCCAGCAGTGCAGAAATGCGTTCCGGTGCGAGTGGATTTCTCCGCGGCTTCCCGGCCTTGATTGCCTTCTTCGCCGCAGGCTTCTTCGGCTTCTTGATGGGGGCCTTCGCCGCCTTCATCGACGGTTAGCCGAGCCGCGCCAGCATATCTTCCGGCGTCATGCGAATGCAGGTGAAGATGGGTGTGTCTTTCAGCGTGTAGGGACTGATTTCGGTCTCCCTCAACTGCTGTACCAGATCCAGGAAATCTTCGGGATAGTTGGTTTCAAACGCCACCACGAACTCCTGATCGTCGATGCCGAAGGAGTAGGTGGTGTTCAGTTTGACCCGGGGGTAAAGGTGCCCCACACGGATGTGCTCGTTCATCAGGCGCTGGCGCTCCTCGGCCGGCAGCAGGTACCATGCGCGGGTTTTCCAGAAGGGATAGATAAAGATATATTTCTGCCCCCCAGGCCGGATGCTGCCTCGTGAATCGTGCTGGCCTTCATGCTCGTGCCCGATCAGGTATTGCGAGCGCTTGGTCATGGAGAGGAAGCTGTACGCGGTCTGCAAATAACCGCCCAGTGGAGTCGCCATCAGCTCCGCTGTCATCTGGTTGAGATCTTCGGCGGTATAGCAGATACGCCATAGCACCATGTCGCAGTCGCCGCGAAGTCCTACGGTGGAATACGTCAGCGTGAGCAGGCGTCCGGGCTGATTCCAGCGTTTGAGGACCTCGGCAAAGGCTGCGCGGTGGGCCTCTTTTTCCGCCACGGGGAGCCGGCGCCATTCGGGCATCACCTTAAAGAACGTAAAGCCAACGGTCTGCCGCTTGACTTGCTTTGCAGGGGCCGAGGCACGCTGAGCGGCAGGATCGGTCTGGGTAGGCTCGGAAACTTCGGGGATAAGGGTCTCTGCCATGGTGTACTCCTGTTCAAACTCCATGGTAGCAAAGCGAATGAAAACCGGCCCGCCGTGGGTTTACTCGTGGGCCGGAAAAACGAGAGGAAGGCGGGGCATCCGGAGGTGGCGGCCAGGTCGAGCGGCTATACTGCCTGCGGATGACAGAGAAAATACTAGCTATCCTTGCGCACTTCATCATTACCGTCATTTCGTCGACGGGTTATCTGGGAATTGCGCTGCTGATGGGGATTGAGTCGGCTTGCATTCCGTTGCCCTCGGAGATCATCATGCCGTTCTCCGGCTACCTGGTTTACAGCGGCAGATTTCAGCTTTTGTGGGTGGCGACGGCGGGCGCGATTGGCTGCAATCTGGGCTCGGCTGTCGCCTACTGGATTGGGGCCCATGGAGGCCGTCCGCTGGTGGAGCGCTTTGGCAGGTATGTTCTTCTCAGCCGCCATGACCTGGACCGCACCACAAATTTCTTTTTGAAATACGGTTCGATTACCGTGTTCCTGGCGCGCTTGCTCCCGGTGGTGCGAACCTTTATCGCCCTGCCCGCCGGCATTGCCAAAATGCCGTTATGGCGTTTCCATATTTACACCTTCCTGGGCTCGTGGCCGTGGTGTTTTGCGCTGGCGTACGTGGGGATGAGACTGGGCCGCTCGTGGGAAACCGATCCCCGCTTCAAGGCGATCTTTCATCGCTTTCACCTGGGCGTAGAAGCGGCGTTGCTGGTGGCTATTGTCTGGTTCGTTTGGTCGCATTGGAAGCAGCGTGGGGCGGAAACTGCCAGTGCGGTTTGAAAGTTGCTTCCAATCGCCCTTCACTACCATTAAGCCGTGCTTTCTCTCCTTTGAGCTGCGCACATTTGCCAAAGCAGAGAATGAAAGACGAGACTGAAAGGGTTGGTGATCAGCGCTGAAAGGCGTCTGCAATCACACAATAAAGACGCGAGAGGACGGACCCGCACGAAAATGTCTACCCCCACGAGCAGCAGCCACGAGTCTGCTGACAGTTCATCGATTCAGCCCGCCAATGGAAAACTAGGAATCATGATCCCCGGTATGGGGTCAGTCGCGACCACGCTGGTGGCCGGAGTGGAAGCGGTGCGCAAGGGAATCGCCAAGCCTATCGGCTCCCTGACCCAGATGGGCACTGTTCGCCTGGGTAAGCGCACCGACGCGCGCAGCCCCCTGATCAAGGACTTCGTTCCCCTGGCCAAGCTGGACAACCTCTGCTTCACTGGTTGGGATATTTTTGCGGACAATATGTTCGAGGCGGCGAAGACAGCCCGTGTGCTGGAGCGGGATCAACTGGAAACCATTCGGCCCTTCCTCGAAGGCATCCGGCCGATGCCGGCGGTTTTCGATCAGTACTACGTCAAACGTCTGAACGGCACAAATGTTAAGAAGGGCAAGAACAAGCGCGACCTGGCAGAGCAGCTTCGTGCGGATATCCAGGCCTACAAAAAAGTCACCCAGCGGCAGGTGATGATCTGGTGCGGCTCGACTGAGATCTTTCTCACCCCCGCGGCCGTGCACCAGTCCCTGGCGGCATTTGAAAAGGGATTGGAAGAGAACGACATCAATATTGCGCCCTCGATGATCTACGCCTACGCGGCGCTGCAGGAAGGCGTTCCGTTCGCCATGGGCGCGCCAAATTTAACCGTCGATCTGCCGGTCATGCAGGAGCTTTCGCGCAAGAACAGTGCCCCGATCACGGGTAAAGATTTCAAGACCGGGCAAACGTTCATGAAGACGGTTTTGGCGCCGGCGTTCAAGGCGAGGATGCTGGGCGTGAGCGGTTGGTACTCCACCAATATTTTGGGCAACCGCGATGGCGAAGTGCTGGATGATCCGGAATCGTTCAAAACCAAGGAAGAGTCCAAGCTGAGCGTTCTCGATTTCATTCTGCAACCCGATCTCTATCCCGATCTCTACAAGGATATTTATCACAAGGTAAGGATTAACTACTATCCGCCCCGCGGTGATAACAAAGAGGGTTGGGACAACATTGATATCTTCGGCTGGCTCGGCTATCCGATGCAGATCAAGGTTGATTTCCTGTGCCGGGATTCGATCCTGGCCGCGCCGATCGCACTGGACCTCGTCCTGTTCCTGGATCTGGCTGCCCGCACTCCGGAGTTAAAGGACATTGGGATTCAAGAGTGGCTGAGCTTTTACTGGAAGTCGCCGATGACGGCTCCCGGGCTTTATCCGGAACATGATCTCTTTATTCAATTGATGAAGCTGAAGAACACGCTGCGGCATATCAAGGGTGAGTCTCTGATTACGCACCTGGGGTTGGAGTATTACGACTAGTCGACTGATCCAGGGAGTTGAGTGCAATAGCGTAAGCATCGAAGATGCCCGTCTGGGACTGCCCTGAGCTTGTCGAACGGGACGGCTGAAGCTGGGCCCGTGACGCAAATTAGCTATTTCAGATCGGCCCTGACTGGGACTAGCACTTGCTGAATAAGAGACTAGCTCATGAAAGTGTATCGGGACCAGTCCCGAAGGGACTGGCTGAAAATAGCCCAGCACGCAGTGCTGGGTAAAGCGGTGAGAGGATACGTCTACGTCCCGTAGGGACGGCTGGATTAATTCTCGGATTCCGTGCACGACGAGGAATTTCTTAAGTTCGTCCGCAAAACTGATCCGTTTATGAAGTTTGGCTTGGTCCTGAATATGCATGAAGCTGCTCCCGCATTTCCTCCCGGATGACGGGTCGTCGAGCCGTGGTAGAAAACACCACATGAACCAAACAGCATACGTGACTGTGAGACATACGTCTCAGCCGTCCCTTCAGGGACTACTTCAGCTCGTACAAACATTAAAACAAGGACTGCTTTAGCTCCTGGGGCATACTTTCTTGCCGTCCCTCCGGGACTAGTTCCGCAGACCTGTTCTAACAGCATGTGTCCTTCGTCCAGGCTTTCATTTCAGCGGGATCTTCACCACGAAATAGGTAAACGTGCCGCCGGAGTCGAGGATCACCTGATGTGGCACGCCGGCTGGTATGTGTGCGATGTCGCCTTCCTGAAGTTTTTTACGAATCCCTTCCTGTATCGAAGCGCCTCGTATCTCACCGGGAGCTGACGTCATGGGACTGGCGATCGTACCGCCGGTGACCAGCGTGGCCGTGCCCTGAAGCACGACGAACACGTCTCCGAATTGCTGGTGCTGCTCGGCTTTTCCGTCTCTATCGCGAAACGCGAGGATGGTGGAGCTATCTAAATGCTTCTCCAGGATGCCGGTTTCGGCATCCTTTGAATTCTTGGCTTGTTCGCGCATCTGTTGTGCGAGCTGCAGTAGCTGGTCCTGTGAATACGAGACGGCTGCGGCCGTTTGCGCGGCAGCCGTCGAGCAGAAGACGGACAAGGATATCGAAGCAGCAAGCAGAGCACAGAGTTTCATCATTGAGCTACCCCCACGTTTCCTTCCAGCGCTCTATTGCAGAGCGATCACGGCTGCATCCCGGCCACCAACCGTCACTGTGATTTGCCGGCCGTCGATGGCAACGCTTTGTTTCCCCCAGATATCATCCCCTGATTTGTAATTTCCTGCACTTGCCGCCAGCTCTACTTTGACGCTTCGACTGCCCGAAGTCGGGTTGGTGATCCACAGGTAAGCGCCGCCAGCCCCCTGATGGAGCCTGGCTTGCACGGCGTTGTCGCTGATGGTCACCTGGGGCGCGACTCCCGCCATGGCCGGAAGGGTTGCGAAAAGATCCTTTGTAGCCGCAGCATGGTGCAGGTAATAGCCGGCTCCAGGGAAGGAACCAAGGAGCAGAGTGCGCCCCTGGCCAAATTGGTGCTCAACCGCGGCGACGGCTCCATTGGGGTAGTGTCCAACCGCGTTGCCGCCGTGCAGTTGATAATCCTGACGAAAAAAGCGGCCATAAATATTGGCGCCTTTGACTTCGAGCATAAGGTCATTGGAAATATCGGGAGTAAATTGGACGTAGCTCTCGCGCGCCCCAAATACCTCGTCGAGGCCGTAGTTGGGCTGTACGGTCCCCACGTGGCCATGGTCGCCAAAATATGCCGGCAGCCCCTCACTCACCAACGTTCCTCCCTGCTCAACAAAGCTGCGCAACCTGGTGACGGTTTCCTGTTTCAACATCACGGGATAGGGAAGATAGATGATTTTGTATTCGTTGATATTGTCCAGAGCCACAAAGTCCGGTTGGATGTTGGAATCGAAGAAAGCCTGATAGGCTCCGCGGACCGATTGAGAATAGAAATCCGTGTCGCCTTGTTGCACATAATTGAATAGCTCAGATTCAGGGATGAAGAGCAGTCCGATGTCGCCCTTGACCGGGTTCGATTTCCAGATCTCCGGATGGCTGTTTGCCCATCGCGCGATGCGCCCCGCCATCTCTGACTGGGGCGTGGGCGAGCCGTCCATGGCGAAGGGAGCGAAGGCTCCGAATAGAGGACCATCGAGGAGCGGGCGCCAGCGGCAATACAGGATTCCCTTGGCCCCGGTGGCACAGGAGACCAGGTTCCAAATGCGCACATCCTCGGGGTCGGGAATGCGCCCGTCATCGATGCGCCGCCCGATTACCTGAGGCTGCATCCACAGCGGACCACCTTGCGCTTCTGCATGCCAGAACGGCTTGCCCCGCGCTCCGGCGCGCACCAGGTCGACTGCCTGGAATTGTTTCCACGGTTCGTCGCCCTGCCGGGCAGCGATCCAGGTCAATCCCCAAATGTCGACTTCCGCAGCCGAACGCCATTCATTGTGGGAGGCAGAAGGCAGGCTGATGAGGGTTCCTGAGACCCCGTGCGCGGTGATGCGGTGCCTGGGGTCGAGCTTGCGAAATAGTTTTACCCGCCAATCGAAGAGGCTGTAAGCGTTGTCGATGCGAAACTGAAGCCAATCGAGACTGTCGGGATACCCGGAGAAAGACCGAGGGGGCTCTATGTCGTCCCAGCTTTGGTAACTATAGCGGTGCCATTCCCTGGCGACGGTCTCCAGCGATCCGTAGCGGACCCGCAGCCACTCCCGCAGCTTTCGCTTGGTGCCTTCGCAATAGCAGTACATTCTCCTCGGATTTCCTCCGAAGGAGGTGCCCTCGTTCCACAGGTCATAGCCGAACAGTGCGGGATGGGTGCGGTAGCGCTCCACCAGGGCCACTAAAAAAGTCTGTGCGAGTGCCTGTACGTCCGGATTGTCGAGGCACAAACCCGGGAAGCCTCCCGTGGCGCTGCTCTCCGATACGCTGCTGTCCACGATGAATCCGTCGCTGCCCAGGTATCGTGCATGGGGATATTTACGAAAGGCCCACTCCGGAGCACACCCGACCAATTCTTCGAGGACGACCTTGATTCCATTTTTCGCCGCAAGATCCATGATCCGGTCGTAGTCGGCCCAGTCATACTTTCCCGGAGCGACCTCAATGGCGGACCACATGAACCAGTGACGGAAAATGTTCATCCCGGTCTGCGCCGCTGTTTGATGGTCGCGCGCCCAGTCTTCCGGGGGTGGATTTGTCTTGCGGAAATAGACGGCGCCATAGGGAAACACGGGCGCAGCCGGCTGCGCGGCGGCGGATTCCTGCGCCAGCTCCGCCGCATGAGCCAATGTTGTGCCGGCGGTCAAGAGAGCTGAATTGCGAATGAATTGTCTGCGCGTGATGTCGAAGATGTCAGCCATATCCCCTTAGCCCTTACCTGGTTGGGTGTTCCTGGTTGCGTGATCTTAGACAGCGAAGTCCAGCGCGATCACCTCGTGCACGCGGATCGAAGGCACCTCGATCAGGATCGCGTCGCCGTCTTTGCGGTAGTGGGTTTCAACCCCCGCAACCAGCAAATGGACCTTGGTCACTCTCTTGTCAGCCGGAACACGAATACGCACCTGCTGGCTGGAAATCGGTATCGCCTCGCGCACCGGTCCTTTCATCATCATCGGATTGGTGAGGTTCACCAGGTGCACGGTCATGGAGTTCTTCTGTGACCAGATAGCAACGTCGAGGATACCTTTACCTTCTACCGATAGAGGAGCCGGCTCGTTGTTCGCCCAGAGGACCGCGTTGCGCAATAGCTTTGCATGATCCGTGTTCAGCACTTCCCAGAACGTACGGTCGATATCCCAGGGAAAATAGACCACGCGCCCCTTAGCTATTTCGCGCATAAAGATTCCCGCGTCGTGAGGCGCACCAGGCCTCACGAAGCACTCTTCCATCGGCAGGTCAGGATAAGTAGGAACGACTCGCAGTGGGGACGAGAGACTCTCGCCAACGGGCGTTACGTGAACCCGATGGACGCCATTGATGATCCGATTCGCATCTTCAAATTCAGCCAGCACAGGATGATAGTGGCCGGTGGATGGGTCTTTCTCCAGCGAGAGGTATGAGTTGAGCATCGGACCTTCTTTGCTGCCGGCGAAGGAAGCGCCGAAAAGCGACGCCAGCCCGAAATCCTGCCGTTGCACACCCCATTCGTCGTACAGCGACGTTTCATAAGTAGCGACGATGCTGCCACCACGCTCCACAAATCCACGGAGCTGATCGCACTGTGCCGTGGAAAGAGCCGCAATATTGGGCAGGATCAAGGTGCGGAATTGATTCGTATGCTCAGCATCGAGCAGATGGTCGTGGACCATCTCAAAGGGAATTCTGGCTTCGACGAGTGCCTGATAAAAGCCCAGCGCGGGATCGTCGACGGTGGCTGCCGCATCGGGTCCGCCGTAGAATGCGGCGGTTTGCTGGGAATAGACCATGCCCACCCGGGCCAGGGATTTCTCGTTGCGGAAATAGTCCTGGTTCGCGTAGTGCCACTGGAAGATCTCTTCTACGACTGGAAACCAGCGCTTGTCGTAAGGCTTGGCGTTGAATTTTGTGAAGGTCGGACGAAAATCCTGGGCCATGCCGTCGGCCACCCAGAGCCTGATCTCGTCACCGTTCTGTACGGAGTCCTTCCAGCGGTACTTATCCTCCAGGCCGACGCTGAAAATACCCGCGATCGCTTTTCGTCCCATGGTGGAACGAAACTCCTTGGCGCTCTTGCCGCTGGCCCAGGGCGCCACAACGCCGGCCCGGCCCTGCCGGTCCGCCAGCAATGTCGGCGCCAACTCGCCGATGGTCTTCATGTCCAACAGGCTCAGCGCGCCGCCTCCAGCGTTTGCAATGTAGCTGGCGTTGGGGTTGATTTCCTGTATCTTTCCGTTCCACAGCCGCCACAACTCGAATAAGCGCTGTTGATGCCAAACAATGTATTGCTTTTGCGACGGGTCCTGCGGATTGCTGGTGCGGGGAAGATCTAGACCCGAGAAATTCGTGGAAGTTCTTCTGGCAGTGCTCGCAGTAACACATGCCCGATCCGGCCCAGCGATTGGTGAAGATACCATCCACCATGTACTTCGACATGATCTCCTGATGGACCGAGGTCATGAATTCAAAGTTGTAGGGTCCTAAGGCGCAGGTGAGCCAGAAATCCGGATCCGAAGCGTGCTGGCGCTTCTTGCCATTCTCATCGACTGCCAGCCAGTCCGGATGCGCGTCGTAAACATCCTTATGGCATGCGTGTGCGTCGGTGCGGGCAACGACATTCATGCCCAGCTTGCGGCAGCCGTGCGCTATATCGCCAAAGGCATCCATATTCCCCAGCCACTTGCTGCGGTAGTGCAGGGGAATCTGGGTGGGGTAGAAGGCGACGCACCCGCCCGCATTCAGAACTGTGGCATCAGCATGGATTCGATGGAAATAGTCCAGCCAGAATTGCATGTCGTAATTGCCGGGATCGTCTTCGACGAAGCTTAGCTGGGCCCAACGCATGGGGCGGTCGTACCAGGAGGCAGTCCCAGGGCTGCTGGCCGGAGCTGGAATCGCGGCCGCCTCTGCTCCGGACTGCCCATCAAAGCCGACCATGCAGGCAGCGGAGAGACCCGCGGCTTGTTTGAGGAATGTTCTTCGAGTGCTTTCCAATGGATGCTCCTGACGAAGATTTGCGTGCTCATCGGGCACGCGTCCATACCAGCGCGGTTTTTTGAGGCTCGCGGACATAGTTTATGACGTGTTAAACGGCTGAATCGCCGAGTTTCTACGGGAAAAAGCTGGCGATCAGCCTGTTTGCCATGCTTCTCACAAGCCTCTGAACCCGACCAACAGCAGTTACTTGCCTGTTTTGCTCCCGGCGTGTAACCATCCGACTCGCAATTCGGGCCGAGCAAAATGGGGTTCAGCAATGGCAATTCCTACAGAAAACGTTGGTTCGCTCCCGCGTCCAGCAAAGCTGCAAACCGCACTACGCCACTACGATCTAGGCAAGATCACACGAGAAAAGCTGACCAGGGAGCAGGATGCTGCATGCCAGGACTCGATCCAGAACATGGAAGCCACCGGCTCCCCGATCGTTTCTGACGGCGAGCAGCGTTCCTCCAGCTTCGCCACCTATCCCTTGACGGACACCCTCGCCGGCACCGGGCTGGCGGACAATCTGGCGGCCGACGGTCAATACTTTGCCATCTTCGACGATGGACATCATCGCCAATTGCCGCGGTTGACGGGTGGACCCTTCCAATACAAGACTTATGCGGCGGAATACCTCAAGCTCGCGATGACGATGGCGAAGAAACCGCTAAAGCAGGCGGTCATCGCGCCCTCGATGCTGGCCCTGCTCTACCCGCTGGATGACGAGGTTCCGGGCTACACGCAGGGAGCAATTTCTTGAAGATCTTTGCAACGAATGTGAAAAGGATATCCGGCAGTGTTTTGCCGCCGGCGCCAAGCGAGTTTCGATGGACTTTACGGAGGGACGGCTTGCCTGCAAAAACGACCCCAAAAATCCCTGGACGGGGCGCGCCCTGCTGTCGCATTTTATTGAACTGAACAAATGCGTCATCAACCGGTTCACCGCGAGTGAACGAAAGAACATCGGCATTCATACCTGCGCGGGCTGCGACTGGGACGCAACCCATAGCGCGGAAGTGGACTATGCGGAACTGCTTCCCAGTATGTTCGCGATCAACGCCGGCTACTTCCTGATGCAGGTGGCCAGCGAAAAAGACAAAGAATATGTCTACAAGCTTTGCGGGGAGTACAGCCGGGAGGATGCGAACGGAGTGGCCCAGATCTGCTTTATCGGGGTCATCAATCCGCTCTGCCGCCGGGTAGAAACGCCGCAGGAGGTTCGAGACAGTTTGCTGCTGGCGTCCAAACATATTCCCAAGGAGCGGCTGGGATCGACCGACGACTGCGGATTTTCTCCTTTCAGTATCGACGTCAAACCTAAGCATGGCTCACCCGATATCGCACGGGAGATCGCGTTCAAGAAAATCGCATCTCGCGTCGAGGGCACAGCGATGGCTTCGGAGAAGCTCGGCATGGCATAGAAATTCGGGTTTATCCTTGACTCGTCGGAATGGATACACGGCCGGGCCCAGTGTTCTCCCGGACTTCACCGCGAAACGAGGAAATGTGCCAGGGATGGTCCGCCGCCTTTGCCTTTGTGGCCTGATACTTTTGCTGCCCGCCGGTTACGCGCAAGATGTCAGCTTTCGCATCACACCGCTGCGTCCGGTGGAGGAGCTGCGCGCCGAGGCGCTTAAGGCGACACCGCCGCGCGAGCCAGGACCTTTCCGCAAACCGGAGCTGGTGGAACTGGTCAAGCTCGACCCTACGATTAAACTCGACATCCGTTACGCCACTACAAACGATTTTCTTGGTACGCCCTTGTATACCCAGGCCCGCGCATTTCTTCAGCGGCCGGCGGCAGAGGCACTTCTCCGCGCCCATCGCGAGCTTGTGGCACAGGGGTACGGGTTGATGATCCATGACGGCTATCGCCCCTGGTACGTAACCGAGATTTTCTGGGAGGCTACTCCCAACGACAAGAAGATTTTCGTCGCCAATCCGGCAGAAGGCTCAAGGCACAATCGCGGCTGCGCCGTGGATTTATCCTTGTACGATTTGAAAACGGGCAAAGAGGTGAAGATGCCCAGCGGATATGACGAGATGACCCCACGCGCCTATGCCGACTACGCAGGCGGAACTCCCGAGGAGCGCTCCCGCCGCACCCTGCTCAGACAAGCCATGGAGAAGCAGGGGTTCACGGTCAATCCCACCGAGTGGTGGCATTTCGACTATAAGGATTGGAAACAGTATCCGATTCTTAATGTGAAGTTCGAAGATCTCTAAAATGGATTCCAGCCTCGGCATCCGCGGAAAGTCTCGATGTTGCCGGGTATTGGCTGATCCAATGCGATGGGCTTTGCCCGACCTTGCCGGTTAAACACGTGCTTGACATGGAATGAAGAATGCCTTACTGTGCTGGCATGTCGAAGGCTTTCATGACGCGCACCATGACCACCACTACGACCGGCATCGGCGGGTCGTCTGGATAGTGCGCTTCGACTAAAGAAACCACTTTCACCAAGGCCCCGCCGGACACGACGGGGCCTTAGTTTTTTGTGCCTCGCGCGTCTGGCTCAACGGACGGAGAGGCGATCATGCATGAAGTCGATCATCGGATTTTAGGGAGCAGGCTGGAGCTCTTCCATCAGCAAGAAGAAGGTCCTGGAATGGTGTTTTGGCACCCCAGGGGATGGCAGTTGTATCGGATCATCGAAGACTATCTACGCACCCAGATGCAAAACGCGAACTTTCAGGAAGTTCGGACTCCTCAATTGCTCGCTCGATCCCTGTGGGAACGAAGTGGTCACTGGGATAGGTTTGGGAAGAACATGTACTCAGTCGTGGATGCTGAGAGCCATCGGTTGCATTGCCTGAAACCGATGAGTTGCCCCTGCCACATTCAGCTCTTCAACAAACGGGTGCGTTCCTACAACGACTTACCGCTTCGGTATAGCGAGTTTGGTAACTGCCACCGCGACGAACCATCCGGATCGATTCAAGGGCTCATGCGTACGCGGGCTTTCGTGCAAGACGATGCTCATGTGCTTTGTACCGAAGCCCATCTAGCAACAGAGGTTGGACGTTTCTGTCGCTTGCTGCGCGCGACGTATGAGAATTTCGGATTCAGAGACTTCAGGGTTGTATTCGCGACCCGCCCCATTTTACGCATTGGGTTGGACGAGACCTGGGATCGTGCGGAGGAAGCGCTAGCCAATGCGGCTTCTGCGGCCGAACTTGCTTTCGAGATCCAGGAGGGAGAGGGGGCATTCTACGGTCCAAAGCTGGAGTTTCATCTGAAGGATAGCCGCGGCCGAAATTGGCAATGTGGGACGGTGCAAGTTGATTTCGTTCTACCACAGCGTCTGGATGCTTCGTTTGTCAACGATCGTGGGCAGCAGGAAACGCCGATCATGATTCACCACGCGATCCTCGGAAGTATGGAGCGGTTTATCGGAATTCTTCTGGAGCACTATAACGGATGGCTTCCTGTGTGGCTGGCGCCGGAACAGGTCGTAGTGGCAACAGTCACCAGCTCGGATTTGGCTTATGCGCTTGAGGTGGTGTCGGCGTTGGAAGGCGTGGGGATGCGTGTCGCCCTCGATGACCGGGCAGAGCGGCTGGGGAAGAAAATTGTCGATGCCCGAGAGAAGTGTATTTCTCTCATGGCGGTTGTGGGAGCGCGTGATGCGCTAAAGCGAACGATTTCTTTGCGGCGAAGGGAATGGCGTTCAAGAGACCGCACCGCTTGGTAATATTCTCGCTTTACTACAAAAGGAATGCGCGTCGCCTTAGGGTGCCCTCGCAAAACCATCTGCGCATTCGTTCCATCCAGCATTCTAGTTTTGTCTGCTTGTCCCAGATTTCCAACTGGGAAAAGAGCAGGTGGTCTGATTGGTGATGCGATCCCGTGTTTCTGCGAAGGCCAACCCGAAAAGCGTTCGCGTAGACTATCCCTGCCGCCCACAAGCGCCCGCGGAAAGACAAGGAATCGGGCGCGATGTCCTAGTAAGTCCGAAACTTGACTTCCACAAGCACTTTGACCGCCACCGGGTTGCCGTTTCGGTCGAGCGCCGGCTTGAAGCGGTATAGACTCACCGCCTTTATGGCCTCGAGGTCAAAGCCCATTCCCGCGGCGCTTACCACCTGCACCTGCTGTGGATGGCCTTCGCGATCGACAATCAGAGACACGACCGAAAGGATTTTTCTTTGATCTGCGGCGGAAGCTTTGGATCTGGGGCGATAGAGCCGCGGTGAGGGCGGCACAGGCTACCCACGTACGCTTGAGAATCTAGGATGACGCCCTCGGGATGCCAATGGGTGCGGTCGCAGCAGTGATACAGTCAGTAGTCGTCCCAGCACGGAGTTCCATCGGAGCGATGTGGATGGCAGAACTATCGTTAGTCTGTAGCTACCCCGCTGATCGGCACACAGATCAAGAACATGAGTATTGGCGTTCTCACGCGATTCCCCCGGCCGTCTGGTTATTTGGTTGCCTTATTCCCACCAGACGTCCGGTGCGACATAGCGGGCAGAAACCCTGCGAACAAACCAATTGCCGGAAGATAGGCACATATCTTGTACACGAAGAGAATGCTGGTTGCGTCGGCGATCCTACCCAGAACGGCCGCACCAATGCCGCCCATTCCAAAGGCAAAGCCGAAGAACAAGCCGGAGATCATGCCCACTCTTCCGGGAACCAGTTCCTGGGCATACACAAGAATCGCGGGGAAGGCAGAGGCCAATACTAGGCCGACGACGACACTCAACACGCTGGTCCAGAACAGATTGGCATAGGGGAGCAACAACGTAAGCGGCAAGGCTCCGAGGATGGAACACCAGATTACGGTCTTGCGGCCGATACGATCGCCAATGGGGCCGCCGATCAGAGTTCCGGCGGCGACTGCTCCCAGGAAGGCGAACAGGTGGATCTGCGAACTCCGCACTCCTACATGAAAGCGGGTTATGAGGTAAAAGGTGTAGTAACTGGTGAAGCTGGCCAGATAAAAATATTTTGAAAAGACGAGCGCGATTAGCACCGCGATGGCCGAGACCACTCGCGCGCGCGACAGGCCCGTCGCCGCATCCCGATGCTTCGCGGGCCGGGAGCGGAGATGCAACAGACGGGCTTTGTACCAGCGGCTCACCTGCATCAGCACCAGAATGGCCATCATGGCGACCAGTGAAAACCACGCCACCCCGCGCTGCCCGTGCGGAAGCACGACAAACGCAGCCAGCAGAGGCCCGATCGCCGCGCCGGTGTTTCCGCCAACCTGAAAGATCGACTGCGCCATGCCCAGCCGGCCACCAGACGCAAGACGCGCCACGCGCGAAGATTCCGGATGGAAGACCGCTGATCCCATGCCAATTAAAGAAGCGGCAAGCAACAGCAAGGGGAAGGTAGGCGCAATCGCCAGCAACAGCAGGCCTGCCAGGGTAAACAGCATGCCCGATGGGCAGGGAATACGGCATGGGCCTGCGGTCGGTGAAGAGTCCGATAAATGGTTGCAGGATCGAGGCCGTCATCTGGAAAGTCAGGGTCAGCAACCCGATCTGACCGAAGTTCAAATGGAAGCCCGACTTTAAAATGGGATAGATGGAGGGCAGCAGAGACTGCATCGTGTCATTCAGCAAGTGGCAAAAGCTCACCGCGATCAGCACACGAAAAAATGTCCCGTCTTTGACCGGGCGGGGGCTCTGGACCTCATTGTTCTCGACAGTCTGCGTAGTCATGCCGGCCGTTTGGGTCTCCCTGATTCTATGCTAGCGTGAATCGCGCCTTCGCAGGTCTGGCGGATCAGGAGCAGCGGATTATGAATGCATACCACCGGCCTCTCGAAGGCCCAGGACAAGCGCTTCCAGGAAGGTTTCATCGGTGGTTCCCGATGGAACTTCCAACTTTGTTTTTTCTGCCATTCTGCGCGACAACCTTTCCGCAAAGCTGGCTCGCACATCGAGCGGCAGATCGAGCCGCCGGGCAAGGAAGCTTTCAATCAGCTGCAAGTCCTCGCGCGATAGACGAGCGACCGCATCCGCCGGCAGGTCGAGAGTCTTCCTGAAGACCGGCTGAGGCGGTGGTTCAAAGGCTGCAGCGGTAAAGGTTCTGGCGCCCGCCGGCAGCATGGATGTTTCTGCGGGAACGCTGTGTACGACCAGGGTACCGGCAACCATGTCACCCAGTCGTTGCTGGCGGCGCGTGGCGAAGATGCAAACGGCGCCCACCAGGTAAAAGCCGGGTAGCATATCGATAATCCGAATGAGATTTCGAGCCATCGATTCGAATAAGCCAATCGGCCGGCCGCTCTGCTGGATCACGCGCAGACGCAGGGCACGCTTACCCGGAGTTTGCCCATTCCAGAATGCTTCAAAGAGTGCGAAGTAACCCCACTGCAGAAGAAAGGGAACCAGGATCATCAGTGCGATCGCCCACTTCGCCGGATCGCCCAGTGCGCCTGGTGCTGGACCGTCGAAGTGCGGGGCAACGCGGCCAGTATCAAGAGACTTACGATCACGATTACCACCAGGGAAAAGCCCTGCACGCAAGAATCGACCAGTAACGCGACGCACCTGCTGCCAATGCCGGCAAGGGGAAACTCGATCCCTACCAGTTCCGGAGTCTCGATGCTAAGCTGATCCCGCAGGTCGATACTTTCGTTACTCATCTCCGCCACCTGTTGACCGTAAATGGAATGGGAGACCATGATATCCAATCGCTGGATCGAAAAGCGTAGAGGATGTTGGGACCGTCTGCGCGCGCTGATTGCCGCGTTGCAGGCGAGCGGGGTGCGCAGCCTGCCCCCGGCGGAATTGCGCGAGATGGCATTGCTCTACCGGCAGGTCGCCAGCGATCTATCCGCACTGCGCCAGGAGCGTAGCGCACGTAATCTTGAAGCCGAGCTGAACCAACTACTCGGTCAGGCTCACGCAATTATCTATTCCAGACGCAAAACGGACTTTTCTGACTTTTGGCGATTCTTTTCCCGGGAGTATCCGCGTCTGTTTCGCAAACTCCTGCCGTTTACGCTCGTGTCTCTTATGTTGTTTTTGGCGGGTGCGGTCGTGGGCACCCTGCTCACGCTGGTGCGCCCCGAGTTCAAGCGGCATTTTCTCGGCCCGGCGATGACGCAGACCATCGAGCGACGCCAAATGTGGACCGAGTCTGTCAATTCCATGGCGCCCCAGGCCTCGAGTGCGATCATGACCAACAACCTGGCGGTTACATTTACGGTGTTCGCCGCGGGAATCACCGCGGGAATTGGGACCTTGTACATGATCGCCTTGAACGGCATCCTGCTGGGCGTAATTTCGACCGCCTGTCATCAGGCACACATGAGTTTGAAGCTATGGAGCTTTGTTGCTCCCCACGGTTCACTGGAGCTTCCGGCCATTATCATCGCCGGGGGCGCGGGTTTCCGGCTCGCGTACGGATTGCTTTTTCCCGGCATTTATAGCCGCCCTCATTCACTCTCCGCAGCCGGATCGGAGTCTGTCCGCCTGGTCAGTGGGGTCGTGCCCATGCTTGCCATCGCCGGCGTGCTCGAGGGATTTCTCTCTCCGTCGTCCGCGCCTGTGTGGTTGAAGTTTGTGACCGCGTTGCTGCTTTTCACTTTGCTGCTGCTCTGGCTTTGGTCGGCGCCTGATAGGCAGGTAGTCGAGTTAGTCTTGAAGGCGTCGTCTCCAATGACAGCGGAACGTGGGTGCCCCACATCTCGCTCGTTTTTTGCGAGATGTGGGATACCACGGCTCTGAACCTTGAGTTTGCCCTCGATGGGCAATTCAGGTTAAGGCTCGTTGTATCCCACATCTCGCAAAAAACGAGCGAGATGTGGGGCACCCGGGATTTGTTACGGGTGGAGATTAGAACCTGTGCTTAACCGTGGGGTACCCGGGCTACAAGAGTGCTTTCTCCTTAATTTCCAGGTACCGGTTCAGCACCAAGGAAGTCATCTCTTCCGGATAGGTCTCGAGCGTCAGGGCTCCGCGTTGGCGTAATCTGGCCAACAAAAGCTCCCTCCAGTGCACCATCTCCTGCGCGGCTGCTCCGGCGAACATCTGCTGTTGATTTTCCGGGCGCATCGCGGCGATCTTGCGCAAGTCTCTTTGCTCGATGGCGACAAACAATACCAGATGCCTTCGCATCAATTGCGCTGCCCCTTCGGCAACCTCCGGCTGCATGGAAGTCTCGGCCGGGTCGGTAAGCCAAAGCACGAGACTTCGCCTGGGCTGCAGCCGATTCAACGTCACCGTCGCCCGCAAATGGTCGGCCTCCGCCGTTTCTCCGTGGACCAGAGCCAGTGCGTCCAAAATCTGGCGAAGATGCGCACCACCGCGCCGGGGTGCGATCAGTTGCTGCGTCTCGCGCCCGTAGGCCAGCAATCCCACCCGGTCGCCGGAGGCGAGCGCCAGCTGGCTCATAGCGAGCGCAGTGGCGGTTGCATAATCCAGCTTGGTGTACCCGCCCACGCGCGCCTGCAGCAGACGCCCCGCATCGAGCAGCAACCAAACCGCCTGACTGCGTTCTGTCTGGTACTGCTTGGTGATCAGGGCGCCTCGCCGGGCCGAAGCCTTCCAGCAAACGTCGCGCAGATCGTCGCCATCCAGATAATCGCGCAGAGTCTCAAAGTCCCTGCCCAGGCCCCGTTGCCGTTGCTTGCGCAGTTGCAGTTCCAGTTGACGGTTGCGGGCAAGAAATAAATCCTGGTCTGCTGTGGCGCGGGTTGACGGGTAGATGCGAACCGTCTGGGTAAGGTCGGCCGCCGACCAGCGTTCCAGCAGTCCGACGGGGCTGCGATAGCGCAGGTATAGCTTTCCTGCCGGATGGTCCCCCCGCTCACGGGGAGTGAAGGCATAACGTAACGTCGCTGGTATACCTGGATAGGCAGCTCAGCTCCAGCCATTGCGGCGCCTCCAGAAATGCAGCGGGCAGATCGTCCATCAAGCGGCACAGGAGCAGGCGCCGGCCACGCTGCAAGAGGCTCAACTCTACTTCGCTCGCGCTGCCTAAGGCCGGGGCTGAAATCCAGCTCCGCCTGGCCTCGATCAGCCTGGGAGGGGGCAACAGCCATCCGTCGATCAGGGCAAACAACAGAACGGTCAAGTCCCACAGCACGACCCCCCACACAAAGCGACGAACAAAGAATGCGGGCACGAACCACAGGGTACCGGCCAGGAGCAAGAGGAGCGCCCGCCTGGTGAGCCCGAACGAAAGCCGGCCCACCGGCGCCGCCGGCGAAAATTTTGGCTCGGCGACAATGGTGGGAGAGATCACTGCTTGGGCACCGCGACCGCCGCGAGAATCTCCCCGATCACGCGGTCAGTGTCGTAACCCTCAAGTTCCGCCTCCGGCTTCAGAATCAGGCGATGGCGTAAGACCGGGAGCGCAGCCTGCTTAACGTCGTCAGGGATGAGATAGTTTCTGCCTTCCAGAGCGGCAAAACCTTGCGCCACCAGCATCAGGCTGACCGCGGCTCTCGGGCTTGCTCCCAGGCTGAGGGATGGCCACTCCCGAGTGCGGCGGACGACGGCCAGCATGTAGTCATAGAGACTGGCTTCGATCCGCACCTGGCGGACTTCCGCTTGCGCCGCGGCCAACAGACCCGCTTCCACCGGGAGCAGCGAACTCGATTCCAACCCCTTCGGTCCGGTGCTGGCATGGTGGCGCTGAAGCACGACTCTTTCCTCGTCAACAGACGGATAGGAGAGGCGAAGCTTCATGAGGAAGCGGTCCAACTGTGCTTCCGGCAATGGGTACGTACCTTCGAAGTCGATGGGATTCTGGGTGGCGAAGACGGTGAAAGCTGCGGGAAGGGCATAACCTGTCCGATCAATGGTTACCTGCCGTTCCTCCATGCACTCGAGCAGAGCAGACTGCGTCCGAGGCGGCATGCGGTTGATCTCGTCGACCAACAGGAAGCTGGTGAAGACGGGCCCCTGGTGAAGAACGAACTCCTCGCTGGCGCCGCGAAAGACACTGGTGCCTAAAATGTCAGCGGGCATCAGGTCGGGGGTCGACTGCACCCGATGAAATTCCAGGCCAAGCACTTGCGCGAGTAATTTGACGACCAGTGTTTTGGCGATACCGGGCACACCTTCGATCAGGGCATGCCCGCGGCAGAGGGCCACGACTAAGGTTTGATCGATGAAAGTGTTCTGGCCGGCAATAATGGTGCTCAACTCACGCCGGCCATGTTCCAGCAGCTGCGTCGTTGCTTTTAATTCGGAGTTTTCTTCCACTGTTGGGATCCCGGTTTCGCTAGATGTGTACGTCGTTCGATCCAATCATCGCAGTCGTGCAGTGCTTGCACCCTGGTCAGCGCTGTCTTCGAGGATAGGCTCTCCATGTCCACGGCTTGTTCACTCGCCACAAGGGTCTGTTGCAGTTGCTCACTCTCGGCGCCGAAATGCCGCGCTAAGGCGGGCCCCAGGGCTTGCGCAGATGAGCTTTGCGGAATGGCAAACAATCGTTCGAGCCGTTGGCGGAAGTGCTGATAGGCGCCGCTGACGGCAAGTTGGTTCGCGCCCGCTGCCTGATACAAGGAGCCCAATGAATGCACAAACTCGATTTGCGTTGTTCTGGGGGTGAGGGGGTCCGGGCGAAGGGGTCCGCTCCGTCGTCCATAACTCCACAGAAGCAGCGCCGCAACCAGCACCAGCTGCCATCCGATCCAGTGCAACGGCGTGCCTCGAGTGTAAGACAAAAGTGAAGGGGAATCGCCGTGCAGCGATTCATCCCAGAAAATGTGCGTGGTTGCCGGCGGACCGATGCTGTTCAGGAAAAAAACAAGGTTGTCGACCTGCTGCAACCCGGAATTTTCCAGCGGCAGGGAACTGGCCCACCAGATCACCATGCCCTTACCCGACCGGTACGTCACAGCGACGGCGTCACCCCGGCACGTGTAGTCCACCTGCTGCAGGGGATTCGACTGTTTCCAACGAGCCTCCGGCGTCATGCGGATGGTGCCTGAGCCGGCGAGTTGGCCGAAACCATTGGCTTCGGCATCACACGGAGATCGTGAATATCGATTGACCTCAACCGCATTGCCCGGTACAAGCAGCCCGCCGGTGTAACCGGTCACCAGAACGCGAGCGCCCTTATCCAGCAGGGTCTTCACTGCCTCTCTCGAATCGGTCACGTTTTGCATGAACGGTTCCGCAAACACCACAGTTGCATGTTCATCGACTCGATCTGCGATCTGGGCGAGCGATTCGCTCTGCCGCTCCACCTGATAGCCCGCCACCCGCAAAAGTTCAAACGCAGCCTTTGCGCCATGCGGCGCGGTGGAATAGCTGGACGGGGTCGGGTCCTGCTCGTCGTTGGATGGAGAAAACACCGCCAATACAACGATCAACGTTCCCAGCAATGCCGCGCAGCCTAGCAACAGCATTTTGTCTCTGGGATCAACGGAATCCAGCAATCTCACCGGGCGGCGATCCTTTCCAGCATCCCGCAGGCCTCGGCGAAATCTTTCTCGCCCGCGGGTAGTTCACCGTACCAGCTATGCTCAAAGGATTTTGTCAGGGAGAAGAGATCGGCGCGCGTCTCGGGGTTTTCGCTCAACAGGCCCAGGTACTCACGCGGAGTCCGGGTCCGATCCGCCGGCCAATGCCGGCGAGATTCAAGGCAGGAGATCGCGGCCCAATACACATGATGAATGGCTTCGCGCCAGCGCCCCTCACGGCCCAGTTTTTGGCCCTGTTCCAGCCATTCCTGCCAGTCCAGCGCGGAAGGCGCCGAAGCAGTAGGGACGCTGTCCCGCGGCAGGCCGAGCCGCTGCACCTGCAGCCTGCGGATAAACCACCAGATCAGCAGCCCGCAGGGAATCGCGATCACCGCAAGCTCCAGAAGATAGATTGCCGAGCTCGAGGAGCTGCTTGGCATCGCATTTATGATGACCCTCAACAGCCAGCGCACAAAGTCGTTCCAAATCCTTTCCAGGTAGGAAGGAGGTTTGGCTTGCGGGTAGTCTCCGCTCTCCAGGATGGCATCGAGCTGGCGGCGGATATTTGCAACATTTCCAGGCACATAAACGCTGGCCGGCGGCGATGCCAATTCCTGTGTCATCTGCTCCAGCCTGGCGCGGGCATCGCTCAGCCCGCTCGAGGGGTTGGTTATCGCGCTTTGTTCATGCTTCGCGCTCTCTGCCGCAGCCGCTTGCCGCAGGCTATCGCGCAGCCAGTCATATTGCAGCCTTCGCTTGCCACTGCCAATGGGTACGATTTCATCGGCGCCGACCAGGGAGGGGTCACATGCCTTGGGCGCCGTCGTTGGTTGCTGCAATTCCCGGGCGCAGGCTTCTACCACCATGCGCAGGCGATCGAGCTCTTGTTTGCACTCGTCCGGGCTGATCTGTCGCAGAGATGTGCTGGCCCCGGGGGTGGGGATCGCCCGCCCCAGGGTGCATGGCAGGCCAAGGGCAAGGACGCCTAATAAAATCCGCTTGATCAAACTGCCGATCCTGTGGAGGCTACGCCATCGTTGGGGGTTTCCATGGAGGATCGCTCCAGCATCCTCTCCAAATCAAAACCCTCCTTGCGGACCCGCGCGTCGTAATAAAAAAGCGTCAACCCGATGGAGTAGATCGGTTTGATCAGTGCGCTGCTCAGGGCGGTCACTGCCAGGGTGTAACCAGTCATCGCCGGCGTGGCTTGCCCGCGCGATCTCACGATGAAGGCAAAAATAGGAGTCATGAACGCGCTCACTAATGTCCCCTGGGCAGCCATCACAATCAGCAGAAGCACCAGGATTCGTCCTTTTGTGTCCTGGGTCAGGAAGACGCTCCGCTTGAGCGACCGCAGCGTCCCCAGTCCTTCCTCGATACAGGCCGGAACCGCAAGCGAATACCTGAGCGTCAGCCAGAAGCACAAGGGCAATGCGAACAGGATCAGTAAGCCCATTGCGCCAAACACGAAGGCGACGACATTGGCCTGCCCCAGCGTCCTGGCCCGAGTGGCAAGCAGGGTGGCTGTGACACCCGCCAGCACAACCACGATTACAGAACCCCAGGCGATGAGAAAACCCAGCGTGTTCACCCAAATGTACCTGAGCCAGCCCGAGCGCAGTGCGGCGAACGCTTTGACGATGCCGGTCGGTTTCCCGTCGTAAATCGCTGCCACCGCGCGGTTGCTGGCCGCAAGGCAAAGAGCGGCGGCGGCAAACAAAACTGTCCAGGCGGGAATGTTTGACACGCTCGTGGCCCACTGCCGGGTCGTCACCGCGATATGGTGCCTGGTCATCCAGCGAACCTCCGCCAGACTGATCAGATTCCACAGTAGCTCGAGGATGGTACTTACACCGGCGATCCCGAGGAACAGCATAAAGCGCGCACGATACAGCTGGAAGATCCGGTCAAGGATCTCAGCCAGCCTCAGAGGGCGCAGCTCAATGTCCACGGGAACCACCTCGGCCTGAAAGTGACTTGTCGCAAACGAATAGACGGCCTCTGGTCAACAGCCGGGAGCGGCGTTCCTCTGGTAACGGGATCGAGCTTCGGCAAGCTGTTGCAGGTGGTCGCAGGAGAGGGGCTTGGCGCAGCCCAGCTGGCGCGCAACCAGGCAGATGTGGGCGAAATGTTCCACTGTTTCCATGCGCATGAAGGCATCCTGCAGGTTGTCGCCGGCAGTGACCACCCCGTGGTTGGCAAGCAGCACGGCATCATGGTCGACGATCAGGGGCTGGATGCTGGACGCAACCTCAGACGTTCCGGTGGTCGCATACGGCGCCAGCGGAATGGAACCGAGCGACATGATGATCTCGGAGCACAGTGGCTCCTCGAGTGCCAAACCACAAGAAGCGAAACCGGTCGCGATGGGCGGATGGGCATGGACCACCGCCTGCACATCGGGCCGCTGATGGTAAATTGCCAGGTGCATTCCGATTTCGCTGGTGACATTACGGCCCTCGCCGACCCGGCGGCCTTCCATGTCAACCACGACCATATCCGACGCCTTAAGCAGGCCTTTGCTCATCGCGGTGGGTGTCGCCAGAATCCGATCCGGGGTGAGGCGAACCGAGAGGTTGCCCGCAGTACCGGGGACGAAACCCAATCGATACAGCCACTTACCGAAACGGGCGAGCTGTTTGCGGTGAATCGTCTCGGCCGACCGCTCGGGAGCGGTGGAGCTGAGGGCCATGTTCAGAGTTGTCGTAAAGCCACTCTTCTCCAAAGCCGATGGATGCATACGTCACCAAATCCCCGTTTCTTCCCTTTCTCGCAGTTTCTGACGGAAACACGGGAAACGCAACAGGGAAAACACGGATGGCAAGAATTTCAGGGTTACGATGAGGCGGTTACGGTAACTCGTTCTGACTGTTTCGGGGGCTAAAATAGAGCTAGCATGAGTCCCACGGATTGGCGAGGCTGCAAACTTGTCGAGGTCGTTCCCAAGGTGGGTGGCGTACACGTGATCCGGGGTACGCGGGTGGCCGCCGACCAGGTAGTCGAGAACCATGACGCCGGAGAAACCGTTGAGGATATCGCCTACAACTTCGATTTGAAACCCGAGGATATCCGGGCTCTGCTGGCCTTTACGCGTATGCAAACACAAACGACGAAGACTGAAATCGACTGGTCCGATTGCCCCATTGTCGAAACCAATCCGCGCAAGGTTAGCGGGGCGGCGATCCTGAAAGGGACGCGCGTGCAGGCCGATTCTATTGTGGAGAATTACATCGGGGGTTCGCCGGTGGAGGAGATTTCCGAAAACTTCGGCATCCCGGAAACGACGATCCGTGAACTGCTCACCTTTGCAGCTTTCCAGCAAAACCAACAGTGAAGGTTTTGTTCGACCACAATGTGCCTCACAAACTGCGCCACTCTATGGCCGCTCACGACGTCACCAGTACCGATGAGATGGGTTGGTCTGAGTTGGAAAATGGCGAGCTGTTGCGGGCAGCTCAAGCCGCAGGCTTTGCGGTAATGGTCACACTTGGACCGTCTGGAACTGGCCTTGATCGTGCTCAGCACGAACAACTGGAACGTGCTGAAACAGCATGCTCTTTCAGTCCTGGAAGCGGTTGACGCTGCGAGACCTGGCAGTTTTCAGGTGGTGACGATTGCACCTGGGTTAACCCGCGGTCCTTCTCTCAAACCATAGTTTGGGCGAGTTGGCGGTTTTGGCTCGTGTGAGTACGCCCTGACTACTGGCCTAGTTGTGCTTAAGCTCTTACGATGGTCAGCATGACAACGGGTGTTTCCCTCGCCGTGATGGAACTGGACGGTCAACCACTCACTCTGGAGCAGATCCGGCTGGTCGCCGGCGGCTCGATGGAGGTCGCCATCGCACCGGCGGCACGGCAGCGCGTTGCAGCCTCGCAAGCCGTGGTGGAGCGCATCGTCGCCAGCAACGAAACCGCATACGGCATCAATACCGGCTTCGGCAAATTGTCTGATGTGCGCATTGGACCGGGAGACCTGCAGCAGTTACAACGCAACCTGGTCCGTAGCCACGCCTGCGGATTGGGGGAGCCGCTGGAAGAGGCAGAGGTTCGGGCCATGCTGTTGCTGCGGGCCAACGTCCTCGCCAAAGGATTGAGCGGTGTCCGCTACCGGCTTATAGAGCTACTTACCGGCTTGCTCAACCGCCGCGTGCACCCCGTCATCCCTGCCAGGGGATCTGTGGGAGCGAGCGGGGATCTGGCTCCCCTGGCGCATCTTGCCCTGGTGCTCATCGGGGAGGGTGAGGCGTTTTACCAGGGCGCGAGGATGCCCGCCAGTGTAGCGCTTGGCCAAGCCGGTCTCGCTCCGTTGGTGCTTGAGGCCAAGGAGGGCCTGGCGCTGCTAAACGGAACCCAGGCGATGGCCGCGGTGGGCGGTCTGGCCGTGCTGCGTGCCGTGCGCCTGAACCGGCTGTTTGATCTGGCCGGCGCCATGGCGCTCGAGGCCCTGCGCGGTACTCCCGTAGCCTTCGACGAACGCATTCACCGGGCACGGCCCCACCCGGGCCAGATGCAGGCCGCCGCTCACCTGCGAACTTTGTTGCAGGACAGCGAGATTCGCCAGTCTCACCTGCACAATGATCCCCGGGTGCAAGACGCCTATTGCCTCCGCTGCATGCCGCAAGTCCACGGAGCGGCGCGGGGCGCGCTGCAACACGTTCGCGAGGTGATCGAGATCGAAACCGGGTCAGCGACCGACAACCCGCTGATTTTCTCCGGCGAGGTGCTCTCCGGAGGCAATTTCCATGGCGCGCCCCTGGGCATGGCGCTGGACTATGCCGCGATTGCCGTCACCGACCTGATGAGCATCAGCGAACGCAGGATCGACCGGCTCATCAACCCCGACTGCAATGAGGGCCTGCCCCCGTTCCTCTCTCAGGGGGCCGGCCTCTCGTCTGGTCTGATGATTGCTCACGTTACCGCGGCGGCGTTGTTGAATGAGGCCAAGGTGCTTGCCCATCCCGCGAGCGTGGACAGTTTACCGACTTCCGGGGGAAAGGAAGATCATGTCTCCATGGGCATGACGGCGGCGCTCAAGCTGAAACAGATTGTTGACAATGCGGAGAAGGTGCTGGCGATTGAGTTGATGACGGCTGCGCAGGGACTCGACTACCGCGAGCCCCTCAAAGCCGCTACGGAAATCGAGCGCGCGCGACAATTCGTGCGCACACTGGTTCCTCGGCTGGAAGAAGATCGGGTCATTGCAGGAGATATCGAACGCATAGCAAGGGGGATTCGCGATGGAGACTTTGATAGTTGGTCCGCATAAAGGCGCGATCCGCGCGCCCAGAGGAACACGGCTGAGCACCAAGGGCTGGCAGCAGGAAGCCGCGCTGCGCATGCTGATGAACAACCTCGACCCCGAAGTGGCGGAGGCCCCGGATGAACTGGTGGTCTACGGTGGCACGGGCAAAGCCGCGCGCGACTGGCCGTGCTTCTACGCCATTGTGCGTGCTTTGGAGAGCCTGGAGAACGATGAGACGTTGTTGATCCAATCGGGCAAACCGGTCGGCATTCTGCGCACCCACGCAATGGCGCCCCGGGTGCTGATTGCAAACGCCAACTTGGTCGGCAAATGGTCAAGCTGGGAAGTATTTCGCGAGCTGGAGCAAAAGGGCTTGATGATGTACGGTCAGATGACCGCTGGTTCGTGGATCTACATTGGAAGCCAGGGCATCGTGCAGGGCACTTACGAAACCTTTGCCGAGGCTGGCCGCAAGCATTTTGGCGGCAGCCTGGAAGGGAAGCTGATCGTTTCCGGCGGCATGGGAGGCATGGGTGGCGCCCAGCCTCTGGCTGCGACCATGACCGGCGCCCGCTTTCTCGGCATCGACGTGGACCCGAAGCGCATTCAGAAGCGAGTCGACAGCGGTTATTGCGATAGCATCGCCGGCTCAGTCGATGAGGCTCTGCAAGCACTGGCTGAAGCAAGCAAGAAGGGGACTGCTCTTTCAGTCGGCCTGGTAGGGAATGCCGCTGACGTTCTACCCGAATTGCTGCGCCGCGATGTCATTCCCGACATCGTGACCGACCAGACCAGCGCCCACGATCCCTTGAACGGATACGTGCCCAATGGTATGAGCCTGGATGCTGCGCTGGCGCTGCGGCAGCAGGACAGCGTCCAGTATGTTGCCCGCTCCATGGCCGCCATGGGCAAACATGTGGAAGCAATGCTGGAGCTGAAACGCCGCGGTTCAGTGGTTTTTGATTACGGGAACAATCTCAGAACCAATGCCAAGCTAGCCGGGGTAGCAGATGCTTTTGAGATTCCGGGATTTGTGCCGGAGTACATCCGGCCGTTATTTTGCGAGGGTAAGGGGCCATTTCGCTGGGTTGCGCTTTCCGGCGACCCGGAAGACATTCGCAAGACCGACCGGCTGGTGCTGTCGCTCTTCCCGGAGGACGAAGAGCTCAAGCGATGGATCAAGCTTGCTGGCGAACGCATTCAGTTTCAAGGGTTACCGGCGCGCATCTGCTGGCTTGGATACGGGCAGCGGGCGAAGTTGGGACTGGCTATGAATGAGTTGGTGCGTTCGGGCGAAATTTCGGCGCCGATCGTGATTGGCCGCGACCATCTCGACACCGGATCGGTCGCTTCTCCTTATCGCGAAACCGAGGGCATGCTGGACGGCTCCGACGCGGTTGCTGATTGGCCGCTGCTGAATGCGCTGGTGAACACCGCAGCGGGTGCGTCCTGGGTCAGTATCCACAACGGCGGCGGTGTGGGTATCGGCTATTCGCAGCATGCCGGCATGGTGGTAGTGGCTGACGGAACCGACGAAGCAGCGCAGCGCCTCGAACGCGTCCTGACGACCGATCCCGGTATAGGCGTGCTGCGGCATGCGGACGCGGGCTATCCTGAGGCGCAAAACTTCGCCCACGCCTCTGGTCTGCGGCTTCCAATGGAAGAAGAGTAACTTTAGGACCCGCAGGCTGTATTCACCGTGGGACTTCGTGGGCTTGCATGACGGCTTCTCTCGTCATCTCGCCATCCACCATGCGCCAGATGTGAAGAGGATTTTCGTTTCTCAACTCCGCGGGTAGCGCAGCGTCGGGAAAATTCTGGTAACAGATGAGCCGCGTGAAACGGAAGATCGCCTGGCTGCCCACCGAGGTGGAACGCCCATCGGAAGTCGATGGGTAGGGTCCGCCATGCACCATGGCATGAGAAACCTCTACTCCGGTTGGAAAACCATTGATCAACAGCCTGCCGGCTTTGTTTTCGAGGATCGCAATTAAATCGCCAAAATTGCGCAGGTCCTCCTCGGTACCGTGGATGGTTGCCGTGAGGTGGCCTTCAAAATTACGTGCGGCCTCCAGCATTTGCTCCCGGCTCGCGTGGCGGACTAACAAGGTTGCCGGGCCGAAAATCTCCTCCTCGAGTTCCGCGTCTTTCAGGAAATTCTGGCCATCTGTTTCGAACAGGGCTGCCCCGACACCGAGTTCCCGGCCATTACTCGCGATGGACTTCTCGGCAACCACGCTCACACCATGCCGGCTCTTGCGATCGGCAACGCTGGTTTGATAGGCCGAACGTATGCCCCCGGTGAGCAAGTAGAATGGCGCCGACTCATCCACCGATTGCCGCAGTTGGTCGACGAACTTCGGAGCGTCTGCGCCTTCGGGCAAAAATACCATTCCGGGTTTGGTGCAAAACTGACCTGCTCCGAGAGTGAACGAGGCATGCAGTCCGCTGGCGATGCCGGCAGCCCGTTCCTGCAACGCTCCCGGGAGGATGAACACCGGGTTGGTGCTGCTCATCTCGGCATAAAACGGGATTGGTTCCGGCCGGGCGGCCGCCGTATCCATTAATTGCCTGCCGGCCCCGCGTGATCCGGTAAACCCGCCGGCTTTCACCAGAGGATGATTCATCAAGGCGACACCGATTTGCGCACCGCGACCAAACAGAAGGGAAAAAACACCTTCGGGCAAATTACATTGCCGGACGGCTTGCTGCACGGCTTGACCTACCAGTTCGCTGGTGCCGGGATGAGCCGAGTGGGCTTTGACGATGACCGGACATCCCGCCGCGAAGGCAGACGCGGTATCCCCGCCGGCCACGGAAAACGCCAGGGGAAAGTTACTCGCACCGAAGACCACGACCGGGCCCAGGGGACGCAGCATGGAGCGTAGGTCCGGCTTGGGAGCAGGTTTCCGTTCTGCATCGGGGCGGTCGACCCGAGCCATGACCCAGGAGCCTTCCTCAGCAACCTGGGCAAACAAACGAAGCTGGCCACAGGTACGCGCAGTTTCACCCTGTAAGCGGGCTTTGGGGAGGGCCGTTTCCTGTTCCGCACGTTCGATCAATTCAGGAGCGATCGATTCGATATTGGCGGCGATGGCGCGCAAGAACGCCGCTTTCTCGCGGCCGGTCGCTCGACTGTAAACAGCAAAAGCTTCGTCCGCCAGAATCGCGGCCGCGTCTACTTCTTCTGGTGTGGCGGAGAAAAAATCTGTCTCCAGTCGCTCCCCGGTGCGGGCGTTCGTGGCATGGAAGACTTCTTTGGTTGCTGAGCCGGCACGGAAACCGAGTATCGATAGTCCTGTTAATTTCATGGTTGCACTCCGAAGACAAGTCGATGCCTGCGCTTTGCGCTGGTAGCCGCGTGCGGCCAACTGCGCAGAGCCGGCACTAGAGCTCAAGTATAGTCTTGCCAGCAGGCAGCCGGCGGGCTGGCTATTCGGCGTTAGGCGACTGCCCTGCGCCGGTCTTCCGGTTCGCTTATTGCTGTCTCGCCGACGCGGTCGAGATTGACCCCCGTGGTTTCGGTGCGACACATCCAGGTCACCATGGTAGAAATAAAGAAACCAATGGTAGAATGCCTTAATGAGCCTCAATATCAAAAATGAAGATACGAATCGTCTTGCTCATGAATTATCCGACTTAACGGGAGAAAGCCTTACCACTGCAGTTACCATTGCGGTCCGTGAACGACTGGACCGGCTTCAGCAGAGGAAGAGGGGGGCGTTGTCTGACAGGCTTTTGAAGATTGGCAAAGATTGCGCCGCTCATTTGAAGGAGCCTTTCCTCTCCGTCGAACATGGGGATCTGCTTTACGACGAGAAGGGATTACCGAAGTGATTGTGGACACCTCCGCATTGATCGTCATTTTGCGAGATGAAACGGAGGCGAAAGCGTTTGCGATGGCGATTGCGGACGCGGAACATCGTCGTTTATCTGCGGCGAATTATCTGGAAGCGGCGATTGTCATTGATGGCAGCCGGAGTCCAATTGCAAGCCGCCGTTTTGATGACCTGCTCCGAGAGGCGGAAATCGTCATCGAGCCGGTTACAGAGGCGCAAGCCAAAGTCGCACGTGAGGCCTATCGCGACTTCGGTCGTGGAAGTGGCCACCCCGCTGCGTTGAATTTTGGAGATTGCTTTGCTTATGCCTTGGCAAAGACGTCCCGCGAGCCCCTGCTTTTCAAAGGGGATGATTTTGTTCATACCGGTATCGCCGGGGTGAAACTAGGGTGACGCAACCACCATTCTGCCTGGCTCGGGCACTTGGCAGTACCCATTGTCACCCGGCGGGTGTATTCGCGGACACAATTTTGTTTTCATCGAAGCTGTAGGTCATTTACTCTCAGCCAATCATGCGGCAAACGCTTGCTTTGCTGTTCCTGTTTCTGGGAACTTTTTCTGCCTCGGCCCGAGATTCAATCGACCATTGGTTTGAAGTCCGTAGTCCACACTTCGTGGTGCTTACAGATAGCAACGAAAAGCAAGCCCACCGCATTGCCAGCCAGTTCGAGCGGATGCGCGCCGTCTTTCATCTCCTGATGCCGACTGCCTCCGACGGTGCCGGATCCCCGGTGATTGTGCTTGCGCTCAAGGATAAGAAGGCCATGCAGGCCCTCTTGCCTGAGTCGTATCTCGCGAAAGGATCGCTTGATCTCGCCGGATTGTTCCTGCGCGCGCCGGACAAGAATTACATCCTTGTGCGCCTGGACGCCCAGGGTGCCCATCCGTTCGCCACCGTGTACCACGAGTACACGCACTTCATGATGCGCAACGCAAGCGAGTGGATCCCCTTGTGGATGAACGAAGGGCTCGCGGAGTTCTACCAGAACACCGATATTCAGGAAAAAGAGGTGCTGTTGGGAGAGCCAAATACCGATGACATTCTGTATCTGCGGCAAAATCGGCTCCTGCCGCTCATCACGCTGCTCAAAGTTGATCAAACTTCGCCCTACTATCATGAAGAACAAAAGGGTTCTGTGTTCTACGCAGAGTCGTGGGCGCTCACCCATTACATCGAGATTTCCGATGCACAGAAGGGCACCAACCGCCTGCAAAACTATGCCGAGCTCCTGATGAAGAAAGAAGATCCGGTTGTGGCTGCTCAACAGGCCTTTGGCGATCTGGGGCAATTACAGAACTCGCTCAACCGCTATATCTCGCAAGGCCAGTTCATGATGTTCAAGATGAAAAAGGTGGTTGCGGTCGACGAATCCTCATTTCAGGTTCGCGCGATTCCGAACACGGATGCGGATGCTATTCGTGCCGATGTGTTGGTCTACAATCAGCGACCCAAGGACGCCGAAGCGTTGATCGAGGCCGTATTGCGCGACGACCCCAACAATGCCATAGCCCACGAGACGATGGGTTACCTTAAGTATCGCGAAAGAGATCTGCAGGCGGCAAGAAAGTGGTACGGCGAAGCAGTGAAACTTAATTCGCAGAGCTACCTGGCTCACTACTACTATGCTGCCATGTCCATGGGGCCTACGGGCCAAGGCCAGGATCCGGAGATTGAATCCAGCCTGCGCACATGCATGAAGCTTAATCCCGACTTTGCACCGGCCTATGACGCCCTTGCCATGTACTACAGAAGCGACCCGGCAAAAGTGAACGAAGCACACATGCTGAATATTCGAGCGATAAGTCTTGAGCCGGACAATCTCAACTATCGCCTGAACGCTGCGCTGCTTCTAGTGAACAACCAGCGATATGACGACGCCATCGCCGTGCTCAAGGCGGCGAGCCACGTGGCCCGGACGCCAGAACAGTTAGCAACGGTCCAAACCCGTATGGGACAAGTCGAGCAATATCGAGCCGCGGCGGCGCAAAGCCGCCAGGAGGAGAAGGTAGCTGCTATGCGACCCACCGCTACCTCAGTCACTGACACTCGGACCAACACGATTACGAGTAGCGATGGGCGCAGGTTTGTGATCAAGCCCGACACTGCGCAGGATACCCGAAAATATCCGACGGAAGCGCCCACTGGTCTGCATCACACGGTAAGAGGGGTTCTGCGCGGTGTGCACTGTGGGTATCCATCTGTAATTACTTTCAACCTCGAACGGTCCGGTACGCCACGGACCCTCCTTCTGTACCGCAACGACTTCAAGCAGATCGAGTTCAGCGCCACGAATTTTACCCCCAAGGGTGATCTCAATCCCTGCACCGATATGGAAGGTCTGAAAGCTAAAGTTCAATACGCCGAGGTTTCGGACAAAACCGTTGCCGGCCAGGTCATCTCCGTCGAGCTGAGCAAGTAGCAGAATTTTCCAAGGTTTTCTTTTCAAAGCCGCATCCGTGGCGGGGCCTCTCATCTTAGCGATGCAGCCCGCGAAATATTCCGGCGATGTTTTTCCTGTCGAAAGCTCAAAAAAATGGCAGATGTGTTGACCATTGCGGTTAAGAAGAACGTCCCGGCGTTGTGAACCGTTGACAATCTATGCATAGACGATCTATGGTTCTAGCCCATGGCAAATCGACCAGATCTAATGCCTGGATCCCTGGACATGCTCATCCTGAAAACTCTTGCCCGTGCCCCGCTGCACGGGTATGGGATCGCGCAGTCGATCAAGCGCGTATCGGACGCGGTACTCACCGTGGAGGAGGGCTCGTTCTATCCAGCCCTGCAGCGTCTGCTCCTGCAGGGCTGGGTAAAGGCCGACTGGAAGAAGACAGAAACGAACAGGCGGGCGCGCTATGACACCATGACGGCCGCAGCTCGAAGGCAGTTGGGTATCGAAGTTTCGGAGTTTCAGAAGATGGTTGCGGCGATCGGCCGAGTACTCGAGGACACACAGGAGGCGGTATGAATGACCTGGCTCGCTTGCTGAGGAAGATTGCAGTTCTGTTCCGGCGGGCGACCTTCGATCGGGATCTGCAGGAAGAGATCGCTTTTCATCGGGAACAGGTGGCGAAGGAGTTCGAAGCCAGCGGCATAGCGCCGGAAGCCGCCCGCTTAGCGGCGATGCGGCAATTTGGGAATGCGACGCTGGTCCAGGAACGCAGCCACGAGGTGGTGGAATTCCGCGTGGAAACGGTGGTACAGGATCTACGATTCGCGGTGCGGCAGCTGCGAAAAAATCCCGGTCTCGCAGTAACCGCCATCCTGGTGTTGGCACTGGGTATTGGGGCAAGCACCGCCATTTTTGGGTTTGTCGATGCAGTATTGATTCAGCCGTTACCGTATGCCAGTCCAAACCAGCTTGTAGACGTCGATGAAAGCGGAGCGATGCTTCCGCGCACCAACCTTTCGCGCGACGACTATGACGACTGGAAGCGGCTGAATACGACACTCAGTTCGCTCGAGGCATATGGAGGCACCGGCTTTCTGCTGCGAACAGGCTCACTTTCAGAGCCCGTGCCCGCGGCCCGGGTAAGCGACGGTTTCTTCCGCACCCTTGGGGTCGAACCATTCCTGGGGCGCGATTTCCGCCCGGGCGAAGACAAGCCGGGAGGGGCAAAGATCGCGATCCTCACCTACGGCACATGGATGAAGCGCTTCGGTGGACACCGGGATGTGATCGGGGAGGCCGTTAGCCTGAACGGCGACGCCTACACGATTGTGGGGATACTACCGAGTAGCTTTGCCTTTGCGCCGCGTGCCATTGCGGAATTCTGGGTGCCCCTGCTGGACAAGAACGGATGCGAGCAGCGAAGAAGCTGCCACAACCTCGACGGGGTGGGGCGGCTGCGCAATGGTGTGACGGTGCAAGCAGCGTTGGCCGACTTGAAATCGATCGCGGGGCGACTGGCTCTGCAGTATCCAGGCTCGAACAAAGGGCAGTCGGCGAGCGTGCTTCCGTTGTCCGAGTTCGTCGTGGGCAAACTACGGCCAACTTTGCTGACGCTGCTCGCAGGGGCAGGGTTGCTGTTACTGATTGCTTGTGTGAATGTAGCCAGCCTGATGCTGGTGCGGGCCGAAAGCCGCAGGCGCGAAACAGCGGTGCGGGGGGCCCTGGGCGCCACACCTGCACGTTTGGTTCGCCAGTTTGCTACGGAAGGCTTGCTGCTGGCCGGCCTTGGATGTACGGCTGGGTTGGTGCTCGCCGTGGTCATGATGTCGCTGTTAACCCGGTTAATTCCCAAACCGATGGCGCAGGGGATGCCGTTTCTCGCCGTTTTGGGGCTTAACCGCCACACTGCCTTCTTTGCGGCGGGAGCCGCGCTGTTGGCGGCAGTTCTGATGGCGGCTACACCCGCGTTGCGGCTTGCGTTCAGAGAGATTCACGACGGGCTCGCCGATGGCGGCCGGGGCGCGGCCAGCCGATTCTGGCGCCGGTTTGGGGCCAATCTGGTGGTAGTGGAATTGACCGTGGCCGTGGTGTTGTTGGCCGGCGCCGGCTTGCTGGCCAAGAGTTTCTACCGGATGCTGCACGTCGAAACCGGTTTTGATACTTCGCACCTGGCGACCGTTTATGTCATGGCTCCGGACAACGTGTATGGAAAACCTGAACAACAGGTGGCGCTGTATCACCAGATTCTGGAGAAAGTTTCTGCATTGCCTGGAGTGAAGTCGGCGGGAATTACCAGCGATCTTCCCTTGCAGTGCAATTGCGACACCGACTGGATACGAATTCCCGGCAGGCCGTTCCACGGCGAACACCATGAGGTGCTGGAACGTGACGTGAGCCCGGAGTATCTGGCCGCACTTAAGGCGAAGCTGGTGCGCGGGCGTATGTTTACCGAGGCCGATGATGCAACGCATCCCCAGGTGACTATCCTCAATTCATCGATGGCGCAGAAGTACTTCCCGGGTGAGGATCCCATTGGCAAAATGATTGGCGATGGGGATTTGACGCCCAAGTCAATGCGGCAAGTGGTTGGCGTCATCGAAGATGTTCGCGAGGGAGCACCCGATGACGAGGCGTGGCCGGCGGAGTATTTCTCTATCTACCACGGGCCTGACAGCTTCTTCGAAGTAGCGGCACGTACTGGTCAGGACGAGAAGGCTCTGCTGCCGGTGCTGGTGAAGACTCTGCGAGCGATCAACCCCAATCTGGGGGTCTACGGGGAAAGCACCATGACCGCGCAATTGAGCAGCTCACAAAGCGCTCTTTTGCACCGCTTCTCCACCTGGTTGGTAGGAGGGTTTGCGGCGATGGCCCTGGCGCTGGGAGTGGTGGGCCTTTACGGAGTGGTGGCGTATTCGGTAAGCCAGAGGACGCGCGAGATCGGGGTGCGGATGGCTCTGGGGGCGCAACGGGGCGCTATCCACCGCCTCGTTCTCAAAGAGGCGGGATGGCTGGCTGGAATGGGAATTGTTATCGGGCTGGCTTGCGCAATGGCGGCAGCGAACCTGATGCGGAGCCTGCTCTTCGACGTGCACGCATGGGACTTTTCGACCATGGTATTGGTGGCTGCGGTGTTGGGGGTTTCAGCTTTGTTGGCCAGCTTGATCCCCGCACGACGGGCCTCGTCGGTTAATCCGGTCAAAGCGTTGAGCGTCGAATAGCTGAGTCCGGAGACGGCCAAACAAGGGGGAAGTTGCTTGCTCCCCGTATTCCGCGCCAAGTGCCGCGGCCAAAATCCAAACCCTCACTTTTCCTCCTGGATCTAGTGTCTTGACGGGATAGCAATCGTCCCGAACCCGCACATAAGATTGCTTTTAATTGGAAGCGGGCCAGGAATTAATCCTGGTATGAGGACAGCGAATACTGTTTCCGGCCGATTCTGACTTTGATGTGTGTGTCTACTTGGCGGCGGACGCGTAGGTCCTCCGGCGGGACCAGTAGGCTTGCACATCAAGCGGCGATTCTCCACAGATGGCCACATCGATTCTTCGTGGGAGGGGCATCGATGCGGTATGTCATGGAGAATCGCCGTCATTTATTTGGTCGGTCGCCAATCATTTGCTCAATTGCTGGCCACAGTCATCGCGTACTGCATCAGTAACCAACTGCTTTTCTTCTAACCAACACCGCGTGCGCGCTCTGCGCCCGTCCAGTAAAGTTGACATATGCGCGCACGACTCTGGCCTGCGGTCGCCGTATCCTTTGGCGCACTGATCTTGCTCTCCATACTCTTCGCGTGGCTTGTCTCCCACGAGGCTTCCAGGATTTATGAGCGTACCCGGACTGCGCACCAGATTTACAAGAGGGCGGATGACGCAATTTCGGACATACAGGCCAACATTAACAAGGGCGCTCTCATAGAACAGAGTGCTTTCACCAATCCCAAGGGTGAAGAGACTGCCCGAATCGCCGAGCTGCAGCTAAACACGAAGAATGACTGTGCCACCCTGATTGACCTGATCGGTGCAAACCAAAGGGCGCAAATTCTCGCTCTGCAGCAAGGGCTGGATAAGTACTGGAGCTCAATCCAGCAAAGTCTCAGCACATCGCGCACGCAACATGGTCAACAGAAACTCTTCACCGAGCTGGAAAACCAGCCGGAACGGGTACTCGACCTGGCCGGGCGCATTGATGCGCTCAATCAGGCAAGCCTCGCCCGCCAGGAACAAGAGAGTGAAGGGCAACAAACGAACCTGCGAGAATTCGCAACCGCCGCGACGTTGATGCTTCTCCTGCTGGAGTGTGCGATCGCAATATTCAGCACGGCGTTCATGTTTCGGCTGGATAAAGTCTCGGAGGCAGAGAGGAAGCGCGCTGAGAAGGCGGAACAAGAGCTCCGTCGTCTATCCAACCAGCTGGTGCGCGTACAGGAGGAGGAAAGAAAAACGATTTCTCGAGAGCTTCACGACGAAGTGGGCCAGATATTGACCGGGTTGCGAATGGAATTGGGTACGCTGTCGCATTACAACCCGGATGAAGAATTTCGACAGCGGCTTGAAAGCGTAAAGCGGCTGGCAGAAGAAGCCCTTCGCTCGGTGCGGAATCTTGCTCTCCTGGTGCGGCCTTCCATGCTCGACGATCTGGGCCTGGAGCCAGCGTTGCACTGGCAGGCAAAAGAATTCTCCCGCAGATGCGGTATCCCTGTTTCCTTGAATATTGAAGGCAAACTCGACAATCTGCCTGAGGCCCTGAGACTTTGTCTGTACCGCGCCATTCAAGAGGCCATGACCAACTGCGGGAAGCATGCCGACGCCAGGCGCGTCACCGTCATCGTGAAGCAGGACGAAACTCGAGTACTGGCGTCTGTGCACGATGACGGCAAGGGATTCGACGCCCTGCTCAAGACTCATGGTCTGGGATTGCTGGGCATGACGGAGCGGGTGCGTGCCCTACAGGGACGTATGTCCGTATCGTCAGAGCCCGGTTCCGGAACATTGATCAGCCTGGAATTGCCCGCCGCGTTCGATTCTGGCGCCGCGGGATGACCCGGTTTTCACCGGGTCCGCTATTTTCTCCTGTCATTTAGGATTGTCAATGGTGTCTCCACGGGATTCGTTTCCAACCCGCTTCCGCCTATCGTTCGAGTTAGAGCAGAACTTGCTTCTCCAGCGAGAGGGGGCCGATGATCAACCTTGCACTACACCGTCCAGGACGACAAGTCGATATTCCGATCAAGCGATGGATTCCAGAAAGCCACAAACAACATGATAGTCAAGGTGCTCATTGCGGACGACCATGGGGTGGTGCGCAAAGGCCTGCGGTTGCTGCTGGAGCAATATCCCGAGCTGGTCGTCGTCGGAGAAGCGGCCAATGGGCGAGAGGCGGTGACGATGGCCGCAACCCTTTTACCACAGGTCGTCGTCCTGGATGTTGCCATGCCGATCTTGAACGGCATCGAAGCGGCCGAACAGATCTTGAAGGCGAATGGCCAGATAGGCGTTATTTTGCTCACAATGCATGCCGATGAGAGCTACGTATTGAGGGCCCTCCATGTGGGCGTAAAAGGTTACCTGTTGAAGGAGTCAGCGGAAGAGGATCTTCTGTTGGCGATACGGTCTGTTGCTCACGGAAAACCTTTCTTCAGCCGGGCTATCAACGAAGTGCTGCTTGAGGACTATATGCGGGTTCTTAAGCAACAGGGCCTCTCGGATACCTTTGACCTTCTCACTACCCGCGAAAAAGAAGTGCTTCAACTACTCGCCGAAGGAAGAACCAATAAAGAAGTGGCAACGCTGTTGGACGTGAGTCCGTACACAGTCGAGAGCCACCGAACGAACCTGATGCAAAAGCTGAATGTGCACAATACAGCCGAGATCGTTCTTTACGCCGTGCGAAAAAGGCTGGTTAGCTGACCTTGGTTCTCCCGGGTGTAATGGTGTCGGTCTAACTGGTAGTTGCCAGAAAACTCACCTGTGCTAGAGGCAAACAACAGGGCACCCTCGAGTGCCCCTGGGATGGCTATGTTCAGACAAGGCGATGTATTTGACAACCCCGTCACTGGCGAACGAGCGACCATCCTTCTTGGCACTCGTGAAACCAGGGGCGAGCGGTTGGTAGCGGAAGTGGAGTTGCGGGGTGCGGGGTTCGGTTCCGCACTGCACGCGCATCCATCGATTCATGAACGGCTGACAGTGGTAAGCGGCCGCGTCGGCATCGTCATCCGCGATGCAATTTCGATTGCAGAGCCAGGCAAGATGATCGAGATTGCCCCCGGGGTGCCTCACCGGTTCTGGAATGCCGGAATCGTCGCCGCGAAGTTGATGCTTGACATCAGACCGGCCAAACGCTTCGAAGCATTCATACGAAATATGATCGGCCTCGCCCAGGATGGCAAGACGGATCCAATGGGCATGCCGAACCTTCTGCAACTGGCCGCGATAGCGACCGAATTCGATGACGTCATCCAATTCCAAAGTCCTCCCGTCTCATGCAGAGAGTGCTGTTTCCGATTCTCGCCCCCATAGCTGGATTGCGTGGCTATCGGGGCTCATACAGCGAATATGTTTTCCGGTCGCCGTCGGAACGGGTTCAGCATGAGACGAAAACGCGCATGCTTGAGCAGTTTTAAACGTCTCCGCGTCCTTAACTTGAGATGCGAGTGGTCCCGCTCAGGATCATCGAGGGGTTGTTGATGTTAACTAAATTGACGGACAGACGTCCATTGCTCAGAGGCCCCCGACGCAAGTCCTCCGGAACGGCCTTCAGGTCTTCCTTCGGAGATAAGGCCGGCTGGTTCAGATCGAGCACGTTTCTCGATGTACGGATTATTTTTTCGGCTCTGCTTTTGGGATTGCTCATTGGCGTTTGCGGCGTAGGCCTCGACCGCCTGGTGCATCATGCGAGCCGGATCTATGTGTCCGATCTATATACCTGCGTCGTCGCTTTCGTATTTTCCTATCTGCTTATGATTTATGAGAAGCGAAGGCGCATGATCCTGGCGCGAAGGATGGCAATTGCGGCAGAGGTGAATCACCATATCCGCAATGCCCTGACCGCGATCGTGTATACGACGTCAGTCCGGCGCGATCAGTCGCTGCAGTCGGTGCTGAAAGACGCAACCGATCGCATCGACTGGGTTTTAACCACCGTGCTTCCGGATGGAGAGGAAAGGCTAAAGTGGCCGGTACAGGCGTCGCAATGGCGTCCCGGTAAGTGGCGAAAGGAGTGACAGCGGTTTGAAGAAGCTCAGGCAGACAGCATCTCGTCGTAGCGAGCATGCATCTGTTTCGCAACCTGAAACCATGTAAAGTGCTGGAAAGCCCGCCGCCTGCCGGCACGGCCCATGGCTTCTCTGAGGGAATCATCTTTTAGCAAAACCAGCAGTGCGTTCGCCAGTTCATCGGCATCGTTCTTTTCTACGAGAAAGCCGGTTTGCCCCTCGACCACGGTTTCCGTGACCGCGCCGGAACGGCTGGCGACTACCGGCAGGCCCGCAGCCATGGCTTCCACCGGCGGAAGCCCAAAACCCTCGTTCCAGATGGGCGCGAATGCAAAGATGTCGGAGGAATAGTACCGGTCCACCAATTCCTCTCGAGGGATCAAGCCCAGGAATGAGACCTTTTCGGCAACATCGGAGGGAAGATTCGCCTTCAGATAAGACAGGTATTTTCCGTCCCCGGGTACGGAGGAGGAAAATTTTGATTTCAGGATGGACCAGAGGCTGGTGGCATAAAAGGGTCTAAGACTCTCGATCGCTGCCTTGTCTTTTAGATCGAAGTTTTCTTCGATGGGATAGTTGCCTACGGGACCAACTATTTCCAGAAGTACGTCGGGGTATTGGCGGGCCACGATCACAAAAGCGCGGAGTAAGACATGCAGCCCTTTGTGTGGAGAGACTGCGCCCGAGTAGAGAATGCGCTTGACCATGCGCCTTCTGCCGGCTTCATAATCCATCTCTCGCGCAAATTCCTGACCGTCGATTCCGTTATAAACGGTCTCACAGCGGTCGGAGATGACAGGGAAGTCACGCTTGGTTTTCTTTGTAATATAGTTGCCGACCGTAGTAATAAGGTCGACCGACGCGAGGCGATTTCTGAGCACAGTAGGATCGCTCTGAGAGAACCATTCTGCGTGGAGATGGAGAACGATTCGTGCATCAGGATTGGCGGCGCGGATGATCGGAGCATACTGCGAGCAGTGCTGCAGATGAATCACATCACACCCCTGTTTCTTCAGATCACGCGCGACCATCCGGCCGTAGCTTGGAAACAGCCATTTCGAGGTGGAGATCGGCGACGAGCGACGAAACAACTTGGCCGCCTTTTTCTGAATACTGAACAGGAACCGGTCTAAATGGGTTGCGGCAAAGAACCGGAAGTTGATTCTATGTTCCGCGGGAAGAGAGGCCGAGCGCTCGCGATCATCCTGGAGTGCGTAGATGAGAACTTCCGCCGACTCAGAGAGAGGCAGAGCCACCCCGTAGGTACACGCGCCGACAGAATTTTGATATGGCGGCATGACGGTATCCAACGGCTGGCTGACGATCGCTATTTTCATGGTCTCTTCTTGGTATTCCTGCTCACAAAAGCGAGCCTGAGTACCGTGTCGGAGCACTTCTCGATAGGGGATTTGCTGAGCTCGCTGGTGTGAGGGATCCGTCCGTTTGCATCGGGGGGCTTAGCAACGAACGTGCCGTGGAACGGAGTCGCACGGCAAACCAAGGGGGCCAGCCAGCTCCAATTGCCGCGAACCCATATCAAGCATGGGTTGACTGTAAGCCTGCTTACGGAGGATTACTATCCCGTCAAGGCACTAGAAGAGCATCGAAAAAGGAGGAGCCGGACCCCGGCGAGGCACCGTTTTCCCTCACATGCCTGCTCTAAGGTACTCTCTGTGTTGCATGGAAACTAGAAAATCCCCCTTAGAAAGCAACCCGCTTTCCGCCCTGGTGAACTGCTCGCAATTGCTCACACTGGCTGGCCCAACCGCCCACGTGCGGGGGCCGAGCTACGCGAGCTGGGCATCATCCGAGATGGAGCCATGCTCACCCGTGGGGGCAAAATCGAGGCCGTAGGGTCGCGCCAGGAGATCGAATCCCGTCTGCCAAAGAACGCCCAGGTCATCGACGCAGAAGGGCGAGTGGTGACGCCCGGATTCGTGGATGCACACACCCACCTGGTGTTTGCCGCCAATCGCGCAGATGAGTTTGAGATGCGTTGCGCCGGCATCACGTATCAGGAAATAGCCAAACAGGGTGGAGGGATTCGTTCTACGGTGCTTCGCACCCGCGCCGCCACGGAAAGCGCTTTGCTGGCCGTCGCCCAAAAGCACGCTTCCTGGTTTTTGCGCGGCGGTACAACCACGATTGAAGCCAAATCCGGGTACGGGCTGAGCGGGGAAGCGGAGATGAAGATCCTGCGCGTTGTGCGCCAGACCGAACAAACGACACCATTGCGCTGCGTGCCCACCTTTCTCGGCGCCCATGAGGTGCCGGATGAGTTCATAGGCCGTACCAACGATTATGTCGACCTGGTGATCGAGGAGATGCTGCCCCTGGTTGTGGTGGAGAAACTGGCCCGCTTCTGCGATGTGTTCTGCGAACCGCACATCTTCGATCTGCGATCCGCCGAACGCATTCTCGAAGAGGCGCGGCGCCTGGGGCTCGGGCTCCGCATCCACGCCGACCAATTCAGCTGCTCCGGCGGCGCTATGCTGGCAGCGGCTCTCGGCGCTCGCACCGCCGATCATTTGGAACACACGGATACCGCCTCCATCGCCGCCCTGGCCGCGGCCAAGGTGCAGCCCATTCTGTTGCCTGGCTCGGTCTATTCGATCGGCTCGAAGCACTACCCACCGGCGCGCGCCATGATCGATGCCGGCCTTGCCGTGGTGTTGGCCACGGACTTTAATCCCGGCTCCTCGCCCATCGCATCCATGCCCGTGGTGTTGTCGCTGGCCTGTACGCAGATGAAGATGGTTCCGGCGGAAACGATCACCGCCGCGACCATCAACGCAGCCTGGAGCCTTGGCCTCAGTAAAGAAGTGGGTTCGCTCGAAGCCGGCAAGTCCGCCGACTTTGTCGTTCACGAAGCCGGTGACTACCGGGAAATCCCTTATTTCCTGGGCACCCAGCGGCCGGCCATGGTATTCGCCCAGGGCCGGCGCGTGGTTTAAGCAACCCTGGCTGACCATCGGCTTTCGCTCTCGGCTGGTACTATTCTGACGTTCCCTGGGGAGGCTTACGATGCGAAGACACGCTCAACAATGGAGCCTGGCCACGGTCTTACTGGGGCTTTTAGGTAGCCACGCCGGCGCAGCGGAGTTTCCCTTTCAGGACCCGTCGCTTCCCATCGAACAGCGCGTCTCCGACCTGGTGGGGCGCCTGACGCCCGAAGAGAAAGTCTCGCAGATGACCATGACGGCGGCGGCCATCCCTCGGCTGGGGATTCCCGAATACTGCGCAACGAATGAGGGATGAATGGGCTGTTTTGGAGGAACTTTCACTGCGGGATGTATTAAGGAAAGTTAATCCTTTTCGCGTGGTCTCGGCGGCGGGGGGACATAGACTCTCGATCACCGAGCGTTAGACCTACGGGGTGGGTCGTTTCTTTAGCGCTTCCAGCAAACTTCCGGTCCCGTCCGACCACAAATCTTTTCCGCAAACCAGTCCCGAAAGGGACGGAAGAATCCAGAGCCCGGCACGGGAGTGCCGGGAAAGGAAGCAACGGAAACCAAGTCCCCTTTAGGGGACGGCACCACCAACTTGATGGTTCGCCTCAATTCCAATCTCAAATCCATGTTTTTTCGCCCACAACTTGAACTCTTTCGCGAAATCCATTCTGCAGTGATGGTCTTTTTGATTCGCAACATATTGCCGGATGGTGGCCCACCTGAGACCTGCTGACGCTACAGGCGAAATATCCCTCTTGCCATTCGAAACGCGCGCTACCGTGTTCCTTCATCCATCGCGATGAGTTAACTTTCAGCACCTGGACTGCTTTTGCGATCCCGAGGATAGCCCCCAGGTCGATCAGTGCGTGAGCATGATCGGAAAAGCCCCCGATGGCCACCGCGTGGATGCCCTGGCCCTTTGCAATGCCTGCCATATACGCCCATAACTTCGGTTGAATCTCCTCCTGAATGGAATGCACGCGGTCTCTCGTCCCAAACACGATATGAACGTAATGACTCACATACGAGCAGGCCACTATGACGCACCTTCACACCATCCTGGCTTATCCGTCTAAGCCTCGGCTGAAAGGCGCGTTAAATAGAATTTATGGATATCTGTCTAGATACCGAGCCAATAAAGACAAACCAGCGAAAGATCGTTCGCCCCGCGCGGCACGCTCTCCCGAAAGGTTACTTTCCGTCCCCGAGACCTCCAAGGGGCGCCTTTTCCCAGGTGGCCATCGGATTGGCGATCGGCATTCCGCCGCGATCGGCGCCGGCAAGCTCATGAGGCAGCAATCGTTCAGCGTAAGACCTTGGGATCCGGTCATGCTGGCATCGGCCACGTTGGCGTTAGGACTGGCAGCGTTGCTCGCGTCGGCGCTGCCCGCATGGCGCGCTGCGGGCATGGAACCCATGGTGGCATTACGCAACGAATGAGGGATGGATGGCATATTTGGAATGAACTTTCACTGCGGGATGTATTAAGGAAAGCGTTTGGCCTACCTGTGTCGAATGCGATCGGGGTTGAACGGAATGCAACGAATCCAGTCCCGCAGGGACGGAACAACCTAAAGCCCGGCACGTCAGTGCCGGGTAGGATTACGTTGATGATGAGCCCCGAAGGGACGGCACAAGACTCCAACGCAGACGGCTAGAATCTCGCGAAACCGGTTTTTTCCGCAGCCACCAACACCCTGCCCTTCCTTGGAAGAACTGTTCGCAGCCTCTTTAACCCCTCGGTACGATGGTCTGTTTGAACAGGCTCCTGGTCCGGACGGCTGGCCACGCGGCAAGCATTTCGGCCGGACAAGATCCAATACGCGTCCAAGTATGAAATCGTCGGCATCGTAAAAGACATCCGTTACGCGCCCTGGGACTACAAGGACCCGATCGGGCCCATGTACTGGATATCGGAGGCGCAGACCACCCACTGGGACGATCCTGTCTATGAGGCTGGGGAGATCTGGTCGCACTACCTGCACAACATCGTGATTTTTGGGCGCCCGGCAATCCTTCGGGGATAGAAGAAAAGGTGCGCAAAGCGTTGGCGAGTGTCGATCCCGATCTAGTGCTGTATGGGGTTAACTCCTACGACAAGGTTGTCCGTGGAGACTTTCAGCAAGAGGACATGATTGCGACCCTGACGACGCTGTTCGGTGCGCTGGGACTGGTGCTTTCGGCGGCTGGCCTATACGGCGTGACGGCCTACATGGCGGAGCAGCGCACGGGTGAGATCGGCGTCCGCATGGCGCTGGGCGCCGAATCGCGGAAGGGTCTTGCGCATGGTGCTAACGGGCGCCTTTTCCCAGGTGGCCATCGGATTGGCGATCGGCATTGCCGCCGCGACCGGCGCCGGCAAGCTGATGACTCAGCAATTGTTCAGCGTAAGACCCTGGGATCCGGTCATGCTGGCCTAGGCCACGTTGGCGTTGGGACTGGCAGCATCGCTCGCGTCGGCGCTGCCCGCATGGCGCGCTGCGGGCGTGGAACCCATGGTGGCGCTGCGCAATGAATGAGGGATTCCGGCCTTGTTTTGTGGATGTATGGAGATCCATGCGAAGAGCGAGGTCATCCCTATTTCACGGCGATACCCGGGTTCAAACCTCGTCGGGGACGCCAACAAAACAAATGAGTTAACTGAAAAAAGCGAGAACTCCAGAACCGACAATTTCAAAGTTATTTCAAAGTCGCTCGTATATGGCTGCGGCTGGTGAGAACATTTTGGCATGCCATCCTTTACGACTGTTTTACTGTGGGTTGTCGGTGCCGTGGTTGTTGCCTATCTCGCCACGTCGGAGTTCCTCGATCTCATTGGAAGACTCGAAATCATCGAGAAGAGGTGGCCAAAACTACATGCACGATTGAGCAACCGCCCAATGCGACTCATCTTGCTTCTCTTTTTAATTGTCTTGGTCACGAAAGATATACAGGAGCGCAACGAGGAAGCGAAACCCGCTCCGTTGGTTGTTCAGATTGCAGGTCCAACCGCGCCGAAACTTGATGATTACGAAAAGATTATTGCTCAACTCCAGCAGCAGATCACTGTCCTCAGAAGACAGAAGCCTCCTTCCGCGCCAGTTCAACAGATCGAGCCCAGCGTTCCTAACAACGCCCAACTCGCGGACAGCGCCAAAGACATCGCTCGCAGATTCAGGAGCCTCCAAGATGAGTTGAATTGGCATGGCAAGAACGAACGCGAAGCACATGCGAACGGCGTCAATGGTCCTATTCCCCAAGGGTTTTACGCCACGCAGGTACAGCGAATTCAGCCGATCAGGACCGAAGCGACAGCGTTACAGCGACAAATTTTGAACCGGCTCCCAGCGCAACCTGAAAATTCAACGGTAAATATGGTGCTTCGTGACGGTATGATTTCGGGCTTTAACCCTCTGTACGATGTCGCAAACTACTTTGACCAGTTGGCACAGCAATTGCAGCTCAGATAGCTCTCACTCTTCCAAGTAGCGCTTCGCCCGGCTTCCATTTAGTGGTCAGACCATCAGTGCGGCTAGCGTTAAACAGCCCCCGTCTTCGTTGCGCTGTCGGCAGGCTTCAGAGGGTTAATGGCTCGCCATGCCACCGCTTTAACATCTTCCAAGTTTTCCGCGCGCCGTGCACACAGGGAAATCGCTAAAACATTCTCTGCCCAAATGCCACACCTTTTGATATCCGGGATAAAGGACAATTTATCACCCGCTGACCCGCGGTTAGGCCCTGATCGGAATCCCGGAGACGAATACGTTTTTGTCAGCAATATCGGGGGGAATGCCGGCGTTCACGAGAGCCGCCCTCATTGCTTCACGGATTGGGAATGCATACGGTGTGGGGCCGATGATCAGTCGGTCGAATATCCGGGAAAGCTCCAGTTTGTCTAGAGCAGGGGAAACGGTTTCATCGAAAGGGATGCTGTAAACGACCTGCGGAACTCCGCCAACAACTTTTGTGGAGCATTCCATCAGAGAAGACGGTAAACGGTACGGTGAATAGATGGCCCGCCATTCGCGTTCTTCTCGGAACCCCTCATGTTTCAAGCAAGTCACGGCGGCCAAGAGCGTTAGAAAGACGTTGTTTACAATTACGCCGCGGTTGCACGAGCGCAGGAAATCGGCATGCTCTGCGAAATTGATCATTATCTGCTGAATGGTCGCGTGGACTTCCTCTTCGGTCAAATAGGCAACCGGGCTGAATAAAAGATTCAGTGCGACGCCGCCGGTCTGCTCCCACGGGAGTTTAAAAACGATAGCAACGCGGGGGACGGTACCGCCGAACCCGCGCCACATGGACAACCGCCCGTGTTTATCTTCTGTGTCGTCATGCTCTGAGATGGATGTGATGTACGTGTGAAAGCGGATAGTGTTCCAGTGCTGGTTGAATAGGGTTACGGCTTCCTGCGCTGCCCCAGGAACGGAAGCATCAAGGGCGGCGGCAAATGCCGCCATATTTGCTGAATCTGCGAAATACTTCTGCAAAATATCAAAGCCGTGCTGAACTTCTCGGTAGTCCACCATGGACATGGCGTTACGCATCCACATTCGCTTGGTAGTGATGATGCTTAGCGCCGCTTCGGCAGTGGTGTAATGCACAAACCTCGCTGGCTCAGCCATGAGAGAGGGCTTCTGCCGTTTATAGTGCGTGTCCCGCTGTTTCCGGGCTTGGGGCATGAAAATAGATTCCATCCGTAAGAGGAATTCCAACTCTTCCAATTGCTCGGGCGTTAGGCTCATAAGAGCTCCTTATACCCCCGCCGTTCCTTGAAGATTTGTGGTCAAAGATTTGTGGTCAGACGGGACTGGAACTTTGCTGGAAGTGGTAAACCGGCCACCACTCTTCTGAAGTTTTTAGTGCTCCAAATCGCCTGGACAACATGAACGCATCCTCACTTTGCGGGCGATTCGAGGTGCCAAAAGTTCTGAAAAATCGTGTCCGGTTTAACCATTTCCAGCAAGGTTCCAGTCCCGTCTGACCACAGTTCTTTCCACGTGCGATGGAAACCCCTGCAAATCCCAGACCAGACTAAAGAGCAAGTCGAAGGACCTTCAGAAAGCTATTGAACGCACGGAAGACAGTGTACAGGCAGCGCTACTGGCCGCTGACGTTGCCGAACGCAAAGAAGTGGACGGCACCCTTCCTCCCGAAGAGAAGAACGCTGAGCAGTGGCGAAGGGAGGCACACCGTCAATCCGGATTCTTGGAGTCTTTCCGCGCAATGCTGCTCTTGAGTGAAGCGCGTGCACTGGACATAGAACCGCCACCCGATGCGCCCGAAGTCGGATATTGGTCTACCGAGAATTATTACGGCGATAAGCTTCTCACGCCGAAGGGTAGGTTGTTTTCTCCGGCAACTGATTGACGCCGAGAATGCGCGTCGGTTTGAGACTAAGACAATGTGGGGTATCGAAGATAATTCTTCCCATTGTCGCCTCGCTTGTTGGCATCATCGGGGCAATCACCGGGCTTCTCGCCGTGATTCTCAAATGATAATGGACCCACTCCCGAGATTTGGGGACAAACTGTACGGAATAACCCCCATCAAAAACCAAGTTTCGTGGACACAAGTTTCGTGGACAAAGTTTCGTGGACAGACGGGACGCTCACTTTGTGGGAAGAGATGAGTGCGCTAAGGCTCGCATGTGAATTCATGCTGGCTTCGATCCGTAACGATCTTTTCTCGGGGTCCGCGCTTTTGTGGTGTGCCAAGTGTCGCTGCGCTATCTTCTCCAAGCCATGGACAAATTCGGCACTTCCCCATGGTCGACCGGTGTGCGTGCGCTGGCGTATGGCGGCAAGCTGCGATTCCATTTCCCCTGCGGCGAGGTACCGGCGCCAAGACCCAGCAGTCCAATGGGCGCGCCACCGCTCCAGAGATAGCCATTCATCAGCGCCATTTGTTCCGCAGTGGCTGGCAGCGCTCGACCAGGACCAGGACTCCGGCTTCGCAACCACACGTGCTCTCAACGGATTCAGCTCCGCGTAACGCAATGCCTCCCACAGATGCGGTTGGTCCAACGGACAAGAATAATATCGTCCTTGCCATACATGCCCGCTGGCTCGATGAACCGCGTTCCAGTAGCAAGCGTATCTTCCGTGCGTCTGCTTCAGCGCCTGGGCTAGTCCGTCCGCCGTACTGGGAACCACGATCAGGTGGACATGGTTGGACATCAGGCAGTAACCCAGCACAGACACTCGGTAGAGCTGAATGTTTTCCCGTAACAAGGAGAGGTAGGTTGCACGATCCGCATCGCAATCCAGGATGAAGCGCCGGTCGTTCCCACGTTGGGTCAAGTGGTGTGGCACATCAACGGCGACTACCCGAGCGAGGCGTCCCATGGCAAGAAACAATAACAGGAAACCATCTGCATCCTGCGGCTTTGCGTAAAGATGAACTGCAGTTAATATCAGATCGGTCGATTCGCTATGCCGGGTTCAACCAGGTGCCAGACGAAAGGTACCCCAGGTAGGACGCGTGGCAATCTTCGAGTAGCCGCCGCTAGGCATCGAATGTGAGTTCGCCTTGTCGAGCTTCCAGAAGCCGTCGTCTCTTTCTTATGTGCCGCGGAATAAGGGTCGTTTCCGGTCTGCCCTGATTTTCTTCCTGTCCTGATTTTCCCCGGAGTGGGTGGGGACCAGACGGCACGTTATTTCTGCACTGGCAGTGGTAACAACGTCGACGATTACTTCCTGGCGCGATGATGAGCTGACAGAGCGCCCAATGGTTATCAAAATTATTTCCTTCTCGCTCAGCTCTGGACACAGCCCAAAAATCGGGTTACTTTGAAAGCAAGAATTCCATACGTCAGCGCGGTCTTCGCGACTGCCCTGCTTGGCCTTGCATCGGTGCGCTTCCCTGCAACGGCCGCCAACCATTGGCAACTCGTCGGCGTGATGAGTTGGGTGTAGCAAACAGTAATGTGACAGCAGAAGTGACGGATCAAACCTGTCCGCAGCATTCGTGCGCCCCGCGCGGGCGCCCGCGGAGAGCAGGGTGCGCCCAGTGCGCCCTCTTGATTAAGCAGTTTTGACAACTAGCGAAACACCACCCCACCGGACAGCAGCCCGAGGCCACCCCAAGCCAGAGGACTCGGACGCCGGATGACGTACGGGACGTCCGCCAACACGTACCTCGTAGGCAGAAAGATCGTCCCGTTCGTCGCCGGACCGACAGAGCAAAACTTCTCCGATCGGCAAAGGACCGGCGATCCAGCACATGAGAAGGGGACTTACGGCGCTTAGGGCGCATTTCGCGCACTTTTATTTGGCCCACCACTCCCCAACCATCTCCAAAGCCCGCCTCTAAAACGAGCCGCCCGCGCGACCAGCTTCGCCTCCGCGGCCTGGAAACCAGCCACCCACCGAGGCAAGATGCTCAAATTAATTAATTGAACATCTTGAGCATCTTGATGAAACAAAGGACTTATTTGACCACCTTGCCCGAGTTTGATCACCTTGCCCGATCGCTCCCCACATCAGAGGAATTCGAAAAAGACGAAACGTAACCTCTTCTGTGCGACGCCGCTTCGCTCAAGGGGGTCACCCCACGACTTAGTTCGCATAGTTCGCTTACTTCGCACATTTCTACAGGACTAAAACACGCGAGGAGAAAACCCGGGGACGGAGAAACCCGGAGAAAACCCGTAAACCTAGTAAACCTAGTAAACCTAGGAGTAAACCTAGAGGAGTAAACCTAGGGACGTTCACCTCGTTCCCATGGGGGGAGATAAAGGGACGGGACAGAAGTACCCCGTCGAAATGCTCGCATCGGGAAGCTATCTTACGACATTGAGTCGTTGAGAGGCGAGGGCAGGTCCCCGAGTTACCCTTCCCCCAAGTTACCCTGCATCCCGTCAAGGCACTGGAAGAACATCGAAAAAGGAAGAACCACTACCCCCGGCCAGGAACCTTTTCGCCCTGCCCCTGCTCTGAGATACTCTCTGTGGTGCATGGAAACTAGAAAATCCCCATTAGAAGACAACCCACCATCCGCGCTGATTGAACTGCTCGCAATTGCTCACACTGGCCGGCCCAAACCGCCCCCGCACGGGGGCAGAGTTACGTGAGCTAGCCGTCATCCGGGATGGAGCCATCCTCGGCCGGCCATGGTATTCGCCCAGGGCCGGCGGGTAGCTTAAGCAACCGTGGCTGACCATCGCCCTTTCGCTCTCGACTGGTACTATTCTGACGTTCCCTGGGGAGGCTTACGATGCGAAAACACGCTCAACAATGGAGCCTGGCCACGGTCCTACTGGGGCTTTTCGGTAGCCACGCCGGCGCAGCGGAGTTTCCCTTTCAGAACCCGTCGCTGCCCATTGAGCAGCGCGTCTCTGACTTGGTCGGGCGCCTGACGCCCGAAGAGAAAGTCTCGCAAATGACCATGACGGCAGCGGCCATTCCACGGCTGGGCATTCCCGAATATACCTGGTGGAACGAGGGGCTGCACGGAGTGGCACGCTCCGGCTATGCGACCGTCTTTCCCCAGGCCATTGGTCTGGCTGCCACCTGGGATACCAGCCTGATGCATTCCGTGGGAGATACCATCTCCACCGAAGCGCGAGCCAAATACTCCGATGCCATCGCGCACGGCAATCACCGCATTTACTTCGGACTGACCATCTGGTCTCCGAACATCAACATCTTTCGCGATCCTCGATGGGGCCGAGGGCAGGAGACCTACGGGGAGGATCCCTATCTCACTTCGCGCATGGGGCTGGCTTTCGTCACCGGGTTGCAAGGGGACGATCCCAAATATCTGAAAGTGGTGGCCACGCCCAAGCACTTTGCCGTACACAGCGGGCCGGAGCAGTTGCGTCACGAGTTCGACGTGAATCCGTCGCCCCAGGACTTGGAGGCTACGTATCTTCCCGCCTTCCACACCACGATCGTGGAAGCGCACGCGGCTTCTACCATGTGTGCGTACAACTCCATCGATGGAGCACCGGCGTGCGCCAGCGATATGCTGCTTAAGAAAACGTTGCGCGGAGAGTGGCAGTTTAGGGGATTTGTCACCTCCGACTGTTGGGCGCTCACCGATATCTGGAAGGGTCACAAGTTTGCGCCAGACGAGGAGCATGCCGCGGCGCTGGCGTTGAAGGCGGGCACAGACACCAGCTGCGGTCCGGAGTTGGCAGCGCTTAACCAGGCACTCAAAGACAAGCTGGTGAGCGAGAACGACATCGACACGGCGGTGAAGAGGCTGTTCACCGCGCGGTTCCGCCTGGGGATGTTCGATCCGCCCCAGGACGTTGCCTACTCGCGGATTCCCATGAGTGAGGTTGATTCTGAAGCCCACCGGCAACTGGCTCGACAGGTGGCGCGCGAATCGATCGTGCTGCTCAAGAACGCGGATGGAATTCTGCCGCTGCAAGGGAAGGGTAAGACCATTGCGGTGATTGGTCCCAACGCCACCATACTCGAGTCGCTCGAAGGAAATTACAACGGCCAGCCGACCCATCCGGTATTGCCGCTCGATGGCATCGAACACCGCTTCGGCAAGGAAAGCAAGGTGCTGTTTGCGCAGGGTTCCTCCTATGTCGCAGGGTTTCCAGTAGTCGTGCCACGCACGGTCTTGCGCACCGGCAACGAAGCCGGGCTGAAGGGCGAGTACTTCAACAACCCCGAGTGGCAAGGGCAACCGGCGCTGACCCGGGTCGACAAACAGGTCGATTTTGACTGGAATGCCGCATCGCCGGCAAAGGGTGTTCCCGCCACCGCCTTTAGTGTTCGGTGGAGTGGCTCCATCACCGTACCGGGCGCTGGTGACTACGCATTTGAGATATCGCCAGAGCATTGTTCCCCCTGCGATGGTACTGATACGTTCCGGCTTTATCTGGACGACAAGCAGGTATTGGAGGCGGGCCGGGATCTCAAGCAATCCACTGGCAAGGCGTCCTTCAGCACGCACTTTAGCGACTCCGCGCCGCATGCGATCCGACTGGAATATGCCCACACCGCTCCCATGTTTGGCGCCGGCGTGCACCTCAAATGGCAGCCCGAAGCAGGTCCTCTGCGCAACCAGGCTGTGGAGGCCGCCAAACAGGCAGACGTGGTCGTGGCCTTCGTAGGCCTCTCGCCCAGCCTGGAAGGGGAAGAGATGCCGGTGCACCTGGAGGGCTTCAGCGGTGGTGACCGTACCAAGATCGGTTTACCCCAGCTCCAGGTGGAATTGCTGCAGGCCGTCGCCGCAACGGGCAAGCCGCTGGTCGTGGTGCTGATGAACGGCAGCGCGCTTGCCGTGCCCTGGGCAAAAGAGCATGCCGCTGCCATTGTCGAGGCCTGGTATCCGGGGGAAGAGGGAGGCGCCGCCATTGCCGAAACCCTCGCCGGCGACAACGATCCTTCGGGGCGCCTTCCGGTCACCTTTTATGAGTCGGTCGATCAACTTCCGCCGTTTGAAAACTACGCCATGGCCGGCCGAACCTATCGTTATTTTTCCGGGCAGCCCCTGTATGGCTTCGGCTATGGTCTTAGCTACACCACTTTTGCCTATAGCCATCTCAAGTTGGGCCAGGCGACCCTTAAACCAACGCAGTCACTGACGGTTGAGGCCGACCTAACCAACACCGGCAAACGGAGCGGCGATGAGGTTGCCGAGCTCTATCTTCGCGGGCCCCAGGCAAGTGGCGCGCCCCTGCGTTCGCTGCGCGCCTTTCAACGAGTCAAACTCCAGGCCGGCGAGACCAGTCACGTGCGCTTTACCCTACAACCTGCGCAATTGAGCGAAGTAGATCACGACGGCAAGACAGCCATGCAGCCGGGGAACTACACAATTTTCCTGGGCGGGGGACAACCCAGCCAGGGTGCGGGAGTCGTGGGTCAGTTCACCATCAGCGCCCGCTAGCTTAAGGGTTGGATCTTTCGCGCCTCAAGATACGTCGCAATCGCGGCTGCGCTAGCGTCAGGGTCCGCCAAGCCGACGTAACCGTCAGGCCGGATGAGATAGACCGCATTGCGGCGCAGGCCGGTGCGACTCGCTGCGGGAACCCAGGGAAACACGTGCAGCGGCAAGTGATGCTGCGCGCATACAGTTCGCATATCCGGTGCAGCGTCACCGTAGATGTGGACTTGCCACTCCATCGAAGTTAAGGGAGTGAAGTTATCCATGACATCTGATTTCACCCAGGGGAGGCGGTCGCCACCGTGAATTGTTCCTGCTCGCCCTTCGCTCAGGCTGCTTCCACGATAATTGACCACCGTTTGGGAAACGGTGCGAAACATGATGCGTCGTGCTGCTTTCAAGGAGTAGATGGGGGCCAGCAAAAGAGGGACAACGTGCAGCCGGACCAGGCGCGCGAACGCGCCGGAACTGGTTACGCTGGTGAAAGCTCGATCGGTGGTCGCAACCAGCCGCCGGGCGAAGGCGATTCGTTCCGGCTCATAGCTGTCGATGATCGACGCATCGGCTCGCCCACGTAGAACAGCGGCGAGCTTCCAGGCGAGGTTCACCGCATCCCCGATGCCGGTATTCATGCCCTGACCGCCTACGGGGCTGTGGATGTGGGCCGCATCTCCGAGCAGGAACGCCAAACCCTGACGGAAACGAGCCGCCACGCGATGGTGCACGCGGTAGGTCGAGAACCAGTTCACGCGCTCGACGTCGATGCTGATCCACTCGAGCACGCGCCGGCTCACATCGTTCCACGACAACTCGTCGTGCTGCTGTTCGGCTTCCTGGCGCACTGTGCCGATGAGCCGCGCTCGTCCCTCGCCCTTTAAAGGGAAGACGACAAGAAAATCGGTGCTGTCCAGCGCGATATGCAATTCACCGTTGATCGTCGCCCCGCTTGCCTCTACATCGGCGACGTAGAAGAGATGGTTGTATATCCCGCCGGGAAAACCGATCTGCAGGGTTTCGCGGACGGTCGAACGGGCGCCGTCACACCCGGCAATGTAGGCGGCCGCGCAGGTTTCCTGGGCTCCATCCGGCCGCTTGAGCTGGGCCTGGATGCCATCTGCGATCTCTTCAAATTTCATCAACTCGGTTCGACGTTCGACCTGGATGCCGGCTTCGCTGCAGGTGCTCAATCAGCAGGCATTCATGCTCGTCCTGGGGGAAGATGAGCGCATAGGGAAATGGGCTGAGCCCCTCGCCCATTTCTCCCAGGACGACGTGTGCCGCTCGCTTGCCGGCGACCCACATATTGGCGGCGATCATCTTCCGCCCACGCTCCACGACCGCTCTTGAGAGGCCCATCTGGCTATATAGCTCGAGCGTCCGTGCCTGAACCGCCAGCGCGCGAGAGGTGGTCCCCGGTTCCGCTGTTTTGTCGATGATCCTCACGCGCACTCCCAACCGGGTCAGCCAAAGGGCCAACACCAGGCCCGTCGGTCCCGCTCCGACGATCAGGACGTCTGTATCGCGAGAGTCGTTCATTCAGGAGGATTCCAGAATCCCAGTTGGCAGCCCATCGATACTAAACGCATTTTTGGATCGTCTGTATTCTTCAAGCCCAGCTTCACCTTTTGCCTCCGCCCACCGCGTCAATGTTGGCCGCTCGGCGATGTATTCGAAGAGCGGAACGCCATAGCCGCAGGAAGTTTGGACCAGGTCGATGTCGAGCACCACGATTTGACGAGATCCAGGAGGTTCTACATTCGCAAACTCGGAAGCGAGCAGGTCTGAGTAGGCCCGGCGGCCGCGGAAAAGAATCCTACCTTGCCCGTAGAGGCGCAGAATCAGCGGTGGACCTGCGAAGGCACAGAACATCAGGGTCAATCGTCCCTGGGCTTTTAAGTGGGCCGCAGTTTCATTGCCGCTTCCAGTTTGGTCGAGGTAGGCAACGCGGTTGGGGCTAAGGATACGCAGAGACGCCCGATCTTTTGGAGAGACATTCACTCGCCCTTCTGGAGCCGCGGACGCAGAGAAGAATATGCGCTGTTGCAGAATGAATTCGTGATGTTTGGTCTCAATGCATGTGAATTGTTTGGCCATGGAACCCCTTGTCCGGTGGCTCTATTTTAGCGATTTAGGCTGGGCTCCATAACGAACCCTCCCGGCAACGGATCACGGCGGTGGGGCCACGAGCGCTAACCGTCGCCTTCGAAGGATGAATCGAGACCTTGCGAATCGTCAGGAGAGCGGAGTGGAATCCCACATCTCGCGAAAAACGAGCGAGATGTGGGGCACCCGCGATCTGTGGTCAGGAGGGAATCCGCAGCAACGCGGTTCCTTCACAACTCATACTCCCCCGCAGCGGAGGGCCTTTGAGTGAGAAAATGACGGTGGCGGTACGGTTCCCGGGGGCAGTCAAGATCAGGAAAATTCTTGAAATCAGGCCAAGACCTGTGGGGAGGTTTGCGCGGCCGTGGACAAAATGCTCCGCGGGTGTGAGCAAATACCTGGCGTTATTGATTCTTCTCTCCACTTGCGGGTGCGGAGTCAATTTTAGCTTCCGGCCGACGGTTGTCTTCATGGGCGATTCCATTACCTACAACTGGTCGCAAAGCTGGGCGGGGCAACAATCGACTTTTGCGCAAAACAAATGGCTCAACGTAGGTGTCACTGGACTCACCTCGAGCGAGATCGCCGCGACATTCGATGCGTACGTTGTCGATTTGCAGCCTCAGGCCGTGCATATCCTTGCCGGCACCAATGACGTCTATCCTGGCTGGCAATTGTCAGAGACCGCGAACAATATCGAGACCATGGTCAAAGAGGCGAAAACGCACCACATCGGCGTGGTGATTGGAACCATTCCGCCATGGGGGCCCGGAGCCTTGCCGGAAAAAGCCGATCCGAGCCCGCAAAGGTTTGCGCGCATCGATCAACTCAATCAATGGATAACCCAATTTGCGGCGCAACAGGGCATCCAGGTAGTCGATTATCATTCGCTGCTTGTCGCCGCGAACGGAGAAAACTACATTCCGGCGCTCACCGTGGATGGTGTTCATCCCAGCGCGGCAGGTTACGCAGTGATGACCCCCCACACCGAACAGGCTCTCCAGGCGGCGATGGCCACACCGGCACCCTAGCGATTCAAGCTACAATCTTGCCGGGGAGGGTAACCTGATGAACCACTTCAACTCCCTGCGCCTTAATTCCAGCGTAGATAATAAGACACTATGACCTTTTTTCGGGCTTGCCTGCTGATCGTCACTCTCTGCATATCTCCCGCGCTTGGGTTAGCGCAGATTCAGCCCGCAAACCTAGCTGGAATCGCACATGTCGCCATCCGCGTCTCGGATCTCACCCGCTCCCGCGACTTCTATGGGAAGTTGGGATTCGAGCAAGCCTTCGCCCTCACCAAGGACGGAAAGACGACGGAAGTATTCCTCAAAGTGAATGATCACCAGTTCATTGAGATCTATCCACAAGCAGACCCTTCGCAATCCATCGGCTTTATGCACCTCTGCTTCGAGGCCGCTGATCTTGAGGCGCTCCATCGCGCCTACCTGGGGCGCAGCCTCACGCCCACCCCGGTGAAGCGAGCCGGCGCCGGCAACCTGCTCTTCACCATGGTTGGCCCGGAGGAGCAAAACATCGAATATACCCAATACATGCCCGGGTCCCTGCACTCCAAGGACCAGGGACAACACCTGGGCGCGAACCGTATCTCCAAAGAGATCGCGGGCGTTGGCTTACGCATGGAAGATCCGGTCGCGGCACGGACATTCTACGAACAACAGCTTGGCTTCCACGAATCGCGTAACGTCATCGAGCCGGGGCTGATTCCGCTGCTGCTGACGGGCTCATCGGGCCAGATGGTGGAGATAACCCTGGGTGCGCCCGAGATCTTCTTTGCCGTTCCCAGCCTGCGGAGCGCGGCCGCGCAGCTTAAGGCACGCAATATGCCGGTGGAAAAGAAAGAGTCCATGCTGACGGTTCAGGATCCAGACGGGAACCGGCTCGTTTTTGTCACCCTCGAACCGGAAACAGGCCGGCGTCTCATGCAGATGCCGAAGATGCCAAAGATTCCATGGATAACAAAGTAATCATCAGTTGCGCCGTCACCGGGTCGATTCATACCCCGACCATGTCTCCCCACCTGCCGTTCACGCCTGAAGATATCGCACGCCACGCGATTGAGGCGGCGGAAGCCGGCGCTTCCATCCTGCACTTCCACGCGCGCGACCCTGAGACCGGAAAGCCCACTGCCGACCCGGCCGTCTACATGCAGTTCCTGCCCGCGATCAAAGCGGCGACCAACGCGATCATCAACATCACCACCGGCGGCGGCTTGACCATGAACCTGGACCAGCGGCTTGCACCGGCGCTGCGGATCAAGCCGGAACTGGCCTCGTTCAACATGGGCTCTCTGAATTTCTCCATCCATCGAGCGGCGCGACGTCACAGTGAATGGAAATACGACTGGGAAGAACCATACCTGAAAGCGACCGAGGCAAATATCTTCCGCAACACTTTTGTGGATATGAAGCGGGTGCTGAAGGACCTGGGAGAAGGTTGCGGCACCAGGTTCGAATACGAGTGCTACGATCTAGGGCACCTTTACAATCTGGCCTATCTTCTGGACGAGAATTTAGTCGAGCCGCCGTTTTTTCTGCAAAGCGTCTTCGGCATTCTTGGCGGGATGGGAACGGAGGTCGAGCTGCTCAGCTACGTCAGGGCAACTGCAGACCGTTTGTTTGGCCGGGAGAGCTACGAATGGTCGGTGATCGGTCCCGGCCGGCACCAGATGCGGATCGGGACGTTGGCCGCCATCCTGGGCGGGAGCGTTCGAGTAGGTCTCGAAGATAGCCTGTGGCTGCGCAAGGGCGAGCTGGCTAAATCAAGTGCCGACCAGGTGAGAAAGATCCGCGGAATTCTCGAAGCCCTTTCGTTCGAGATAGCGAGCCCGGACGAAGTAAGAAAAAGGCTGCGGCTGAAAGGAGCCGATAAGATTGCTGTTTAACTCCTTCCCGTGTGAAAGGACTCGGCTTGCGGTGAAACTATATCGAACGTGCCTGGTAGTGCTGCTGGCGATTGCGCCCGCGGGATGTCATTCCGGCGGCCCTGAAGCTGCCCCGGAGACGAAGTACGACGTGATCATTCGTCACGGTCACATCCTGGACGGTACTGGGAACCCCTGGTATGCGGGGGATATTGCTATCCGGGGGGATCGCATCGCGGCCATTGGTTCACTTGAGACCGCGAAGGCGACGCGGGAGATTGATGCCACTGGCCTGATTGTTTCTCCAGGTTTCATCGATATGCTGGGCCAGTCGGAATTGTCGTTGCTGATCGACAATCGTTCCCAGAGCAAATTATCGCAAGGCATCACCAGCGAGATCACCGGCGAGGGTGGCTCCGTCGCACCGCAAAACGAACATACGCTCGCCCCGCAGAAAATTATCCTCGATCACTACCACCTCTCCATTGACTGGCAGGATCTCGCCGGCTATTTCCGCCGCCTGCAAAGGTCCGGTACCCCCATTAACCTCGGCACCTACGTAGGAGCATCGCAGGTTCGTCAAGCGGTGTTGGGCGATGTAGACCGGGCGCCGACACCGGCGGAACTGGAGCAGATGAAATCGCTGGTAGCCACGGCCATGCAGCAAGGTGCGCTAGGCCTTTCGACTGCATTGATCTATCCCCCAGGTCATTACGCAACCACGGAGGAACTGATAGCCCTGGCCAAGGTCGCATCGCAGTATGGGGGGATCTATGCTTCGCACATGCGCAGCGAAGGGCAGAGCGAAATGGCGGCCATCGATGAGGCCATTCGCATCGGGCGCGAGGCCAACCTTCCGGTTGAAATTTTCCACCTCAAGGTGAGCGGCAAGGCGCGCTGGGGCGACATGCCGAAAGTGGTGGCGAAGCTGCAGGCCGCAAGGGATTCGGGTTTGGATATTGCCGCAGATATGTATCCTTATATTGCCGGTGCAACCGCGCTGGCGTCTTCGCTGCCTCCCTGGATGGCCGATGGCGGCATGGAGAAACTGCTCGAGCGCCTGGGAGATCCTGCGATGCGCCGGCGGGTGGTGGCTGATATGGCGCGAGATCACAATGATTGGGAAAACCTGTACCTGGATTGCGGCGGTGGTAAGGGAGTCATGATCTCGGCGGTAGTGAATCCCGATCTGCAAAAATACGAGGGTAAGACCGTCGCTGAGATAGCGAAGGCCGAGAACAAACCAGAAATGGACGCGCTCTTCGATTTCATCCTTGCCGACAAGGGACAAACAGCAGCGCTCTATTTCATGGCCAATGAGAACGATCTTCAATACGGCCTGAAACAGGACTGGACCAGCATCGGCCTGGATGCCGGCGAGACCTCGCTCGATGGTCCGCTGTTCGAGCCGCACACCCACCCCAGGGCCTGGGGTGCGATGCCGCGGCTTCTTGGTCACTATGCCCGCGATTTGAAATTGATCGATTTGTCTCAGGCCGTGCGCAAGATCACCTCATTGCCGGCGCAGCGCGAACATCTTTCCGACCGTGGCCTGCTAAAGAACGGCTTCTACGCCGATGTGACTATCTTCGATCCCGCGGCCATTCTTGACACCGCAACCTATACCGAACCTGACCAGGTTTCCAAGGGTGTGGAGTACGTTCTGGTGAATGGTCAACTGGAATGGGAGCGGGGCAAATTGACGGGGGCGACCGGGGGCCGTGCCTTGGTCCACGAATATACGAACCCCGCGCCGCGTTGATCGAAAGCGCCCCGTTGTTTGTATATCCATGGAAACCTCCGGGCGATAGGAAGCGGTGAAGTCATGTCTCCCAATATTCTGCACCCAGCGCACGGCTCCTTCCCACGTCTCCGCTCTTGACACGCTAAAATCCTAGCGTTACCATCTCCGACACTTGTCTTAAATAAAAGGACAGGTGTCGTAATTGTGGAGGAATGCGGTTGACGAAGCTTGAGATTCAGATTATGGAAACGCTTTGGAATCAAGGCGAGGCTTCCATTCGGGAGATGCAGGAGGCTTTTCCTGAGAAGAAGAGACCTGGATATACGACGGTGCAAAAAATGGTTTACCGGATGGAGGCTAAGAAGGTCGTGCGCCGGGTCCGAAAGGTAGGCAATTTCCATATATTCGCTGCGATTGTCTCGCGAGACGCCGCGCAAAGGAGGTTGGTGGATGATCTTCTCGCTATGTTTGGTGGAAAATCCCGCCCTGTGGTCGCCCATCTCATTGGTGCCGGCAAGTTGACACTCGAAGACGTCGAATACGCCGAGAAGACGCTGAAGGAACTCAAGAAAGGAGGCAAGGGATGATCCCGCATTTGGCTTTTACAGGCGTTGGAGCAGCGGTCGCGAACCATCTTTGGCAGTCGTCTGTCTTCTGCGCGGCAGCATGGTTGACGGCGTTGCCATTGCGCAGGAACCGAGCGCATGTGCGGCATGGGATTTGGTTGGCAGCGTCGGTCAAGTTTCTTATTCCGTTCTCGCTTCTCATCGAGTTGGGTGGTTTTTTGCGAAAACCCCAGCAGGCTCCGTTGTCATTGCAAACCACCCTCTCCTCGGCGATGAGTGTTGCCGGTCAGCCGTTCTCAGGGCTGCCGGGTCACCCGATGAATGCTCAGAGCCTCCCCGAGCACTTTACTGTGCTGCTGCCTGAAGTACTTGCGGGGGTATGGGTCTGCGGTATGGTGACGATATTGCTGATATGGTGCACACGCTGGAGGGAAATCTATCGGGCGCTGCACCGGGCTGTGCCAGTCAAGAGTGGACGCGAGATTGAGTTGCTGCGCCGGTTGGAAACTCTAGCGAAGGTGCGCAGACATATCCCAATGCTACGGTCCGTGGACATGATGGAGCCTGGGATATTCGGCATTTTTCACCCGCTGATGCTGTGGCCGGACCGGCTCAGCGAAAGACTGGAGAATGAACATATCGAAGGCATCCTGGCGCATGAGTTGGTGCATGTCCGGCGCCATGACAACCTGACCGCAGCGATCCATATGTTGGTAGAGGTTCTTTTCTGGTTCCATCCCATGGTGTGGTGGATCGAGTTCCGCATGCTGCAGGAACGAGAGCGCGCCTGTGATGAGGCAGTCGTGCAGTTGGCAGGCAGACCGGAAGTCTATGCCGAGGGCTTGTTGAAGGCGTGTCGATTCTGTGCTGAGTCTCCCCTGATTTGTGTGTCGGGTATTACAGGCGCGGACCTGAAAGATCGAATTATCCGCATCATGACCGAGCATCTTGTACAGAAAATGGATCTCAGCAGAAAGCTACTGCTTGGCGGAGTAGCCTTCGTATCGTTGGCGATTCCGGTTGCGCTTGGATTGTCTGCGAAATTAGATACAGCTCAAACGATGAACGTCAATTCGCCAAGCCCGTTCGGAAAGCCTGCAACAGCAAACGATGTCACCGCAGTTGATCCTGCTCCGCTTGCCATCGCCTCCATCAGGCAGGTTGCGCCTCGCGACAAAGATGCGATGCTTACGAATTTCACGGATGTCGGAGTTACCTTCCGAAGCATTGCAATCGCGTCGATCGTTCACCAGGCGTTCTCCCCGCAGCCGACTTTGTCTATGGATGATGATCTTATCCTCGGATTGCCAGGTTGGACACAATCTGAGCGATATGACATCGAAGCCAAGGTTGACAACGATGATGTTGCCAAGTGGAAGGCGTTGTCCCTGCCGCAAAAGAGGTTGGCGCTTCAACCACTGCTGGTAACGCGGTGCAATCTACAGTTCCATCACGAAACCCGCGAGCGCCACACTTATTCTCTGGTGGTTGCGAAGAATGGTCCGAAACTCCGCAAGGCACAACATGTCGTAACTGATACTGGCAGGCCGGACGGCACGGGTGATAGAGACGAATCGACGGTGACACCGGGTAAGATCGTCCTTAAAGGCTCTAGCCTTCCACTTTTGGCGAGCCTTCTTTCGTCGCAGGGGCTTAGCCATACCGTGGTTGATAAAACTGGGTTAACGGATTTATATGACATCACACTCCGGTGGTCACCGGATGACATTGGCTCGTCTGACGCTTCACTCCCATCTCTGTTCACGGCACTTCAGGAACAGCTTGGGTTGAAATTGAAATACAACAAGAACCCGATTGACGTGATCGTGATCGACCACATCGAGAGACCTTCGGCGAATTAAGCAACGGAAACCGAGCTAGGCAGTGGTTCGCAGGCTCAAATCTCGGTAATACGAATCTGGCTGCAGTCCTTTTCGATCTCGGCAATATAGTTTTGAAACGCGGGTAATCGACGCAGGTTGCTGAGAGAGGGGTCAACTCGAAAGAACGGCCAGCAGCGAAACCCTGTGCTCACCGCTCGATCCATCCATGCAAGGGCCTTATCGTCATGGCCCAGGATGGAGTGGACGCACGCCACCTGATAAAGCGTGTGATGGGTATGACCGAAAGAGCGAGGCGATTCACACGCTCGCTGCGCACATTCGAGCGCTCGCTCCGCTTCGCCTCTCTGCGCATGAAGCATTCCTTCAAGGGAGAGGAAAAGAGGTTCTTCCGGGAATTGGTCGAGAGACTCGCGGAGCATCTTCTCGGCAGCTTTGAGGTCGCCCATAAGCAGCAGCGGTTGAGGCCGCAGCCAAAGGGCGTACTTGCTTTCCGGGCTTTCGCGAAGCCACGCTTCGCACTCGCGATTGGCAGTCTCGAACTCGCCTGCCCAAAGATGGGCCAGGCCCGACCATCGCACCCAACTGTCGTGCGGGTTGACGCGATGAGCCTGTTGAAATGCCAGCAGACCCTCCTGCATGCGGCCAATGTGCGAGAAAACCAGTCCCAACTGCCCGTGTGCACCGTCCACGTTGGGCTGCAACTCAATGGACTTTTCAAATTCCGCGACAGCTTCGCGGAATGAATAGTTTTTGGCCTGGCTCCAAAAGATGTGCCCTTTTGCCAGGTGGCCCTCGGGCAGGTTGGAGTCGAGCTCCAGAGCGCGATTGGAGTGGTATTCCGCCTTTTCCGCCCAGATGCCCCGGCCATCGTGGATTTTGTATTTGTCCGCGTAAACACGAGCCACTGCCGCATGGGCAAGGGCGAATCCGGGGTCCCGCTCAATTGCATTCATCAGGTGCATGGTTGCGCGATCCATCACTTGTTCGGTGTCGGAAAAACTGAGTTTCAAGCCCTGCAGATACTCCTCGTAGGCATACTGATCTGCGCTGTAACGCTCCCGGGCTTTGAATGCTCCCCCGACCAGGTTGGCCTTCAAAGAGCGCGCAACCTGACGCCCGATTTCGTCCTGGACTTCAAAAATGTCTTCCAGAGTCAGATCGTACTTTTCCGATAGGACGATCCTGCGGCGCTCGGAGTCAATCAGCTGCACTGAAACTCGCCATCGTGCCGCCACTTTCTGGATATTGCCCTGCAGGACGTACCTAACGTCGAGTTCGCGGCTCACGGCCGCAGGATCGGCCCCGCCCAGATACTTCAATATGCTTGATGTGGGTGGAACCACGAAATCGTCGAGCGCTCCTAGCGACGTAATCAAGGAATCGGCAAAGCCCAATGACATCGATTCCCGTTCCTCAATCGTGTTCAGAAATACGAAGGGAAGAACGGCAAGTGTGGTCTCTCGCGAAGCAGGGGATGCAGCCCTAGTTAGTTGTCCCCTGTCGACATCGCGCTTCAGTCGCTGCAGGTCGCTGCGAACTTCAGACGCGTGCTGGTAACGAAGATTGCGATCTTTCTCCAGACACTTGTTGATGATGTGTTCCAGTTCACGCGGGAAGTCGGAATTCAAGCGGGATGGGGGAACCGGGGTCCGGTTAAGGATGGCGTCAAAGATAACTCCGGGGCTTTCGCCGCGGAAGGGCATCGTCCCGGTGGCAGCCTCGTAAAGCACGATACCGAAAGAAAACAGATCCGTTCGAGCATCGAGTTCCTGGGCACGTACCTGCTCCGGAGACATATAGGCGACAGTCCCCAAGGCCTCTCCCGGTGAGGTGAGGTGTTGCCTTTCGCGAAGACTCATAAGAGTTTCCGCGGATGCATCCTGTCCTGGCATGTGCTTTGCGAGTCCAAAATCGAGGATCTTCGCGTGGCCACGCTCGGTTACGAAGATGTTAGCGGGCTTTATGTCGCGATGCACGATCCCTTTGGAGTGGGCAGCATCGAGTGCGTCTGCCATTTCGATGGACAGGGAAAGAAGAAGGTCCGTTGCCAGGGGACGCCCCGCAATGCGGTGTTTGAGCGTCATCCCGTCGAGAAACTCCATGGCGATGAAGGCCTGGCCGTCCTCGCCGATGTCGTAGATCGTGCAAATGTTGGGGTGGTTGAGCGCTGACGCGGCGTTGGCTTCACGTTGAAAGCGGGCGAGCGCCTGCGGGTCCTCTTCAACCTCTTCGGGCAGGAACTTGAGAGCGACAAAACGATGCAACCGCGAATCTTCAGCTTTGTAGACGACTCCCATTCCGCCGCCGCCCAGCTTCTCGATGATGTGGTAGTGCGAGACGATACGCCCGATCATGTAAGCAGTCCCGAGGTTGAAGTACCCACAACCCGATGAACGATGGGAATTCAATGGTACCGCATGGCTAACGTTGCCACCGATTCCGGTACGAACACGTCGAAAAGCCGACTCGTTGATTGGTAACTGGGTCGAGGTCCCGAGTTGGTATCTACCAATCAGGAGGCCACGAACATGGCAAACGAAAAGAAAGTAGCTTTAATCACTGGTTCCAATCGCGGCATCGGTTTTGAGAGTGCACGACAATTGGGCAGCAAGGCGCAAGGGTCATTGTGAGCGCACGCAGAGAGCGCGAGGCTGCAGACGCTGCGAGCAAATGGCGCAGCGAAGGCATAGAAGCAGAGGCACTTGCACTGGATGTGACCAAGGCTGCCGAACGGACAGGTCCCGCAATCGTCCGTGCTGTTTAAACGCCCTGGTAAACCAGCCCGGTGAAAGCGGACGTGGTGAATAAGAACTGCCCCGACTTGGCATCGAAGGCGGCGGTTGGCTTGGCGGCAATCACCTCGAAGACGGTCATCCCTTGTCTCTTAAGACCGGCGACTTTTTGCCGAATTGCCACGAGCCTGTCGCGGAATTCTGTTGATCAAGTGCCGGATAGGGTCCTGGCTGATGGAATCAAGCGCAGCCGATATTCTCGGCTGAGATACCGAGAAACCGGCGTCGACGAGGAGCTTTCCGTCTTTGCCGGTCAGAACCACGATGTTGCCTCCCGAGCCCTCGAGGACAGCAATGTTTCGGCGTGGGCTTCGAGACGTACCGCTTTTGAAGCGAGATCGCGCCCTGACCAGAAGGGTTGACAGACGCGGAATGTTGACCCACCCGCTATGGGTGGGCAAGGATAACGTTCCGTTTGGTTGTCACTTAGGACGGTCGCAAAAAGCTCAGGAGCCTCCAGCATCGCTGGCAACTTACCCTTGTACGGTCTGTCGGGCCGGACTGGGTGGATCTATTCCACGTCGTTATTTCGTGAAATTCGCCGGACTTAGGTAAATAGGGAATTGAGGAATGCCAAACCCAGCCTTTCATGACATCGTCTCGGAGATCCGGCGTTTCGCCGAGAGGGCCGAAGATTTCACTTCGCTTCAGGAGTTCAGCGTCGGAATCATCGCCGGACGGCTTTCCTATTACAACTGGGTGGGCTTCTACTTGCTGGACTCCAGTGACGAGAACGTTCTTGTTCTTGGGTCATTTCGGGGCGCTCCCACGGAGCATTTTCGGATTCCGGTTACGGACGGAATCTGCGGAGCGGCGGTTGCTCAAGGCGAAACGGTGATCGTGGAGGATGTGTCTGCGGATCCCCGGTATCTTGCCTGTTCGCTCGAGACCAGATCGGAGATCATTGTTCCGATTCTGGATGGGGAAGGCGGGCGCGTGATCGGCACCATCGACGTGGAAAGCGAGCGTTTGAATGCCTTCGATTCGACGACCCAGGCATCCCTTGAAGGGTGCGCGCGCCTGCTCAAACGTTTCTGGACCAACCTCCAAACCGCACCTGGAGCCTAGTTTGCTTGCGAAGCCATCTTCACTCCTGCCATCCAGTTCAGCACCATCGTGAGGGGCTCGGGGGAGGAGTCGACTGTATCGACGAGGAACCGCTGTCCATCGGCCATGGTATCCCAACGGAAAAGACTCGGGGCAGAGTCATCACCATAGATGGGGACCTGGAAAAGGGCTTTTGGGACGCTAGCCTTGAATGCTTGTTCACTACTCACGTCCACCGCCATCATTTTGCCATCGAGAGAAACATAGAACAGTTCCTTACCATCCCGCCGCCAGCGGGGCTGGGTGCCACCATCGCGGGAGATTAATGTTTTGCTGCCACCGCCAGGGGGCACTGGAAAAGCCTGGACATGGATTTCGGCCCTGCCGGACTCATCCGAGACGTACGCGATCCAACGGCTGTCAGGGGAGAATTGGCCTTGTTGCTCGCTGAACTCCGTATTGGCGAAGGGTGCGGGCGGCCCAGCGAGCCGTGCGTCCGCCGTGAGCGGCGCGACCCATAAATCACTATTGGTTTTTGGATCCTGGATGGTATAGAGCAGGAAGCGGCCGTCGCGCGACCAATCGTTGGAGACTTTGAAATCGTTCGCCGGAGGGAGCAGGACCTCTTCCTTTCCGGCGCCGTTCGAATTTTTCTGATACAGACCGTTTCCACCGGCGCGAACGGCAGCAAAGACGATACGGGTGCCGTCAGGTGACCACACGGGTGCAGAATCTGGAGCCGGATCAAATGTCAATCGGGAGCTGACGCTCCGGCCAAACTCATGCAGCCAGATTCCCAGGTTCGGGCCCGCCACACCTCGATCGACACGGCTGGTCGCAACGCGCGCTCCGTCCGGTGACAGGGCAACGGTGTAAGTGTATGCACCGGGCTCCCGAGCGATACTGAGAACTTTGCCTTGCCTGTCGTACCAGGTTAATGCAGAAGGCGCGCTTGCCCTTCGATAGGCCAGGATACCGTTGGCGGAGACCGAAAAACTCCCATAAAGGAATAAGTTGCCAACGTTGTCAGCCACAGCAGTGGGTTCGCCGGCCAACGCCAGCCGGCGGGAATCGAAGGACTGAGCCATGAGCGTACCTTCCCGCATAAAAAGCAACTGCCCCTGGGCGGGATCCGCAGAAGGTGCATAAACCGGCATCAGCGGAGTGGCGAGGAATGGTTTTGGATCTTGTTGCTCGGGTTTGGTGTCGAGTGAGCCAAGGGAAACTCCCGGTTTCTCGGACTCTCTCAGATAAACAAAATGCCGCCCGTCGGGCAGAAAGGATGGAAACACGTGGACCTGATTGTGTCCCGATGCAGTCGTCAACCGGGTAGCTAAGCCCCCAGCCGCCGCAACCTGCATGATGCCCTCTCCGTCCGTGCCGAAAATGATGATGCCCTTGCGGTTCCAGGAACCGCCGAGCACCAAAGCCCGGGTTTCGCAAATATCTTGCGGAGGTGCGCCCGCAAGGTCGATTTTCTTCAGCATATTTCCTGCTTGAAATGCGATCAGCCGGCTGTCTGGGGACCAGAAGACAGGCGGCGCGGAGGCGTTTTCCGTGCCCGGCAGTGGGCGTGCCTCAAGCGCATCCAAAGCACGAATCCAGATGAGATTGCGGCCGTTCAGACCAGGGGCAATAAAGGCCAGCCGACGGCCATCGGGCGAAAGCGTGAACGAGCGGCTGCTTGCAGGCAGTGGGATTTGGAAGCGCACTGGCTCGGCCACTGGAGGCGTGCCGCGGAAATACAAGAACGCGAGCGGCGCGAGAGTGACGAAGAGCAGGGCAGTCAAAGCCCACGGCAGCCAACCCCGCCGCTGCTTCGCTGATTGTACGACGGCTCCCAATATGCCGTCCGGTGGCACACCGGAGAGAACTTCTTCCAGCACGATGCGTGCGTCGCCAATGGCTTGTAATCGCTGCTTGACATCTTTCCTGAGGCAACGCTGCAAGAGCGAGCGAACCTGCGGTTGTGTGGTGGTGGGGAGCCGTGACCAATCCGGATCTTCCTTGAGCACTGCCGCGAGCGTATCCGTGAACGTTTCGCCATGGAACGCCATTTGACTCGTCAGGGTTTCGTATAAGACGCAGCCGAAGGCCCATATATCAGTACGTTGGTCGATTGGTTTGCTTTGTGCCTGCTGCGGCGACATATAGGCCGGCGTGCCCAGAATCATGCCCGCGTGCGTGGCCATGGTGCTGATTGCCGGTGAACTGGAGACGCCGGTTGAAGAGGTATTGCCCTGGATTGCCTTCGCCAAGCCAAAGTCAAGGATCTTTACCACGTTGTTGGTTAGCTTATCGTTGCTCGCAAGCTTGATATTCGTAGGCTTGAGATCCCGGTGAATGACGCCACGTTCGTGCGCGTATTCGAGTGCTTCGCAGATCTGTTTTGCAATCAGCAGCGCCTCGTCCATTGGAATGGCGCCTTGCTCGATGCGGTCTGCGAGCGTTGGACCTTCCACCAACTCCATCACCAGAGCGCGGGCGTCACCTGAGTCTTCGAAGCCGTAAATTGTAGCGATATTGGGGTGGTTCAGCGAGGCGAGAAGTTTGGCTTCGCCCTCGAACCGCGCCATGCGATCGGGTTCTCGCACGAACTCTTCGGGGAGCAGCTTCAGCGCCACGTCCCGGCCAAGTTTCGTGTCCCGGGCCCGATAAACCTCACCCATTGCGCCCGCTCCAATCGCGGACAGAATTTCATAGGGGCCGAGACGCCTGCCAGGGAGGATTGCCATTGGCTCACCAAATTTTCACCCAGTATACGCGGTGAGATGCTCACCGAGCTGATCTCTCGCTGGGCAACAGGGCCCATTCGGAGAAGAAGATCTGATGCTATTTCTGGTACAAACCACTTCTGGTTAGCCGGTAACTCGACCAAGGCCGGAAGGTTTGGAGTTCTCTGCGCTCAATGCGTGAGTGAGTCAAAGGCCTGCGGTTTCTTCTGCAATTTGCCGGGTCATCTCCCGGCGGATATGCTGAATGTCATGCGCGCGCTGTGCTTGCTCATTTCTCTCGCGCTTTCGAGTTCAATCGCCCTCGGTCAAGCCCCAACAACGGCACCGGCGTTTGACGTTGCTTCGGTGAAGATAAGCCAACGCGTCGTGGGGCCGGACTATAACAACCAAGTTACATACTCGCCTACTTGGATGACAGCCAGAAATGTCACCCTGAAGCGCCTGGTAGCGGAGGCTTACCACCTGCAATTGAATCAAGTATTGGGGCCAGGCTGGCTCGACAAGAACGAATACGATATCGATGCAAAAGCAGCAGGAGCCGGCACCAGGGAGCAAATGGCTCTGATGCTGCGAAGCCTTGTTGCCGAGCGATTCAAACTGACCAAGCACAGCGAGATGCGAGACCTGCGCGTGTACGAACTGGTCATCGGCAAGTCGGGCTCGAAAATTCGCCCAATGAGCGACGGAGAAACCGCCACCGCATCAGCCGGATTTCATTTTCACGGGGAATTGCGCCAGTTCGCGGACCTGCTTGCCGTCCAGTTGTCCATCCCGGCTCCAGACAATCCGGGCGAACCGGCCAGGGCTAGTGCGGCTCCGATTCCGGTGCTGGATAAGACGGGACTTCCGGGTATTTTTGACTTCAGCGTGGACATCCACCCTGAGCTGGGCACTGATATGTTCACGTCATGGCAGAGGGCTCTGGAAGATCAGTTGGGACTGAGAATCGAAAGCCGCAAAGAAAACGTTACCGTATTGGTTGTGGACGACGCGGCAAGAGTCCCGACTGAAAACTGACCGCGCTACCACGCGTTGAAGCAATCCGGCTTTGCCGTTCTCTGCGAGTCGGGCCATCTGTTCCGGATCTCTACCTCTCGCAACAGGCTCCGTGCACGATCGCGCAGGATCTCCCCATGGCGTGAGGGTCATCCTGGTTTGAAAAATTCCCTGACGAGCAATTTTGATGGCGTATCTCGGGCTTGACATATTCCTATATAGGAATGTAATGTTTGGTCATGGCAAGAGCAAGCACCACTTCGGACGCTTTCAACGCGGTTGCCGAGCCCCGCCGGCGGGAGATTTTGAGCTATCTTGCTGGAGCCGAGCGGCCGGTCGGAGAAATTGTGGCAGCGCTCGGCCTGGAGCAGCCTTCCGTCTCCAAGCACCTGCGGGTGCTGCGCGATGTGGGGCTGGTTCGGATGCGCTGCCAGGGGCGCCAAAAGCTGTACCGGACTAACGCCGATGCGATACGGCCACTGCATGAATGGGCGGGGACCTTCGAGCGCTACTGGCAGCATCAGTTGAATCGCGTGAAGGAGCGTGCGGAAGCGAGTGCCCGCCGAGGCTCAACAGAATTGAATTTCCCAGACCCGAATCCTAAGGAGAAACGATGATTGCAACCGAACAGACCCTCGAAAACCTGACCCTGACAATCAATCAGGAGATCCATGTCCAGGCGCCCCTGGATATAACCTTTGCCGCGCTGCTTGAGCAACTGGGACCCGGCAACGAGACACCTGACGGCAAATCTCTCAACATGAAGATCGAACCGTGGCCCGGTGGAAGGTGGTACCGCGACCTGGGCGACGGCAATGGGCATTTCTGGGCCAATGTCCAGGCCATCAAACGGCCCACGCTGATTGAATTCACCGGGCCATTGTTCGCTTCTTTTCCCATAGTCTCCAACGTGCAATATCGGCTGAGTGAAGTGGACGGCGGAACCTTGATCGTCTTCCGGCACAGCGCGCTCGGCTTCTTTCCCGAAGAGCACAAGGCAGGGATGAACAAGGGCTGGGCCTCGATGCACGAAGGGGTTCGCAGGCGTGCCGAGGCCGCGCGCAAATAGCAGCCCCGGGCAGAGGCAGCTCTTGCACATTGACACAATCAATGGTCAATCCCGGCCCAGACCATACCAATTCAACTCCTAATCCGTATTAAGAGCACAAACCCGAAAGGAGAACCCGATGCCGATCGCACAATCCTTACTCGCAGAATTTGAAGCTCAGGCCCCGGTCACGCGGAAGTTCCTCGAGCGCCTTCCTGACAGCAAGCTCACCTGGAAGCCTCACCCCAGGTCCATGACCGCTGGGCAACTGGCATACCACCTCGCCTTCGTGCCTGGAGGAGTCATCCGCGGCGCTCAGAAGAGCCAGATCCCCCCGCCAAACTTCCAATTCCATCAACCGGTAACCGTGCAGGAGGTCCTTGACGCCTTCGACCAGAGCGTCGCCACCGTGCGCGAGATTCTGCCCAGCTTCGATGACGCCGCCATGAACGAAACCTGGCGCATCGTCGCCGGCGATCAGGAGATTGCAGCTATGCCGCGCATCGCCTTTCTGCGCAATATCATGCTCAACCACTGGTACCAGCACCGCGGCCAATTCTGCGTCTACCTGCGCCTGCTCGATGTTCCCGTGCCGTCAAGCTGGGGCCCCAGCGCCGACGAGCGCTCAGTACTCCAGGCGGAACCTCAGCCGGCGTAACCCCGGTGTCCCGTTCATCGCGCGATGAAAATCGCGCGATGGGTGTGGAAGGGGAAATAAGAGGCTGCCTGCATGTGCGGGCGCATTAGGAATGCGTTTTCATAGAGGCTTGGTTTAAATACACACCCAAACCTACATGGAAGCGGTAAGGAAGATCGGTTTCACCATCGCTTCAATCCTGGCAGCCATTTCCTCAGCGGGAATGCGGCCGGGAGTCTGGTACCACCGTCGTGCGGCGCCGAAGATGGCCCAGGCCGCTGTGGTTGCAAGCAGTGCTGGATCGGTTCCAGGTACCATCGCGTGCTTCGCGGCGCCTTCCTGAAACATACCCTCCACGACAGGGATGATGGAGCCTTCAAGGGGCATCTTCGCCAACTGGCCAGGGCAGCCCGCAGTCTCGGCGAGATAATCGCAGACGCCCAGCGCAATGGCGCGCAGCGCCCCGTCGCAATTTGTGAAAGAAAGACCACGGCGCGCGACCAGATCGCGGAAACGGGCGGCCGTCATGGCCTGCAACAAGGCGTTCTTGTCGGGGTAATGGAGGTAAAAGGTGGCACGGTTCAGGGTGGCTTCATCGGCGATCTCCTGGATGGAGATGTCGGCGAAGTCCTTACGGGTCAATAACTTCAGTAACGACTCCATCAGCATCTGACGGCTGCGGAGGACACGAGGGTCGGTATTTTCCGCTGTGTTGCCGTGTTGAAATGCGTCGGCCATTGCATCTTTAAGCATAAACCCTTCTGCAGCAATAGATGTATAAGCGACATCTGCCGATTTATTTTTAATCGACACATGTTGATTAATCATCAGTTGTCGCATAGGAGGTTTCTCGTATGCCCACGCTTCTCCATATCAATTCCAGCCCGCTGTATGGGCGGTCTGTCTCCCGTCAGCTTTCCGATGCGTTCGTCACTCGATGGAAGTCATCGCACCCGAATGGAACGGTCGTCGACCGTGACCTTAACGCATCTTCGATCACCCCTGTTACCGCTGAATGGGTGGGTGCTGCCTACACTCCAGAAGGGGCGCGCACTCCGCAACAGAAGGAACTGCTGGTGCATTCAGACACGCTGCTCGCCGAACTGGAGCAAGCGGATGAGTACGTGTTCGGTGTACCCATGCATAACTTCGGTGTGCCTTCGGTGTTGAAGCTCTGGATCGACCAGATTGCGCGGGTGGGAAGGACTTTTTCCTACGCGGATGGAGCGCCGAAAGGACTGCTCACGGGCAAAAAGGCGACGTTCATCATCGCTACCGGCGGGATCTATGATCCGCAAACGCAGATGGCGTCTTTCAACTTTGTCGAACCCTATCTGCGGTCGGTCTTTGGCTTCCTCGGTGTGACAGATGCGACTTTCCTCACGACTGGCGGAACCGCGGCACTCAACAACGGGCAGGACCGCGACGCGTTTCTAGCGCCGCACCTTCAGGCCGTGCAAACGCACGCGCAAGCGATCTAAGGGAGACGACACATGAAGATTGTTTCCGTCATTGCGCGCTATCTACTGGGCCTGATGTTTACGGTCTTTGGCCTGAACGGATTTCTCAACTTCATCCACCAGCCGCCGCCGTCGAATCCGCTTGCGATACAGTTCTTTGTCGCCATCAGCGCGTCGCATTTTGCCGTGTTCTTGTTCGCCATGCAAGTGATTGGCGGGCTGCTGTTGCTTTCCGGCTTCTTTGTGCCGCTCGCGCTCACGGTGCTTGCGGCGGAACTGTACAACATTCTTGCCTTCCACCTCACGCTGTCGCCGGGCATCGCTCCGGCGCTCGTCGCCTGCGTGTTGTGGCTGCTGGTCTTCCTGCAGTACCGCAACAGCTTCAACGGCGTTCTAGCCGTAAAGCCTATGGTGCAGGAGTAGTCTGCTTCGCGGCAGGGAGGCCCAGTGCCTCCTCGCTGCGGAACATTTTCGGACTCGATACAGCACTGTTACGAATCAGATGATTAGTTGGCATTGTGGCTTATGGGACATTCTCTCGATTAGGAGGTGGCGAAGATTGCCCAAGCCATGAGCGTAACCAGGATCCAGGACACCACAGCAAGCAGCGTGACAAGGATGTCGGGAAAGTTGACCTGGCGCACCTGGTCCGGCTCCTTAGGCGTTGGCTGCAACCGGCTCTGCGCGGGTGGCCTTTTGTTTTTCACGAGGCGGAAGCAGGCGGGTCGAGTTGAGGATGAACGTAAGCTCCGAGACGACGTGAATCAACGTCGCCAGAAGGGGGTTGAGAAAGCCCGCGGCTGCCAGGCCAATGCCGACGGTATCGACAACCAACGTGCCGCAGAAATTTTGCAGGATAATGCGCCTGCAGTTGCGCGCGATGCGGACAGTATCTACAAACTTTGCCAGATCATTGCCGATCAGAACGACATCCGCGCTTTCCCTGGCAACATCCGTTCCGGCGCCCATGGCGACGCCTACGGTTGCCTCGCTCAGTGCGGGTGCGTCATTGATGCCGTCGCCCAACATGGCCACCGTTCGACCTCTTTTCACCTGTTCCGCGACGAAACTTGTCTTCTGTTCGGGCAGAAGCTCGGAATAAACTTCAATGATGCCGAGCTGGTCAGCTACCGCTTCGGCAACCGCCTTGCTATCTCCCGTGAGCAAGACCACTTTGATATCCATCTCGCGAAGAGTCCTCACGGCCGGGGCGGCGCTCGGGCGTAACTGGTCGGTGACCAGGAAGGAGCCGCAATAGTGGCCCTCCCGAGCGATCAGGACCTCGGTCCCCGCCTCTTTGCCATCGATCTCCCGCTCAGGATGAGCGATTCCCAGCTCTTCAAAGAGAGCTCGATTTCCGGCAGCGATGGCTGTTCCACGGAAGGAGGCAAGAACTCCGCGGCCAACCCGGTACTCGAAGAATTCGGGATCACCACCCTGAATGCCTTGCTGCTCCGCGAAGCGGCTGATGGCGCGGCCCAACGGATGCTCTGAATTTCGTTCCACCGTGGCAGCGGTCTCGACGAGGGTGCGTTGCGAAATACCCGGTGCACTGCGGGCGGCCGAGACCAGAGGAGTTCCGTAGGTCAACGTTCCTGTCTTATCGAGGAAGACAATCTTTAGTTGTCCGAGCGCTTCGAGGTAGATCCCACCTTTGATGACTGCGCCCTTTCGGGCCGCGCGTCCAATCGCGCCCAGGATCGCCAGTGGGGTGCCCGCCGCAATGCCGCACGCCCCGGCAACGATGATGACCGAGATCGTAGACCGGAGATTGTGGGTGATCAGGAAGGTAAGGACCGCGGCGCCTAGAGCGAAGTAGACCAGGTAGCCGGCCAGCCGGTCTGCTGTTTTCTGTATCGGTGCCCGGGAGCGCTCTGCATTCTCGACTGCCTCGATGATCTTGCCGAAAGTCGTTTCTTTTCCCAAGCGCTCCGCGCGAACCTGGAGTGTTCCGGCCTGATTGATGGTTCCCGCGTAGACATCGCTTCCAGCCCGCTTTTCACTGGGCATCGGTTCGCCGGTGATTGCGGCTTGTTCCACGAACGAATGACCATTGAGGACCCGGCCATCCACGGGAATGCGGTCACCAGGCCGTATGACTACCACCTCTCCCGGCAGAATTGTCCTGGTATCCACGTCGAAGATTCTGCCTTCTCTGAGTACGCTCGCGGTCCGGGGCAGAAAATCAAGCATGTCTTGAATGGCGCGGCGCCCTCGTCCGACAGTAAGCCCTTCGAGAATCTCGGCTGCGAGGACGAAAGCAGTGATCACCAGCGCCGTGAAAAACTCGCCGATTGCCAGCGCGGAAACGAGGGCGATGGTCATGGAGAGCTCCATCGTCATGCGACGCTCTAGAACGTTTTCGAACGCCTCTTTGAAAATGGGGTAGCCCCCGATGGACGTGGCTACCAGGCCGATAACGCTTACCCGGTGGAAGGGCTCCCAAAGATGAAACCAGACTGCCGCCGCGGCAAGCGCGACAAAGACTACGCGAAGGACCTCGACCAGCTCAAAGCCATGTTCGGGGTCTTTTTCCGGCGCGACGTTGGAGAGAGGGTACGTCGGTGCGGGAAGGTGAATTCCGGCTTCGGCTATTTCGCCCAGGTCAACTCGTGTTCCGTTCTGGTGCAGAACGGTCATATCGCCCTCCGCACTTCTAGTTGAAATATCTTTTGACTACAGAAATAAGGTCCTCCGCCGCCTCAAGTTGCGAGGGAAGTGCCTTCTGATTGGGGGAAAGAACGTGAAACCGCACGTGTCCCTCGATTAACTCCGCCATCAGGCCATTGAGTGCGCCCCGGCACGACGCCACGAGCTGCAGGATGTCTTCGCATTCCGCATCTCCCTCAAGAGCGCGCTCCACCGCCTCAACCTGACCCTTGATGCGACGGGTGCGCGACAGCAGTTTTTTCTTATCCTTGGTGGTGTGGGCCAAGATTGCCTCCGGTATCTATAATATAGTCCCCTATAGTATATTTCAATAATAGAAGGGAATTGGAAAATGCTGGACACCAAGCGGCGCGTGATTGCACAGATCATTGTTTGCCAGGGATGCTGCTGTGGGGCGACGCACAAGGATCGTCCGGAGGTGCCGGTGGCCTGGCTAAAGGAGGAGTGGCGCAGGCGCGGTTTACTAAAGCGTGTTCAGCTTTCTATTAGCGGCTGTGTTGGTCCGTGTGATATCCCCAATGTGGTTGTGGTGAACTCCAACTCCGGCTCTCAGTGGCTGGGGGATATAACAGAGTTCAATCAATACAGGGCATTGGTCGATTGGGCTACCCGTTCGATGGAGGCCGGTAACCTTCTGGAGCTACCACGCGAGTTTGAAGCCCACATACTGCAACCGTGGCGCTGATAAACGGGGTTTTCAGTAAATCGTTTCTGCCTGGCGCCTCCCGCGGGCGAACTTACCGACAACCTAAAACTTCACGGGCCGTCAATGTTCGCTAGCGTCACCCGCAGCGAGACGAAATACCGGGACTTCTGACGAGCAAGCCGGCGTGTACGCCAAGGGAACTAACGCGAGAGATGCTGCGCGCTGAATTTTGCGAGGTCCGTCGCCTGGAGTTGCCACCATTCCGCAAACCGTCGGTACCCAGCAGGCACTTTATAGATCGCAGCGTCCGGTTCTTTGCGGGTTAGCTCCGTAACCGTAGCAGTCTGCTTTACAGCCATCGGGTTGTCCATATTGGAAGCGAGGCTCATTCGCAGATCGTCGGAATACCAGTACGCCCTGGTCAAGAAGATTTGAGGTGTGCTGCCTTTGATCGGGTCGGTCTCTTGCACGTGATGTACCGGCACGCCTTGCATCTCCTCGATGCCCACGTCTTTGCCGTTATCGAATTGACTTTTCGGGGTGCCGTCGTCGTGCGGATCGTAGAAAAAGCCGTCACCCTGAATTCCGGCTTGGCGACTGAGTTTTCCACCCAGTAAGTTTTGGATCCGGGATACATGATGGTGTAGGTCGAGTTGGTGGGATCGAACAGCTCAACGACGATAAGCGCAGTCGTTTTGTTAGTAGCAGGATCCCAAAACCACCTGTCGTGATACATGCCTCCATGTCCGTCTCTAGCGATGGTCTCCTCAACCGCGATGCTTGTCTTGGACCCGTCTGCCCGTATCCGGGTCTGATTGAGTCTGGATACTGCAGTGAGTGGATTGTTCGGAACCGGGGCAATGTAAATGGCTCTGTCCATCTCGGCGACCGCGGTTGAGGATGCAGCTAAGAGGTTTACCAGAAGGGCTAGGCAAGCAACCGAAACAGACTTAGACGACGGCATAAGCGTCCTCCAGAGGGTTGGCTTAAATAAGGTACTTCCCTTGGTGATCGACGACAATGGGAATTATTCCCTCTCGGAGATGAGTCAGGATGCTAAATTTAGCGGTCACATCTTGTCACCATCAGAGCAATCCTTGCTGGAGGGTGCCCCAGCATCGGAGCATTCTACCCTTGGCCGTCGGCACTTGAGCTAGGCCCGTGATCGAGTGCTTCGAAAACGGGATTATAGGTGAATTGCCTGTGCCTGGCCCTTCGATTCGGGAATAGTGCTCATGGAGGGTCCTGCCAACCTGAGCTTTACCAACCAGTCTGCTTCCGGTTCGGCGGGCGTCGTCCACGACGTCGCCATTCAAATTGCCCCAGATTGGTGTGCATGGGGAAGCGCGGGTATACTGCCTGCGGGAAATCGGATGCAGTTCCGACCGAGGTGCAAGCCATGTGGATATCGCACCGAGTTGGTCTTGCCGTCGTTCTGGGTCTGCTGTCTCCTGCTTGCGTGCAATCGGCCCGGACTCAGAGAGGAATCAACGAGCCGCGTGAAATCCAAGCCCCACTAGCGCCACCCGCCGAAAGGGCCGCCCGAGGTCCCTCAGAGGCACTAGATCCGGGCCTGGGCATGATCAAGCTTGATGTTGTGGTGACGGATGCTTCGGGAACCCCAGTACCCGGCATTCCTTTCAGGGACTTCACTGTGTTGGACAATGGCGAGCCGACGAGCATTTTCTCTTTCCAGGCGTTCGATGGAGTCTCAGCCAAACCCGATCCACCTGTTGAAGTCATTCTGGTTATCGATACGCTTCAGGTGCCAGGTGATCTGATTCGGTATGAACGTGATTCAGTAGAGACTTTCCTACGGCGGAATGGCGGTAATCTCGCGGCACCGGTCTCCGTCTTAACCTTGGAGGATGGCGGCCTGTGGCGGGTGGGCGAGACTTCAGGCGACGGAAACGTATTGGCTACGCTGGTCACCCGTGACAGAGGGCTAACTTTGATTCACTCATTGCCACGGGGCATCAAGGCAAAACCCTCGCGGGATGCCCTCAATGCGCTGGGCGCAATTGCCACGGCAGAAAGGCAACGGCCGGGTAGAAAGCTGCTGCTTTGGGTCGGGCCTGGCTGGGGTGTAGGGAGCGGTGCCTACGGTGAAGGCTTACTAGTACCCGGTGAGGACATTTTCTATAACTTCTGGTGGTTTAACACCCTGTTGCGGGAAGCTCGGATTGCTCTCTACACCTTTTCGGTTGAGGGAACCGACACTTCTCAGCTCTATGAGGGCTATCTGCCCGGAGCGAAATCGTTTCTGAAAGACCACTTCCTGCATTTTTATAGAAAGGTGCTTGCCGTCGAGAGCGGCGGCCTTGTGCTTAACAGCAGTGATGACATGGCCGGTCAGATTGAGAGTTGTGTCAGAGAGGCAGGCGTATTCTACTCCCTGTCATTAAACCCTTCGCATGCGGATCATGTCGATGAGTATCACTCGCTACAAGTGCAGATCGACAGGCCAGGCCTGACCGCTCGCACTAAGACCGGGTACTACGACCAACCGTTTTATTCCGACCAACGGAACCCTGCGATCAGGAAAATCACGGTTGAGCAGTTGGGGCGCTCGCTCGATACAGCCCACGGCGAAGGGGATACGGATATGGCCGGGCAAATTTCCTCTCTGGAGTTGACCGAGCGGCTCAGCGGCGCAAGACTTACTTCCTGGACGGCGGCCTTGCACGGCAAAGACTCCCAACAGGCGCTACTGGCTTTGGCCGATCAGTCGGCCTTTCTGCCTCCTCCCCTTGCAGAGATCTCCTCAGACGCACCCCCGGATACAACTGCAGAACAGCGCATGATTTCTTTGGCCGCCGACTATCTTAAGAACACGATGCCAAAGCTGCCGGACTTCTTTGCCACCCGAACTACGACCCGTTTCGAAGAAACTGCGAAATTCGATGCGGCGAGTAGAAAGATGAGTTATGAGCCATTGCGTACGGCGGAAAATTTCAAGGAAACCGTGGCCTACCGCAATGGCAACGAGATCGTAGAATCAGGGAAACGTCGACACCGGGAAACAAGTCATCCTTATCTAATCACCTATGGTACTTTTGGTCCCGTGCTTGATTTTGTCCGCGAGGCGATTGCGGCTCCCGGCGCTTTGAAATGGAGCCGTTGGGAGCAGAGCCCGGCCGGCCCTCGAGCAGTATTCCGTTATGCGATTCCGGCGAAGAATTCGCCCTTCCGGGTACGGGGCTGCTGTCTTCCCGACGGCTACGGAAAGAGTGAGTTTGATCATCAGGCCGGATATCACGGGGAGATCGCAATCGATCCGGCCAGCGGAGCGATTCTTCGCCTTCTGGGGACGGCAGACCTCAAGGCCTTCCCTCCAGTTACAGTCTCCGACATCATGATCACGTACGGCCCGGTCGAGATAGGAGGGAAGACTTATATTTGCCCGCTGAGAAGCGTCTCTATTTTGAGAGACCGCTCCGTGAACGTCGTGATGGAGGGGGATGAAGGCTTCCGAACCTATGGGCCCTATGAGACGCTGGTAAACGATATCACCTATAGGGACTATCACGTGTCTCGGGCAGAGTCGCATTTGATGCCCGGCTTCAAGCCGGGAGCTGCCGTTCCGCCGCCATGAAAGTGAGAGCGAAGACCTGAACAGCCAGGGGCTCGGCCGGGCGGCGGCCGGGATACAGGCGACGAAGGGATCGGTAGCGCGCGGCAGCGTGCAAAAACCTTTTGGCAAGCGCACTAATATGACTTCAGCGTTTTCACAGGGGATCAAAGCGGCTGGCCATCGTCTCTCGGGCGTGTTTGAAAATCCGCAGCGTGATCGGTGGCCCAGTGGAGGAACGTTCGTGCCGGCGTTCCTGTGATCTCCGCGACAGTCGGTGTAACGAAGGCGGGCAGGCCTACCCCGGCTGCCCAGGCATCGAGCAGCATCTTCACAATGAATGCGGGCATGGTCGCGGACAATTCAGTCTGCGCCTCGTCTGGCGATATCTCCTGGATGGGCAGCGTGCGGCCGATCACGCGACCGATGGTGGATATCTGTTCGAATTGGCTGAGGGACTGAGGGCCGGTGAGAATGTATTCCGCCCCGGCGTGTCCGTCGTCACACAACGCGCGCACCGCGACGGCCGCAATGTCACGCTCGTCGATCGGGGCCGTGGGGACACTGAGGTATGGCCAGCGGACTACACCACCAGCGCGAATCTGCCGCGCCCACCAGTACCGGGAGTTGCTGGCCAACATTCCGGGCCGCAGGAATGTCCAGTCAAGCGCTGACGTCTCGATCATCCTTTCGATTTGTTCGGTCTGCATCCTGCTCGGATTGGGCTGTTGGAAGAAGGGGTGTGGCGTTTTGAGTGGAGCTGAGAGAAAGACAATTCGTCGTACGTGTTGCGCAATCCGCTCCAAGGCGGGACCAAATGCGGCCAGCGGGGCTGTCCACACCAGGAATACCGCGTCGATGCCAACGAGGCATCCGTCAAGACTCTCGGGAGAAGTCAGATCTCCTTGCACCACCTCGACCTGTGGCGGCATGCAAGCCCCATCCGGCTTGCGAGTCAGGGCGCGGACTGGCTGATCGTCAGCCGCCAAGTGCAGGACCACCTGGCGGCCAATATTTCCGGTAGCGCCAATAACGAGGGAACGAATCATGCTGGACATCCTACGCTTCAGGAGCGAAAGACTTCCCACAGAACGCTTTCAGTCGAACGCAGCATCGAATTCCAGTGCAGGGGGATGTGAGCCGCTCAGCAAAGGTGTCACAGTTCGGACACGTGCCGCCGGTATGCCAGAAGCTTGATCGCAGTAAACGAAAAAGGGAATTGCGGTAAATTCGACGCTCTGGGGGGATGCACTGGGCTATTCACCGAACCGAGACCTTCCGGCAGTTTGAAGATTCAAGCTAGTCGAGCTTATTCTTTGAATTGAGAATGGCGGACCGTAAGCATCCGACCTATGGATCTGCAAGCCGGGGCACCTCCTTCCGTTCTAATACCAAAGGGGAGCCGTTGAAGGATTTGAATAAAAAAGCATGCGGCGGCCTCTTGTTTATGCTCCTCGTCATGGCAGTGCTATTATTTGTTCCGGCCTGGACGCTTAGTTATTGGCAGGCATGGGTCTTCCTTGCCGTATTCGGAGCGTCAGCGTCTGTGATCACCCTGTATCTCATGACGAAAGACCGGAAACTCCTGGAGCGGCGGGTGCAGGCCGGGCCAACGGCGGAGAAGGAGACGAGCCAAAAGATCATACAAACCATCACGTCAATGGGGTTTGCCGCGACACTCATTATTTCCGCGCTTGATCATCGCTTCGCATGGACGCCACTCCCGCCTTATGTTTCCCTGGCAGGTGACGCGCTGGTCGCGCTCGGGTTCCTCATCGTATTTTTTGTGTACAAGCAGAATACCTTCGCCTCGGCAACTATTGAGCTCGCTCCTGAACAGAAAGTCATATCGACGGGACTATACAAACTGGTACGCCACCCGATGTATATGGGAGCTTTCTTCCTCTTAGTTGGCGTACCCCTCTCGCTTGGCTCGTTGTGGGGATTGTTCGTGATTGTCCTGATGTTGCCTGCGCTCATATGGAGACTACTTAATGAGGAAAAGTTCCTGGTAAAGAACTTACCGGGCTATACGGAGTATCAAAATACAGTGAGGCATCGCTTGGTGCCGTTTCTTTGGTGATTGCGTACGCATCTGACCGGGCAATATTCGAGGGCATCTTATCGCCATTCTCTCTCACCCATAAATGTTAATCTGACGCAGGGAATCAATACCGCATGGGATTTCTGAGCCATCTTCTATACCCATGGGGCTTGCTGCTCCAGGGGTTTGCGATCGTCCACTTCATCCGGCGACGCCCGGACACATATTGGATCTTCATCATCCTCTTTCTCGGCCCACTGGGCGCGCTCATATATATCTTCGCCGAGGCGCTTCCCGACATTGGACTGCTCCGCCAGTCTTTCAAGGTTTTTCCCCGTCGCAAGCGCATCAGTGAACTTGAAACTATGGTTCGAGACAATCCGTCGGCGGGAAATTTCGAAGAACTCGGCGACCTTTATATGGATGACGGCAGGTTCCAACCGGCTCGTGCCGCGTTTGACAAAGCCATCGCCACTCGCGCCGATACGCTCGATCCCTTTTATCGGCGCGGTGTTTGCGCCGTTGAGTTAGGCGATGCAGCAGCCGCTTTACCCGATCTGGAGCGAGTGGTCGGCATAGACCCCGAGTACGATTTTCATCGCGCAGCCGGATTGCTTGCCCACGCTTATGCGCAGAGCGGACAAAAAGAAAAAGCTGAGGCACTCTTCAGGCGCACAACCATTACGTCGACGTTGTCGGAGACGTACTTGAATTTTGCGGCTATGCTGGCGTCTGAGGGACGCAACGCGGAAGCCCGCGAATGGGCGCAGAAAGTGCTCGATAAGAAGCCGACGATGCCCGCCTACCAGCGCCGCCGGGAGCGGCCCTGGTTCCGAAGTGCCAACGAGATGCTGAAGCGGATGCCCAGGTGAAGATTGGGCATTTACCGATGCTACACGAATCTGGAGTCCACAAATCTGCGAACCCGGCGGTGCGCTGATCGAAAGCGCTTGACAAGAAAACAGTGTAACCGGGATAGTTCACTCTTTGACGGCAGGGGGGACGTAGTTCTGTGAAGACAAGGAGAGAAGCTGTATTCGGCCTGGCAGGGTTCCTGGCACAGGCGGCGCAACAATTGCCGGCGAACCGGAATATCAAGTGGGCACTGGGCTCCAACCTTTGGAACTCCTATCCTGGGACCCGGTTTACCGAAATTCTTGATGTTATGCACGATACTGGATTCATCGGACTTCGTTTGACTCAGTATCCACAGATTCTCACTAAGTACGGCATCTCGCCGGAGCAAATGGAGCGGGAAATTTCCCGGCGCGGTCTCCGGGTGATTACCATTTCATTCAATGGCGCCGCCGATGATCCTGCTCAGCACAGCCAGATCCTGGCCAACGCACGGAATGCCATGACTTTCCTGAAGCGCTTTGGCGCCGACCGCCTGGTCGTCTTCTCGCCGTCGCGGGGTAAATCTGCGGAAGCGTTTGCCATCATGTGCCGTTTCTATAATCAACTGGGAGAAACCGCGGGCGAAATGGGATTCAAGGCAGGCCTGCACAATCATCTGGGGCAGATGGTGCAGACTCCGGAAGAGATCGATCGATGCATGGCCATGACCGATCCGAAACTGTTCTATTTTTCGCCTGACACCGCGCACGTGTACCTGGGTGGCGGAGACCCGGGGGGCATCATGGAGAAGTACAAGAACCGTCTGATGATGGCCGATTACAAAGATGCAAAGCGTGCCGGTCTCACCGCGAAATACATCACCAACACCTACGATCTTGGCGATGGGGAGATCGACTTTCCCGCGTGCCATCGGGTACTGCGCAGCATCCGCTTCAAAGGCTGGCTTTGCGCCGATCTCGACATAACGAGAAACGGTCCTCGCACCAGCTATGAACGGTGCGGGACCTACGTCGTAAAAACTCTGGAACCGATCTATGCCTGAAGTCACGCGGCGGGAGATGCTGAAGATGACGGCTGCGGCTGCACTGTCGAACTATCGAATACTGGATCCCCATGTGCATGTCTGGAAGCATGACGCTCATTTTCCTTTCGCGGCGGGCGCCAAGGTTCCCGAGTACGATGCCACTCCGGAGATGCTCCTGGAGCTGATGAAGGCTAATGGTGTGGAGAAGACCGTGATCATCCAGGTTATCCACTACCGCTACGACAACAGTTATCTCGCGGCCGTGCTGAAACAGTATCCGAGATTCTTCCAAGGAGTGTGCCGGGTCGACCCGCTGGATCCCGCCGCACCTGATCATCTGACGCGGATCTCTGAGCAACCAGGCTTTCGCGGTGTGCGCCTGAGCCCGGCGGGCGATGCAACGGGGGACTGGATACGAGGTCCCTTGATGCCTCCTCTGTGGAAGCGCTGCGACCAGCTCAAGGTTCCCATGACGTTGCTGATCCCGATCGCTCGCGTCCCGGATGTTCAGAAATTGATCGACAAGTACCCCGATTTGACGATTGTGATCGACCACATGGCGGATTGTCCGGTTGATCATCCTGAGCAACTGGAGTCTCTCGTCGAGTTGACGCGTTATCCAAAAGTGTTTGTGAAGATTTCGCACACGTGGTCGTTGTCCAGGCAGGACTATCCGTGGCTCGATTCGCAGCGGCTGGTAAAGCGTTTGTATGATACGTTCGGGCCGCAGCGGCTTATGTGGGCAACAGACTGGCCCATCGCGAAGGATCGAGCAAGCTATGCGCAGAGATTAACCTTGGTGAGGGATGAAATGAAATTCCTCAACGCCGACGACAAGAGCTGGATGCTCAGCAAAACGGTGGAACGGGTGTGGCCGTTTTCCTGAGACTGGCTTTGATGAGGGCCGCGCCTATGGCGCTCCCGCGGCGGGCCGGGGCTCTCGCTTCACGAAGGAAGAACGTACCTCAGGGGCTAAAGCCCGTCGTTTTGTTTCAGTGTATGTACGGGCTGAAGCCCGTACCCTTCATGGAGGAAAGACGTAGCTCAGGGGCTAAAGCCCAATTCTCTTTCCTTCCTTTACGGCCCGACTAAAAGTCGTGCCCTGATACCTAGATCCGGCGTATTTGAACCTTCTGGGAACCATTAAAAGCCAATGGTTGACGGCTTGCGGCCCAAGTTGTAGAACTCTTACGAATTCCTAACCGTAGGTTAGGAATCCGTAAGAATGAAATATTCGCCAAAAAACATTAAAGTCGCCTGTGATCATAAGGGTTTGACGCACTTCGGCGGCGTGTACTTCTTTCACGAATTTCTTCGAGTGGTGCAGCTGCGGCATTTCCTTGCCTGCCATCTTATCTACCCGCGGCGGAACAGCCGTTATCATTTGTCGCAGATGATCTTCGCCCTGATGTATCCGATCGTACTGGGGCTAGACCGCATCGAAACCGCATCATTCCTACGTTCCAACGGCACATTCCAGTATCTGACCGGGCTGCCCAGCTTTCCTGATCCGCAAACCTTGCGCCGCTTCCTATTCCACGCTCCGGAGCGGTTCTGGGAACAGCTGCATCGCATAAACGATCGACTGCTGCAGAGTTTCATTCATTTGCCCGATCACCGTTCCCGGCTCATCTTTGATCTCGACAGTACGGTCCTGACCGTCTTCGGCCATCAGGACGGGGCTGAGGTTGGCTACAACCCGCGCTATCGCGGAAAACGCTCTTATAACCCACTGCTGTGCATGGAAGCCAACTCTCCGACCTCTGGGACGCCGAGCTCCGTCGCGGCAACGCTGGAACCTGGGACAGCACCCCCGAGCTGCTCGCCACCTGCTTTGCCAATGTCCCTGCTGATATCCGCGAAGTGCGCGTACGAGCCGATGCAGGTTTTGGGCTCAATCCCGTCTTCGACGCCCTCGAATCTCACTCCGCCGAGTATGCCGTTGTCGCTCGTATGACTCCATCGCTGAAACGTTCCCTGACCGGACTGCGCTACAGCCCCGTCAACCGCGATTGGGAGATGGCGGAACTCCAACTTCGTCCTCAGAGTTGGTCCAGAGCCCGTCGTTTCGTGGTCGCCCGGCGTTTGCTTTCCGCCGACGAAAGGCAACCTACGTTGTTCGCCTTGGGCCGTTACGCCTATCGCGCTTGGGTTACCAATCTCTCCCTCACCCCTCTGGGCGTTTGGCATTTCTACGATGCACGCGCGACCATCGAACCTCGCATCGGCGAGCTGCTGGTAGATTACGCGCTACGCAAAATTCCCACCCGCTCCTTCGCCGCCAATGCACTGTTCTTGGAAATCATTCGCCTCGCCTACAATCTGGTCACCGCCTTCCAACGACTCTGCTTGCAAGAATCCTGGCAACGTCTCACTCTTTCCAAGCTGCGTTACAAGCTCTTCCTGCTGCCCGGCGAACTCACCAGGCCGCAGAATCGTCCCGTACTGCGGCTCCGTGAGTCCTCCATGCTGCAGACCCTAGCCGATGACATCCTGCGCAGCATCCATAGACTCCCCCCTCTCAACCTCTGAAACAGCCCTTTTCAGATCTAACCCAGCTCTTCCGGGCTGGGCGGACTTTTCGGCGGACGGCCCTCTCCGGCGTGAAAAGGGCTGTTTCAGAGGTTGAGAGGGGGGAGTCTATGGATGCTGCGCAGGATGTCATCGGCTAGGGTCTGCAGCATGGAGGACTCACGGAGCCGCAGTACGGGACGATTCTGCGGCCTGGTGAGTTCGCCGGGCAGCAGGAAGAGCTTGTAACGCAGCTTGGAAAGAGTGAGACGTTGCCAGGATTCTTGCAAGCAGAGTCGTTGGAAGGCGGTGACCAGATTGTAGGCGAGGCGAATGATTTCCAAGAACAGTGCATTGGCGGCGAAGGAGCGGGTGGGAATTTTGCGTAGCGCGTAATCACGAGCAGCTCGCCGATGCGAGGTTCGATGGTCGCGCGTGCATCGTAGAAATGCCAAACGCCCAGAGGGGTGAGGGAGAGATTGGTAACCCAAGCGCGATAGGCGTAACGGCCCAAGGCGAACAACGTAGGTTGCCTTTCGTCGGCGGAAAGCAAACGCCGGGCGACCACGAAACGACGGGCTCTGGACCAACTCTGAGGACGAAGTTGGAGTTCCGCCATCTCCCAATCGCGGTTGACGGGGCTGTAGCGCAGTCCGGTCAGGGAACGTTTCAGCGATGGAGTCATACGAGCGACAACGGCATACTCGGCGGAGTGAGATTCGAGGGCGTCGAAGACGGGATTGAGCCCAAAACCTGCATCGGCTCGTACGCGCACTTCGCGGATATCGGCAGGGACATTGGCAAAGCAGGTGGCGAGCAGCTCGGGGGTGCTGTCCCAGGTTCCAGCGTTGCCGCGACGGAGCTCGGCGTCCAGAGGTAGGAAGAGTTGGCTTCCATGCACAGCAGTGGGTTATAAGAGCGTTTTCCGCGATAGCGCGGGTTGTAGCCAACCTCAGCCCCGTCCTGATGGCCGAAGACGGTCAGGACCGTACTGTCGAGATCAAAGATGAGCCGGGAACGGTGATCGGGCAAATGAATGAAACTCTGCAGCAGTCGATCGTTTATGCGATGCAGCTGTTCCCAGAACCGCTCCGGAGCGTGGAATAGGAAGCGGCGCAAGGTTTGCGGATCAGGAAAGCTGGGCAGCCCGGTCAGATACTGGAAGGTGCCGTTGGAACGTAGGAATGATGCGGTTTCGATGCGGTCTAGCCCCAGTACGATCGGATACATCAGGGCGAAGATCATCTGCGACAAATGATAACGGCTGTTCCGCCGCGGGTAGATAAGATGGCAGGCAAGGAAATGCCGCAGCTGCACCACTCGAAGAAATTCGTGAAAGAAGTACACGCCACCGAAGTGCGTCAAACCCTTATGATCACAGGCGACTTTAATGTTTTTTGGCGAATATTTCATTCTTACGAATTCCTAACCTACGGTTAGGAATTCGTAAGAGTGCTACAACTTGGGCCACAAGCCGTCAACTATTGGCATTTAATGGTTTCCCAGAAGGTTCAGAATACGCCGGATCTAGGTGATACAAAGCCAAAATGCAGATCTCACGCAGATTCTAAAGCCCTCGCAACCCCTGCGTTTACGGCACGGCCGAAGCCGTGCCCTTAGTACAGAGACCCTTCTGCACTAGGCGCTGAAGAGCTTTATCATCTTGTCCCGCGAAGCATCCACATGGACCTGCATCGCCAGACGAGCTTCTACCGGCTCGCGCCTTTCGATAGCCCGCAGAATATCGGCGTGGCCGATCCAGCCGGGGACGGTCTGGGTACAAAGGGTATCGAGGCGCGCTACGTAGCCGAGTGTCAAGCTGAGCTGGCTGGTTACCCTTTGATTGCCGGCCATTTCGCTCAAGCGGCGGTGAAAGGCTTGATTGGCGAGCAGAATGTGCTCCAGGCTGGCTGCTGGATCCTTTTCAGGCGCGACAATGGCAGCCAGTTCCTTCAGCTGTTCGTGGCTGGCGGTCTGGGCCAGTTTCTCCGCTGCGTAGCACTCCAGCAGCTTGCGATAGTCGTACATGTCGACGATGTCTCGCACAGAAATAGGCGTCACCATGAAGCCTTTTCTGCGGATGCGGGTCAGCCAGTGGTCTTGCATCAGCCGCGTACACGCTTCGCGGACGGGGGTTCTGCTGGTGCCGCATCGCTCGGCCAGATCTGCTTCTGAAAGGAACTCGCCCGGCGGCAGCTTGGCCGTGATTAGCCACTCCCGCAGAAGCCGGTACACGCGTTCCACTTCTCCCAACTTGTTGGCCTTGGCTCGAGCTGGCTTGGTCAATCGGCGATCACCGGTAGGTTGAGTCTCTATTGTCTACCATTTTCTTTCCCATCCGCGGCGACAACTCGGCGGTTGCGCGCGTCTGTCATCATAATGAAGAACACTTGACAGGAGTCATGCATGGAGATCCGGCGGATGAAGCGGTTTCTGGTGTACACCCTGGTCTTGCTTCTGCTGGTTGGCACCGCGTCCGTTGCTCTTGCCCCGGCGCAGGCCAAGCCACCTGCTTCCGCCCCCGCACCCGATCGGCTTCCAGATGCTTACCTTATCTATTCACTGCTTATGCCCGGCCAGATGTTTGAGGATATGGATTCCGGTCAAAGCCAGCCATGGGCCATTGGCGGAACAACGTTGAACGAGGATGACATGGATCCCAAACTGGCGCCCGAGGCTATGCTCCAACCGCCCGACGACAACGCGCACGCCTTCCTGGAAGCGGTAGGCGATTTCCATCAGCGTAAGAAAGAACGAATGCAATTGACGCGCCGCTTCAAGGTCTCCCGCCCCTATGTGCTGCTCAAGCCTGCTGCTGTCGAGGAGTTCAAAGCGTCGCGTTCTACCCTGAATGCCACCTCCGATGTGAAGTCGACGTATGGAAACTATATGGGTATTACCTATTTCAGCGAGGTCTATTTCAATACTGCGCAAACCGCTGCGTTGGTCTATATCCTCGACTGGTGCGGCAACCTGTGTGCGCAGGCTGCATGGGTTTACCTGGAAAAGCAGGACGGCGTTTGGGTACGCCGCTCCGGCTCGGCGCCCGCACAGTCATAATCTCACCCCCGTAGCCATAGAAATTGGGAGGAACCAATGCGGCTGGCTGTTCTTGTGTCTTACCTTTTTTTCACTGTCGCCGGCGTGAGTTGTGCTATTGCCCAGGAGGCGCCGTTACGAGTCGGCATCGTGGGCCTCGAGCATGGGCATGTGTCCGGGTTCCTGAAACAATTTCCGAACCAGCGCGAGGTGCAGCTGGTGGGGATCGTAGATGCGGATACCGCGCTTTCGCATCGTTACGCACAACAGTTTCACCTCGATCCCAGCCTGTTCTATGGGCAACTGGATGCGATGATCGCGGCCCGCCATCCCCAGGCTTTGCTGGTCTACACCTCGATCGGCAAGCATCGTGAGGTCATCGAAGCGGCAGCCCAGCATGGACTCAGCGTCATGGTGGAAAAGCCGCTGACCATGTCGCTGGAAGACGCCCTGGCGATTCGCCGCGCTGCTCGAGAACACCATATCCAGGTGCTGGTGAACTATGAGACCACGTGGTATGCAAGCAATCGCGCTGCCTATGACGAGGTAGCGAAGGGCAGCCTGGGTGACCTGCGCAGAATCGTGGTCCACGATGGTCACGAGGGCCCTAAGGAAATAGGCGTACAACCGGAGTTTTTAAAGTGGCTCGAGGATCCGGAACAGAACGGCGATGGCGCTTTATACGATTTTGGCTGCTATGGCGCGGACCTGGTCACGTGGCTGATGCATGGTGAATCTCCGGTGAATGTAACCGCCGTTACCCAGACGGATAAGCCCCAGATCTACCCTCGTGTGGCGGATGAAGCCACCATTATCATGCGCTATCCAAAAGCCCAGGCGGTGCTGATGGCTTCATGGAACTGGCCGTTTAGCCGCAAGGATATGGAAGTGTATGGTGCAACCGGGTACGCCATCACGGTTGGGCCGGACAAGGTTCGTTTGCGGACGAAAGGTCAACCACAGGAGAGCGAGGTCACGGCTCCGCCGCTGGCGCCGCCCAACGACGGCTCGCTCCACTATCTGGCCGCTGTGCTCAAGGGCACTCTGAAGCCAGACGGCGATCTGACGTCGCTCGACACCAATGTAGTGGTGATGCAGATTCTGGATGCGGCACGGCAGTCAGCGCGTGAAGGCAGAACCATCAAGCTGACGCCTTTACCCAGGTAATTTAGCGGTTTAACAATTACTGTGGCCCGACAAAAGGCCGCGAGGAGTGGTTTTCCTTGGGAGAAAACCACGAAAAGGTCCCTGGCTCCGGTCTACACCAATTGTTGACCGCTTAGCGGCCTCCGCCGGCCACCATGCGCTGGCCACGGAGGGAACCAAATTGTGCCGGTAAGGGGCCACGTCTCGTATCCGTTAGGATGCGTGGGGCCCTTTTTCGGCGGACCAAACAATGTGGTCTTCCATGGATCACCTCTGAGGGCAGATACTTCCGCTTTTCCCCGCACAAAGAGCACACTACGAATATGGAATTGGCAGGGAAGCCGTCGGTTCCAGCTAACACGTCATGGCCGCACTTCTTGCAGCAGACCACGCAAGACTTGGGGAAAGGCAGAGCGCGCATAGGCAACACTATAGGGGAATAAAAGGAGAAGATCAAGCCCTCACCGGTGTGACTCTGCATTCTCCATGAGGGCCCCCGTTACAGGCTCAAAGTGACGCGATGGTTGCGCAGGATATCCTGCGAGGCGAGCCTACACTTGCAGTATCCGTTGTGGAAAGTTTCGTAATTAATTCATGCTGTTGGCTTTGCTTTGAGCGACTTCCGCTATCTGTGCTTTGGATTCCTGCGCTTTGATCCAGCTTTCGGTCCGCGACTGGAGCAGGTCGAGAGGCAGGACACCGCCGCTTAACATTTCGTCGTGGAAGGTTTTAATGTCGAATTTGGGTCCGAGTTGTTTGCGGGCGCGCTCGCGCAGTTCGCGAAACTTTAGCTGCCCCAGCTTGTAGCTGAGGGCCTGGCCCGGCCAGGCGATGTAGCGGTCGGTTTCGGTCTGGATCATGGGTTCGTCAATGGTTCCGGATTTGCGGAAGAACTCCACCACCTGGTCGCGGCTCCAGCCCTTGGCGTGAATGCCGGTGTCCACGACAAGGCGCACAGCCCTGAATCGCTCGCTGGCCAGCCGGCCGTAGTCGGAGACGGGATCCTGGTAGAAGCCTACCTCTTTGCCCAGTTGCTCGGAATACAACGCCCAGCCCTCGATGTAGCCGGAGTTGAACGCATACTGCCGGAATTTGGGCAGCCCTGTCATCTGTTGCGCGACAGAGAGTTGCATGTGATGGCCTGGGATGCCTTCGTGATAGGCCGTCGCTTCGTCATCGATGAGGCTGCGATGCGCGAAGTCAGAAGTGGCTACCACCACGCGGCCAGGCCGCTTGCCATCGGGCGTTCCGGTTTGATAGTGGGTGGCCATGGCCGACTGGAAGGGCGGAATTGCCTCAACCGTTACCGGTGACCCAGGAATGTAGGTAAACAGCTGCGGCAGCTTGCCCTGCATCTGGGCCAGGTAACGGCGATAGTCATCGAGGATTTGGCCGGCAGAGGTGGGAATGTACTTCGGATTCTTCTTGAGCGAAGCATCGAAGGAAGCTCGATCAGCAAACCCTTCTTTGTGCGCGATCGCGAGCATCTCGGCCCCGATCCGATCCATTTCCCGCAGACCGAGCTGATGAATCTGGTCGGGAGTGAGATCACTGATGGTGGTAGAGCTCTTGATGGCGTGCCGGTATCGGCTTTCGCCGCCTGGCAGCGAGGTTACGGAGAGAGTCGTGCGGCCGTGCGGAGCATACTCCGTGGCAACGAAGCTCGCGAAAGCCTTGTAAGCCGGCAGCACTTCGTGGTTGACGGTGTCGGTAATCTGCTGCGTGAGCCGTTGTTGATCGGCGGCGGAGATGGAGGCGGGAAACTTTTTGGTAGGCAGCAGGAACGGGTCTGATGCGATAATGCCCTGGCATTGGCCGGGGATTTTCTCTAGAAGAAAGCGCACGGGCATGAGGTGGTCTTTCATTCCGGAGCGAAGCACCTCTTCGGTCTGCGAGAAGACCCGTGGGATCTGGTGAAGGCGTGCAATGTAGTCCTCGTAATACTTAACGCTGCTGAAGGGAGAGGAAAGGGGCAGATCCGCGAGGTCGGTGTGCGGGCCGTTCATCTGGGAGATCGGCATCTCGAAATCTTTGAACGCGTAGCTTTCGTTGCGTTGTTCAAGGATGCGGACAAGTAGTTCGTGGGAAACGATGTCCTGCTCGGCGAAGCCGGTGGTTGAGATTGCCTTGAGGCGGGCAAGGAATTTCTCGTCCGTCGCATGCTCGCGTTCGACTTCGGCCAATGACTGGTCGTCGAGTTGATTGTTGTAGCGATAATCGCCGCGAGCCGTCGCGCTTTGCGGCGAGGCTTTCAAGTCGGCCTGGTACTGCTCTTCAAAGAGAGCGTTCTGCGCTGCCACCCGCGAGGCTACGGAGGCCAACGGGACCGCCAGGGAGGTTGAGGCAGTAAGGGGGATACAGGCAGTGAGGGCAAGGCTCAGGGCATAGACACGCATGTAAAAGAAAGACTAGCAGAGGTGGAAAATGTCACCATCATGCTGCGAAGGGGGGCGATATTCTCTCGCGACGAAAGGCACGGGTTTTCCAGCAGGGCTGGGATTGAGCTGATGAGGGATTTAGAGCTTGCGTGAGAGCCCCTCTTATTCGAAAAGACTGCGGGCAAGAGCCAGAGTCCTTGCGCATGGAGTGAAAGCATTTGAAGAAATCCGTTTTCGGCCCATGTACGCTAGGGCGAACATGGGGCACCCGTCCAGGGCCAAGGCCGTGGTTGGCAGGCCACGGGACGAAACCGACTTACACATTTTGAAAAGCGTATCTCAGCGGTAAACAGGCTGCGGAAAAAGTCTCTGCTTGTACGGAGTCGTCCCCTCAGTGGCTAAAGCCACACTCATTCCCAAGTGATGATGGACGGGCTAAAAGCCCGTCCCCTTCAGACAAAAGAGTTTGCGCGGCCTGTAAATGTAAAGCCACCTTCTGTAAGAGCATTTACGACATAGTCGAAAACCACCTCACCAAAGGTGTTCATCTCCTTGGGTGAGCCGCAGGCTCATCGGGACACGGCTGAAGCCGTGGCCTTCGTCCCTTACCAGAGTTGATGCACAAGGGGCCGGATTTTTGCATCGTAGATTTTCCGTATGCTCTCCATGACTTCCGGCGCGAGGGGCGGAAGATCCGAGGCCTGGGCGTTGTCGGCTACCTGGGTCGGGCGCTTACCTCCGGGGATGGCACAGGTGATCGCGTCGAACATGAGTATCCAACGAAGAGCGAATTGGCTCATGCTTACGTCGGCCGGAACCAGGGCACGGATCTCTTCCACCGCCGCCAAGGCCACTTCGTAGTCGACCCCGGAGAAGGTTTCACCGACGTCGAAGCGCTGGCCTTGACGGTTAAAGTGGCGATGGTCGTCGGCGTCAAACTTGGTATCGGCACGAAACTTACCGGTAAGCAGACCGCTGGCGAGAGGAACACGCGCCAGGATGCCGACCTGCTTCTGCTTGGCCTGGGCGAAGAAGAGCTCGGCGGGACGCTGGCGAAAACAGTTGAAGATGATCTGCACGCTCTGGAGATTGGGATACTCCATCGCCTTCAGGGCCTCTTCCACGCGCTCCACACTGACCCCGTAGTAGCGGATCTTGCCAGCCTGCACCAGGTCGTCGAGGACGCCGAAAATCTCCGGATGATAATAGGCATCGGTTGGCGGGCAATGGAGCTGCACCAGGTCGAGAACTTCTGTGTTCAGGTCGAGCAGGTTGTACTCGACCCAGGAGGTGAGGTTGGCGCGGCTGTAGCCTTCGACCGTCTGCTTGGGCAGACGACGGCCCACTTTCGTGGCAACGATGATCTCTTCTTTGCGGGCCTTCTTCAGCTTTCCAATCAGCCGGTGGCTGCGCCCATTGCCATAGACATCCGCGGTGTCGAGAAAGTTGATGCCGGAGTCGATCGCTTGGTTGAGCGCGCCGATCGATTCCTCATCGGTTACCTGGCCCCATGAGCCGCCGATGGCCCATGCACCAAAACTGATCTCTGAAACCTTCCAACCGGTGCGGCCCAACGTGCGATAGTTCATAGCCGGATGGTACCTAAGGATGGGTCCAATGCCAAGGGCGGAGAGTCACGCTCGCGTTGCGGAAGGGCCGGTACAACGGGCGAGAACAATGGTCACGTCATCCGGCTGTTCCGCGGTGCCAATCCAATCCGCCACTGCGCCGACAACAATTTCGCTGATGCGGCGCAGGGGTTTGTTGCGATGCTCCTGGATTAGTTCGATGAGGCGCTCCTCGCCGAATTCGCCAAACTCGTTTTCCGGTTCGGTGACACCGTCACTGTAAGCGACGAAGATATCGCCGGGCTGCATCACCAGCGTCGACTCGTCATAGGTGACACCATCAAACAGGCCGACCACCGTGCCGTTGATCGCGAGGCGGAAAACTTCGCCCGTTGCCCGCAGAATGATGGGTGGCAAGTGTCCCGCGTTGCAATACGTCAAAACTCGTGCCTTGGCGTCATAACAACCGAGAAACATGGTCGCGTATTTCGCCGCCGGCGTGCTGCGATAAAGCTGATAGTTCAAGGTGGTCATCAGCATGGCTGGGGCTACTTGCGATTCCGCGCTCCCATCTCCGCGGTAATACATCCGCGGATCCTCGTGCGCTCCATAAGCGAGCGAGGCAGGCATCAGCGCCATCTCCGGTTCCAGCGAGTAGGCGCGAACGAAGGCATGCACGGTGGCCATCAGAAGGGCAGCTGATATTCCTTTTCCACTGATGTCTCCGACCGCGATCACCAGCCGGTCGCTCCCCAGGGGGATAAAGTCGTAATAGTCGCCGCTGACGGTGCGGGCCGGAACGCAAACACCATGAACCTGGAGCGAGGGCAGGTCGGCGACCTGGCGAGGAAACAACAATTCCTGCACCTCGTAGGCAATGCTGAGTTCATTCTCCAGCCGCTGTTTCTCTTTCTGCTCCTCAATCAGTTTGGCCAAAGATCCCGTCATGGAGTTGAAGGACTGTCCCAGCGCGGCCATCTGATCGCGGCCGCCAAGGAGGATACGATGGCTCAGATCCCCACGGTTTACGTGTTCCGTTGCCCGATAAATTTCTGCGACTGAAGCGGTCATGCTGCGGGAAAGGCGAACACCTATGTAGAGCGCGACGAACTCAATGATGGCGAAGAAAATGGCGATCGCGAGCAAGCCGTCGCGAAACATCAGGTAGTTGTCGCCCAGGGTGGCGAACAATATCGCATAGAGCATGGAGGGACGGGTGGCAACATCGATGAGCCCTTGCTCTTGTTTTTCTCCGTTCTGCCAATCCACCACTTTGAAGAGCGTGGGAAAGTCCAGGGTTATGTCAAACCAATGGGAACGAGAAGGCACCTGTCCGGCGGTTACGGGCGCTCGGCTATCTGCCAGGCTGGGGTAATGAATGTCGCCTTTTTGATCGGGAGGATACAACGTCACCGCACCGAGGCGCGCCGCTGTAGGGAAGAGCAGGTTCGGGGTGACGGGAATGTCGGAGATCAAGGCTATCCGCCGGTCACCCTCCCCTTGAAGCTTGATGGTGCGAAGATGCAGGGCACGGCGATCTACGACGAACCCAGTGAAGTCTGTGTGGATAAAGCCAGGAACCTGCGCGGGCGGGGTGGTGAGCAGCTCTCCTCCGGTGGAGAGCACAAATCCCTTGCCGTTCCTCGCCACGGTAACGGTCCGCCCCGGGAATCTCTCGTCGGAGGCCCGGGTGAACTCTCCGGCGATCTTTTCATTCACTTTGCCGGAACTCTCCAGCGGGAATAGCTGCGCGGCAAGGGAGTCGTTGGCCGCCTGCAGATGCTGTAACTCCGAGTTCAAGTCAGAGAAGGCAACGTAGGTGGCGAACTGCCCGGCAAATAAATAGCCCGCCAGACCGCCCATGAGCAAGAGCAGCAGAATCGGCATGACACCGATGAAAAGGTAGGTGATGATCAATCGATTCCGCAGCCGCCACAAGAGTGGGCGAAAACCCCAGCGGAAACCCAGGACCATGGCACAGAAGGCGAAGACCATGGTGGTAAATACGGCCCACCCGCTTACCTTCGATCCCAAAATCCTGGCGGTCCAAAGCAGCAGGCACATGATGCCGAGCCAGACGGTCACGCGACCCCATTTGGTGGCGGGAAGGAGTATCCGCATCACCTGGGCCCTGACATCTCTCAAGTTCGGTACCTTGCTTGCCATACGCCGTAGCAGAGGGATAAATACTCTTACCCTGGGCTCCTCGTAGTATAGGCCAGTCGCAGGACTGGCTCTTTATTTGCGATGATGAAGGAATGCTGGTGAAAGAACAATCCCGCCTTCTCTCCCTGATTGAAAGCGGATTTGCCGCCGTTCGTGTCCTGGTGGTTGGCGACGTGATGTTGGATCGCTCGATCTGGGGTGATGTGGACCGCATTTCGCCCGAGGCGCCGGTGCCGGTACTCCGCTCGGTGCGCACCACCAGCGCGCCCGGCGGGGCCGCCAACGTGGCGATGAACCTGGTCGGGCTGGGGGTCAAGGTCGCCCAGGCGGGTTTCTGGGGCAACGATGGGGAAATGCGGGAATTGAGTGCGCTGCTTGCCGCAGCCGGCGTGGATTCCTCTGGAATGGTCCTTTCTGACCATGCCACGATTGCGAAGACCCGGATCGTCTCCCGTAATCAGCAACTGCTGCGGCTTGATGTTGAGAGCGCTGACCCCCATCCAGCCGCCGATCGCCAGGCATTGCGCGATCGCGCTTTGAAATTGGTGGGCACCGCCGACGCCGTCGTTCTGTCCGATTACGCCAAGGGCGCCTTGAGTGCTGAGCTTTGCCAGGCGGTTATCGCCCGGGCTCGGGAACGGCGCATCCCGGTATTGGTCGATCCCAAGGGTCGCGACTTCAGCAAATATGCCGGCGCCTCCACTATCTGCCCGAACCTCCAGGAGCTCGGACTGGTCACGGGCATCAGTACCCACAACTTGGCCGAACTGCTGGCCGCAGCGCAAAAACTCGTCACTCAGCTGGGCATCGATTACATGACCGTCACCATGAGCGAGAAGGGGATTCGCATTCTCTATCCGGATGCTGTGTTTCATTCGCCCACCCGCGCCCGCGAAGTATTCGACGTTACCGGCGCCGGCGATACGGTCATCGCCACGCTGGCGGCGTCGCTGGCCGGCGGCCTGGACCCGGAGGTTGCCGTCACCCTGGCAAATATCGCCGCCGGCATCGTGGTCGCCAAGACGGGAACCGCGCCTATCTCGCGCAACGAATTGGTGGCCGCGTTCACCGCCTCGGCGCAGATGAAAGGCCCGGACAAGATTCTCGACCTGGAACACTTGCTGGTCCGTCTGGCGGAATGGCGCGCGAACGGCGAACGAATTGTCTTTACCAACGGGTGTTTTGACATTTTGCACGTAGGCCACATCACGCTGCTCGAACAGTGCCGCGAATTCGGCGATAAGGTGGTCATCGGCGTAAACAGCGATGCTTCCGTAAAGGGGTTGAAGGGCCCCACACGGCCGGTAGTCGGAGAGAAGGAGCGAGCGCGCATTCTGGCTGCGCTGGGCTCGACCGACGCGGTGATCATCTTCGACCAGGCGACGCCACTGGAGCTTATCCGCTGCCTGCGCCCGGATGTACTGGTGAAGGGCGGAGACTACACCACTTCAACCATCGTGGGAGCGGAGGATGTGACAACCTGGGGCGGCCGGGTCGAAATTGTGCCAACCGTGGATGGGGCGAGCACAACCAATACTATCCGCAAAATGACGAGCCAATAGAACGGGGCTAACTGGGCGCGCGTGACAACCCAAACCGAACCGCAGATTACATCGATGTAGCCGGTCCAGTGCGCCGAGCTACACAAACGGGGCAGCCGCACGCCTGGAGAAAAGTTGCGCCAGGGGCTAAAGCCCAGTTCTTTCAAGCCTTTTTACGGCCCGACTGAAGTCGTGCCCTGATACAAAACCAAAATCTCTCCATTACGCTACCCTCTGTCGAAAAGCGTCTTCCTAAAGGGCGGAAGAGGAGCTAAGAGCGTTCCCTCAGTCTAAAGCCGACAGATTTGCAATCACTTATGGACGGCCTGAAGGCCGTCCCCTTCACAGCCGGTTTCCGCGCACATACTCAGTCTGCCCTTATTCGTTTCTCAGGGTCTCCATCGGGTCGACGCCGGCCGCCCTGCGTGCCGGCAGCCACGCCGCGAACAGCGCCAGCAGGACCATCACGGCGGGTACCGTACAGAACGTGACCGGATCGAGCACGCTGACCCCGAACAGGAAGCTGCGCATGAATTGCATCAGCAGGGCAGCCGCCACCAATCCAGCGACAGATCCTCCCACGGCAAGCAGCAGGCTCTGCTTCACAATCGCGCCCACAATCTGCCATCGCAATGCGCCCAACGCCAGCCGAATGCCGATCTCCCTAGTTCGCCAGCTCACCACATAGGCAATCAGGCTGTAGACGCCCACTCCGCCAATCAACAACGCCAAAGCGCCGAACGACAGCAGGAGAATCGCCAGCGACCGCGGAGCTGACACCGATGCGGCCACCACTTCATTGAGGCTGCGAACACGGGTCACCGGCACCAAGGGATCGAGTTCTTTCACGACCCTGCGCAAGTCTTCTGCTGCTTCAGAAGTGCTGGCGCGCGTGCGCAGCAGAACATACATGACCGGCTGTTCACGCCTGGTGGTCATGGGTAAGTAGACTTCGTCACCGAATCCGCTCGCAAGACTGCCACCGTGAGTGTTGCTAACCACGCCCACCACCACAGACGCTGCGTCTTTATTCCAAACTGTCGGCGTCGGCTCATCGCCCACATCGATCAGGTGTCTTCCCAGCGGATCCTGGTGTGGCCACAGCCGTTCCGCCATGCTCTGGTTGATCACCACCGCGTGGCTTGATCCTGACTCATCCTGGTTGGTCAGCATGCGCCCGCGGACCAACCGCATTCCCAGCGTGGCAAAGTAATCAGGCGACACGGTGCGTCCGGTGGCAAGCAATGCGCTCTGCCGCGCATCCCTGGGATGACCCTCGGCGTCGTAAACATAGTTGTTGTCTCGCCCGCTCAGAGGCAGCGAGTCTGTCAGAGCAACGGCTTCCATCCCCGTGATGCCCTGTGCTCCGTTCAGCATGGTGGTAAAGAACCCATGGCATCGCCCTTTTTCCTGGCAGGCGATCGCATCCAATGACACCTCCGCCGTGACCACCCGCTCGGTGCGAAAGCCCGGATCTACCTTCGACAGGCTGTAGAGACTATGAAGCAGGAGGCCGGCGGCGGTAATAACCACCACGGATAAGCCGATCTGGCCCATCACGAGCGCCATCGACACCCGAAACTGCGATGGTTTGCCGGCCACACCCCGGCTGCCGGAGCGCAGCGCTCCCTGCAGGTTGGGCGATGCCATTCTGAGTGCCGGGATCAGCCCGAAAAGAAATCCGGTGAGCAATGATGCGGCCGCGGCAAAGAGAAACACTGGCCAGTGCAGAGCTATCTCGTTCAGGCGGGGAGTGTCCGCGGGCAGCAGCCGCACCAGCCCCTGCAGACTCGCAGCCGCCGCCAGCAAGCCGGCGATTCCCGCGAGTCCGCCCACCAACACACTCTCTGACAACAACTGTTGCATCAGCCGGCCAGAAGAGGCACCGAGCGCCCCGCGAAGAGCCATCTCGCGCTCCCGGCCGGCAGCGCGTGCCAGCATCAGGTTGGCCACATTGGCGCATGCGATCAGCAGGATCAACCCCACGGCCCCAAACAACAACAGCAGGCGGGGACGCGTCGCACCAACTTCCGATTCCAGCAGCGGGACCACTGTCAGCGCTGATGCCCAGTCGTCCGGCATTCGCCAGGGAAACAACGGCAACAAACTTGCGTGCAGCCGATGCAGTTCAGCCTGGGCTTGCGCCGGAGAGACCCCATCCCTCAAGCGTCCAAACATGCGCAGGTCAAAAATTCGCCAGGGATCGATAGGATCCCCACCCTTGAATGCCACCGGGGTTACAAACTGGGTGTCGCCATAGGGAAACCGCACTCCGGCGGGCATGACGCCGATGATCCGCCGCGAGATACCGTCAATGCGGATGGTTTTCCCGATGGCATTCGGATCCTGCCCAAAGCGCTGCTGCCAATAGCCGTAACTCAGCACCACGACAGAGTCGCGCCCGGTTAGTTCCTCGTTACGGGTGAAGAAGCTGCCCAGCGCGGGATGAATGCCCAGGGTGTCGAATGCGTTGGCCATCACTTCGGCGCCGAATACCCGATCGGAGGAATCGGCTCCCGCCACATTCGATTCCGTGTCTGCCCCAAAGCCACTGACAGCGGTGAAGGAAGCGGAATGCTCTCCCAGGGCCCGGATCCATCCTTTGGGAAAGAAACTGACCTCGCCGGTGCTGTATTCAATCCGCGTTAGCCGGTCCTGCTGCGGAAAAGGCAGAGGGCGCAGCATGATGGAGTTCACCAGGGAGAAGATCGCCGTATTGGCCCCGATTCCCAGCGCCAGCGTGAGCACGGCGGTCAGCGTAAATCCAGGCGACTTTCGCAACTGTCGCAACGCAAATCTCAGGTCATTCAGCATTCCGCCTTTATGGTTGCATGCCATCGGCCACTCCGAAATAGCCGAAAATAAATGGTTAAGGCAGAGATACGTCCCCGGGTGATGTCCACAACTGAAATATTTTGTTCGGAAGTGAACACTCGGGACTGCAACGGGAAGCGAAAGGATTTAGCGGGCGATGAGGCTCGTAATACGCGAGCGATAGCCCCGGCTTACGGGCAGCTTGTGCCCATCGGACATGGTAACGAAGCACTCTCCGTCGTTTCCGTCGGTCCGAAATTCTTTAATATGTTGGAGATTCACGATGGCAGAGCGATGAATCCGCAAAAATACGTCGGGGTCCAACTTGGTTTCGAAATTAGCCATGGTATTGCGGAGCATATGGCTTTCTTTGCCGGCGCAGATTCTCACATAATTTTCTTCCGCGCCAATCCAGCGAATATCCGCGATGGGCAGGAAGAGGATTCGGCCCTTGGAGCGAAAGACCAGCCGGTTGGTATATTCCTTCTTGGCCACGGATCGAACCGCGCCGTTTGTTTGCCTCCGCTCCCGCTGTTCCCGGGCATGCTGCAGTGCGATCCTCAACCGCTCTCGGGTGAAGGGCTTCAATAAATAATCGACCGCGTGCACCTCAAAAGCCTTGAGGGCGTAATTGTCGTGTGCAGTAGTGAAAATAATACTGGGAAGGTCCAGGGCAGAAGCGCAGCTCAGAGCCGAGATGACGTCGAAGCCGTCCATGCCGGGCATGCGAACATCAAGCAGGAGCACATCGGGCTGGGTGAGCTGAACCAGGTCGATGGTTTCGGCGGCGTTGGCGCCTTCACCCACTACCTCAATGTCGGGTTCTTCTCGCAGGAGCTGTAATAGCTTTTGCCGGGCAAGGACTTCATCATCCGCGATCACTACCTGAAGCGGCATACAAGGGCTCCGCGTGGTCATTGCTTGGACGCTTATCGATCTCCAGGGGAAGCAGGACGACTGCAGTTACATCTCCCGGAACCATTTCCCTCAATGAGAAGCTTTGCCGGTTTCCGTAGTGCAACTCTAACCGGGCCTTTACATTCGCGATGCCGACGCCGCCCTTTTTCGGGGCAGCATCGGGTGAGCCTGGCACACAGCCCGCATTGCGAATCGATATGCACAGTGTATCCCCTTCGATGGAAGCGTTGATAGTAATGGTTCCTTCTCCGAGAGACCTCGAAATTCCGTGAACATACGCGTTTTCAATAATTGGCTGGAGGATCATAGTGGGCACGAGGGCATCCCACGTCTCAGGGGCGACCTCAATGCTGTGGCGTACTCGATCGCCGAAACGCAACTGCTGGATCGAGACATAGAGTTGAACGACATCCATTTCCTCTTGCAGGGGAATCCGTTGCGCTTGCCCCTTTGCCAGGGTGATACGCAAAAGGCTGCTCAGTCGTTCCAACATTTCGTCGGCGCCATCAGGGTCTGAGCGCATGAGGCTGGAAACGGAGTTCAAGGTGTTGAAAAGGAAGTGGGGGTTGAGCTGCATTTGCAAGGCCTGCAGCCGAGCCTGGACCAGTTGCGCCTCCAGGCGCGATGCCATCTGCTCTCGCTCGCGAAATCGCTGGTAGTAACCAATGCCGCGGAACAGAACGAATACGATCCAAAAAATGGCTATATTCGTGATCAGTTCACCAGACAAATAACGTTCAAGCCTGGCGACGTAGCTGTAGTGTTTGCCCGGGGCCTGATAGCGAAAGATGGTAACGAAGAGCACTTCCTCCATTACGCCAACGACAATACTCAAAGGCAGATAGTGCAACAGGATTTGCCGGAGGGAGGCGCTTTGTATGCTTGCCCGCAAGAAGCGCCACATGCCAAGAAAGATCAGGCCCCACAACAGGAACTCAATTGTCCAACCGAGGAGCACAGACCAAAGAGGAACCTTCCAGCCGGCGACCGACAGTTCCGCGAATTCCTGGAACCCAAACAATAGCGCAAGTACGGCCCAGCCGGACAGGAAGACAACCGGGTGCATGAAGAAGGGGCGGGTTTGGTCTGCCTCTGATTTAGTTAGGCCGTTCGGTTTGATTCCCAACCTCGCTATCCACTGCCGGAGCATGCGCCGTAGCATACACCTCTTGAATGGGGAAATACTTCGGGTTCAGTTCATTTCCAAAGACAAATAGATCGTGATGGGGATGCACTTGCAGCCATGCTGAAGCTTCCTGCTCGGTGGGAGCCGTATCGCCAACCCTCGCGGCCATGCGCTGGAGCTCAGGACGCAGATAAGCCTCGGCCGCACTGCCGCCCTGGGAAGCCGCGATGCGGAACCAACGATAAGCTGCTCTTTGGTCTTTTGGCAAAAGCCGTCCATCACGGGCCAACACACCAAGAATCACGGATGATTGCCAGGAGCCGGAGCCGGCGGCCAACAGCAGCAGGTTCGTCGCTTCCTGCGGCGCCTGCGGCAGGTCGGGATGGTTCACCAAAAGAAGGCCCAGCGCATAGATGCCTGGCAAGTAGCCGCCGTCTGCAGAGAGCCGCAGAAGCCTGTCTTCTTCAGGAATATTCGGCACCCGGCCTGGTTCATTCGCGTCCAACGCCGCCAGGAAACATTCTGCTTCCGCATCGTGCCGTTTCACGCCCAGCTTGAACCAGGTTTCCGCCGCGGCAAAATCAACCGGGACGCCCGACCCCAGGTAGCTCGCCAGCCCGAGATACGCGTCAGCCCGGCCATCCCCTTTTTCGTCTGCGGATTTCAGCAGACGTAGCGCTTCCTGCGGATCTTGCTTGACTCCGTCCCCGCGCATATAGAGCGCCGCCAGGTTCACCTTTGCCTCCGGGTAATTCGAGGATGAGGCTCGCCTGTACCATCGAACAGCCTCAGCTTTATCCTGGGGGACACCCATACCAACGGTATACATATAGCCAAGATAGAGCTGGGCTGCCGGATTTCCCTGGTCCGCTGCTCTCCGATACCAGTAGGCGGACTGCGTGAGATCTTTCGGCACTCCTCTGCCTACGAAGTAATCAGCCGCCAATTCCAATTCCTGTTCGACGAACCCTTTCGCGGCTTTCGTCTGTACCTCAGCTACAGAAGCCGGGCGTTCTTCCAGCGTATCCGGTTTAGCTTCGGCGTTGATCGCGGGCCACAAACAAAGCACTGCCAGCAAAGATAGCAAATTGCTACGCAACATGAGCAAGCTACGTAATCGCACGACGTCACCTCACGATTCATCTGCTCCATACTCACGCATCCACAAGGGTCTCGACGTCACCCATGTCGCCTGATTGGGCTATCGATATTCGAGAAGTCGGCTATTCATCCCGCTCTCTCAACTTCTCGTCACATATTGCATCAAGGTTCGCTACATAACTTGCATTGCTGATTAGTGCTTCTCCCGATTTTAGTAACTGCGCCGGCGCAAAGCTGAGCCCAGAATGCTTGCTCTCGACAAGTCGTCCCCACTACTAAACCAATCGTCAGCAAATCTCTACGCTTGGTCACTATCTTCCGCAGTGCATACGGATAAAGCCTACTTTACGGAATTCTGGATGGTTCGCCCGGGCTGGATGCACCCTTCGTGGAAGCGCCACCCGTCCCACCTTACTTCCGCGTTCACTGGTCACGCTTTTTGCTTCTCCGTCACTTTTTGTTGCACAGCCGGCGTCCTGGGCGATGACTTGCGTAACAGTGGGTCTCAATGCGGAGCGGAGGAAAGATGACGATTAACTATTCGCGTTTGATCTGGATTCTGATCGCCTTGGTTCTGCTGGTTTACAGCGCACCTGGCTTTGCCCAGGGCATCGTGACCGGTTCGATCAGCGGCACGGTGCAAGATCCGAGCTCTGCGGTGATCGTGGGTGCGAGTATCACGGCGACCCAGGAAAGCACGAACGCCAGCTTCAAGACGGTGAGCAACAATGCGGGAAGCTTCCAGATTCCTGGTATGCCCATCGGCGCGTACACCGTCACCATTGACGCGCCGGGCTTCATCTCGATCCATATTCAAGCGGTCAATGTGACCTCGGGCGCGCAGACCCCACTCGGAGTGCAGACATTGAAGATCGGTAATTCAGAGGCGGTGACCGTGGAGGGCGCGACAGCATTACTGCAGCCAGATTCGGTGCAGGTCAGCCAGACCTTTGATACGCAGAAGATAGCAAATCTGCCTATCGGGAACGGCTTTGACATTGTCGCGCTCTTCACTCCGGGAATATCTCCTTCGGGTGGCAACGTGTTCACCAACAACAACGGAGCCGAGTTCTCGACCAACGGATTACGCGATCGCAATAACAACTTCGAGTTGGATGGACAGGCCAATAACGATACCAACATCGGTGGTCCAAACGTCTTCTTTGGCAATCAGGATGCACTGGCCGAAATACAGATCATCACCAATGACAGTGCCGAATACGGCAAGAATAGCGGCGCGGTCGTCAACTATGTCACCAAGGCGGGCACGAATGCATTCCACGGGACGGGATACGAGTTTTATAACGGCAGCTGGGCTGACTCGCTTGCCAATCAGGAAAAGAGCCCTCTGCTTGGCTACTGTACCGTGGGGGAAAATCCCGCGGACGGCTGCACACCGCCCTCTGTACCTCGATACGGAGATAACCGATGGGGCGGCACGGTTGGTGGGCCGATCCTGAAGGATAAGTTGTGGTTTTTCGGTTCAGGTAATTTTGAGCACACCCGCACCGGCACAGCGCCCTCCTCATCCGCACCCTTCCTTACCCCGACCCCGAACGGAATCAGTCAGCTGCAACAGGCGTTTCCGAGTAATTCCGCGGTTAGCGCGCTGGCCGCCATTGGTCCTGCAAGCAGTTCCATCGGCAATCTCACCTTTGGAACACCCACCACCGTGGATGTGCTGGGGCAACCCATCGAGTTCGCCACAGCAAGGCGCACCATCGCATCTCCGTTCAATGACTACGAGGCAACCGCACGCGTGGACTATCAACTTGGCGAGCGTGACCGTATTTTTGGCCGCTACATCTATCAGAAGTCTGAGAATTTTGGAATCAATTTCTTCCCCCCGTCTGAGGTGGTGACGGGAGGCTTTGTCAGTGTTCCCGGAAACAGCAACTACGTCGGGGTTGATTGGGCGCACACGTTTAATAATCACTTTCTCAATCAAGCTCGCTATAGCTATTCGCGATCCACGAGTTCTTTTGAGGGCGGCGGTTTCGCTAACTGCACCAGCGCCGGCATCCTGACCGGTTGCCCCATACGGGTCGATTTTAACGACGGCCAGACTCTCTCGCTGGGTGAGAATCCCGCTTGGCCACAAGGCAGGATTGTGCGCAGTCACCAGGTGCAGGACAATGTCTCCTGGCAGGCCGGCAAGCACTTTCTCAAGCTCGGTGGCGAGTACAACCACTATCCCGAGAGTGACACGGGACTTCCCTACGTCAATGGAGACTTGCGCTTCGACAACTTCGGCGAGTACATCAACAGTGCACCCACGGTCACCTTGTATGCCGAAGGACCAGCAGCGTATGACCTGGTATTCAACTACGGAGCGGTTTATCTTCAGGACGACTGGAAGGCCACCGAGAATCTAACCTTGAGCCTCGGGCTTCGCTATGAGATCCAGAGCCAGCCCTTGAATGGGTTGCACGCCTTGACCGTGCAGCGAGAGTCGAACCCGGCCACCGCCTTCTGGGATCAGTCGCTTCCTTTAAGTCTTCGCACCGTGCAGTCACTTCCGTTGGACAAGCACAACCTTGGACCAGTGGTTGGCTTTTCCTGGATGCCGAAACTGCGAGGGCAAGGCGATACCGTCGTTCGCGGCGGCTTCCGCATCGGCTACGATCCGACCTTTAACAACCCGTTTGTGAATATTGCGGGCAGCACTCCGGCGGTAAACTCGGCCACCCTGCAAACGTGCCAAAACTGTGTGCCGTCTACCGGGCAGGGCTCGGCTTTGCGCACGGTCATCAATCCTCAGGTACCGCGTGGAATCGATCCTGGGTCGCGGAGTCAGGAAAACGTGGATCCAAAGTTGTTCAACCCTTACACCGAGCAGTGGACCATCGGCATCCAGCAGGCACTGAACAGCCACGTTGTTGGCGAGGTTCGGTACCTGGGCAATCACGCGGTCGGTTTGTTTCAGATACGTAACGGTAACCCGGCGCTGGGGCCGCTCATCGCCACGGGCTTCGGGAATGTGATTCCTCCTGGGCTTACGCCATGTACTACGCCCAACACACCCGGATTTGCAGAGGGCTACGTAGATTGCAACCGCACCAATTTGCTGACCCTTGGCAATACAGGATATTCGAATTACAGCGGACTCCAGACCCGGCTGAGCATCGAGCATTGGCACGGGGTGACCGCCGGTCTCACCTACTCCTTCAGCAAAAACATGGACAACGTGACCGAGATCTACAGCACATTGAACGGCGGCAATACCAGTGCCTTTGCACAAAGCCCGTTCGACCTCAGCCAGGCGGAACGGGGCATCAGCGGGTTGGATTACCCGAATCTCGCCTCCATCTACGTCATCTTTGAAGTACCGGTGTTCAAACAGCAAAACACGCTTACCGGGAAGCTGCTCGGCGGTTGGCAAGTAAATCCTGTGTGGAGATATGCCAGCGGCCAGCCCTACACGGCGATTGAGTTATTGCATAGCGACTACACCGATTTTTCCATTCCATTCGATACCTCGTTGTGCGATCCGGAACAGGCCTCCGGCAGCACCACGTGCCGCCCCATCCTCGCCAACGCAAAGGCGCCCATTGACACGGTCGGCCTATGTTTGAACGCGGCTGCCGGGGACTGCGGACTGGTCGACTATTACAGCAGTCCGCAATTCACCAACAACCCGGCCTCGACCCCCGTGCCGGTCACCAGGCAAAACGTACATTGGATCGTAAACGACTTAACGGCAGCGCAGCACTACGGCACGCCATTCGCCGGGTCGGTGAGAAACCTGCAGCGAGGCGACAGCATAAATACGGCTAATCTGGCTTTGTTGAAAAACTTCAAAATTGGGGAGCGACTTACCCTGGAAACCAGGGCCACCGCCTACAACATTATGAATCGTCAATATCGCGGTACACCTGGGGTCAATATCGACTTCGGTAGTTTTTCCGAGGTTGGCGGATCGTTTGCGAATACCTTCTTTAATGCCAACGGGAATAATGAAACCAATGCTGTTTTTTCCGGGATAGACCGCCGGCGGCTCGAAGTCGGCGGCAAGATCATCTTCTAGAGGACCTGATCGCGTGTTAGCCACGCTGGTTGTTGTTTTGTGGTTCACTGCCGCGCCGTCGTCTCCGGATGTGCCGATGTTCCGCGGCAACCTGGCACATACCGGTGTGTACGACGCGGCCGGCGCTCCCAGGCTGACCGGGGTTAAATGGAGGTTCCATACCGGCGGCCTCATTATCTCCTCGCCGGCCATTGCTAACGGTCTGGCGTACGTGGGCAGCACGGACGGTAATCTTTATGCAGTTGACTTGAACTCCGGGGTGATGAAGTGGAAGTTCGAGACCAGGGCCCGCGTCGTCTCTTCACCCGCCGTTGCCGGAGGCCTGGTCTACTTTTCAAGCTACGATGGCTGGTTCTATGCCGTCGACGCGCTAACGGGAAAGTTCAAGTGGAAGTTTAAGAATGCCGGTGAGCGCCGATTTGCCGGCACCCACATTCATGGCTCACTGCCCGCTGCGGAGACCATGCCTGATCCGTTCGACTGCTATCTCTCCTCACCGGCGGTATGGAATGGCAACGTTTATTTTGGCAGCGGCGATGGCAATGTCTATGCTCTGGACGCGGGCACCGGCAGCATCAAGTGGAGGTTCCATACCGGCGATGTTGTCCACGCGTCGCCCGCGATCTCCAGCGGGACGCTTTTCATTGGCAGTTGGGACAGTTATTTCTACGCCATCGATGCCGCCAGCGGAAAAGAGAAGTGGCGTTTCAAGACCGGGGTGGATCCCGACATTCACAATCAGGTGGGCATCCAGTCCTCTGCGGCGGTTGCCGACGGCACGGTTTATTTTGGCTGCCGCGACTCAAACCTCTACGCGCTCGACGCTGTGACCGGGAAGAAAAGGTGGTCCTTCTCGACCAAGAGCTCCTGGGTCATCAGCTCGCCCGCGGTCCTGAACGGAAGAGTGTACTTCGGCACCTCGGACACGGCTCTCTTTTATGCGCTCGACGCTGGGTCAGGAAAACAAATATTCTCGCTCAAATTTCACTTCCCATTCTTTTCCTCGCCCGCCATTGCCGGCAATACGCTCTATATCGGCTCCCATGATGGAAAACTGACCGCTATCAACCTTATGACGCAAGCTCGCGATTGGGATTTTCAAACAGACGCTTCGCGGCAACGGTTGGCAACTTTTTCTAAGCCCGACGGAAGTCCCAACTACGAAGCAGCCTTCACTTCGGATTTCTACGACGATATGATCGCCGGCATCGCCCGCATGCAGAGTGTGGGGACTATCCTCTCCTCGCCTGTGATCGACGGCCGGGTCGTCTACTTCGGGAGCAATGACGGAAACCTGTACGCGTTGAAGTGAGGAGGTTAACGGAGTTCCCTCGAGCCTACCTGACGAAGAACATACTCGCTCTGAGTGGTCCCGTCGGCCTGATTCCTTGTGTGAATCGACAGGTGGGATGACGCGAACCTTGATGGCCGGTGCTCGTAGAGTGTGCTTCTTGCGGGTGTGACTCAGTGGTATCCCATATCTCGCGAAAAACGATCGAGATAAGCGGCACCCGGGGTTTGTTTCGAGGAAAGACCTTTGGCCGACGCTTTCTGCTACTTTTTCAAGGTCCGCACCACCACGGTGAGAGCAGCAGTTAGGAGAGAGACAAACGCTACCAGCCGAAGGGCTCGCTTCGCATGATGAACTGCAGGGGGCGTGAATTCTGCTCCAAGCAGGGGTGCCGTGACCCGCTCACCAGCGTACGTGTTCTCGCCGCCCAGGCGAACGCGCAGGGCGCCCGCCATTGCGCTTTCGGGTTGGCCAGCATTGGGGCTCTTGTGTTTTCTTCCGTCGCGATACCAGGTACGCAACGCCGATAGGCCGCTGGTCTCACTTGCTATTCCAGCCACTATCACGATGGCAAATGCTGTCAGACGTGAGGGAACGTAGTTGGCCACGTCATCCAGCCTGGCGGCTGCCTTGCCAAAGTAGAAATAACGTTGGTCGGCATGACCGATCATGGAGTCGAGTGTGTTCGCGGCCTTGTATGCCATAGCCAACGGAACACCACCGATCGCTATGTAAGTCAACGGCGCCACAATTCCATCGCAGGCGCTTTCAGCGAGCGTCTCGATGAGGGCGCGAAAAACTTCCGTGTCACTGAGAGCCTGGGTATCGCGGCCGACTATTCTCGCCAGCCGCTGCCGGGCCAACTGCGGCCGGTTGAGCTCACGGATCACGGCGAGGCTCTCATCGATCAGGTTGCGGGACGCCAGACATGTCCACGCCAGCAAAAGCTCCGCGCCCGCGCCACAACCTATGCGCTGCGCCCACGTAATCGCTTTGGCTGTAGCGAGGTAGGAGACGCCGACCACCCCGGCGGTGAGCGCTGCGCCTGCGATCAGCTCATCGTTTGTGCTTTGGTCGGGCCGGCGTAGCCAGGCTTCTCCGATTTGGGTGCAGCGACCTATCAGCCGGACCGGGTGCGGAAGCCACTCCGGATCCCCGGCGATCCAATCGAGGAGACAGGCAGCGGCGATCGTCCTGGCGTTACTCATTCGTACTTCAGCCCTACCCAGGAAAAAATGCGATGCATGTCCAGCGACGTGCTCACCTGGCACGCGAGGCGGTCGAGCGACTCCTTGCGTTGCAGGCTCCACGGATTGAGCTCCGATGGAGAGGCCAGCTTGAAAAAGCTGCGCGCTGCAGACAGGAATTGATGACGAAAGGTATCGTGATCGAAGATGCCGTGCAAGTAGGTGCCGAGCACGCGCCGGTCGGCGCTGATACATCCGTCGCGCGCCCCGTTTGTCAGGGTGGCGAAGGGCTCTGCGTGGTCCAGATACAGAGTCTTGCCAATGTGAATCTCGTACCCGGTTACGAGATCTTCTTTGAGCGGTTGACCGAAGAGAGAATCACCCTGGATGGCGCCGGAGCATAGGCGAGTCACCTTGTCTGGCTGCATCGTGGTGCTGATGGGGAGCAGGCTAAGCCCGGGCATGGAGCCCTGACGCTCAATACCGCGCGGATCGGATAGCTCCCGGCCAAGCATCTGCATACCGCCGCAGATACCTACTACCAGGCGGGTCCTTGCGTGGAGGTGCAGCGCTCGATCGAGATTGTTGGCGACAATCCACTCCAAATCGCTCATGGTCTGTTTGCTGCCCGGCAGGATCACGACGTCGGCATTCGCCAGAAGCTCGGCTGAACGGCAGAAAAGCAAATCGACAGATGGTTCTGCGCGGAGCGAGTCAAAATCGGTAAAGTTTGAAAAGGAAGGCAGCGCGACGACAGCGATGCGCAGCGGCCGTTCGGGTGCGTGCTCGCTAGCGGCCCAGCCTGCGCGCGCAACCGGTGGTAGGCCGACGCTATCCTCTTCTTCGAGCGCAAGGGCCGGCAGGTAAGGAACCACACCGAGGCAGGGTTTTCCAAGCCGTTCTTCCATCATGCGGACACCGGGTTGGAGCAGGCCCAGGTCTCCACGAAACTTGTTGATGCAGAAGCCGCGGACGCGCTCGCGCTCATCTGGATCCAACAACTCGACGGTGCCCAGCAGGGAAGCAAAGACTCCGCCGCGATCGATATCACCCACTAATAAACAAGCGGCATCCGCCATCGCGGCCATGCGCATGTTTGCTATGTCATGCTGTTTGAGGTTGATTTCCGCCGGAGAACCGGCTCCTTCCAGAATCATCACTTGAAAATCTGCAGCCAGCGCCTGATAGCTTTCGCACACCACAGGCATAAGCTCTTCCACCCGGCGCTGGTGGTAGTCGGCGGCGGAAATCTGCCCCCAGATCTTACCCCGCACCATCACCTGTGATGAGCAATCGCTTGAGGGCTTGATGAGGATGGGATTCATGTGGACCGACGCTGCGATGCCGGCTGCTTCAGCCTGAAGCGCCTGGGCGCGACCGATCTCCAGGCCCTCGATGGTGGCGGCGGAATTCAGCGACATGTTCTGTGATTTAAACGGAGCGACGCGGTAGCCTCGCTGGGCAAAGATGCGGCACAGCGCCGCCGTCAACAGCGATTTACCGACGTGGGAATTGGTTCCCAGAACCATGATGGCGCGGGCTTGGCTCATAACGCTCGGGCGGATTTAATCTCCCAAAGACGGTCTTTCGTTCTGGACGGGTGCCCCATGTTCGCCCAAGCGTACATGGGCCGGAAACGGATTTTTCAAATGCTTTCACTCCATTGCACGAGGACTCTTGCTCTTGGCCGCAGTCTTTTTGCCTGTGTAACAGAAGTCTTGGAAGGGGCTGCGCCCGTCTTTATCGGCCCATGTACGCTTAGGCGAACATGGGGCACCCGTCCAGCAAGGAGGGCTTCGTTCTTGGCTCCAACTTCCACTACCAGGCTCGTGACCATTTCGGTCCCGGCTTACTCCCATCGCGAAGACGCGCATCAATCCCCGCGTTCAACTCGATCAGCCTGCCGAAGAGCCAGACCAAATCAGAAAGCCGGTTGAGATAAGCCAACACCTCCGGCTTGACCTCTTGTCCGCTCTCCGCCAGCCGCACGGTGTTGCGCTCCGCGCGCCGGCACACCGTCCGCGCAACCTCATAAGCCGCTGACTCGGTTTGCGCGCCGGGCAGCGACCAATCGGCGAGAATCCCCTCCGTTGCTTCAATCTGATAGACCAGTTGGGTCAGAAAGTCGACGTCTTCCGCGGTGATGTAAACCTGCGGCTTGCGGCTTTCCGAAGGGGTCGCCAATGCAGAGCCAAGCCGGAAGAGAGTCTTTTGAATTTGCTCAGTCCAACCGGTGATCTGCTCGTTCTTGCAGATGCTGCGGGCGAAACCCAACACGGTGTTCAGCTCGTCTACCGAACCATACGCTTCCACGCGCAGATCCGCCTTCGAAATGCGAATACCACCGGCAAGCCCGGTCTGTCCGCCATCTCCATGTTTGGTCGCGATGCTCATTTGCTTTCTCCTTCTGCTTCATAACGCACTACGCAGCAGTACGATTGCGTTTGCTGCCAGGCCTCTGGCTCAGAACAGCCGCACAGATGCCGCAGGACCACGCGCAACACCCCCGCATGGGTGACCACCGCCATTGGGCCAGGATCACGTTCAATGAGAGCATGCACTTCCTCGAGCACACGCGCCTCGAACGCCCGAAAGCTCTCTCCCTCGGGCGCGGGTAGGTTGGGAAAAGCATCCATCCATTTCCGCGCGTGCTCAGGATCCATCTGCTCCACCTGTTCCCAACTCAGGCCCTCCCAACGGCCAAAATCGATCTCGCGCAATGCAGGACGTAGCGTCAGCGGAATGTCCCGGGTGGCCGCAATCGATTGCGCCGTGCTTGTGGCGCGCCGCAGGTCGCTGCAATACACTCGCTCGATGGTCTCCGCGGAGAGCAGGTCAGCCAGGGCAGTGAGCTGCGCGCGGCCCTCGGCATTCAACTCGGGGTCGGAGTGGCCACAGAAACGGCCGGCCCTCTCCGTCTCCGCATGGCGAATGAAAAAGGCCGTGTTCATGGTTTCCACACACCGCAAAGGTAGACAGCGATCTCCGTAAGCTGATTGGTTCCGCCAAAACAATCGCCAGTGATCCCGCCGAACCTTCGCATGTAGAAAAAGCTACTCAGCAAGGGAACTAGCACCGCCGATAGCAAGGGAGCGATCGCTGCTTTACGAAGTGCAACCACCACGGTAGCGATAGTGAAGATGGATCCGGCGATCAGTGAAGCAGTCGAAGTGAGCCCCGCGATGCGTGCACCCTGGCCGTCACTCTCGCGCGCGGGTGGAAGATAGTAACTGAGTGGCAGGGTCGACCAGCGGCTAAGCACATGGGCGGAGATCAGGTAGGCGGTGAAGTGCTCGAGCGGTAACCCGGCGAGGAGGACTGCACGGCTAAGCAGCGAAAGCACCAGGGCCGCCACGCCGTAGCTGCCGATGCGGCTGTCCCGCAGGATGGCCAGCCGCTGCTCGACGCTCCACCCGCCGGTGCTGTCAGCCACATCGGCGAGACCATCTTCGTGCAAACATCCGGTGATGAGCACCAGGTACAGCAGGACGGCGACGGCAGAGGCGGGGCGGTCAAGATGAGGCGCGAGCACTTTCTCCAGCAGCGCCGCGCCCGATCCAATCACCAGGCCAACCAGGGGGAAAAACTTGACCGCCCGCGCCAGGCCGTCGGGCGCGAAGGCGACCTGGGGTAGCGGCAGCCGGGTGAGGAATTGAAAAGCCACCGCGACATCCACCGCAAATCGCGGAGCGCGCACGCTCATGCAGTAGCTCCGCTGATCCCAGCCGAGGAAAAGGTCGCCATTTCCTGGTAAAGGCGCAAAGCCGCTTCGAGCACCGGCATGGCCAGAACCGCGCCAGTGCCTTCGCCCAGGCGCATATTCAAGTCGAGAATAGGCTCGATATCGAGATGGGTTAGTAATATCCGGTGGCCGGGCTCTTGCGACTGATGTCCGGCAAACAGATAGGACCGCACGGCAGGAGCAAGGCCGCACGCGATGGCCGCGGCCGCGGTCGAAATAAAACCGTCCATAACGATGGCCATTTGGCGCCGCGCTGCGCCCAGGATCATGCCGGTCATGGCAGCGATCTCAAGACCGCCGGCACAGCGAAGAATTTTGCGCGGGCCGGTGGGCTGGGCAAAATGGTGCTTCAGCACTGCTTCGACCGTACGGCATTTGCGGGCATACGCCTCGCTGTCGAGGCCCGTGCCTTTCCCGGTGACCAGGCTGGCCGGCATGCCGGTAAGCGCCGCAGTCATGACGCTGGCAGCAGTGGTGTTGCCAATCCCCATCTCGCCCACCGCGATCAGGTTGTTTCCTTTCTCATGAGCGGCCTCCGCCATGGTGAGGCCAACCAGGAGCGCCGCACCTACTTCTTCCGCGGTCATCGCCGGTTCCCGCAGCATATTCCTGCTGCCCCTGCGCACCTTGCCGTCCGTGAGCCCGGCATAGCCGAACAGATCCGCATCTACGCCTACGTCCACCACCTTCACTTCCACGTGGTTGAGTCGAGCCAGAACATTGATGGCGGCTCCTCCAGAAAGGAAGTTCAGCACCATCTGCTGCGTTACCTGCGCGGGATAGGCGCTTACCCCTTCCGCAGTGATGCCGTGATCTGCAGCGAACACGTAGACCGCCTTGCTCACCGGGCTAGTGAGGTTCCCCTGGCGGATGGCGAACCATTGCGCCGCTAAATCTTCCAGGCGTCCCAGGCTCCCCAGCGGCTTTGTGAGCGCGTCGAGCCGGGTTCTGGCCTGGGCCAGATAAGTTTCGGGTGGGGCTGCGATCGCCCCGATTACTTCCTCGATGTTGGGTTCCATCACCGTGTTCATCGGGCCTCCCTGCGGTAGAGTTCGGCGCGCTCGATCAGTAGCGGGTGACGGTCCGGCGGGCACTGAAAAGCGCGTTCCAGGATAGAGGGTTTCAGCATCTGCTCCGGGTTGCCACTGGCTAAGGGCTGCCCCGGGCTGAGTAAAAGTACAGTGGAGAAATTTTTGTCGACCAGGTGGAGGTCGTGAATGGAGGCCAGGATAGTGATTCCCTCATCCCGCAGGAAGTGGAGCAGGTCGATCAACTCGACCTGCCTTCCTATATCGAGGTTCTGGGTTGGCTCATCGAGCAACAGCAGTCGCGGCTGCTGTGCCAGGCCCAGGGCAATCTTCACCCGCTGGCGCTCGCCGCCGCTCAGCTCGTTGAAGATGCGATGGCGGAGGCCAGTGACATCTGCCAGGTCGAGAGCGCGATCAACCGCCATCCGATCGCTGCGCCCGGGTCCTCGCAGCATACCGATGTATGGGGTACGGCCCTGCTCCACAACTTGCTGCACGGTAAACGCGAATGGCAGCTCCAGTTGCTGCGGCACCAGGGCGACGGTGCGCGCCACCTCTTTGAGAGGGATGGCCTCCATTGGCCGGCCCCGCAGTGTGACACTCCCGGATACCGGGCGCAGGACCCCGGCGGCAATACGCAACAGTGTCGTTTTGCCCGATCCATTTAGCCCGATCAGGGCGTTGCAGCTACCCTCAGCCAGGTCGACAGTCGCCTGGCGCAAGACTTTGTGTCCCTGGTAATCAAAATGCACGCCATCCAGGCGTAATAGACAGCTCATACGGCATAGCTCCGCTTCATATTGCGCAACAGGTAAAGGAAAAAGGGGCCACCGACAAAGGCAATCAGGACGCCCACCGGAACCTCTGAGGGAGCAAAGATGGTTCGCGCGAGGGTATCGGCAAGCATAAGGAAGATGGCTCCGGCAAGCGCGGCCACAGGAAGCAGGCGAACGTGGTCGGGCCCCAGCAGCAGGCGCGCGACATGAGGCACAATCAACCCAGCGAACATGATCATGCCGCCGAGCGAGACCGCCACGGCGGTCATTAGGGACCCAATTAAAATGATGGATACGCGTGCGGACTCGACCCTCACCCCCAGCTGCTGCGCGTACTCGTCGCCCAGAACCAGGGTATTCAGTGTCCTCATCAGGGGAAGCGCAGCCACAGTTGCCAAGGCAAGCAGGGCGGCGCTTACTGCTAATTGGGTCCAGGACGGTATGCCGATGACACCGTGCAGCCAGGAGGCCAGAACGCGGTTACCGGTGCCCGTCTTATCGAAGAGTTCAAAGAAATAGCTTGAATTGGTAAACATGATGCTGATGGCAAAGCCTGCCAGCAGAAGGGTCACAACGTTCGTCTTACCCGCGGATCGAGCCAGCGAGTACACCAGCGCCATGGTAGCCGCCGACCCGGCGAAGGCCAGCAGCGCCGTGGCGCTGAAGCCGAAAGTCGACCACTGGGAGAAGAAAGAGATCCCAATGCAGGCGCCGAAGATCGCCCCTCCCGAAGACCCGATGACGTATGGATCGGCGATGGGGTTGCGAAAGAGCCCCTGAAAGAGAAGTCCAGACAGAGCCAGCCCCGAGCCCACCAATCCCGATGCCAGCACCCGCGGGAGACGCAGATGAAACAGGATCAGCCGCTGCATTTCGCTAAGTGGTTGATGTAAGAACATGGCGGCAAAGATGGTGCGAGGCGGGATGGGCACCGCGCCGGTGGCGAGCGAGACCAGGGTCGCCAGGCCCAGAGCCGCCGTCAACAGCACTATGAGCGCCGCAGGGCTGAGTTTGCCTGTTTCACGCTTGCTGACTTGGGGCGGGATCCCTTGCTCGTTGGAAGCCGCCGGGCTACTGGATGCCGTGGCTATTTCAATCGCCAAGATTCGCCTCCAAAGCTGATCTTTACACCGGCCCGAACGGTGAAGGGAAGCGCGGGGAAACCAAATGCTTCGCTGTAATGCTCGCTCAAAAGATTCTGCATATCAGTGTAAGCCGTGAGCGATCGAGTGACCTGGTAGCCGCCGCCAAGCTCCAGCCGTTGGTAAGCGCCATCGAGATTGCGGTTGGGCAGCAGCAGGCTATTGCCAAACTCCGAGTCGGTAAGAAAGTCGCTGTCGTCACGTCGGCCAACCAGCGTCCCGGTAAACGAGCCATACCACTTGGAACGGTTGTAGCTAAGTCCAAAATAGCCGGAATGGGGGGCGCGGCGGAAAGGCCTGGCGCCTACGAGCGGCGAAAAGGCGCCGATCGGGATAGTAGGGAAATTCGGGTTGTAACTGGGCAGCGACTCGCTGGAGAAAGAGCGCTGCACCACCGCGTCCAGATAGGTGTAACCTCCGCGGGCAAAAAGATGGCTGCCGATCTTGTACTCGGTCGCGACCTCCGCGCCCTGGGCCCGGAACGCCTCGGAGTTGACTGCCGCTCCAAATTCAACCGCAGGGTTGCTGGCAGCGGGCAAACCAAGCGCGAGCAACGCTGATTGCGGCACGAATTCCACACCATTGGTGAATTCATTGTGGAAGTAGGTCAGGCTGACCCGGGCCCTTCCATTCCAAAACTGCTGATCGACACCTCCATCGTAGGTGCGGGAGGTCTCCGGCCCAATCGGAGACACCCCATACTGCTTGATCAACTCGCTACCGTTCGGCAATGCGTCCAGGATGTCAAAGAGCGAGATGCTTTGGTAATAGATGCTCGGTTCCTTGATACCTTTTCCGAAGCTGAAATTCAGCTTGGTTCCACTCAACCAGCCGGTATTGGTCGGGCGAAAGAGATAGTAGGCGAGGGAAGCGCGAGGCGTGGCTGCGAAGCCGAAGAGCCCGTTATCTTCAAGGCCGCTGCCAACTGTGTAGTAGAGACGGTTCTTTATGTCTCCCGCGAGCTGAACCGTGTAGCTGTAGTTGCCGCGCTCAATCGCGGTCTGCGTTCCGCCTGAGCTAAGAGTCGAGCCGCGCTCGTCTTCATATTTGAACGCGCCCAGGGCAACGATATGCGCATTGACCCGGTAGTCGGACTGGGCATACACGAAGTCCCTTTTGCTGGGGGCGAGATAGTTGTTGGGGTAGGTCGAGCCATAGCTCGTTCCGTATTGAAAAATCGCCTGGCCGCTTACGTTATAGCCGTTCGCACCCTGTATGTTGACCGGAGCGCCGAGGTAGACGTCTTCGTCCGGATCATAAATCCCAGTCGCGGCGTAGTCGGTGTAGTTGTAGTTCAAGCGCAAGCCGCCATAGCGTATCTGGTTGTGCCATTTCTCGGTGGTCTGGTTGTTCCAGGCGGCATTGTAGTAGCTGTCGTGCTCCTTCAAGCTTGCGGCATCGGGAATGCCATAAAGCAGGATGGCATTCGGTTGATCGGCAGCGACCGTAAGGTGCCGTACGGTAAAGCGCAGGTCGTTGGCGGTATTTGGAGTCCAGCCAAAGTTTCCCGCATAGGTCCCGTTGTGGAATGCATCGTTAGGCAGGTTATTGCGCGTGTCTGTGCGGGCAAACGCCGAGTAGTAATCAAAGTGACGATAGGTACCGCTCAGCGTGCCCACCTGGCGGAAGGTATTGAAGTTGCCTCCATCGCCGGAGTAAGTCAGCAGGGGAAGCAGGGTGCTGCCGCGAGCGGTGGTGAGGCTCACCACGCCTGCCAGGGCATCGGAGCCATAGAGTGCGCTGTTCGGCTCGCGCAAGACTTCGACCTTGTCAATGCCCACCGCATCGATGTTGGCGAATTCAACCGCGCCGCCTATATCGTCGGCCGGGACGCCATCGATCAGCACCTTATTGGCGTTGACATTGCCCCCGCGTATCGACAAACCGGTGGTGCCTCCCACCTGCCCGGTCTGGGTCACTTGCGCCCCAGGGATCAGGCGCAGTGGGTCCTGCACCTCGGTCGAGTAGCGATACTGATCCGCGTTCAGCACGCTTACCGGCGCGCCCACCTGTGCTTCGGGCGTAGGTGTTCCTGTGGCGGTTACGGTAACTTGTTCGGTCAACGTTTGCGTTGCCAGGGTCACATCCACCTGGGCTTTGCCCGAGGCCGTGACGAAGACTGCGTCGCTGGTGGTGGATTGAAAGGTGGGCGCAGCAGCCCGAACCTGGTAACGAGCGGATTTCTGCAGATGGAAGCTATAGTTGCCCGCTGCATCGGTTTTCGTTTCCTGTGCGACGGAGGTGCCGTCCAGTAGTTCCACGGTCGCGGAGACAATCACGGCGCCCAGCGGGTCGGTTACGGTTCCGCGCAAAGTGCCACCCTCCGCTCCAAGGGCGGACAAAGGAAGGAGCAGGAGAGACAAAACAAGCACCCCGAAAGCCTGACGGAAAATAGAGAGATCGAACATTGCATACCCCCTCGGGTTGGTTGAGCAAGGCCGTTCTCCTGACTTACGCGTCAACAAACCTCGGCTGCCTTCCCAGGACTCGTCCCAGTGGCTTTAACGTCCGTGCCGGGTTCTCTGCGCTTACAGTTACGGGGTAGTGGCGGATTCGCACCGCCTTCTCGTTACCTTGCCGTGGTGATCGGTTGAAGAACGGGGCACTCCCGTCCTAAGGATGAAATTCTTTGGCTAATTCCTCCAATGCGTCGATGGCCACTGGACTTGGCTCCTGTATGCCGGTATCGACGTAATAAACCTTATCCTTCTGGATTGCGGGCAGGCTGCTCCAGCCTGGTTGTTTCCGCAACATGTCGATGGAGAGTTTGCCCCCGCGGATGAGTAATACAGCTTCCGGTGCGCGGGCGATCACTGTCTCCATGCTGATCTGCGGCCAATCGGGAATCAGATCGTCGGTCACTGACTTCGCTCCCGCAACCTCGACGATCTCGCTGATGAACGCGTGCTTGCCGATAGTGATGATCGGGTCGTACCAAACGGGAACCAGGACTCTTGGCGCTGGTTTCCCCGCTGTGCGTGCCTTGACAGCGGCGATGCGCCGGCTAAGACTGGCGTCGAGGGCCCGCGCTTGCGGGACGCGGTTAAGCGCTTCGCCCACGCTCTTGACCGAGCGCAGGATGCCGGAGAGACCCTGGGGATCCACCAGATAGACGGGTACACCGACGGCCTTTAATTGGGTTGCGGTTTCCGTCGATCCCGGAATGCTGCTCCCCACCACCAGGTCGGGATGAAAAGACAAGATGGTCTCGATTGAGGGCTTTACCAGGCTGCCGATACTTGGTTTCTTCAGGGCTGCCGCTGGGTAGGTGGTGTAGTCGCTCACCGCAACCACGTCGTCAGCCGATCCGAGTGCGAAAACAGTGTCGGTAACACTGGGCACCAGGCAAATCACCCGATGCGGATGGTCGGGAACCGTGACCTTGCGCCCGGTTTCATCCGTCACCACCCGGCTCGCCCGTGCCGTTGAGGAGATGCCGGCCATCAGCATGACGAAAATCAGCAAGGCCCTCCTCATGCGGTCGCCGCCTCTCTTTGCCGCGCGGTCCGAAGCGTCGCCCTGAAGTGCTGCGCAACCGTGGGGTTAGCGCCAAAGTGCAGGTGTACATAGCTGGCGAGAACATTGCCGCAGGTAAAGCCCTCCGGCTGCTGCTTCCCTGAGAGGGAAAAGTCCACCTGGTAGCTGGTCTCCACCGCGGGGCCGGCGCGGATACGGGAATAGTGAAAACTATGTCCTCGAATCGTGGTGCCCCTCGGGCCAAGCAGACAGTCTTGTGTAAAGGTGACGGTGACGTAACCGAAGTCCACCAGCTTGCTCGGTCATCTCTATCGCCAGGGGCACGATCCCCAGCATGGGATAGACGGTTCCATCCGCTGCGCTCAACTGTTGCGAAAGATAGACCAGGCCTCCGCACTCGGCATAGACGTGCCCTCCGAGTCGAGCGAAGGCGCGGATCTGGTCGAGCATAGGTGTATTTTCGCTGAGTTCCCGGGCATAAAGCTCAGGATAGCCGCCCCCGAAGTAGAGCGCATCCAACTCCGGCGGCAGCCCCTGGTCGGCGATGGGGCTGAAGGGGATAATCTCCGCTCCCTGCTCGCGCAGGAGATCGAGATTGTCTTCGTAATAAAAGGAAAAGGCGCGGTCCCGGGCCACGCCGATGCGCAAGCGAGGCGATGCCATCTTGATTGGGGAGTGGACAGAGGTCTCAAGAGGGAACTCGAGCTGCAGGATGGCGTCGACTTTAAAGTGCGTTTCTGCCAGGTCGGCCAACGTGTCGAGCGATGCCTCGCTCTCCTCTGCTGCATGCAGTCCAAGATGGCGCTCGGGGATCGCAATTTTCGTCTCCCGCGGTAGCCAGCCCAGAATGGGCGTCTTACAGCGGGCCTGGATGGCTGCTTCGAGCAGTTGGTAATGGTGGGGGCTGGCCACCTGGTTGAGGATGAGGCCGGCGAGAGGCAAATCCGGATCGAAGCACTCAAAGCCCAAAGCCGTCGCGGCCACGCTGCGTGCGCTCTTGGCACAATCCAGCACCAGCAGTACCGGGAGCTTGAACATTTTGGCAATCTCGGCGCTGCTGCCGGTTTCCGTGAGCCCGTCCTTGCCGTCGAACAGCCCCATCATTCCTTCGACGACAACAGCGTCCGCGCCAACCGCCGCCCGGCGAAGCACCGCGCGATTGGCCTCCGGAGTAAGCATCCAGGTATCCAGATTGCGGGCACCTCGGCCCGCGACCCGGCTGTGATGGGTGGGGTCGAGAAAGTCGGGGCCTCCCTTGCAGGGCTGGACCACGTAGCCGCGTCTGCGCAGGCAGGCGATGATGGCCAGGGAAACCGTAGTTTTGCCCACACCGCTTGCCGTGCCGCCTACTAGCAAACCGATCATTGTGTCACCTGGGGGATGGCCTCACCTTTGAGGACCAGGGGAAGACCGGCGACCAGCAGGAGCACGTTCGACGCTACCCGGGCGACCATCTGGTTGATTTCGCCCAACAGGTCGCGGAAACGCCGCCCGGATGGATATTCCGGCACTACGCCACTGCCCACCTCGTTCGATACCAGAACCACGGAACAGGGCGGCGACTGCAAGGCGAGGCTGAGGGCATTGATTGCGATTTGCTCGTCCACCTTGGCATCGAGCAGGTTAGCGGCAAAGAAGGTCAGGCAATCGATAATCATCAGGTCGCAGGCAGGGCCGTGATGGGCGATCACCTCGGCCAACGCCAGAGGCTCCTCGACGGTCTTCCATTGCTGCGGGCGGCTGCTGCGATGACGATCGACTTTGCGCTCGCATCTCGTCGTCACAGGCTTGCGCTGTGGCCACGAAAACCACTTGCCCGGCGTGCTCCCCAATCTTCTGTGCATAGTGGCTCTTGCCGCTGCGCACACCCCCCAGGACCAGGGTTACCGTATTGCGTTGGTTCGATTGCATTCATCGCCTCTGGCGCAGGGCAGGGCCCAGGCGCGAAGCGGGATCCAATAAGAAGGCAGCGTCCGTACTGACCAGCGAACTACGTCAGCGAGGTTGCTTTCCAGCTCTCCCATCGAAGCTGAAAACGGCCCTGGTGGGCATCTGGCCGGTCTCCTGACTTACGCTTCGTCGATCTTGAACAGCCTTCCCAGGACTTAAATCCCAGTGGCTCCAGCAAATTGGTTCAAGCTCTCGGCGCTTACAGTTACGGGGTAGTGGCGGATTCTCACCGCCTTCCCGAACACCAGATTGCTCAACGATAACGCCCTCGGTGCGACGCGTCAATGGTGATCAACTTGTTAAGGGAGGGCCCCTCTCACGGGGGGATTTCCTGGTAATACGTGACGAAGAACAGGGCCCATACCCAGCAGTATCCTCGGCATCGAGGTCTTCAGTGCCGCGCCTACGGCGCTCCCACGGCGGGCCGGGCTGACGTTCAGCGGGCGGCCCTCCGGGCCTCGACGAGCAGGCCGTGAAAAAGCCGACTGATTCAGGCGGAAATGGAATGAAAAGCGCCCTCAGGGGGCCTCAGGGGCCGAATTGTGTGTGAGAGCAGGAGGAGAAACAGCAGGTCCGAAAAAAAATTCCATGAGAGGTCCGCGGAACTGCAGATCCGCGGACCGCTCGTGGAAATGTTTTTCGACGGGAGCGTATCTGTCCCGGCGTTTCTTGCAGGGACCTGCTGTTTCTCTACCGGTTCTCACGCACCCTCAAGTGCTTCACGCTTCGATCGCAACCGGGTCGACCGTAGTCTCGGTAAAGGCTGGAAGGGTTAAGGATGGCAGGATGCTGGCAATGGCAGCGTAAACCAGGAGTCCGCCATAGAGCGGGGGGCTGACGGCGAAGTTCTCGCGCAATATTTCCGCGATGACCAGGGTAAAGATCAGCGTGGGGGTAAGGGCGATCGCCACGCGAACGCTGCCACGGTGCCCGCGATGCTGCATGAACCGCGATTGCAACCAAACCACGGCCAGGCGAACGGGTATGAGAAACGCGGAAAGCACCAACCCATACAGCAAAGACGCCCTAACCAGCGCCGCACTCGGTACGCCGAGACCATTGTGGAAGAAATAGAAGGGGATGAAGAAAGATGCGAACAATCGAATCGCATCCAGATTCTCGGCGGAGGCCAGAGTCACAATGCGTTTGTTGAGCGAGCGGGCGACCAGTCCGGCGACAAATGCGCCAACCAGGTAATACACGCCTAATTGCTGGGTGATGATCGCGCAGATCAGACCAACCATCACCAGCAGGGAGAACTCCGAACCGGGAGCGTAAGGCACGACCCACTTTCCAAGAGCCAGAAAGAGCAGTGGCATGAACGCGATCAATAGAGCGATCGCACCACCGGAGATGAGCAGAGTCTTGATCGAGTCGGCTTGCGAGATCACCAGGAATAGAAAGACGGCCGTAACTTCACCGGCGACTGCGTGGAGAGCCACTTCGGACTGCTCCGTCTGGTCAAGGCCGGAGTAGGGCAACATGTCCAGAATGAAGCCCGTCGATGGGGTGAGAAGCGCAAGCGCGATCAGACAGTCGACCTGCCAACCAAGATGGAGATACACGGCCGCAATGCGAGCGCAAGCCACCAGCACCAGGCCGCGTACCGCGAAATTCCCGGCCAGCGAGGGAAGCTGCCGTCGAAGCTCGGCAAGTCGACCTCCAGGCCGGCGAAAAGAAAAAGCGCCGCGATGCCAAGGGTCGAGAGATAGGAGATGACGCTGTCGTTAATCAGCGGCTTAAAAAATCCGGCGACGATAATGCCAAAGGCAAAACAAGTGAGCGGAGCCGGAAGCCGGAAGCGCTGTAACGCACGTGGAATGACCAGCAGTCCGAAGACCACAGCCAGGTAAATAAAGGTGACCTGCGATCTTTGCATAGCCGCTTCCGGATGGTTCGGGGCCCAGGGTGAAAAGGGGAAGACCTTAAATTTAGCGCGGTTAGGCCACGGGAGGGAATGGAATTCTTAGAGGCAGAGAACGCAGAGGCGGAATCGATCTCCTCTATATCGTAAAGAGGGCCACTCCGTCGTTTGTTGACGAACGAGGGAGGACCTTGATGACGTGATTACTTTGATCTTTAGAGGTCCTTAAGCAGCCAGCGTACGGATCTCTTCTGGATCTCGATGTACTGAGGATTCCACATGGCGTGAATCGTATGACCCACCGCGGTGAACACCACCCGTCCCTTGCCGAAGTCATAGGCCCAACCGGAAACCGACTTGGTGCCCAGATTTTCGAACTTTAGGCCGTCGATATTTTCCGCCTCCATGATGATGTACTTCGGGTCCTTGTCGTAAGTAACGTAGTGTTGCTCATCGTTGACCATGAACGAGCTCATGCCCTCTGTGATCGGGTGCTTGTTCTCCGTAGCGTGAACCTGAAAAGGGCGCAGCGGCGGGTGACTGATGTAGGCTCCGCCCATGACCTCGCGGTAGTCCTTGGAACTGAGCGAAATATGGCTGCAGTTGTGAAGAGCATAGAAGCCATTGCCCGCGGTCACAAATTCTTTGATCGCCGCGCCCTGCTCGTCCTTGATCCAGGTGACTGGCTTGGGATCGGGGAAGCTCTTTGGCGTTTCGAGGTCCGCCTCATAGGCAGCATATGCATCCGGGCCCAGGTAACCGTCGGGCCAGATCATGCCGTCGCGCAGGATCAGGAGCAACTGATAGTTCTTCAGCAAGCCGGCTGAGATTTTGTCGTATTCAATGGTGTAGTCGATGGGGATGTCGAGCGACTGGAAGACTTTGTTAAGACTGACTCGAATGTAATCCGGGTTGTGATAGCGGTCGCCGATGAGCGCCAGGGCACGCGGCTTACCCTTGGCACCAGTCGGAACTCAATTGAGATTGCACGCTCTCGCTGGTGCCCAGGCCCAGCAATCCCGCTCCGGCTACGATACCCGCGTTCTGAACCAGGGTCCGTCTGGAAAACTTCGTGCCCAGGAACTCCATGAAAGCCTCCAATTCTATCCAGCGGGAACAAATAAAATAGCGACCGGTGAATTCACATCCAGCGTCTGCCCCGCCGGCTTCAACGTTCCGTTGGCTGGATCAATGGCAAAGACCACCATCTGGTTCGAAATCTGGTTCCCCACCAGCAGGTATTTTCCGGTCGGGTCCAGGGCAAAATTGCGTGGAATCATGCCCAGCGAGGGCGCCTCTTGAACCCGGGTCAGCGTTCCCTTCTCTGCGTCAATGGCAAATACTGCGATGCTGTCATGCCCACGATTGGAGGCATAGAGAAAGCGGCCCGATGGATCGATACCTATCTCCGCCGAGTTGTCGATGCCTCTGTAACCAGCCGGCAACGTGGAAATGGTTTGTATTGGCGCCAATGAACCCTTCACCGGGTCGTAGGAAAAAGCGACCACGCTTGACTTCATTTCGCAAACCACGTAGGCGAACTTCCCGCTTCGCCCGAACAGGAAATGGCGAGGTCCCAGCCCGGGCGTAACCGAAACGAACGCCGGATCATTGGGGGTGAAGGTGCGTTTTGCAGCATCGACCCGATAAATCCTGATTTGATCTGTGCCCAGATCAGGCACAAACAGAAAGCGATTGTCGGGTGAAAGCACGACCGCATGCGCGTGGGGCCCTTCCTGGCGTTCGGCATTCGGACCGGAACCAGAATGTTGGTCGAAGCCAGTCTGTTCACCAATGCTGCCGTCCGGGTTGATCGCGAACGACGCCACATTCCCACTTCCGTAGTTTGCGACGAAAAGGATCTTGCCCGTGTGGTCAAGCGTTAGATGGCAGGCGCCTCCTCCACCCGAATCCACTTTATTGAGAAATTTAAGCGAGCCAGTCCTGGGGTCGATCGCGAAGCTGCTGACTGCCCCGTGCGAACGACCATCATTGCCAATTTCCGAAACAGCGTACAGGAAGCGATGGGTTGGATCGGAGGCGAGAAATGCAGGGTTCTCTACCTCAGCAGCCAATCCTGTCGACGTAAATTTTCCCGTCCCGGGGTCAAAACGATAGCCATAAATGCCTTTGCTGCTTTCTCGGGTATAGGTGCCGACATAAACGAAATAGGACTTGGCCATCGCCTGCTTCTTTGCCGATGCACCCAGCGCGCGCGGCAGGATCACGGCCGCCAGCATGAAAAATCCAAATAATCCCAAAGCTCTTGCTGTTGTTGCCATCGGTTTCTGCCTATCAGCCATGTGAGTCCCTCTTGGCAGGCGCCCTTGCGGGCAAAAATCTGCTCTCGACAGTACAACCCAGGACGACCCCCGCGTAAAGTGGTCAGGCTTCTTTCAACAACCATGGCACCGTGTTCTTTCGCAGTTACAGAAGGTGAAACATAGAAGTTGCGGCTACTCATCGTTACAGAGCCCAGAGAACACCAGATCCCTTCACTAGCGGTAAGTCTTATCGTCGAGTCGCCGGAAATCAACATCGTTCATTACCCCGATGGTGACGACGGCAAAGGTGAACACTTCGGTGCCGGGTTCCAGGTGGCCGGCGATCACCTTGTCAGGGGTGGCCAGGGTCACATGGGGATGTACCCTGCCATCGATGACATATCCGTTCATGCTCACCAGGTCAGCGGGTTCAGTGGGATTTTTCACGAACGTATCCTGAGAGGGAAGCGTTCGATTGCTCACCTGGTGAACCTGATAACCTCGAACCGAACCCAGGGCCGACAAAATTACCCCGTTGCGAATGTTCTCCTGCTTCACCATTTTTTGCATGCCGGCCAGCAGGTCGGTCTTGTATTTGAAGCGCAGAACAACAATGCGATCGAAGTGCCCCGTAATGGGATAGACATCCGGAACGTGGTCACTGTTCGCGCGGGCGTCGTCCGCAGGATTAGGGGAAGGGTTGATGATCGTCCGGCGGGTTTCCTGGGCAAACGCCATACTCCCTGTCAGCACCAGCAGAACGAGCATTCGCATTGCACCCTCCCCGTCGGGTTCAGAATACGGTCTTGATAAAGTGGGCTGTCTTGACGCCGGCCTTTTCCGTGTAATAGACGGTTACTTTGGCAGACTTATCGGCCCCTTCAGCAACATCTTTGCCAGTATCTTTCGCAGCCCGATCGGTTAAGTGGAACGTCTCTTCGGTGCCATCCGCGGTCTTCACTGCAATGGTCTTTGCTCCCCGGTCCATATGGGAAACGGTGCCATCCGTTGTCTTCATCCCGTCGTCACCAATCTTGTCGATCTCGTGCGCAGTTTCCTTGCCCCCCGCGACTGTGTAGTGGACGGCGACTTTGCTGCCTTCTTCCACTCCATGGGCTGCGTCCACCGCTCCCTTTTTCGTATCGTTGGCTCCATCGATAGTGACGTCGCTGGCATAGTGAAAGGTGTGTTCGGTGCCATCCTTGGCGTCGACGACGACCGTCTTTGTCCCGGCGTCGACTTTCTTAACCGTCCCATCCACCGCATGAACCACATCCTGTGCCGCCAGGCTCAACGATGTGGAGAAAACGAACGCAGTCACCAGAGCTAATGTCTTGATCATGACCATCCTCTTTTCAGAATTGATAAGCGAACCCATCTTATATTACCAACCGCCGCCCAGCGCCTGGTAGAGCTGCACGTAGTTCTGAAGCTCGACATACCATGCCTGCGTGGTCTGCAGCTCAGAGCTGAAATATTGCTGTTGGGTAGTCAGGACTTCGAGGAAGCTGGTGGCTCCTCCGGTGAAGCGAACATTTGCCAGCCGCGAAGTCTCTTTGTAAGTTGCTGTCTGTTCCTGCAATTTAACCCGATACAACCGCGACTGGCGATAACCAACCAGAGCTATTGGAAACATCTGCGAACGCCTGCTGTACGGTTTGCTTATAAGTCAGCTCGGCCTCTTCACGTTGGGCCAGAGCCAGGCGATACTGACTGGTGATTCTGCCTCCAGCGTAAATCGGCTGCGACAACTGCCCACCCAGGCTCCAAAAGCTGGCAGGCCCTTGCAGAAAACTGGTCAACGCCGTGCTCTGCAGCCCGAAGCCGGCGGTTAATGGGATCTGGGGGAAAAAGGCTGCCTTGGCCACCCCAACATTCGCGTTGGCGGCAACCAGGCTTTCTTCGGCCTGGCGCACGTCCGGACGCCGCTCCAGGATCGCGGAGGGTAGGCCCGCTGGTACTTCGTCCAGATGTGGTTCGTCGGTGAGCGCCAGGCCCCTCGGGATCGATCCTGGATTCCTGCCGAGCAGAATACTCAGCTGGTTTTCCGTCTGCTCGATGGATTGCTTAAGCGTGATCACTTCCGCTTCCGCCTGCTCCACCAGCAACTTGGCCTGATACACATCCGTGATCGCGTACTCGCCACCCTGGTAGTTAATGGTGTTGATACGCAAGCTATCCCGATCAGAGGTCACCGTTTGCTGGGAAAATTCGAGTTGCGAATCCAATTGACGCATTTGGAAGTAGGCGGACGCAACCGAAGCGACGAGCGTCGTCTCCACCAGGTGGCGCGCGTACTCGGTCGCCAGAAGATTCGCGCGCGCGGCCTCGGTGGCTCTGCGATATTGTCCCCAGAAGTCGACGATGTAGTTCAACTGCAGGGCGGCAGTATCAAACGTGGGGGATCCAGGATCGGCTGCCGAGCGTTCGTTTTGCACGCCGAATGACCAGTTCAAGGCCGGGAGTTGATTGGAACGTGTCACCCCGAGAGACGCCTGAGCCTGCAGAATCCGGCTGGCGGCAATGCGAATGTCGTAGTTGTTGGTGAGCGCTTCTTTGATCAGGCTTTGCAGTACTTCATCCGGGAAGACCGCGTGCCACTTCATCTCACTAAAGTTGCCACCTCCGCCTATGCCCGGTGCTAGCCCGCGATACTGGCCGGGCACATCGATCGCAGGACGCTGGTAGTTGGGACCCACTTTGCAACCAGACAAAGTGAGCAGCAGCGTAGCGGCAGCAAAGACTCTGGCTTTCATTTTGCCGGCCCTGGCTCTGCCGCAGCCTCAGGCCGGTGGCCCTTGCGGCTGAAGAAAAGTCCCGCTCGCTCGACAACATCAAACGAAACCGGAATAAAGAAGATCGCGATGAGAGAGGCTGCGAGCATGCCGCCGATCACCGCAGTGCCCAGCACACGCCGGGAGACGGCGCCCGCTCCGGAAGCGATCCACAAGGGCACGCAGCCCAGAATAAAAGCAAAGGCGGTCATCAGGATCGGCCGCAGTCGAAGCCGCGCTCCCGCCAGAGACGCATCGAGCAACGACTTGCCGCCTTCATATTCGTCTTTGGCGAATTCGACAATCAAAATGGCATTCTTCGCAGAGAGCCCGATCAGCATCACCAGCCCAACCTGCGCATACACATCGTTGTCAAGATGCCTTAGATACAGAGCGGCAAATGCCCCAAAGATCGCAATCGGCACCCCCAGAAGAACGCTAAAAGGGAGCGTCCAACTGTTGTATTGCGCGGCCATGATCAGGAAGACAATCACAAACGAAAGAGCGAAAATCACCCCCGGGCTTACTCCTTGTGCCGCTTTCACCTCCTGGTAAGTCATGCCCGTAAAGTCGTATCCCATCTGCACCGGCATAGTCTGCTTGAAGACGTCCTCTAACGCCGCGATCGCCTGACCAGAGCTGTACCCGGGCGCGGCGGCTCCATTAATTTGCACCGCCTGAAACTGGTTGTATCGGGTTATAAACTCCGGGCCGTCCTGCCGATCGACCGCTGTGAGCGTGCTCAGCGGTACCAGCTGTCCAGTAGCATTGGTGACATAAAACTTGCCCAGATTGCCAGCCGATGTCCGGTAGTTTCCTTCCGCCTGCACATATACCTGCCACTGGCGGCCGAAACGAGTGAAGTAGTTCACCAGGGCACCGCCCATGAAAGTCTGCAGGGTCTGGTACACGTCTCCCAGACCCACCTGTTGCGTGAGCACTTTCGCGTTATCCACGGTCACCCCGACCTGGGGAACGCTCAGCAGCGCGGTGGTCATCACGCCCGCCAGCTCCGGCCGCTTGTTGGCTGCGGCGATAAAGGCTTGCTCCTGGGCCGCCAGGAACTCGGTGGTTCCTCCGGATCGGTCCTCGAGCACAAAACTAAATCCGCCCGAGGTCCCCACACCGGGAATAGCCGGGGGAGGAAAGGAGAAGGCAATACCTGACGTGACCTGAGAGAGGGCAGCGGTGACATGCTGCTTGATCGCGTCGTAGCTCTCGTCGGGAGCCTTTCGCTCCGCCCAGTCCTTGAAAGACACAAAAAAGAAGGAGCTATAGGTCGTGCTCACTCCGCTCAGCAGGCTGTAACCCACCACGGAGCTGACGTACCTCACTCCCGGCGTTTTCATCAGGATATCTTCCACTTCTCTCGAAGCGGCCGAAGTGCGCTGCAGCGACGATGCCGGCGGCAACTGTAGCCCTACATACATGAAGCCCTGGTCTTCGTCGGGGAGAAAGCTGCCGGGAACGTTCTTGCCTAATAAGACCGCGCCACCAACCAGCAGCAGAAGCAGAATAAAGGCCAGCCCGGACTTGTGGATCAAGTGCCGGCAGGTTCCTACGTATCCATCTGTGGCCCGGCCAAATACCCGGTTGAACCAACGGAAGAAAGCTCCTAAAGGTCCACGGGATTCCTTCTTCGGGCGGAGCAGCATGGCTGCGAGAGCAGGGCTGAGGGTCAACGCGTTGAAGGCCGACAAGGCTACTGAAACCGCGATGGTGACAGCAAATTGTTGGTACAACCGGCCCGTAATGCCGGGGATGAACGCGGTCGGGATGAACACGGCGGCCAGGATGAGAGCGATGGCGATGACCGGTCCGGTGACTTCCTCCATCGCTCGCATCGCTGCATCATGGGGGGTCATCCCTCCCTCAATATGGTGCTCGACTGCCTCCACCACGACAATCGCATCGTCTACCACCAGGCCGACCGCCAGCACCAGGCCAAACAGCGAGAGGGTGTTAATGGAAAATCCGATCAGGGGAAAGATAATGAAGGTTCCGACAAGAGAAACCGGGACGGCTAAGAGAGGAATCAGCGTCGCTCTCCAGCCCTGCAGGAAGATGAACACCACAAAGGTAACCAGGACCAGGGCTTCGAGGATAGTGTCTTCGATATCCTTAATGCCCGAAGTGACGGCGAGCGTGGTGTCCAGCGCAATCACATAGTCCAAACCTTGGGGAAACCTGGTCTTCGCTTCCTCCATCACTTTACGGATCGCGGCCGCCGTAGTGACTGCATTGCTCCCCGGGGACTGGTAGATTGCCAGAAGCGCTGCCGGCTTACCGTTGTAGCGGCCAATCACGCTATAGTTTGCGGCCCCTAATTCCACCCGGGCCACGTCTCGCAAACGGAGAATGCCTCCATCGTTTTTCGCCCGAACGATAATCTGGCCAAACTCCTCCGCGGAGGGGAGCCGGCCCGGCGCGCGGACGGTGTAGGTGAATTGCTGACCTTGTGGAGCCGGCTCACCTCCGATCTGACCGGCCGGGTTAACCGTGTTCTGCGTACGCACGGCGTTGATAATTTCCGGAACGGTTACTCCCAGGTTGGCGAGTTTGTCGGGATTGACCCAGATGCGCATCGCGTACTGCCCCGCGCCAAAGATCGACACCGACGCAACCCCCTTTACCCGGGTCAACTCGTCGTTGAGATTAATGAATGCGTAGTTGGCCAGAAATATATTGTCGAAAGCTGTGTTGTCTGAGGAGAGATCGATCAGCATCAACGGTGCTGCCGTGGATTGCTGTACCGTCACACCATTGTTGACGACTGCGCTTGGTAGCTGCGAATTCGCTTGCAAAACTCGCATTTGCGAGAGGATCTGGTCGGTATTGGCGACGGTGTCGATGCCAAAATCCACCGTAAGTGACATCTGGCCGTTACTAGCGTTCTGGGAAGACATGTAGTTCATCCCGTCCACGCCGGCCATCTGCTGCTCAATGGGGGTCGCCACTGATTGGGCGACCGTAGTGGCATCAGCGCCCGTGAAGTTTGCATTGACACTAATCTGCGGGTCGCTGATATTTGGAAACTGTGCAATAGGAAGGCGAAGCAAGGCGACTACGCCGGCAATGACCATCAATATCGAGATAACAATGGCCACGATGGGCCGGTTGATAAAAAACTTTGACATTAGTTGCGCTCCGCTGCAGCAACGAATGGCTTGGGTCTGACCGGGGTACCCTCTCTCACCTTCATGAAGCCCTGCACAATCACCTGGTCTCCCGGTTTCAGTCCTTCGGTAATGATCCAGTCGGTGCCGATGCGATCGCCCACTTTGACAATGCGGAAGGCGGCCTTATTCCCGGGTTCGACCACCGCAATCTGGTACATCGATTGAATCTCGATGACGGCGGATTGGGGCACCAGGAGTGCTCCATCGTTCATTCCCGTCTGGAAGCGCACCCGCCCGAATCCGCCCGGGCGAAGCACCGCATCCGCATTTGGGAACTCAGCGACCAGCTGAATGGTTCCTGTCTGGCTCGCAACTTCTCGATTGACCAGGACAATCCGCCCCTTACGCGGGAAAGTGTCGCCGTTCGCCTGGATGAATTCCAGCACCGGACTCGCCACCTTCTTCCCACTAATCAGCCGGTAGATCCTCTGCGCCTCAGTTAAATAGTCACTTTCGCTGATATTGAAATAAGCCCAGATGGGGTTCACCTGCGACACCGTGGTCATGACAGTAGTCGTGCCAACCAGGTCGCCGATCTGCGAAGTGGAGAGCCCCGCAATGCCGTCGATCGGCGAGTAGACTTTGGTCCAGGTCAGGTTCAGCTGTGCCTGCGCCAATTGTGCCTTGGCTGCATCCAGTTGCGCCGTGCTCGCGGCCTGGGTCGCAAGATCCGTATCCAGTTGTTTCTGCGGAATCGCGCTTTGTGCGGCGAGGGGCTTGTCGCGGGCAACATTGGTCTCCGCGTTGGACAAGTTTGCCACCGCTACGGCCACCTGTGCTTTGGCTTGGGAAATTGCTACCTCAAAGGCGCGAGGATCTATTTCATAAAGCAGCTGCCCCTTTTTTACAAAGAAGCCGTTGCGGTAATTCTGCACCAGCAGGTAGCCCTGAACTCTGGGCGTGATCTGCGCATTGGTACGCCCGTTTAACTGCGCCACCCATTCGTGATAGACGGGAACATCCCGCTGGGTCACCTCCGTGACCTCAACTTCGGGCGGTTCGGGTGCCGGAGCTTCCTGTTTCTCTTTGCATCCACTCAGAAGGGCAGTCAGCAGCAACGCTGCCAAACAGGCGGCTAGTTTGGGCCTGGGTCCAGATCGCATCGCTACTCCTGGTTGTTATCGGGCCCAGTTTCGTTCAGCCACTAGTGTGCCTACGGCGCGACGTGCTCGCGCGTATCACAAATAGCCTGTCGGGGGTACCCATGGAATTTAGCACACAATCCTTACCCAAGACCATGGGGAATCGACGCCTGATTGGGAGGAGATCGTCGATGCAACGCCGCCCTGCCATCTCAATTCGCCAGCGAGATGTGGGGCACCCGGCATGAGTGGCAGATAAAATGGCCGCATCATATAGTTCACCCAGTGCAATCTAAAGCGGTCTCGCAGCTGGGTCCGTTACAATCAATTGCGCGTCAATATATTTGGTCCGGCAGCCGCGAAGTCCGCAGTCAAACAATGATGAAGCGCTTTCCCATAAGACAGTTCGGCCTTTTAGCGGTGGTGTGGTTCTCGGCGCTTGCACCTGTAGCTTCGCGGGCGGCGCAGCAAGCTTCGCAGGCCAACAGTGCCAACGGCGAGTCACAGGAACAAGAGGACGCGAGGGGGATCCGCACCCGGGAATTTCTTGGGTTAGGCAGAATGCCCGATGCCAAAATGGCTGCGGAAGGGTCCAAAATCTTCGCCCCCACCTGCGGCTTTTGCCATGGAGCGGATGCTCGCGGTGGCAGCGGCCCCGATCTCTTAAGGTCTTCGGTGGTGCTGGACGACAATCAGGGCGAGCTTATTGGGCCGACGGTGCACGATGGCAGGCCATCGAAAGGGATGCCCGCTTTCCCCTCCTTAACCAATGAGCAGCTGCACGACATCGCAGAATTTCTCCATCTGCAGGTAGAGCTGGCGGCGAATCGGGGAACCTACAAAACTCTGAACATAGTTACCGGCGATGCCAGGGCGGGAGAGGCTTATTTTAACGGCGCTGGTAAATGCAACACGTGCCACTCGGTGACCGGTGATCTGGCCCATATCGGATCCAAAATGAAGCCACCGGATTTGCAACAGACCTTCCTTTACCCCGCGGCGAGGCAGCAGCCCTCGTCCACCCGGGTGACCGTGACCCAACCAGACGGTACCAAGGTCACGGGAACGTTGAAGCATCTCGACGATTTCTATATCTCGCTCTATGACGCAGGGGGCATCTATCATTCCTTCCCATTGCAGAAGGGGATTACCGTGCAGATAGACGATAAGCTGCTCTTCCATCGCCAGATGCTGGATAAGTACACCAACCGGCAGATGCACGACCTAACGGCTTACCTGGTGACCTTGAAGTGAGACTGGTTTTTTGTTGCCTGCTTGCATTGCTACCCGGTGTGTCCTTTGCGCAAGGGCTCGATCCTCACAAACTGCTGCAAAAGGAACCGACCGACACCTGGTCTACCTACAACGGAGATTACTCCGGCCGGCGGTTCAGCCCACTCACCCAGATTCAGGCTTCCAATGTTCATGAGTTGTCCCTGGCCTGGATGTTCCGCGTCCGCATCTCAGGCGGCGCCATGCGCGGTGTGGGCGAGCCCGATATCAAGTCCACGCCTTTGTTGGTAAACGGAATTCTTTACTTCACCATTCCTGACCACGTGTATGCGTTGGATGCACGCACCGGCCTGCAACTGTGGCATTACGACTGGGTAGACAAGGGCGGCCACCTGGTAGGGAATCGAGGCGTAGGCATGTACGGCAACTGGCTGTACTTTCTGGCGCCGGATGGCTGGTTCATTTCTCTGGATGCCAACAACGGCAAAGAGCGCTGGAGAAAAAAAGTAGCCGACGAGAAGATGCAGTACTTCACCACCGGAGCGCCCATGGTGGTGGGCAATCACGTAATTGTCGGTGTGGGCGGCGACGCGATCGATGTTCCGGGCTATCTCGAAGCACGCGATCCCACTACGGGAGAGCTGCAATGGCGATGGAATAGTGAACCGGCAAAAGGAGAACCTGGATCGGAGACCTGGCCCAATGAGGCCTCCATGAGCCATGGCGGCGGCATGACGTGGCTTCCCGGCACTTATGATCCGGAACTGAACCTGCTGTATTGGGGAACGGGCAATGCGAATCCGGTGATGGCGGGGCAAGGCAGAAAAGGAGCCGATCTATGGACCTGTTCGATTGTTGCGCTCAATGCCGACACCGGCAAACTGGTTTGGTATTTCCAGGGATCGCCCCACGATACCCACGACTGGGACAATACCGAGACGCCTGTCCTTTTTGATGCCGACGTCGAAGGCAAACCGCGCAAGCTGCTGGCGCAAGCCGCGCGCAACGGCTATTTTTTCGTTCTCGATCGCACCAATGGGGCCCACATCGTCTCCAAGCCTTTTGTTCCTTTGAATTGGTCAAAGGGAATTGATGCCAAAGGGGAGCCCATCCCTGACCCGGAAAAGCAACCTACGGTAGACGGCAACCTGCTGACCATTAATGGAGTGGGAGGAACCAATTGGATGCCTCCCAGCTTTAGTCCGCAAACAGGCTTGTTTTATGTCAATGCGTTTCTCGGTTATAGCGTGACCTACCTCACTGACACCAGCGAACGGCCCGAGGGATATGGAGGGTCGATACGCAATCTTTGGGCGCAACATGTGCTCGAAGCGATCGACTACAAGACCGGAGATGTGAAGTGGAGCCATCCGTATCCGACCGCCGGCGGCACGGGAGGAATCGGCCTGGGCGGCCCGGGAATTCTTACCACCGCGGGCGACCTTCTGTTTAGCGGTGACTACACCGGAAACCTGATCGCCTTCAAGGCCAGTAACGGTGACATACTGTGGCATTTCCCGATGCTGCACTCACTCGGCAATGGACCCGAGACGTACATGCTGGATGGGAAACAATATGTCGTCGCCGGCGGTGGCGACACACTGTACGTATTTGCGCTGAACTAGCCCGCTACTTCTTCTCCGTTTCCTTGAGGAAAGCAACGAGGTCATCCTTCCAGATGGCTGCCATCGTGTGCGTGCCGTGTCCCCGGGTAGCATCGGAGATGGGGATAAGAATGAATTTGGCGTGGGGCATTCGCGTCACCAGCTTTTGCGCGATTCCGAGCTCCGGCGGATTGATGAAGTCATCGGCGGAGTTGATCCAAAGCACCGGAGCGGTAATGGTTCCGAGCCTTGGCTCTGGATTGTAATTACGCGACGCATTGACGTAGTAAAGAAAATTGTTGGCGTCGGTATGCGCGATCATGGAGTCCAGCGTGCGATCGACATAGCCCTCCGCGAGTACCCGGGTTGGAAAGCGTTTCTGCATCTGCAGCGGCGCGGATCCAACGATCAAGATCAGGTCATTCGCGCCCCGAAGACCTTCAACCGGTTCTGTGGTGTAGTCGCCGTTCTTCCATGCAGGGTCTTCGCGGATCATTTGCGTAGCCATGTACCGCCACATGCGGTTGCGTCCCGCAAGCTCCACCGGCAGGCATGCGAAGGGCGCGAGCGCATCAGAGAAATTGGGATATGTCTCGCCCCACACGAAAGACTGCATGCATCCCATCGAGGTACCGAGAATGAGGCGCAGGTGATCGACGTGGAGGCCATCGACCAGCATGGTGTGCTGGGAGGCAACCATATCGTCGTAGTCGTATTGAGGAAAGTGCATGCGCAGGCCATCGGAAGGCTTGCTCGATTCGCCATGGCCGATGTCGTCGGGAAGAATGATATAGAACCTGGTGATATCGAAAGGCTGACCAGGGCCGAAAAGCACATCGGAAAAGACCGGGTTCATCAGGGAATGAGCGTCGCCACCCGTGCCGTGGAGCAGCAGGATCGCGTTATCGGTGTGTCCGGCCGCATCGCGGTGAGGCTTGCCCAGTGTGAGGTAATGCAGTTTCAACTCCGGGATGGATTCACCGCTGCTGAAGTGAAAGTTCTTGATAACGTAGTTGCCGTCCTGCGTCGGCCACTTGGTCGTTTGAGCGTGGGAGGCCGCGCCTGCAAGCAGGATGAGGAGGAGACAGAACGGGAGTGTCAGTCTTCGCATGCTAATAGGGGCTCGATCTCTTTCGAACCGAAGGCTTGTAGTTTACGAGTTCATCGACCGGTTTTTTCCCGGCCCATGCGATACCACGAAGCAGCATGGTTTGGATTTGCGGGTTGGCGAAGTTGGCATAGGTATGCCCCTGCATCCACACGAAAGCCCGTGCGGGCTGCCCGCCTGGCAGAGTGTGTTCGTAGGTCCATATCTGGGGCACCACTTCGCCTTTGTGCGTGCCCGCGCTCGGAGTCCCCGGGATCACGGCGGTCGCGAGCACGTGGATCGCCGGATCCTTGGCCCAGGTCATGGTGTAGAACGCTTCATCGAAAATCGTAATGTCCGACATGCCTTGCATGATGGGGTTAGCTTTGTCCACGATGGTGTAGGGAATGTCCGCACCCAGCGTGTAGTTCACTTCGCCATGCTTTTTCGCCCCTCCCACCAGGGTCGCAAAGTATGCCGGATCCGGACCGCAGAGAGAATCGTGTAGGCTGACGATACCGCCCCCGCGTTTCACGAACCCCTCGAGCGCTTGCCGGGTGCTATCGCTCATATAGCCGTCGTCCCCCTTATAGATGACCAGGACGTCGGTATTCTCAAGTTCGGCCGCGCTGGGCTGATGCAAGGAACCATCGACGATGGCCCCGTGTTCGGTGAGGATCTTGCTCCAGTCCGCAAGAAACTGGGGATAATCATGCTGGCCCACCTGATGGGTCTTAAGCCCACCCTGCAGGTAGACGTGCATACCGTTGGGATTCTGGTTCCAGGGCCGCGGCGCAGGAGGGGTCTGTTGCGCCGATAGGCAGACCGTGGCCCCAACGAGCAGGGAGAGGAAGAATGAGAAGCCGATCCTGCGTTTAACTAGTGCCATATCTGTGCGCTCCAATATATTCCTCAACAGACGCCTTAAATTTACAGATAGTCTCAACCACCTTTAGCCCTGACGTCCGCCTTTTGAAGGTATGGGCTTCAGAGAGAGTGTGCGAGAAACCGATTTCCAAACTCCAGTCCCGCAGGGATGTTTGAGCTTCAGAACCGTCCAATAGCCCCTGAGCTCCATCTTTCCAACTGAGTGTCGCGAACTCAGACGCGGAAAGCGGTGGCAAGAATTGGTTCGCCTTCTAAAAAAGCGTACCTCAGCTTCTGAAGCCGTCAAGCGCGCAGGCCATTTCCGGCACGGCTCAAGCCGTGCCCTTGGCTCGAAAGTCTTCTCTCAAGGGTCAGTGAAGGCTTCATGTGCTGTCCCAACTGAAAAATCTAGCCTGGACAAGTCTGAAATTCAACCGTCCCTAGGGGACTGAGTTTGGAATTGAAGTTCTCACAGACGCTCTAAGCCCCCCGGGGTGGGAATTGACGCGCGGCTAAGTCCTTTGTTTCAAGCGGCGGTCAAAGTTATGCGTGTATTTCGCCTTCAGGGGGTGGCAAGTCCGACGGAAATGGTGCGTGATATGCGTGGTATGCGTGGTAAGGGTGGCAAGGTCTGACGGAAATCGTGCGTGATATGCGTGGTATGCGTGGTAAGGGTGGCAAGTCCGACGGAAATGGTGCGTGATATGCGTGGTATGCGTGGTAAGGGTGGCAAGTCTGACGGAAATGGTGCGTGATATGCGTGGTAAGGGCGAATTCGGGCAATAGGTGTCCGGATAATTTGCCCACTGAGCCGTTCTGGGGGCCGCGCTTTACCCGTCATCCGCGCACGTGGCCGGCAAACGATTTGCAATCGCACAAAGTTATTGGTGGACACACCTATATATATGCGGATTGGGGTCACTTTTGCAGCAGGAGAAAGGTTTTTTTTATAGAGACTCCGGCACGAGTTTTAGAGGTTGCGGAAAAGGGTCGAACAGGGAGCGAAACCGGTCCCCTCAGCGGCCGGACAGATTTGCAGTTACTTGCGGACGGCCTGAAGGTCGTCCCCTTCAAAGAATTCGATTTTTCCGCAGCCTCTCAGTCGTGCCCTGATTCAAAGCATCAGAGCGGTGACCCCAGCATTCCGTAGATTTGGATATATCCGGCGTCTCCGAAATGTAGAAACTCTAGACCCGGGAGTGGCGCCCTGGTAATTCTCAGTCGTCCCTGCGGGACCCGCGGCGGCCCGGGGCAGGCTGGCCTTGCTGGGAATGTACCCCCAGCACTGCGTGCTGGGCTATTTTCAGCCAGAGCTGTCCAAATTAGGGCAATTATATACATGACACACAAGTCTGAGGTAGACTGTGTCGCATGGCCGAGATACTCAAAGAATTGCTCGTGTTTTCATGGGCAGTTATTAATAACTGGGCGGGCTATTCGACCGGAGGTGTCATCGTGGCTTTCCTAGCACTTTGGCAGGTACTGCACAACCGCCCGGTTCCGTGGGGTATCACGCGAAAAGTTACGCTATGCGCAGCAGTATTTTTCCTGCTTTGCGCATTCTTTTCCGCTTGGCGAGAGGAATATAAAAGGAGCCATCCGGGCTTAACCCTCGTGATCGATCAGTGGGCATGCGTTGGCAATCCTCGGTTATCACCTTAAAACCGGCCATACGTTATCAGTTCAAAACCGGCCAACGGGATTGGCCGAAGACGTGATTGTTTTACCTTGCTGCAGCGTGCGTTTGCAAGGATTAGGATTGAGCCCTCGAAGGGGTGTTTGATATTGTGGTGTGGCTCTGCCGGGGTCGCGCCCTGCGGAGCGATCCATGGCCGATGACACGGGGCTGGCTCCGAAGGAATCGGTAATCGAGACCCTCTGCAGTTGGCCCGATGGGCTGGCTGTCGGAGGGTTTCGTGTTTCTACCAGTATTCCTAAGGTGAGGCTCCGGCGTGGGAGGCCCTTGGATCCCGAGTCGCGACGCCGCCGGGCGTTCTTTGCCCGGCATCCTTACCGCTTTTGTTTTTGCCGTTGCTGTTGTGGTTGGTTTTATCATTGGCTTTCTCCCGCACCGCCGGTCTTGGTGCGCCAGCTGCGGGGGCCGCATTTGAGAACGTGCCCGTGGTGCAGAAGACGATCCAGCATGGCGGAGACGGCGGCGCTGTCGCCGAGCAGTTTTCCCCAGTCTTCAACGGGTCTGTTCGAAGTAATCAGCGTGCTGGCTCGCTCGTAGCGTCGCATGATGATTTCCAGCAGTTCCTCCGCTGCGGTCAACGGTAGCTTGCGCATTCCCAGATCGTCGATGATGAGAAGCGGCACCGTGGTAAGCAGTTCCACATGTTGCTTGCGGTTGCCGTCCAGCGTGGCGTCTGCTAACTCTTCCAGCAGGATGTGCGCTTCGCGATACAACACGCGATAGCCCTGCTGGATGACTGCCTGCCCGATGGCCTGGGCGCAGTGACTCTTACCGCTTCCACTAGGACCAAGGAACAGTGCGTCTTCGCGCCGTCCGATCCAAGCGGCCGTGGCCAGGTCGAAGACCAGACTGCGGTTCATCTTTGGGTTGAACTGGAAGTCGAAGTTATCCAGTAGCTTGTGTGGATCACGGAACTCAGCCTGCTTGTGGCGCCGCTCCAGCAACCGCTTGCTGCGACAAGCAAGTTCGTCGGAGACCAGGATGGAGATCAGATCGATGGGAGCCATGGCCTCAGACTGAGCCTGCAGCAGACGCGTCTCCAGCACGGCGGCCATGCCGCTCAGGCGCAGTTGCACCAGAGAGCGCTTGAGTTCTATCGGGTTCATGATTGGGGTTCCTCGAAGTTGATGCGCTGTTGGATCAGGTCGCGATATTGAGTCAGCTCGCGGATCAATGGATCGACTTGCTTCAGGCTGAGAGGAGCCTGCGGATTGCGCTCCAGATAGCGGCGCACGAAGCGATACTCGGCGACGCGCAACTCCAGCGCCGCTGCACAGGCATCGTCGCAAGCTGCGCTGCCGTATTGCTTGACCAGTTGGAGAACGCCTTGGATGCGGCGTATTCCGAGTTCGCCCTGGCGAGCATGGATGGCGTCGCAGACAGCGCCGATGCTGGCTCCCGCTTTGTGCCCACGTGCCAGCAGTTGAAGCAACTGTGGCGGTGTGCGACGCGGACGATCCCCATCGCGGATGCGATGAGCGCCACGCTTGCCGCTCAGATGCTCGCGTAGCAAGGCACCCGTGCGGGGATCAAGCAGACGCACGAACATCGCGTCCCACTGCACCTTGACCTTGCGCCCGATCCAGCCCGGCGGCGCTCCGTAATAAGCCGCTTCCACTTCAACACAACCATCCAGATGAACCGTCCGCTCGCCATACTGGTAGTAGCGGAACGGCTCCAACGGAAGCGGATGCAAGAAGGGCTTCTCTTCGGCGAACATCGCCGCCACCTGCCGTTTGGTACGGCCGTGGATACGTTTATCGGCCCATCGCTCTTCCCAGTGATCCAGGTACGCTTGCGCTTCTTCCAGGCTCTCGAACTTCTTGCCCTTCAACGGCGTCATCTGCGCATGGTTGACGCCACTCTCCACTTTTCCTTTTCGATCCGGATCGCGTACTTTGCACGGCAGCGCCGTCACGCCGTAATGTGCCAGAACGTCGCGATACAACGGGTTCACGCCCGGATCGTAGAAGTCTGGAGACAACACGCCCTCGCGAAGGTTGTCCAGGATCATGACCCGCGGCGAACCGCCAAGCCGGCGAAATGCCTTTTCATGCAGCTCGGCCCACACACGCGCACTCGACCGGAAGGCCAGCAGGCGAACACACTTGCGACTACAACCCAGGGTCATGACAAACAGCCGCGTGCGCCGATACTTGCCACTCTCCGGATCGCGCACCATCGGCCCGGTCCCATAATCAACCTGGGCCTCTTCCCCTGGCCGCGTCTCGATGATCACGCGCGCTTCAGGCGATACTGCTCCGCGCAGCTTGAGTACGAATCGCTGAACACTCTGATAGCTGCTGGTATACCCGTGCTGATCGACTAGATCCTCCCAGATACCCATCGCGTTGCGACCCCGCGACAGCTCCAGCTCGATCAGCTCTCGGTACGCTTCACTGGCTCCGCATGGGCGCTTGCCACACTGCTCCGGCAACCTCGCTTCCGGCAAAAAGCCGGTAATCACTTCGTTGGCCGGTTTTGCATTTTCCGCTTGTCTGGATGGGGAAAAGCCGGTGATCACCTCATTGGCCGGTTTTGAACCGGCAGAGTCGGTCGTCACCGAAGGGGCCGCTGTTGCCGGCGCCTTTCGCCCCCAACTTCCCGGTGTGCGTATCGCTATCCCGGCAGACCTCAAATAGCCGCCAGCCGTCTCGCGACGAACTCCCGTCGCCGCCTCAATCTTGCGTAGGGACCAACCAAGACGCCCCAGCGCGATCACCTGCTCCTGCTTTGTTCTTTCCAAGACATTACCCATGCCAACTGAGGCTAATTTCCCTCGTCGGAGCTAATGTCTTAGGCCGCTTCTCTATGGCCGGTTTTGAAGTGATTATCTATGGCCGGTTTTGGGTGATTGCCGAGGGCAATAACACGGGGTATTCGGCGGCATTCGTAGTAGCCAGTGTTTCAAATCTCGGGTCTCCGAGTGTCGCCGATAGTTGGACGCTAGAGATTACACCGCCCGGCGAACCGGCTAGAACATTAACGTTTCAGTGGGTTCAGCATGATGAACCACTCGTTTTCCACCACGAAAACGGGCAGATCATGACCTACAGTTCAAGCGATATGCTCTACGTGAAGACGGCTTCCGCTCCCGTGCCCACCGGTGGAAAGGTCAGGGGAATGTTGCTATTCCCTCTTAAGGATATATCTCTGGAAAAGGCTAAATCCGCAGGAAGTCGCTTTCGCTTGTGCGCACAAGATGTTGCAGGAAATCCGATTTGCGCAGAGAGGATAATGGAAGGTAAGGGATCTCCCGGAGCCGTCTATTTTCCAGGAGTAGAACCCGTAGGACCAAGCAGCGATCAAAAGACAAAATGACCCACAAGCCCGAATACCACGAAGGCCCGGAAGCCAGAAAGAAGTTCGAACAGGGAATGACCAAGCTCTTTAAAGCGAAGAAACCAATCGCCAAAGAGACGCTCAAGGCTACACCAAAGCGCAAACGGGGTAAAGCCAGCAAGGACTAGCGTTTGAGCTTGCCGCGTCCTTGCCGTTTATCAGTGTGACGTAGCGGCTCCGACGCCGGGTAGTTCTTTACCGGTAAGTTCCTTGTAGGTCAGGCGACGACCTGCAGCGTTTTTCATGCCGATCTCGAAACGGTCCTGATCGCCGATTGTCTTTCCGGTTGTTGTACCGGAATGATTGCTCGTCGAGGTAGCGGAAGAGATGGAACGGTTCGACGCTAACGTATGTGCCATTAATGCCACGTTTGAGCAGGCTCCAAAAGTTCTCAAGTCCATTGGTATGGACTCTCCCATCGACATACTCAACGGCATGATTCACGACCTTATGGGCATAGTCTCCAGCAAAGCCACGATAGCCAAGCATTTCGTCTGTGTAGAGAGCCGCCCCGCCTGCACGTGCCTTTTAATCTCGGGTTGCACTGTCTCTTTCTGCCGATCAGGAAGGTACATCGTGCGAACCTTGCCACCGCGCTCCAGCAGGCCGAAAGCAATGGCCTTGCCCTTTCCACCAGTCCCAGTAATGCGACGTTGCCGCGTGCCGATGTGCATATTGCGAGCCTTACCGCCTATAAAGGTCTCATCAACTTCAACTTCTCCGCTAAGCGTACCGGACACATCCTCGTGCAAGGCCCTGCGGATACGGTGTATCATGAACCACGCAGACTTCTGGGTAATGCCGATTGTCCTGGCTATCTCGCAAGAGCTAACTCCGTTCTTGCAGTTGCAGATCATCCAGAACGCACACATCCACTTATCCAGACCAAGAGGCGAATCCTCAAAGATGGTTCCCACCTTGAGCGTGAATTGCTTCTTGCACCCAGAGCAGAACCAAACGCGGCGCGTCTTGATGAAGGAATGCTTCTCCGATCCGCAGCGAGGGCAGGAAACGAAACCGTTCGGCCAGCGAAGGTTAAGCGCGTACTGAAAGCAGCGGTCTGGATCGCTGAAGTAAACAACCGCTTCTTGAAGTGTGCTGGGAACGTCCATGGTTCAAAGGTACGCCGAACACCTTTGTGGGTCAAGTATATAATTACCCAAATTAGGGTGATAATATACTTGACTGACTGCACCACTCTTGGTGCAACGTAAACGCCGCAACAGGGGAGCTAATAACTACGAGTTAAAGACCCCGGCTTCCTCATGTTTTTGTGCGAAGGCCTCTGGACGGTACTTGCTGGGTGCTATAGGGTCAGATCATCCCCTCAATAATTCAGGCTTCCACTCCCCTAAATACCTATGGGACGGAGACACACGAATGGAGAATGGCAGGGCAGTCATAGCGCAGGATGTGCGGATGTAGAGGGAGGACCTTCTCAATCCTTTGGCCATGCTTGCAGAAGGCTTCGGCGAGCGTTAGTCGCGAAACGTACGCACTCAAGGAGTCTTCATCGCCGTCTATGTATGTTGGGATATGAATGGTTGCTGGAGCTTTGCAGACTGGGCCGCATAACAACTCGATTGCTCTGTGGTGAAGTTCCCTTTCTGGATCTTGGCCCAGCGTATGGCCCACACCGTGGTACCGGACTTCTGGCAGAATGTACCCGTACACGTCCTCAGAACACCCTGTCTAACTCCTCTTTGCAATCGCATAGTAAGGCTGATTCGAGAGGCTCGCGTTGAACGCCGGGAAGAACGATGCAGCATCCGCTCCGCGGCGCAGCACGAAATAGTACTGCAACGGATAAACGGAGTTTGTGTAGTCGCCCGAAACGGCAGCACTGAATCCATTGTGAACGCGCTGCATTTCCACTGATTGCCAACGCTCACCTTGATTCACATGGCGATAGGAGAGATGAACGGAGTCGGGCGCATCCTTCCCGGAGACCAGCAAGGACAACGAGAGGGGTTGCCCTGGATGAAAGCTGCCAGGCGGCTCGTGTGTGCAGGCAATGGATGGGCGGATTGGTCTGCCGGTCGCGGCCTGAATCGGGCGCGCGACATTTGCGGTGGAGCTTGCGGCAGCCACCGGCGTCCCGAGCTTAGTTCGCATAAAGGCAAGGTCCCTGTCGATCCCGGGAAGCCGGACCACCCAGCTGCCACGCCGCATCGGAACATTGCCGTAAGTAATGTCCGGCTGGTACACGTTGTTGGCACAGTTCGCCACCCCTGCCCACGCGCCGCGTGCTTCCTGGTATTTCGCTAACGCAAGTTTGCCTGCCTCCGCATTGCCGGTCTTCATATAGATTTCAAACAACACTCCGCTCCGCAATTTGGCCGCAAAGAAACGACCCAACCCATTCTGGATCACCACGTCCTCTTCCATCCGCCGGAACTCCGGGGAGGTGTGGGACGTGGCCTGCAATCGAGCCTTTGCCAGGGCTTCATCCGAAGTTGTGGTATAGTCCTCCAGCCATTGGGCAACCTCAATCGGTGAATACTTAGGATTGGAGCGGCCTGCCAGTAAATCGCCGGCGTGCTCCGCAATGGTAGAAAAAAGTTGTGGGTCGAGCGGGCTTACGGTTCCGAAACACTTGGGAGTAGGTGTGTCGCTATAGGGCGAAGCCTCACTTCCCAGAACAATCGGCATGTTGTCGTAAATTTCAGGCCAAAACGCATGGTTGGAAGCCGAAGCCAAATGCGCCGAGGTCACCAGCGGCAGAACGCGGCTGGCATTGGCCAAAGCAGTTTCGACTGGGATCGCCCCAGCGCCAAAGTTGCTCGTCAGGTATCGGCGCCAGCTTTCCGGATCAGCGTCAGGGTTATAGAGGCATCGTCCCCACACGCGATAGAAGTATTCAAACTTTTCCCAATCGCCCGCTTTCGGAGTGAGCGATAGGTCCGCATAAGCACACCGGCCACCGGCCAGGCCGGACCCCTCGCGTCCCTTGAAGGTAAGCGGTTCCATAATATCCAGCCCGACCGCACCGCAAAAGCTGGAAGTGCGTCCGAAAGCCGCGGCCATTTCCGGATCGCCGGAAAGCAAATGCCGCTGTGTTCCAGGCCACAGGCGAAACAGCAAATCGTAATGCCGGCCGTGCTGCAGAAAGTCAGCATAGCCATATCGGGTAAATCGGCGCTCGCCATTGCTGACGCTGAAGACGCCGCTCTCCATGCGCTCAGGCTGCGGTATCTCCAACTCACGAATGTCTGCCTGGTTGTAACCAAGGCTCTGGTGTTCCGCGGAGTACTTAGCCCCCAGCTTGACCGGCATGCCGGTTGCCGTGGCCATGTCGATCATGGTTTGATTCACACCCTTGGCATGCATGTCGATTTCGATCTTGCGGCCACACCCGGAAATTGCCTCGAACAGTGTTTTCCAGAATGGATAGCTGCCCTCAGGAATCCCGCTCTCCCCGTGTACGCGAAGCGTCAACCCTTGAATCTGCGGGCACGCCTTCAGAATCATGCTCAGCGCATCCCGGCAATAGGCAGCATGCGTTGCCGGTGTTAAGCCCTCGATCCGGTGATGCGCATGGGGGCTGTCTGTCCATTCGTAAGCATGGGTCCAGATCCCGAGCTGAAACTCAAGACCCCGCCTGCTCGTTTCAGCAGCTATAAAACGCAACGTCTGCAGATTCTTTTCCCGTTCTTCTGCAGTAAAGGGCGCCAGGTTCTGCTCTCCCGCCTCATTGGTCAGCCGCACCACCCGCACATCGTACCCAGGCACCTCGACCAGATACGGGTAAACGAAATGAAAGTAGTCGCCGGTGACTCCGCGAGGAAAGTCATAACCTAACCCAAACGTAAAGTTGAAGCGATTGAACCTGCTGGCTGCGAGCACATCCAGATAGCTTCGCCAGAAGGCTTGATCGTAATACCACGGCTTATCTTCGATCTCGCTACAGAACAAACGCGAGATGCTGCGCACCTGGTTAGCAGGGTGTTCCTCGATCGCAGCCGCTAAATGCAAGCCCGTTGCCAGATCGGAATTGAATTGAACCCGTTCGGCTAACTCGAGCAGCCCGTAGACGAACCCCCTCTGGCCGATGGCGGAGAGCAGGATCGCAGGAGCTCCAATCAGTCGCCCGGGAACAAGACGGATGCTCTCCATGCTGGTGAGCGTGCCTCCCTGAGGAAAGTTCCGTGCCAGATCCGACGCCGGGCTAGTCACTAAGATGGAAAAGGTGGACCCGTCAGCTTGTTCCGGAGACTGGACAATTTCGCAGATTGCGCCCTTGGCCACGATAGCGGCCCGCAGCTGGCCCGCGGCCCAACCGATCGGATCACCCAACGCACAGGGGTTGCCCCCTTCCACAATGATGAATATCCGCTGGCTGGTGCCGGCTAGCGCGCGATGGGTGAGACTCAGGGCTGTGATCGCGCCGCTGAGCTTCAGGAAGTCCCGGCGCTGCATGGTCGAGGACACGGGCTTCCACTATAGATGGTCGCGAATGCTGCCCGCAATCAATTAGAATCCGGTCATCTTGATACACAGCGGCCGCCACTTCCTGCAAATCCCCGGGCCCACCAACGTCCCCGATCGCGTCCAGCGTGCGATGCATCGAGCCGTCATCGATCACCGCAGCCAGGAGTTTTCCCGCCTGGGCTCCGAGGTGCTCGAGAATCTGCGCCCCGTGTTTCAAACCACTGGTCCGGTCGTCATCTATCCGTCGTCAGGGTCGGGCGGATGGGAAGCAGCCATCGTAAACACGCTCTCCGCGGGTGATCGAGTGCTGATGTTTGAGACCGGACATTTTTCGCAACTCTGGCGGAAACTCGCAGAGCGGTTCGGCCTAGTGGTGGATTACGTGCCCGGCAACTGGCGGAGGGGCGTATCTGTAACAGAACTAGCTTCCCGCTTAAGCGCCGATCGGGACCATACCTACAAAGCGGTGATGGTAGTCCACAACGAAACTTCAACCGGGGTGACCACCTCCATCCCCGACATACGGCAGCAGATGAATCTGTCCAAGCATCCGGCGCTATTAATGGTGGATACCATTTCTTCCCTCGGCTCTATTGATTATCGCCACGACGAGTGGGGAGTCGATGTGACCGTGGCCGGCTCGCAGAAGGGCCTGATGCTGCCCCCGGGCCTGGGTTTTAACGCCATCTCTGAAAAAGCGCTGGTCGCCAACAAGAGCGCAAAATTACCGCGTTCTTATTGGGATTGGCAGGAGATGCTGGGCCCCAATCGCAACGGCTTCTTCCCCACCACTCCCGCGACCACGCTGCTGTATGGTTTGCGCGAGGCTCTGGCCATGCTGCAGGAAGAAGGCCTGCCCAATGTATTCCACCGCCACAACCGCCACGCCGAAGCGACCCGTACGGCGGTGCGAACCTGGGGTCTGGAAATTGTGTGCGAAGATCCACGCGAGTACTCGAGCGCGCTGACCGCCGTGTTCATGCCTGAAGGGCATGATGCGGATCGCTTGCGGAACGTGATCCTCGAAAATTTTGATATGTCGCTCGGAGCCGGCCTCTCCAAACTTGCCGGCAAAGTGTTTCGCATCGGGCATCTCGGCAGCTTCAACGATTTGATGCTAGCGGGCACGCTGAGCGGAGTCGAGATGGGCCTTCGCCTGGCCGGAGTGCCGCACCAGTCAGGCGGCGTTACGGCTGCGCTACAGTCCCTGGCGCCCGCCGGCCACTAGCATGGATACCCTCGCACCGCTTCCGCTGAGTTCGCATGCCAAGCCCGTTGATCCCTTTCCTCAGGCCGCGGCGCTCGGGAAAGACTTAAAGCAAAACATCAAGGGTGAAGTTCGCTTCGATCGCGGAAGCCGCGCCATGTACTCCACCGACGGATCAAACTACCGCCAGATTCCTATTGGATTGGTTGTCCCTCGTGATGCTGAGGACGTGGCTGCCGCCATGGCCGTCTGCCGCAAATATGGAGCCCCGGTTCTGGCCCGCGGAGCAGGCACCAGCCTAGCTGGCCAATGCTGTAACGTCGCCGTGGTGTTCGATTTCACCAAGTACATGAATCGCATCCTCGAGCTCGACCCCAAGCAAAAGTTTGCCCGGGTGCAGCCAGGAGTGGTGCTCGACACGCTCCGCAACCAGGCTGAGGTGCACAAGCTCACGTTCGCTCCCGATCCTTCTACCCACAATCGCTGCACCATCGGCGGCATGATCGGAAACAATTCCTGTGGCACTCACTCTTTGCTGGGGGGCAAGACGGTCGACAATGTCGAGGAGCTGCGGATCCTGCTTTACGACGGGACGCAGATGACGGTGGGTCCGAGGAGTGCCGGCGATCTGGATCGCATACTTCGCGAAGGAGGGCGCCGCGCGGAAATTTACGCCGCGCTGCGTGCCCTCGGCAACCAATATGCGGATCACATTCGGGCACGCTTTCCGGAAATTCCCCGGCGCGTCTCTGGATACAACCTCGATGACCTGCTGCCCGAGCGTTTCAACGTGGCTCGCGCGCTGGTAGGGACTGAGGGCACATGCGTAACCGTGCTCGAAGCCAGGGTAAGGCTGATCCCCAGCCCGCAGTATCGCGCCCTGGTGGGGATCGGCTATCACGATGCGTTTGTCGCGGCGGACCATGTTCCTGAGATTCTCAGCTTTGAACCCATCGGCTTTGAAGGGTTCGAGGGGAGCATCGTGGATGGACTGCGGCGCAAGGGTGCTCCCAACCTTGAGTTGCTTCCGCAGGGCCGCGGCATCGTGCTGGTTGAATTCGGTTCCGACGATGCGGACCATGCACGGCATCTGGCCCAGCAGTTGATGGATGCGCTGAAGAAAGTGCCCGATGCACCCAACACTCGGCTCTACACACCAGCGGAAGCGCGACATGTATGGCAACTGCGCGAGTCGGGGCCGAGGGCGGCAGCCTTCGCGCCGGGCGCAGCGCCGCAATGGGAAGGATGGGATGATGCCGCCGTAGCGCCTGAAAAGCTCGGCGCCTATCTGCGCGATATTCGCGCCCTGATGGATCAATACGGCTATGTGGGCGCCTTTTACGGGCATTTCGGGCACGGATGCATCCACATGCGCGTCAGTTTTGATTTGCAGAGTGAAGCAGGCATTCGCAAATACGGTGAATTTGTCGAGAAGGCTGCCGACCTGGTGGTGAGCTACGGGGGTTCGCTCTCCGGCGAACACGGCGACGGTCAATCGCGTGGCTCTTTGCTACCCAAAATGTTCGGGCCCGAACTGATGAACGCGTTTCGCCAATTCAAGGCGATCTGGGATCCGCAGAACAAACTCAATCCTCACAAGGTTGTGGACGCCTATTTGCCGACTGAGAATCTCCGCCTGGGCGCGGACTATAAACCGTTGCAACCGCAAACCCATTTCAAATTCATTGAGGATGGCGGCTCATTTGCCAACGCTGCCGCGCGCTGCATCGGGCTCGGAGCATGCCGCAAGCTTGACACCGGTTCCATGTGTCCCAGTTACATGGTGACGCTGGAAGAAGAGCACAGTACACGCGGCCGCGCACATATGCTCTTCGAAGTTCTACAGGGTGAAGTGGTGGGCGGTAGCTGGAAGAACGAACAGGTAAAGGAGGCGCTCGATTTATGCCTGGCATGCAAGGCCTGCAAATCAGAATGCCCGGCAAACGTCGATCTGGCTACCTACAAGGCTGAGTTCTTATCTCACTACTACGAGGATAAGCGACGCCCACTGCATGCGTATGCGTTCGGCATGATCGATCAGTGGGCGAAGCTCGGGTCGCAGGCGCCGGGGTTGGTCAATTTCGCCACAAACGCTTCGCAGCGCCTGATACAAAAAGCGCTGGACATGGCTCCCGAACGGCAGATGCCGCGTCTCGCTGCCGTCAGCTTTCAGCAGTGGGCACGCAAGCATCGGGTTCTTGCTTCTGGTGGGAGCGTGGTTCTGTGGGCGGACACGTTCAATAACTATTACCGGCCTGAGACCAGCCAGGCCGCCTGGGAAGTACTTACGCACGCCGGTTTCAACGTGATGGTCGCGCGAGACCACCTTTGTTGCGGACGGCCGCTGTATGACTTCGGCATGCTTGCCAGGGCTAGGCAATATCTAGAGCGCATTTTGCAGGTACTTGCGCGCGAGATCGACGCAGGGCTCCCCATCGTAGTTCTGGAGCCGAGCTGTGCTTCGGTATTCCGCGACGAATTACGAAACCTGCTTCCGGAGGATGCGCGCGCAGACCGCTTGCGCCGCCAGACTTTCCTGCTTAGCGAATTCCTGCAACACCATGCTCCTGGTTATCAGCCACCGCAACTCTCGCAAAAGCTGCTGCTCCACGGGCATTGTCATCAAAAGGCAATCATGAGGATGACCGACGAAGAGGCACTGCTGCGCAAAATGGGTTCTGACCTCAAGTCGCTCGACGCCGGCTGCTGCGGAATGGCAGGGCCCTTCGGTTTTGCGAAAGAGAAGTATGCCGTGTCGCAAGCCATCGGTGAACGCGTACTCTTGCCGGCGGTACGGCAGGCGGATACGGATACACTCATTGTTTCCGACGGTTTCAGTTGCCGCGAGCAGATATTTCAAGCAACAGGACGGAAGGCTGTGCATCTGGCTGAAGTCTTGCAGCGTGCATTGCATCACTAGGATCTGAAACTCTATCCCAGCCACAAATCCTGGGTGCCCCACATCTCGCTGGTTTCTGGCGAGAATGTGGGATTCCACGGACTCGTCCCCGCAACTCTTACCTCTCAATCTAGTCACTGTGGCGGTGGATCGTTGACCGAGTAAATTGTCCTGTATACACATCGATGGCATAATGTCAATATAGGAGCGACGCCCAACATGGCTGTCAAAATGACCTCCATCCGCCTCGACACCCAACTCGCTGACGAGGCCGTCAAGATCCTTGAGGTGAAATCCCGAACCGAGGCTGTTCACGTCGCACTCCGGGAAATTGTCGCGCTTAGGCGCTCTAAAGACCTCATGAAGAAAAGTGCAGGCAAGCTCTCCTTCGACGGTTACGTTGAGTAATCTTATCATTCTGGACACATCGATCTTTGTTGATTATTGCGAAATGCACGTCACGAGGACGAATTGATTCGCTCACGGGACTGATGAGGACTTCTTCGGTCGTTCTGGCTGAGTTGTGGAGGGGAGCCAGCCAACCATCGGAGCTGGCTTACCTGCGAGCCTTGGAGAAAAACCATCCAATATTAGTACCGACAAAGCAAAACTGGCTGAACTCAGGCGAACTTTTAAGGCAGATCCGAAAGGATCGAGGCTTCGCACCCGAGAAGTTGCGGAATCTTCATTTCGACGTGCTGATCGCTTTAACAGCGCGCTCCCACGGAGCGCGACTGGTAACGTCCGACCGCGCGGATTTTGAACTCATTGCCTTTACAAGGCAGCCAGGGGTCTCAGCCTCGAGATCTGGTAGCCAAAATCGATTCCGCACAGATTCGCATATCGCGGCAAAACTCATCGATCCGTTTGCGATCTGTATCCCATGAGCACATGAACCGCGCAGCGCCTCCAATGAACGTGTAAAACTTCCAACCCCGCCGGCGCAGCGCCTCGAGGATCTCGTCAGAGGCATGGACGAACACCGCGTTGGCTTCCGGTTGCGCAACGACGTGGATGCCTGGAATACCCTCGACACAATCTGCCAAATAGCGGGCACAGTCGTTCGCGTGAGCTGCATTGCGCAGCCATGCGCCGCTTTCGAGCATGCCCACCCACGGAGCTGCAAGAAAGCGCATCTTGGAAGCGAGTTGCCCAGCCTGCTTGCAACGGTAGTCAAAGTCTTCAGCGAATTTGGGGTTGAAGAACAGAATCGCTTCCCCGACCGCCATCCCGTTCTTGGTCCCACCGAAGCAAAGCACATCAACGCCGCTCTTCCAGGTAAGGTCCGCCGGGGAACAGCCAAGACTCGCGCAGGCATTGGCGAAACGCGCCCCGTCCATATGGAGCCGTAACCCGTGTTGTTCGCAGACGAAAGAGATCGCGCGTAGCTCTTCGACGGTATAGACACGGCCTGTTTCTGTGGATTGACTGATCGTGACCGCACGAGGCTTAGGGAAATGAATGTCCGTCCGGTTGGTTGCGATCTGGTGAATGGCCTCCGGCGTCAACTTGCCATCACTGCTTTCGGCTACTACCAGCTTGGAGCCATTGGAAAAAAACTCCGGGGCGCCGCATTCATCGGTCTCTACGTGGGACGATTGACAGCAAATGACAGCATGATACGACTGGCAAAGCGAAGCAAGCGCCAGGGAGTTTGCGGCGGTGCCATTGAAGGCAAAGAAGACCTCGCAATCGGTCTCAAACAATTCCCGGAAGGCATCGGCCGCGGCCGCCGTCCATGGATCGTCGCCATATCCGGAGACATGGCCGCGATTGGCAACATCCATGGCCGCCCATGCCTCAGGACAAATGCCGGAATAGTTGTCACTTGCGAACTGTTGCAGAAGATCTGTGTCGCTGATTTCACTCATATCGTATGATCTCCTACTTTAAACCGCCTGGGACTCACCCCTTGGTTCGATCTGTTGACGTTGGTCGCCGGAGTACATCCCAACTCACCTCATTTTGCCTCGGTCCTCATCCCCGCCCCGGGGCTCCCTGGCGCCCTCAAATGGAACAGCGGCAATATCCTTTGCGACCCGGCGCAGACCCTGTAACTGCCTAAACCACTTCTATATCCCAGCCCAACCCCGGGGCATCCGATGGACGAGCATAGATTCCTTCCGGCCCCCGAGTAATATGGTTGTCTTCTTCGAACCGCCGGTAGACTTCATCAGGGCCGCCGGGAGGAGGCATAAACATCTCTGCCCAGGGACTGTTCGGCGTCGCCAGGATGAAGTGAATGGAATCGAAGGCGCCGCCTCCGTGCGGAATCACTGGAATGTCATAGGCCGCCGCCAGCGCGCCGATGCGTCGCAGTTCCGTCATTCCGCCGCACCAGTGGATGTCGGGTTGCCAGATCGCGGCTCCGCGATGGTCTAACAGTTGCCGGAAGGCGTACCGCGTATACTCGTGCTCGCCGGTGGCAATGCGGGTGGATTTTATCTCCGCGCTCAGCCGGCCGAACCCTTCATAGTCTCTCGGCTGCAGGCATTCTTCCATCCAATAGACGCGATAGGGCTCGACCAGCGCCGCCATTTCAATCGTGTACTGCTCGTTCCAGGCCATATAACAATCGAGCATCAGGTCGCCCTCCGGCCCCAGTTGTGCCCGCGTCTTCTTTACCAGCTCCAGATTTTTTTGCTGCCCTTCCCAACCATCGGCCGGACCATACGGGAATAGCGATCTTCACCCGTTTGTAGCCAAACTTGATGTGTTGCTCGATGTCGTTACCGGTGCAATAGGCCGGAATCCGCGGCTTGGTCTGGCCGCCGAGTAGTTCGTAGACCGGAAGGTTCAGCGATTTACCAATCACGTCCCAAAGCGCCAGATCGACTCCGCTGATGGCGTTGATTGCGATGCCGGCCTGGCCGTAGGGCAGGGTAGAGCGGTACATAATGTCCCAGAGACGTTCGACGTTGAATGGATCCTCCCCCAGCAGCAACTTCACCAGGTGCTGCTCAACCACCTCGCCGCCGCCCGCTCCGCCGGTTCCGTACCCGGTCACTCCCTTGTCGGTGGAGATTTCGACCGTAAATCCTTCCAGCTTTCCTGGGTCGGGGTTCCATAGCGATCGGGTGGCCTTGTACGCCGGGTAAATCGACATGGGATTGGCAACTTCCACGCCGCCGGTCGACCACGATCCCGGCGCAGGAGTATAGCTGGGCACCGGGTGCCTGGGGCGGGTCCGAACCACGCGTACACCAGTGATCTTTAGCTTGCTCTTTTCTTCCTGAAATGCCAGCGCCGGAAGGGTGACGGCGAACAGTCCGCCAAGCTTGAGTAATGATCTTCGATTCATAGGCCATTCACCTGGATTTGGGTACCGCATTTCCTTTCGAGGAAGGACGGGAGATAAGAGAAGGCAAGGGAAGCAACTCCATCATTTGCTTGTTACCTCAGCGATCGCCTACTTCGAGCCGTCGAAGCCCGTTTGTAGCCGACCGAACTATATATCAGGCAAAATCAGTGCGCCAAGTAGGTAATCGTATGCGCTTGTTCATGACAAAACGCCAACCTAGGTGAATGTTGTTTTCGTACAGTCTATGTTCGTATGAAAAATATCACTTTCAGCGCAGACGAAGATTTGATCGAACGCGCGAGATCGGTCGCCCGCGCGCAACAAACGACGTTAAACGCCGTATTTCGCCAGTGGCTCGCCCAGTTCACTGCCAGTTCCGGGGACACACAAAGCTTCGATGCACTCATGAGGCGGATGAGGCACGTGGACGCGGGACAGCAGTTCGGCAGGGATGAGATGAATGCCCGGGAGATTCTTCGTGGACACGAATCTATTCGTTTGATCGGAAAAGCGCGGCCCAAGTCTCGGTGTGCGGGGCAGCTCATGCGCAGACAATCAATGCGCAGAAGGCAATGATCAGCTACCAGGGTCGTTCAGGGAATTCTTCAATCTTGCGTTGCAGCCATTTGCAAACTGATGAAGACGGTTAAAGTAGAACTCTGTTTCAGCGCCGTCTATTCCCGGCTACCTGGGACCGTTCATTCTTAGAACGAATGGATCGGTCTGAAATGAAATCGGGACTGCTGTGGCTTACGCCGGCAACAGTCCCGATCTGTCGAATACCCAGGTCTGAGGTCGGGGGGGCTTGCTACGAGAAGACCGTGTCCGCAGAGCAAGCTCTGCGTTCCCGAGCTTCCCACCATCAGGGAAGCCCGGCGAAGTAAGTCGTCTAACCGAGGCGACTCGCTCTTAGTTTGAGACCTGAGCAGTTTGCGTCTGGCTCTGGGAAGACTTCAGCGCCATCCGTTGCTTCTCGAGATCCACGTTTTCGGTCTCCAGTTTCTTCTTCTCTTCCATCAGCTTCTTGTTGGAGGCGTCAAGCTTCTGTGCTTCTTTCAGCAGTTCCTGGTTCTTCTTGACGATGGAGCGCTGGGAGTTGACCTGGTCTGTCAAAACCTTGTTCTGCTCAGCGAGCCGTTCGCGCAGCGCGGCATAGTCTACGGACGCATCGTTCGCATTCGCAGGTAGCGCGGTGTTGGTATTGGTGTTGGCGGCGCTGTGGCTCTGGCAGAAACCTGGTATGGCAGACAGAGACAAGAGCAGGGCACATGTCGGAAGAAAACGCATCTTATTTAGACCTCATTCCCGTAGGTTGAACTTCATCGAGCACCGCCCGGATCTTTCTCCGGGAGAAAGGGCATCGATTGGCCCCATCCTACTCAACGTGTATCGTTCTGGGAGTATCACTTTCGGACTATCAATAACGACGGAACGGCTATCCGGCACTCCCCCGAATTACCGCATTCGTTCGGAAAGCACAGATGTGCTGCGACTTAGCAGAGCAGCGGACAACGGCTGAAACACCGGAAAAGCAGCAATCTAAAGTAACCATGCTGCACCCCGGCCTCCGCACAGAACCCTTGACTTGAACCCTCCGGTTGGCTCTCCCCGATGACGGAGAACCCGAACTTGGCGCGCCGCTAGGCGCTTGGCATCCCGTCTTCGTGCTCAAACTCTTGTACTCAAAAATCAACCGGAGTACCGTGTTTACATCGATTTGTACGGACTGAGGGCTTATATGAAACCAGTCTCTATCCTGCCGCTTGCTATCGCGCTTGCGACCACCTGCGCCATCGGCCAGGACACCGTCCTGCACCGCAGCGCAAACCCCGCATCGCTGTCGTTCTCCCATGTACCCACGCTCCGCGGCGATTGTCCTGTCGGCCTGCAAGTCAATCATGGGTCGTCTTTTCTTAAAAGGGAGGTGGAGTACGGGCCCTTTGCGCGTCCCGCCCCGGCCGTTCAGGAACAGACAATCCAGTTCACCGTGGACAATCCCTCAACCCGGGAAATTGTGAAGGCGCAAATTACCGTCCACGGCTTGAGTCATCGGGGCAGATTCGTTCCCCTGGCCGGCGAACCCACTCCCGATCTCTCCAGGAAGGTGAGTGTCGTGTTAGACGTTAAGGGGAACAGTCGCGCTTCGAGTGATCTTTCGCTCAGCCGCTTCGCCTCGGTGACCTCGGTCGATTTGAACTCGCTGACCTATGCGGACGGAGCCACTTGGCGGGCCGAGTCACCGGGTGCCTGCAGCGTTGCCCCCGACCCGTTCATGCTCGTCAGTGCCGCTCGATAGCCGCTCGTCCTTTAGCGCTGCCAGGCATCAAGGATAAGCCCACGCGCAAATAGAAACGTGGAGTGGAAGCTCCGTACGCGCCGCTCCCACTCCACGTCCTTCTGCAAAGCAACGCTCAACTTACTTCGAGCAGTAAGTCGCCGTTGACGTTATGTTGTTCGTGAACACCTCGCCTGGATGTGACGAAGTTTCATTGCTGACGAAGATATTCTTCATATCGGGTCCGCATATCACATTGTTTTCAACCAGCATATTGGTTGACGTACCAACCGCAATGCCGGCGGCCCAGTATCCCCTTACCGTGTTGTTGGTGACCTTGGTCGCGGTGCCTGCGACTTCGAGCCCTATGCCAACCCAGCAGCCCGGACCGCACACACTCTGAAGCTGGTCATCAATGATGTTGTCATGAACGGTGGTGTTGGAGCCCCCCACAGGAACCGATATACCGAACGTGAGCTTCCACGGAGCAAGGGGTTTTGACACATTGTTGTACGCCACTTCGAGGCCGCTGGTGCTCGAATCCTGCATCTCGATCGCCATGCGGTGGACGTTGGTGAAGGTATTGTGGTTGACGTGGACATTCTTACCGTCAGCATGATCGAAGAAGACCTTTATGCCCTCGTTCACCGTGTCGAAGGTGTTGTAGGTGATGGTTGTGTTCGAAAAGCCATAGCCGAAAATTCCAGCGACCCCAAGATTTTTGTCGGTACTCTGGTGCAGAATTTGCGACGAAAGGTTTTGAAAGGTGTTGTAAGAGATATCGGAGTTCGACACACTGCTATCGATGAAGATCCCCACGGTCGAAGTCCAATTTCCAAATTCGGTGGTCCCATTTGGCCCATACGAAATGTTCCGAAATGTGTTGTATTCGATCTTTGCCCCGGATGCTGATCCGCCAAGATAGAGCCCACCCCCGTCAAAGATCAAATGCTGTACAGTCAGGCCCGTTCCATAGAAATCCATAACCGAATAGCCGCCATTCCCGTGAATAATTGTCTGGCCGTTTGTCGCACCGAGATAGCTGCGCCCGGGTTGCAGTCTCAGGTGCGACAGATTGTATGTCCCCGCTTGAAATGCGATCGTATCCCCGGCATGGCTGTTGTTGATAGACGCCTGAATTTGAGTCTGAACTTCGGAGGGCACTAGGGTGATGGTGGAAGCGTGAATGCGCTGCGTGACAGCGAAGGAAAGGGCGAACAACAGGGCAAAAGTAGCCCCGGATTTTTTAGCGATCATGATTACCTCGATCTAAAATTTCTAAGCGCTTCGAGGCAGGAAGAATTCAGTGGTATGACACAGTTCTATCTCCGCGAGTCCCAGGGCCGGGGAGTACGCGTTGAGACGGTAAGGTCGGTACCTGAAGGAATCGCCCTTGCTGATTTCCCCAGTCAGGCACAAAAGTTACTAACTAAGTTGAGTAATTAACTCGAATCACTTTATAACCGTTTTCCCGAAAAAGCGCAAATGTATAGACCGTAACCTCATGATTCTTAGCTGTTTATGGGAAAAATTACAGGATCGGGTAGCGAGTCCTGTCTTATTTACACAGGTTAGCCAGAGTTTCTGCCTTTACTATGTCGTAAGTCGGACCGCATTCTGATTAGTCAGAAGCGGCAGACTCTTACAGCCCCACTTACTTTTCTTGTCAATCACGATGCTTATCGTAACTTACCAGAGTAAGTTACTGGCAAAGTTACCAGTAGGAGTTACGGGATCTTATTTATTTTCCTAGCTTTCATGGCGCGGAGAAAGCTTTTCCCGTGGGGCGAGTTTCGAGTTGCGCTGCTGAACGAAGGGCACCGCTTCACAGGCTGCGGAAGACTCGTTTTTTTGGTAGGCCGGGGATTTATCCCCGGCGCAGACGCAATGAAATCATCGTGGGCTTTAGCCCCTGGTGTATGCGTTCCTGCCCAATCCGACTTTTTCCGCAACCTGTTCAGCCGTGCCGTAATTGCGGCGGTGATGAGGGCTTTAGCCCCTGAGGTACCTCTTTCCAACCGTGAGCGGCAAACCCCAGCAGGAAAAGAGACTTCGCTCCATGTGTCTCGAAAAGCGGCGTGGACCACGGAATCATGGCCCGCCTATCGCTCGCCGATAAGTAACTTGCACTGGTACTTACATACGGATACAGCTCGAGTGATCAGGCGGATCTGTGCCTAATCGGGGTTGCTGGCCGAGCCAATCAGGTGGATTGCTGTTGCCAGGCGCCCTGGCGGTAAATGACAACGGTGCTCCGACGGGCTGGATCCGGAACTCTATCTGCGCTACGTCCTGGAACCTATCGCCGATCATCCCCACAAGAGGAGGGGGGAGTGTGGATATGGAGATGGAGCAAACCTTGCCTGATGGCCTATCTATCGCGTTGCATCGATCTGCTCGGGAAGTGTATTCTCCGCAGCAGAAATCTTCGGTCCTCGCGCTCACTCGCGAGAGCCTCTCTGACTGGTGAAAAGCAATTGTTTGGGCTAGGAGAAAGAGCGGCCGGCATGTCATCCCTTTAGCAGGCAATCCGGGCGTGGGAGGGGCGGCGCTATGGGAAAGTTCATTCTTCTTGGGCTTTTGACAGCCATGGCGCTTCCCGCCTGGGCTGCAAAGCGTGTCACCGTTGCCCAACTGGAGGAGGCGCTGGCCACCATCAGCGCCGCACACAAGCCGGACGTAGAGGTTGCGCGCCAAATTGCCAGCATGAAACTTTCCGAGCGTCTAACCGAGCCTACTCTGGGCCGGCTCAACGCGCATCTTGATACGGGTTCCCAGGCAGCGTTGGCCCTGCAATTGCTGGCTGAAGAGTCGGCGTTCCTCGATCCGCCCGCTCGCGAGCTGCCGGGTACATCCGTTCCCGACGACTCCACCCAGCAGCGGATGCTCGAGGTTACGCGAAACTATGTCGCACGCACGTTGCCGCGGCTGCCCAACTTCCTGGCCACCCGGTCCCTCCGCCGTTACGATGACAGCCCGGACGAGCTGAAGAAAGGTGGTTGGCCGGTGCGTTTGGGGCTACACCTGGTGGACACTTCTAACCGGGAGATCTCTGTCTGGGACGAGCGGGGCAGGCTGCCGTCCGCTGTCTGGCAGGAGCAATCTGGGCTGATCTCTAACGGCGAGTTTGGCTCCACGCTGGGGATGATCCTTGCCGACTCAAGCAAAGGAAAGGTCACATGGAGCCACTGGGAACAGATCGCAGGTGACCCGGCGGCGGTCTTCCGGTATTCGGTGCCCAAATCCGCCTCGAGCTACGAGGTAACCGGCTATCAGCAGCCCGTCGCGGAATACGCCAACCTCACAGGCCGCCAAGGCGTTGCAGGAATCGGACCCCAGCTGAGCGGCCACTCTTCCGATATCACGCCCACCATCACCAAGCCCGGTTATCACGGCTCGCTCTGGCTGGACCCAGCCACCGGGACCATCCTCCGCATCACCATCGAAGCCGACGCGAAAGGGAGCGCCCCGTTCCAGCGGGCCTCCATTCTGGTGGAGTATGGGCCGGTCCAGATCGGCGATAACAGGTTCATTTGCCCGGTGCGAAGCGTTGCCCTCTACGAAGCTACCGCTCCCGCACAAGCCAATCTCTCAGACGCGCCGACCGAGTGGTTGAACATAATTCTGTTTACCGGCTACCATCGCTTCGGCTCGACGATAAAGATTCTGACCGACAAGCCGGTGCCGAAGTAGTGCAGGCATCTCGCAAACGGAGAGCGATACTACTTCTTGTTTTTCTCCGGCTTGAGCATAAAATAACCGCGACGCGCCTGCAACTGCGCGCCTTCCCGATCCACGTTCACTTTCAGGGAATGATAGATGCCGTCGGGCTTCACCTTGTCCAGTGAAAGTTCGAGCACATATACGACCTCCGGCGCCTCTATCAGGCCCTTTAATCCGGCATCCAGATCGTTGCTGTTGTGGAACAAAGTACCCCCGGTCCCGTCGGCGAGTTCCGCCATGGTATCCCCAGCGCTCGCCATGGCGTCGCTACGAAAGTGCGGGCTCCCCACGGAGTTGTGGTCGCTGGCGGTCAGAGAGGTTGTGTATAACCCGCGTGCATCAAGAGCGCTGATGGTTACATTGGACCGTGCGGCAAGGTCGAGAATCTGTGACTCCCCGGCCCACAGTTCCTGTTGTAGTTGAGGGAAGCCGGATGACACCAGGATCAGCACGCGTTGTCCGGGAAGGGTGGCCATTCTACCCAAAATCTGGGTCATAGTTCCGTACGTTACCTGAATATCGCGTCTGCCAAGACTCAGAACTCGATTGGCAGCCGCTTTTGCCATAAGCGTAGGCGCGTCTTGCGTGGCCAGGTTCAAGTTTGAGATGTCATCGGGTTTGGCCGGCGTGGCGCCGAGGGCCGGGTGACAACTCACAATCTGCGCAACCGCATCCGCGAGTGCCGTGGCGTCGTTCTTATTCACGATTAGGTCGGCTTGGTAGTAATCGATTTGCGGACATTCGGTATCGTCAGGACGGTAGACGCGTTGTGCTTCCAGGCTCGCGATCGCGTCCCGCAACTTGGCGGGGTCGCGTGTCCAACCGCTGTTCGTTTTTTCAGAGGTTGAGACCACGACGGCGATATTCGAGTCGGCCAGCGCCCCTTCCGACGCCTCAAGCCCGGCCTTCTTGGCGTGCGCCAAATCTTCGAAGGTGAGGTTCATATCGTCAAAAAGCAAGACGATGAAGCGCTTTGGCGCGGGCAATGCCCTATTGTTTGGAACCGGCGGCTGCACACCGCTTTCCCTGTTGCTCCCTTGATTTGACTCTCGTGGCCCGCGTTTCTCAACCGTGAATCCGGAGACAACTCGCGGCTTGCCGTTGTCAAAGACTTGAAAGTCCTCCTTCTTCAGGTCGCCCACTGTGTGGCCCTGCTGATCGCGGACCACGACCGGCACCACGAGCCGGTTGACATTCATTTCAATCTTGGGGGTCGTGTCCTGAGACTCATTTCCTTGCCGAGCGGCGGAGTGTACGCAGGAGATGAGCACCAGGCAGACGAGGGCAACAACTGGGCGCCGCATACTCACATTCATTCGGTGCGATCCATCACCGTCTGCACCAGGTCTCCAAGCTGTTTTGCAGTGAACTGGTTGCCCTCGATGTTGCTTGCCAGGCGCCCCTGGCGATCGATGACCACGGTATGCAGCGTGTGGGTGAGTAAACCCTCGTCGCTCCAGAAATTCATGCCGAACATGCCGGCGACCTGCTTGATCTGGGGGAGCGATCCGGTGAGAAAATGCCAGTCCTCGGGATTGGCCTTGAAGGCGCCGGCGTACTGGACCAAGGTGGCGCCCTGATCATGGTCGGGATCGATCATGATCGTTAACAGAACCAGATCGCGTCCGGCGCGGTCGTGAAAGCGCTTTTCCACGGTGGCCAGGTTATTGGAGAGACGCAGGCAATAGTTCGGATTGGGGCAGCGCGAGTAACCAAAAGTGAGCGCGACAACCTTACCTTCCAGTTGGGAGAGACGGATTTGCGCCTCGGCCTGGTCAGTCAGCGCGAAGTCTGGCACCTGTTGCCCGACAGTTACGATCTTGGCAACGGTCGATGGGTCCATAGCCCGATGCAACGCGGAAAGCTCACCCGCCTCAACCGGCTCGGGTTCGAAGTTTGCTGCTGTACCCGCATGGATGTTTTCTGCGTAGACAACGTTCGCACGTTCGACCATGGTAAAGCGCACAGTCATCCCCGGCTTCAAGGCCGCCAACGTCTTGGACTCCTGCACCGCGAAGGGCATCTCCATCGCGTCCATGTAGCCGGGGATGCTATCGCAGGACACGACGACCGATCGGTTCTCCACGTCCACCTTGAGCACGAGTCCTTTGGCGGGATGCTCCTCCAGAGCCAGGACCCGAGAGCCTGCGAACAACGCTACCGATAACAAAATCGCCGCAACCTTCATCGCTCGGCTCACCTCCACGAATCACTTCGCCACGGCAGCTACCTTATTCTCTCCCAATCGAGCGGCCTGCCGCTTGAGCTTCGTATAGTCCTTTGCAAATTCCTGGATGGCAATGAATTGGTTCTTGCCCACATGGCTAAACTGCTGCCTGGTATTGGTCGCAGGCCACCACACATCCAAAGCAACAATACGCGCACCGTGGCCCAGACCGATGTGTTGCTCCAGCGGGTTAACACCGAAGGAGCTGGTGTCGCCCACCCTACGGTAGATGGACCGCGCAGCACGCCCATCATTCTCAACTGTAATCTTGATCTGCGCCCCCACTGCAGACCGGTTGCTCTTCACACCGTTCAGCCGGACGTTGATCCAGTCGTTGTCATTTCCCGGATTCTGGAAGACACGCATCGCGTGTTTATCGGCGGGCACCGCGCCACCTGTCTGGGCAAGGATATCTTCATGACCTGTTCGCTCCAGATCGGCGAAGACTACCCCATGCCCCTTATGCAATTCGCCTGTTCCCGAAGAGGCGGTGATATCTACGAAGCCCTTGCCGTCTTTGTTGCGCATGAGGACGTGCGGCGCCAGCGACGCGAAGGACGGAGTGCCCATGCCGAGATAGATATCCAGAAAGCCATCGTTGTCTACGTCGCCAAAATTCGCCCCCATAGGCATGAAGACTTTGTCCAGACCCACCTGCGCGGTCACATCCTCGAAAGCCCCGTTGTGCAGATTGCGGTAGAGCTTGAGCGTCTCTGCTTGATGGGGAAGACCAAGATAGCTGCGCATGACCTCGTCGACCGAAGTGAGGTAGTCATCCACGAAGAGATCGGGCCAGCCATCATTGTCGTAATCGAAGAACCAGGTGGCGAAGCTGTAGTAGGGGGTCTGTACGCCCGCCTGCTTGGCGATCTCGGTAAAGGTACGGTCATGGTTGTTGTGGTAGAGGAAATTTGCACCGGCGGTGTTGGACACGTAGAGGTCGACAAATCCATCGTTGTCGTAATCGGCCGCAGCTACTCCCTTGGTGAACGCTGTTTGATCAACGCCGGCGGCGTGCGAGATATCCTCGAAGGTCCCATCTCCTTTGTTGCGGAAGAGTTGGCTGGGAGTGTTCTCGTTGCCGATAAATAGATCGAGATAGCCGTCGTTGTCCACATCGGCGAAGGCTGCGGTTTGCGATTGGGTGATGGTTTGGCCCAGCCCGCTCTCCTGGGTTACGTCGGTGAAGGTTCCATCGCAGTTGTTGCGCAGCAGAGATTTCCGCATGGGGAGTTCCCACCCGCCGCGCAGGACGAGCAGATCCATGCAGCCATCGTTGTTGTAGTCGGCCGCGACCATGTTGAGTCCACCCAATTGGTTCGAGAGTCCAGCCTGGGTGGTGCGATCGGTAAAGGTTCCGTCTCCGTTGTTATGGAAGTAGTGCATGGGGTCGCACATATCCTGGCTCGACGTGACCACATCGAGCCGGCCATCGTTGTCGAAATCGTCCACGACCAGACCGCCGGCTCCGGCGATGACGTTCAATCCGGCGGCAGGGGCGACATCGGTAAACCGGCCCACGCTCTCCTTCGATGCGAAGACACTCAAGGGGATCAGATACTTCGGTGGAACCTTGTCCGGATATTCGCCGAGCGTCATATACGCCAGGTTCAATAGCCACCGCACTGCCTGGTTGTTCGGCGCCTGCTCCAGGCATTGGAGAAGATACTGAACGGCCAGCTTCGAATCTTCCTGCTTTGCGTAGTGCGCGCCAGGATGAAAAGGGGGGAAGATGTCCTGGCTGCCTGAATCGCGATAGACGCCGTTCTCCATCTCGGACTTGTGCAGGTAGGCGACTCCCAGGGTTTCCTGCATATAGTTCACCGCATCGGGGAGACTGGACTGAGCAATTTTGTACTGAATCGTCCATTCGCGGATCGCGCTGTCCATGTCTCCGACGTATGCCTTAAGCTGCGCCAGGGATCCATGGCCATAGAACCGATCGGAGGCAGAGACTTTGTCGGGATCTGCGTCTGCCGCAGCCAGAAATTTCGCCTGGCGATCCACGGCCCAGGCATACGATCCGTTCCGGACCTCGCAGAGCTGGTGCAGATCGGCGTTCCACCCATCTGGCTTCGGATAGTCGAGCAAGGCTGATTCCGCTGTGATCATGCCCGAAGCGTTGAGGTCGCCGAGAATGGCTCCTGAATCGAGCAGGGAACGGATTCGCTGAGGACCCAGATCGGGGGCGCGGGGGGCGGCGGGGAAGATGGTAAGGATAGCGAAGCCCGCTGGGGGCATGGGGACGACGTCTGTGTATTGCCCGGCACTGATTCCGCGTACTGCGTCTGCCAGCTCAGGCCGCAGACTAGCGGGACTCAATCGCCCCAGATATCCGCCCTGGGCTGCAGTTGTGTCGATGGATTTTTCCCTGGCTAGCACTCCGAAGTCCGCGCCTGCTTTGAGCTGCTTGAGGATCGCGGCGGCATCTTCGGCCCGGGCGGTGATGAGGACGCCTAACTCTAACTCCTGCGAGTCCGCTGCCTGCTGCGCCTGGGTGTTGGGGAGGAACGCAACCAAAAGCGTGAGCACGAACCCGCCGAGAGCGGCGCTCCTGCGGGATGAAAATTTCCCGATGTTGTGGCGTTGCACGTTTTCCTCAAGCGTTAGAGCAATTTCACTTCTACCGTACTGGCGAGTGTAGTGAAAGAGAACAATTACCTGCCTACACCAGTAGTGAAAATGCTCTCACGGAAGATCGCGCAAAATTGCGAGTGGGCCGGAGTCGGTGCTCCGGCCCACCTCTCAGAAAACGAGCTTGCCACTCATCTGTAATATTCGGTTGAGGTTTGCCTGGTTTCCTGTACTGGACGAGGAGAAGCCGATCGCCCCGAAAGTGCTCGGGCTGTTGAGATCGGAGGCCGGCGCGGCGAAGATCGGATGGTTGGCGAGGTTAAAGGCTTCCGCACGGAATTCGAAATGGAACTGTTCTTTGATTGGGAACGAGCGAATGACAGATAAGTCGAGATTGATCCACCTCTGAGCTTGCAGAGTGTTGCGGCCCCCATTTCCGTAGGTGTATTGCGCAGGAATCGCGAAGGCTGCGGTATTGAACCATTCCGTTTTTGTCTTATTCGAAAGATTTGGGTTGCCCACCTGGTTGGCGCGTTCGTAGCCCGTGTTTCCGATGTTGGCGATATCCGCGCTGTCGGTCACGGTGTAAGTGCTGCCCGTTGCGCCAGGTGAAAATACTGTTGAGTTGCCAATTGCCCAGCGCGTAATCAGCAAAGCGGTTGCCGGTGGAAAATCTCTTGCCTTTGCCGATAGGGAGCTCATAGAGACCGTTGGCAGAGAACACCTGGGGAACATTGGTCCCGGACAACCCGCGGGAAGCTCCGGGATCGTATGGATTCTGCACCACTGTCCCTTCCACGCCGAACCAGCCGTCGTCTTCCGCCTCCGCTTTGGACCACGTATAGGCTATCTGGTAAGTGAAGCCATTGGTATAGCGCTTGTCCAGTTGCACCTGAAGGGCGTTGTAGTTGCCGGTGCCGACACTGCGGTCATAGAAGGTTGGAACGCTGTAGGGATAGAGCGCCCTTGGTTGGGCATCGCCGGGACCCGGTGTGAGAGCGGTGTTGTATTGGCCGCCGACGTTGGTGCGATGCGACGAGGAGCCGACGTAATCCATTCTCAAGGCCAATGAAGGGCTCAACTGTTGCTGCACGCCAAAGTTGTACTGCTCAGAGTAGGGGTTCTTGATGTGCGGATCGAAGAACCACTGGTTGTTGGTGAATGGTGTGGCGGGCGGGAAGAGTCCGCCTCCGCCGCCGCCTCCGAAGGGATCCTGGGCGTTTATCGTCGGTGTCGGCGCGGCGGTGGTGGGGACGATTCGCAGTGGAAGCCAGAATCTGCTGGCCGATATCAGGCCACGCGCCCTCGAAGTTCTGGGCCATCTGGGTAACTGCCGCCCAGTCGTCGAAGACGATGCCGAAGGCGCCGTGGACCACTGTTTTGTCGCTGGCTTTAAAGGCGAAGCCGAATCGCGGCCCGTAGTTGGTGTGGACGTTGTGGGTGATCTTTCGGTTGGGACTTACCACGACATGATCGGGCAGGGTTCCATTGCCCGGGATGCAGGGAGCAAAGCCGCGAACGGTGCACGGGGGCGGCAACACTTGCACTATAAAAGTGCCGTTTCCGAAATCCATGTCGCCGCTTTCAATCCCACCTTGCTTGCCGATGGTCGCATTGGTTCCATACGCGGGCAGGAAGGGGTAATCGTAGCGCAGCCCAAAATTCAAGGTGAGGCGTGGCGTGGCCTTCCAGGAATCCTGGAGGAAGGCGCTCAGCAGGCCGCCTGGTCTTTCTACCTCATCCACGTTGCGGCGATTCGCACCGGAGGGAACATTCAGGAGAAAGGAAGATAAGGGGTCGCCCGTGGCTAAACCCGGAAACTGGGGAGCAGCTGTTTGCGGAGCAGTAAATTTCAGGGAAATCTGGGACAGCGGGCTGGCAAAGTTAGCGGTATCCCATCCTAGGCCAAACTTGACTTCGTGGTTTCCCATGATGCGCGTATAGGTCCCGCGATACTCGTAGCTGTCTGTGGCCTTAGGCGTGTCGTCGATGCTCTCACCGCCGTTCGCCAATGCGCTGGCGCCGCTGCCGATGCCGGGAGATGCGAGCAAAGAACCCCCATTGAGGCCAGCAAAGCCGCTGGCAAAGGCGGAAGAAAATCCGACGGCGGAGATAATATTCGCTGTCGAGGCGGTAAAGCGCGTGGTTGAGTTGTCGGAGACCGTGGTGTGCGAAAATTGCCCCTGCACAATCGATGTGGGGCTGAAGGTATGGACGTAGCTGCCCCCCCAATTGCGAGCTTGGATAGGATGATGCGTAAGCAGATTGGGAAGACCACCCGATTGATTCACCGTGCTATTGATGAAGCTGTAGCGGAACCATGCCGAGTCCTTACCCCCGAAGGTCTGGTCGCCGCGGACATCGAACTCATTCTGGACTTGCGTCAACGGGGTGGTGTTGATGGCGTTGGAGGGGAACGCACCATTGCTGTTGGGGGTGCCGAAAAAGGGGCCTGCCGCAGGGAAGACAAACTTTGCGTAAGCAACCATTCTGGGGTCAATAAGGGCCGTGGGAATCTGATTGCCCGGAAATGCCGGACGGGAGAAGCCGCTTCCGTCTACCGTAGTGGCAAAGGGATTGTAGATTTGTGGCTGGTGATTGTCGGCCTCGTTGCCGGCCAACTCCGCGTCAGTAGGCACCAGCAGATTCGTATTCTCTGGCTGTGAGTATCGGAAACCCTGATAGGCGCCAAAGAAGAAGGTCTTGTTCCTGCCGTTGTATAGCTTTGGAATCAGGACAGGGCCGCCTATGGAGCCGCCAAACTGGTTCTGATGATAAGCAGCCTTGGCTTGCGTGAGAGGTAGAAAGTAGCTGCGCGCGTCGAAAACTGTATTGCGGAGATACTCCCAGGCCGAACCGTGAAGATTGTTGGTGCCGGTCTTAGTGACCACATTCACCACGCCGCCGAGCACGGAGCCGAATTCCGCATCGTCGGTGTGCGAAACCACCTTGAATTCCTGGATGGCATCGATGATCGGCGCAATGGCGTAAGTACTCTCGATCGCACCGTAGTCGTACAAACCGTCCATCAGAAAGAAGTCGCTGCGGTTGGTCTGCCCATTGATCGCGGGAAAGGAGTAGTCCGAACCAATGGCAACAGCAGCGCCAAAGCCGCCGTTGGTTTGCATTCCGTTACTCTGCCCCGTCATGATGGGCACCACACCGGGAGTGAGCGAAAGCAATGTGGTGAAGTTGCGGCCATCCAGAGGGAGATCGTTTACCTGTTTGGTTGCAATCACCGTCCCCAGGCTGGCGCTGCTTACGTCCAACTGTGCCGCCGTAGCCTCAACAGTCACCACCTGGGTCTGCGTTCCCACTGTCAGGGAAAAGTCAAATGTGGCGATCTGGCTGACGGCAAGCACGAACTCCGCAACCTTCTGCGGGTTAAACCCCTGGGCCGAGGCGCTTAGCGTATAACTGCCCGGCGTAATGTTCAGAAAGACATAGTCGCCGGCGCCGTTGGACACGGATGTGCGCTGAACCGAAGTATCCACGCTGGACAGGACGATGGTCGCGCCCGGAATCACTGCCCCTTTGGGGTCGCGGACCACACCATTCACTGAGGCGGTTGAAACCTGGGCGCTCGCCGACCCCGCAAGCAGCAGGAGAAGAGCAGTAAAGAGACCTGCAACGCCGAGACCGGGGAATGAACACCCACCCTGGCGGGTGAAACGTAGTTCGTGATCCTGCATGTGTGACCTCTCTACAAAGGGTTCGTCTTAACACGCCCACCGGTGCAAGGCCATCTGGCTTACGACTCTTGCGGTTTACTTATACCGTTACTTTTACGTATACTCCGAAGAGGCGACACCACTTTTAACGAATCCAGCTAGAGATTGTCAAGGGAAAAGTCCACCTCTTGGAGGAGCTTTTCCTCAACCCTTGCGTGGATCGCACTCTCGCCGGCCCGATCTTGCCTCTTTTGAGGACCACCCCATTTGCGTTGCTGATAGATCTACGAATTCGCTATAGTTAGCGGTTGAGTTCGTAGTCTCGTGTACTCTATGTCAGGCGATCAGCCCTGTGAATGGTGCAGAGGCAAAAGTCGAAAGCATGCGCGAGAATGCGGAAGCGCCTGGGAAAAATAACCGGAATTCCTTGCCAATGACGATTCGAATGAAAGACATAGCGAAGGATCTCGGCATCTCGCAGGCGACTGTCTCAAAGGTCCTGCGCGAGCATCCGGATATTGGCGAGAAGACCCGGCAGCGCGTGCTGCAGCGGATAAAAGAGCTGGACTACCAGCCGAACTCCCTCGCCCGCAGCCTGGTTACGGGGCGCAGCTATCTGATCGGCCTGGTCGCTCCCAGCTTGCTTCACCCATTCTTCGCGCAGATTGCCAGAGCCCTTTCCAACGAAATTCGGGACAAAGGCTATTCCCTGATCGTGTCTTCGTCGGAGGAGGATCCGGAGGTCGAGAAGGAGGAAATATCGCGGCTGCTCGGGCGGCGTTTGGATGCGCTCGTCATAGCGTCCGCAGGATCCAGTGTCGAGCAGCTCAAGCGAATGGACAATAAGGCTCAACCATACGTCCTTATCGATCGCGACCTCACCGGCCTGGTGGCTAACTTCGTTGGGGTGAACGACGAAAAAGTCGGCCGGCTGGCAACAGAACACCTGATTGATATGGGCTGCCGCCGTGTGGCGCACATCCGCGGACGAGAGAACAGCACCGGTATTGGGCGAATCGAAGGCTATAGGCAGGCGCTACGCCACCGCGGAGTTTCCTATTCAGAAGACTACGTCGTGCGTGCCAATCACACGGATACCGAAGCCACCCGCCAGGGCGCGGAGGCCATGCGCCTCCTCCTGGACCGAGACCCGAAGCCCGACGGGGTATTCTGCTTCAACGATCCGCTCGCGATCGGAGCGATGAGCACCATCCTGGAATCCGGCCTGAGGATTCCAGAAGACATTGCTCTCATCGGCTGCGGTAATTTGCCCAATAATGACTGTCTTCGCGTTCCGCTGTCGAGTATCGATCAACAAAGCCAGATGATTGGCCAGCGCGCCGCTGAACTGGTGCTCAGCCTGATTGAGTCCGAACAAACGCCTCGCGCGCGAACCATCATCCTTGAACCAACACTGGTGGTTCGGTCCTCCACACAAAGAAAATAGCGCCCGGTCATGCGGCTTCGTCGAAAATCGAGCATAGGTGGGGCATGACTTGGAAAGAGCTCGCTTCCGCACCAGGAGCCGGTAGCCGATTGCGAAGGAAGCCATTGCTAGCGCTCGCGCTTGCCGGCCCATTGCTCCTGTTGTGCGTGAGTGCTGGGCTGGCAAAGAACGATCCTTTCCCCACTCAGGCCCCCACTCAAGGCGGCGAGCCCAGGGACGGGTATATCGGCTCCCAGGCTTGCTCGGGATGCCATTCGGACATCTCTCGACAATTTTCCCAGACCAGCATGGGTCGTTCGATGTCTCTGGTGACGCCGGCCTTTCTTGGAAACACTCATCTCCCGGCCTCGTACTTCAATGAAAAACTCAATCGGCACTTTGAGGTCTATTCGCTGGAGGGAAAGCTTTACCAAAGCGAATCGGGGACCAGCGCCGACGGGAAGGAGAGCTTCCGGGCCGCCCACCCGATCGAATGGATCATCGGGGCTGGAGCGAATGGGTTGGGTGGGATCATCCAAAAAGACAGGTATCTGTTTCAGGCGCCGCTTTCGTTCTATACCCGGCCGATGAGTTGGGGACCCTCGCCCGGGTATGAGTCCACCGATTTTGGCTTCGACCGCCCGATCGTGGCCGGCTGCATCTTCTGCCACAGTGGCCGGCAGAACCCGGTGGCCGGGACCAATGGACAATTCGAAAACAAACCCTTTTACGAAATGGCCATTGGTTGCGAAAACTGTCATGGTCCGGGCGCCGCTCATGTGCAGGCCATGCACGGCGCGAGTATTCAGGCAAGGCAAGAAAGAGCGCCAGTCAGTCCAGAGATTGTCAATCCCGCCCGTCTCACCCCATATCTGGCAAACAACATTTGTATGGGCTGCCATCAGACCGGAGACGTGCGGGTTCTCAAGTCCGGGAAGACTTACCAGGACTTCCGCCCGGACATCCACTCGACGACACGCTGTCGATCCTGGTGGTTCCGCCTACGCGGGAGTCTCCTCCCACGGCTGACCACGTCGAGCATTACTATTCCATGACGCTAAGCAAGTGCTATCGCGCGAGCGCCGGCCGGTTGCGCTGCATTACCTGCCACGATCCTCATGTGGAGCCGTCCCGCGAAGAGGCACCGGCGTATTTCGCCGCCAAATGTCTCACCTGTCATACCAACCAAAGCTGCAAAGTGCCTATCGAGACCAGAATGCAGAGAAAACCGGCCAACGACTGCACAGGCTGCCATATGCCAAAGCGCGACATCCAGGTTATCTCGCACTCCAGCGCCACAAACCACCGCATTGTGGCGAGGCCCGATGAGCCTTTTCCAGAGGTCACCTTCCGCCAGACCACCGCGTTACTGCCTGACCTGATCCATCTCGATCCCGCCCCTGGGCAGGAGTCTGTTCCGCCTCCGTTGCTGACCCTGTTGGCCGCTTATGGGGAGCTGGCGGAGACCAGGCCGGAATACATTGCGCCCTATCTCAAAGTCCTCGGTCAGCTGGAGCAGACGCGGCCGGACGACCCTCTGGTGCAGGCGGCGCTCGGGCGCAGAGATCTGAAGAAGGGTGAGTTTCAAACCGCTGCCGGCCATTTCCGCCGCGCTCTGCAGAGTGGTCCACCTGCGGCGAGCACCTATGCGGATCTAGCCGACGCTCTGGCGCACCTTGGACAAACAGAGGACGCCCTTCCCCTGATCGAGAAGGCAATCGAACTGGAACCGTTCAATCCCGTCACCCGGAAAATGTTGGTGGTGCGCTTGATAGAAACCAGGCAATATGCAAAAGCACACGATGCGCTTGAACACTACCTCGAAATCTTCCCCCAGGACGATTTCATGCGAACGATGTTGGCCCGCGCAGAGGGGAAGAGCACGCAGCCGTAAAGTGAATCTAAAGTTTCCCCGAAGTGAACGTTTGTTTCCTGACGATGCCTTTGCCCTCCTGGATGGTTACGAACTGCCCCGCGGCAACTTCGGAAAAGTTCTCGGTCTTGCCATCGAGCCAGCGTATCGATAGGTTGGCCGAAACCGCTTTGCCAAGGCCAAAGTGCAACCGGAAATCGTTTTGCGAGATATAGGAACCGCCGCTGCGGACTTCGTCGATCTGCTTTTGCCCTGCCGCAGTCACAGTGATCCGGGCCCCGATTGCATCGCGGTTAGTTGACGTCAACGCGCGTATCAGAATGGAATGTCCGATTGAGGGAGCGAGGTTCTTGAGTAACGAGGGTGCCTCTCCCATATTGACAATTACAATCTCGTCGTTGCCATCGTTGTCCAGGTCTCCTAACGCCAGCCCACGCGATGAGTGCGCGTCGGTGATGCCGCTTCCGGCTTGTGGAGACAGATCGAAGAACTGCTGGTCTCCGCGGTTCCAGTAGAGCAGCCGTCCCTGTTTAAACTTTTCTCCAGTGTGTCCTGTGTCCACTTCGGGATACACGTGCCCGTTGGCCAGGATCAGATCCTTCCATCCATCGTTATCGATATCCAAAGCGGCCGTTCCCCATCCTAGATACCTCGTATTGACTGCGAGGCCACTATCGATGGTCGCGTCAGCGAAGTTGTTCTCTCCCTGGTTACGGTAGAGGGTGTGGGTGTCGTCCGCGAAGTTGGTCTTGAAAATATCCAGCCGTCCGTCGTGAGTGAAATCGGCAGCCGCGACTCCCATGCCGGCTTGCTCGCGCCCGTCTTCGTTGTAGGCCACGCCGGCGAGAACGCCCATTTCCTCGAAACCCTTACCATTCCCCAGATTATGAAAGTAGAGGCTGGCAGTAGAATCACACGCGACATAGATATCCGGCCAACCATCATTGTCGAAGTCCGCGACCAGCGGAGTGAAGCAGTAATAATCCTTGGGCGTGGTGATGTGCATCAGACCCGAGACATCGGTGAAGTGACCGTGCCCATCATTCTGGTAGAGGGAGATCGTTTCCCCCGGCAGACCCCGAGGGCCGCAGATCACCGGCAGCCCTTTCCATTCGCACTGCGACCTTTCTCCCGGATGCGGAGTGCGGGAAGGGTCAAACTCAATGTAGTGGGCAACCACCAGGTCCAGAAAACCATCCCGATTGAAATCCAGAAACGCACATCCTGTGCTCCAACGCGTCTGCGGCGACGACAATCCTCTGGCCTGAGTCTCATCGCGAAAGGTTCCGTTCCCCTGATTCCGATAGAGGACATTTTGTCCCCACTGGGTGATGAAGATATCTACAAATCCGTGGTTGTCGATGTCACCTGCGCACACTCCCTGTCCCCAGCCTGTATGCGTCAGCCCTGCCTTGCGGGTGACATCTTCAAACTTCAAGCCACCGCGGTTGTGATAAAGCAAAGGTGTTGGTGCGGCTCCGCCTTGCTGGAAGCGATCCCCGTTGACCAGGAGAATGTCCGGCAACCCATCGTTGTCGTAGTCGAAGATCGCGACCCCATTTCCGGTGGTCTCAACAATGTATTGTTTGTTCTTTTCTGCGCCTGAGACATTCACACCCGTCAAGCCGGCCTGAGCGGCAATGTCTTCATATCGCACCGTCGGCGGCTTCATTCCGGGAGGTAATGGTTTGGCGGGTGTCGCTACTCCATTGCCGGTGGCCACTCCTATCTGAGAATGGCCAGGAACCGCACCTGACAGGACCAGGAGGATCAAGAAGGGGAAGAGAAGGACAGGATGCCACGCTGGCGTGAGGAAACGCTTCTTCATCTTTGGCGGATTGTAGCATTCGGCAGTTTTCCCAGTTTCGCGGTAATTTTTGCCACCTGGGACCTCGTGACGCATCGCACAAAGGTGCGTTAGCGAGGCCAGTTGCGATTGCTGAAGATCGCTCAACAGCGGTAGTCTAGGCGCTGTACATGACCGATCGCGCACAGGCCCTTTTATTTCCGACCGATGAATCGAAATCCGGAGGGTGCCCGGGTGAACCAGGCCTACTCGTATGCAGGGTGAAGAAGAAGTTTGCTCACGCCCGGTGCCGAAGACTGCGGTCGCCTTTCCTGCGATGCGCGCTGGCAGCATTTTGTGCGCTCCCGCCGAGCATGGCAGCGCTGGAGGCTTCTCCCTGCAAAGGACCCGCCGAGCTTGAGCACGTGCTCGCCTCAAACCCTTCACCGGGCGCTTTCGATGCGCTCGGAGCCTACTTTGCCAGCCATCGCCAATTCTCCTGTGCTATTTCGGCTTTCGAGTCTGCAATTCATCTGGCTCCCGATATGTGGGATGGTCACTACGATCTGGGGGTCGCCTTGCTCAGCAATGGCAATCCGCAGCGCGCCGCCCATGAACTGCAAACTGCATCGAAACTCAAGCCCGGCACGGCAAAGATTCTCCTGCCCTTGGGAATATCACTCAGTGCGTTGAATCAACAGGACGCGGCCATCGATGCATTCAGGGCGATTCTAAAACAGGATCCCCGGTCGGTGCCTGCGCTCGATGGGTTGACGAAAGCGCTGATTGCGCAAGGTAGATATACGGCGGCAATCTCCGAACTCAGGAATGCGCCTGCCAACGAAGTACTGCGGTTGAATTTGGCTGTCGCTTATTCCAAGAATGGCGATACGGATGAAGCCCTGCAAACACTCTCCGCGATTGTCAAAGAGCACCCCGCTTATTCCAAGGCTCACATGGACCTGGGAATTGTCTATACCCAGCAGAAGCGATTCGGGGAGGCCGCTCAGGAATTCGAGGAAGCGTTGCGCCTCGACCCAACAGACGATGAAGCTCGCCTCTCGTACGTGAAAGCATTGTGCGCGATCGCGCAATTCGAGAAAGCCGCGCCCGTCATCAGGGATTTTCTCAAGCACCATCCGCACGATTTCGAAGCGTTGTATTTTGACGGCGTGGTCGAACGAGGTTTGGGCAACTATGCCGACGCCGAGAAGGTCTTGCGTCAAGCTGTGGCCCTGAAACCGAATCATGCCGAGGCCCGCTATCACTTGGGCTTCGTGCTCGCTCGACAGAAGAAGCTCGAAGAGGCGCGGACTGAGCTGGAAAAGGCGCTTGCGCTGGACCCTGGCTCCAGCGAAGCACGCTTTCAATTGGCGTCCGTTCTTCGCGCGATGGGACAGCCGGATCAGGCTCGCGAGGAATTGAAAGTCTTCCAGGAGAAAAAGGCCGACGACGTAAGGCAGGATGTGGCAGGCGTCAAGGCCAACCAGGCCAATCAGGATCTGCAGTCCGGGGATGCACAAAAGGCAGTCGCTCTGTACCGGGAGGCGCTGGCGAACGATCCAAACAATGCAAAAACCTACTATGACCTCGCGCTCGCGCTGGACCACCTTGGCGACTATTCCGGAGAACGTGAGGCTTTAGAGAAGGCTATGAAGTTGGACGCGAGCCTCGCTCCGGCTCACAATCAGCTGGGCTTCCTCGATCTGCAGGCGGGCCAGACTGCGAATGCGGAAGATCAGTTCAAAACTGCAATCTCGCTCGATCCGCAATATGCCGAAGCGCAAAACAACCTGGGCGTGCTCTATGGCCGGCTCGGAAAAAACAGCGAAGCGGAGCAGTTGTTCAAGAAGGCCACGGAAAACGATCCTCAGTACGGTCAGGCCTTTGCAAATCTGGGTCTGGTTCTGGCCAGCGAAGCGAGGTATTCCGAAGCCGCCCAGGCGCTTGGCAGCGCTGTGCAGTTTGAGCCCAAGAACCCTGGGGCGCTCAGTGCATACGGGATGGTTCTGGTACGCCTTAACCGGGGCAGCGAAGCTTTGCCCTTCTTTCGTAAAGTGACAGCACTGGATCCAAAGTCGCCGGGAGCGCATTTGAACCTGGGAATCGCCCTGGCGGATCAGTTCGATCTGAACGGCGCGCTGGCGGAATTTTCCGAGGCTGTCCGTCTTGATCCCAACAACGCGGTGGCGCACTACAATAAGGGCCGCGTTCTGCTCGATCTGCAAAACAATCGCGAGGCAAAACCTGAATTGGATGCGGCTACGCGTCTTGATCCCGGCGCGGCTGACTCGTGGTATCTGCTGGGCCTGATTTCGAGGCAGGCGGGCGACACCGACCAATCGATCCATTATTTTGAGCAGGCACTTGCCTCAAAGCCGGACAACGCGGAGGCACTGTTCATGCTGGGGCAGGAGCTCTTACGCAAAGGCGATGACGCCGGGGCAATCGCGCGATGGCGCAAAGCAATTGAGATTCGTCCTGAATACAACGAGGCTATCTTCAGTCTTGCCCGGCTTCTGATGAAATCCGATCCTCAGGAAGCGAAGCAACTGCAGGCCCGGTTCCAGGAGCTGCAGGTGCAGCACCACATCATGGATCGCGCGCAAACGCTGGGAAACTTCGCCCTGGCATCGGCCGATGCGCATGACTGGCCACAAGCCATCGCGCACCTGAAGGAAGCCCTCGAGGTTTGCGGAAACTGCAGTGCGTTGGCGCTCCTTCACAAGGATTTGGGTCTGATCTATTGTCACTCTGGAGATTTCAAAAAGGGCCGAATTGAGCTGCTCGAAGCACAGAAGCTGTCGCCAGGAGATGAGGACGTTGCCAAGGCGCTCCGCCTTCTCGAGGCGACAAACAAACCGCAATGAGTACTTGCAAAGCGAGTGCCGCGCACCTGGCCGGTAAGGATAGCGATACAATTCCCGTGCCGTTACTTCATCGTGAGGATACGTCCTTGAAATCTGCCCGCCGTTCCATCGCCATCGCCACCATGCTCCTCGCCTCGTGCGCACTACCCACATTCGCACAGATAGAGGGCGAGCGTATCTCCGTCTCCTCAGCTCATCCCGTGGCCGCGATTCAGGATACCGAAACCCCCGCGCAGCGTGACGCACGCATGGCCTGGTGGAGAGATGCGCGCTTCGGCATGTTTATCCACTGGGGTCTTTACTCCATCCCGGCCGGCACCTGGGATGGCAAGCGTATACCCGGCATCGGCGAATGGATCATGAACAACGCCTCCATTCCCGTGAAGGACTACAAGGCTCTGGCCTCCCAGTTCAACCCCACATCGTTCAATGCCCACGACATTGTTGCCCTCGCCAAGTCAGCGGGGATGAAATACATCGTCATCACCTCCAAGCATCATGACGGCTTCGCCATGTTCGACTCCAAGGCAGATCCCTTCAACATCGTCGCCGCCACACCCTTTCATCGCGATCCCCTCCGTGAGCTCGCCGAGGAGTGCCAGAAGCAGGGCATGAAGCTTGGCTTTTACTACTCGCAAGACCAGGACTGGACCGCACCCGGAGGCGCGGCCTTCAAGCGGCCCGGCCACGACCTCCCCAGTCATCACTGGGACCCGGCCCAGGACGGTGACTTTGCCACTTATCTTCATACCAAGGCCATCCCCCAGATGAAGGAGCTGCTCACCAACTACGGCGACTTTCCCGTCGTCATCTGGTTCGATACTCCAACCCCAGACATGACGCCGGCCCTTGCCGGTGAGATCGTCACCCTGCTTAACCAGCATCCGAACCTCATCTGGAACAACCGGCTCGGCGGAGGCTACAAGGGCGACACCGAAACACCCGAGCAGTTCATCCCCGCGCAGGGCTATCCCGGTCGTGACTGGGAAGCTTGCATGACCATGAACGACACCTGGGGCTATAAGTCCTATGACACGAATTTCAAATCGACAGAAACCCTGCTGCGCAACCTCATCGACATCGCCAGCAAAGGCGGCAACTATCTTCTCAACATTGGACCAGACTCCAAGGGCGTTGTCCCTGCGCCAGAGGTCGAGCGTCTTCATCAGGTAGGGAAGTGGCTCGCGGTCAACGGGGCCTCGATTTATGGCACCCAGGCCACCCTGTTTGGGCCGGAGGCCGGGAGCTTCAGCACCACAGTGAAAGACAAGGAGGGCAAGCCCAAGTTCATTCCCAGCTGGAACTGGCGCTCCACGACCACGGCAGACAAGATCTACATCGAGCTTTTCACCTGGCCGAACGGCAGCTTTCATCTGAATAGCGTTCCCAGGACAGTGACCAGTGCCTACCTGCTTGCCGACTCGGCACACAAACCGCTGAAGGTAACGCAGACCGGGGGCGGCGGCGTTGACATTCAACTGCCCGCGAAGGCGCTCGATCCCATTGCCACCGTGCTGGTGCTGGATACCAAATGATCGCAAGCGCCAGCCTTACCGCAAAGCTGGCGCTTGGCTTTGTGAATCGGCCCGCGTCTCCGCACTCGGAAAACCCACTCAAGAAAGGCCGACCTGATTCATGTTCGCTCAGTGCTCTCTAAAGACGGTATGCCTGCTGGCAGCCACGCTCATCGCGTTCTCGCCATACCCTGCAACGGCGCAGTCGAGCACCGCACCGACCGCCTCCAACAGCGCTGAATCGTTCGCCGGCGTCTGGCAGAAGGCGACCGCAAAATATGACGGCCCGCGCAAGGCACTCCTGGCGGACGTTGACCGTGGGGCACAGGATGGACCATTCCGTCCGGACTGGAATTCTCTCTCTCAATACAAGGTCCCCGATTGGTACCGGGATGCGAAGTTCGGCATCTTCATTCACTGGGGCGTGTATTCTGTCCCCGCGTTCGGTAGCGAGTGGTATCCCCGCGAAATGTATCTCCAGGGGTCGGAGGTGAATCAGCATCACGTAAGCACCTATGGTCCGCTGACCAAGTTCGGCTACAAAGATTTCATCCCCATGTTCAAGGCGCAGAAGTATGACCCCCAGGCCTGGGCGCAGCTCTTCAAGGAATCCGGCGCGCGCTATGTGGTCCCCGTCTTCGAGCACCATGACGGTTTCCAGATGTACGACAGTAATCTCTCCGACTGGACCGCGGTCAAGATGGGCCCGCATCGTGATTTGGTAGGCGATCTTGAGAAGGCCGTCCGAGCCCAGGGCCTCTATTTTGGCGCCTCTTCCCATCGCATCGAGCACGATTGGTTCATGGACGGCGGCCGCAGCATCCCCTCCGACGTGAATGACCCGCAGAACGCTTCTTTATACGGGCCGGCGCAGATACAGCTCGAAGACAAGAAGGGAGGAAGCAATCTAGCCGATGACTGGACCTACGTCAGCCCAGCCTACGCCAACGACTGGCTGGCGCGGGATGCGGAGATCGTCCAGAAGTACCACCCCGACATCATATTTTTCGACTGGTGGATTGGGCAGCCCTATGTCCGCCCCAATCTAGCAAAGTTTGCCGCGTACTACTACAACGAATCCAGCAAACGGGGGCCGGTCGGCATCATCACCTACAAGTGGGTCGCCATGCAGCAAGACTCCGGCATACTGGATATCGAACGGGGCCAGCTCGATCAGAAGCTCGACCGCGTCTGGCAGACCGACACATCGGTCAGCAACAAATCCTGGGGATACATCGAGCACGACACCTTCAAGACCCCTGAATTCATCGTGCATCAACTGGTGGACATTGTGAGCAAGAACGGCAACCTCTTGATGAATATCGGGCCGCGTTCCGATGGCACGATTCCTGACGAGGTACAGCAAGTCTTGCTGGACGTGGGTCGCTGGCTCAAGGTCAACGGCGATGCCATTTACGGAACCAGGCCATGGACAACCTACGGTGAAGGTCCGACCAAAGTCGCCGCAGGTTCCTTTCAGGACACCAAGACCCAGGAATACACCGCGGAGGATTTCCGCTTCACCACCAAGGGCAACGACCTGTATGCGATCGAACTCGCCTGGCCCTCCGGCAATGAAGCCATCATTCATTCCGTGGCCGGGGACGCCCTCAAGGGAAACCAAATTCGAAGCGTAGCATTGCTGGGCACCACCGCCGCGCTCACCTACAAACTGCAACCCGATGGGTTACATATCCAACTTCCCGCGAAGCCCCCGGAAAACTACGCCTACGCCTTCCGAATCACGCTGGACAGCCAACCTAAATAGAAAACTGGAAGTCAAGCCTCCCCGGGCCCCAAATAGAAGAAGAGAACCCCAGCCGGTCTCTAGGCCCGGAGGGCCGGCCCGCCAAACGTCAGCCCAGCCCGGAAGGGCTGGGTATCAATTGGATGATGATCGCGAGCGCCATAGGTGCGGCACACCTTTCCGCTGAAATGAGGCGTTGAAACTGAAGGAGTGAAACTGAAGGGTGTCTCCCCGCGCCCAAACTAATCTAGGCCGCAAGAAGTATTTTTTCGCACCAAACTGAATTGTCATCCCGGCCGGAGCGAAGCGAAGCGAAGTGGAGGGACCTGCTGTTCTTACAGTGCACCCTCATTGGGACGTGTCCAACCCTGGCGGTATCCGAGAGAGTAACTGCGGGAATATCCCTCGTTCAGTACAACAACCCAAGCGTGTTCATTCTTGTTACCCCGAAACCGGTCGCTCCGCCCGTTCTTCTGCCCGTCCAGCCAAGCCTGATCGTTCATCGTTGCACTCTCCTCACGCTCATGTTCCGTTAACCCTCAGGTCACAGCAATCACCATAAGGCTTCCCGTAACGATGCTTTTCGGTGATCACAGTTTGCGCGATGCACTGGACAGGTCATCTAGCCCTTCTCGCTTTCCGCCTTTGTGCCAGAGGAGTGACCCATCACGGCGAACCTCATGAACCATGGTAGGACTGCGCATAACCAGGAAGGTGTACTTTGATGCAGACTCTGATCTGGATAAGACGAAGGCGCCGTCCTACCAATTGCCCGGCGCTGTTGCCGAATGCTAAACTTTGCGCGTCGGGGTAGAGTCCATGCCCAGCCTCAGGATTCACCTTGCCCCATTTCTTGCGCTCGCGACTCTATCGGCAGTCTTAGCATTTCCCGCTAGGCCGGCAGCCCAGGTCCAGACAAACACCACTGCAAGCAATCCACCCGCAACCCGGTTAAAGGTAACCAGTAACCTGGTGGTGGTGCGGGTCGTCGTGCGGGACGCGAAGGGTGAACCGGTGAACGGCCTGCAGAAGGAGGACTTCAAGCTCTTCGACTCCGGCAAAGAACAGCCGATCGTGCAATTTGAGGCAGAATCAACTGCGGAACCCTCCGCGCCTCCGGCAGCAGCTCATAAGCCAGCACAAGCAAGCGCAGCCCTCTCTCCCGCATTGCCCGGACGGTTTCTGGCTCTCTACTTTGACGACCAGTACACCTCGGATACTGACCTGATCCAGGTACGCAAGGCTGCGGACGACTACCTTGTTGCTAACCTTCAACCGGCGGATCGTGTCGGCATCTTTACTTCCGGGGCAATGCTTTCCGACTTCACCTCTGACCCGAAGCAGATCCGTGAAGCCCTGTCCAGGCTCCGGGCCAGTGGACGCGCTCCCGCCCTCGGGCATGATTGCCCTGATCTGTCCGACTATCAGGCGCTGGAAATGACGAAGACCGTGGGCAGACTCGACCACAACAATCCCTGGAACACGTCAGATGCCTGGGGATTGGCGTTCGATGAGGCGGCGGCGCGCGGTTGCTTGCCATCGACCGTCCCCATTGTCAATAGGAATTTTCTTCTAGGTCGAGCGTTCACGGTTCTGGGCCAGGCTGAAATACTCACGCGCTCCAACCTGCGGGAACTCGAGCAAGTGGTCAAGTACACGGCGCAGATGCCAGGTCAGCGAACCGTCATTCTTGGTTCACCCGGCTTCCTCTTGCAAGACGACAACCAGTTCCAATTGGAGCGGATCATCGACCAGGCGTTGCGTTTGCAGGTGGTCATCAGTTCGCTCGACCCAAGAGGGCTGGCGATCATCGCACGCCAGGTGGACGCATCCCGACTATACCTTCCGACGTCAGGCGGAACGGCAAGTGGAGCCATGCATCGCGTCGACCAAAACAGGGAAGTGGTCGCAACAGATGTATTGGCACAGGTAGCGGAAGGCACAGGCGGCGAATTCTTTCACAACAGCAACGATCTGAAGGCCGGATTTGGCCTTCTGGCCGGATCTCCAGGGTCCTATATCTTAGCCTTCGCTCCCAGGGACCTTAAACCGGACGGCAAATTTCACCGGTTGAAGGTCACGCTGGCCGAGACGCATGCGTCCTATAGCATCCAGGCTCGTCGCGGCTATTTCGCGCCCGGGAATGAAGCCGAGGCAAAGGCCGGGACCAAGGAAGCAGGCGCTTCGAGTACCGCCGATCAAACGCAGGAGCAGATTCGGGAAGCGCTCCTTTCGAAAACAGAAATCGCACAGTTCCCGGTTGCTCTGGATGCAAAAGTCTCGCCCGGCCAGGGAGAAACACGCGAGCTTTCTTTGCTGTCTCACGTGGACCCCAATGCACTCCACTTGCAAAAACAAGGGGAGCATAACCTCAATACGTTGACCTTTGTCTTTGCCGTCTTCGATCAAAAAGAAAATCTGCTTATGGCCCAGCAGCGGCACGCAACCGTAGATGTTACGGATGCGCAGTTGCCGGAGTTTCTCAAGTCTGGGATGAATCTCGACATGGCCTTTCAACTGAAGCCGGGCAGCTATCGGATACGCCAGGTGGTGATTGATTCTGAGCACCGCCTGAGCGCCTTGTCTCGCAACGTAGATATCCCTGAGGTCAGTTCTGCGCCGGCGGCCTCTGCGGCGCCGCCTCCTCCAGCGCAAGCACCGGCGGCGCAGGCCGGTCCCGTACGGCCGCCCTTGCCGTGGCAAGCCCCAAGCCAGCAAGCGGCCACGCAGCCGGCTTCCGATCCGGCCACCAACCAGCTTGTGCTCCGCGTGTGGGATAACTTTGCCGGATCCCTGGCCTCCCTCCCCAACATCTTCGCCGAGGAGCATGTGGTCTCCAGCGTAACCACCCCTAATCCCACTACTTCGCAGAACGCCTTGCACGACAGCGAGATGGATTCGACCATCGACTCCACCGCCGACTCCATCTTTCGGCTAAAACGTATCAGCACCGATGGCAAAACCGCCGACCTGGTCGAGTCCCGCGAGATCAGGTATGTCGACCATCACGACGCCGTCAAAGGTCAGTCCCTGACCGGGCCCGCGATCTTGATCGGCGCGTTCAGTCGCGCTCCCAATGTTTTCTTGCCGCAGGCCGGAGACTGCTATGACTATCGCCTGCTCCCGAACGTGCGCCACAATCCCGACGTGTCCGCTTTGTTTCTCCACGCCCACGTGCTCGTTCTCGAGTACGCCCTCAAGTCACATCTTCCCGCCGGCGCCGAATGCCCAGTGCCTGAACAGACCACGGGCCGTGCCTTCATCGATCCCTCAACTCTGCAGATCGTCCGTCTCGAGCAGCAACGCCCCCGCCACGATGAAGCTTCAGGGCACCCGACCGCCTGGTCCTGGTCCATCGACTATGCGCAAGTCACCATGGGCGGCAAGCATTTCTGGCTACCCAGGACCATCTCCTCCAAGGCAACCTCTCTCGACGGCAAGGGCCTCAGGTGGAGCTTCCTCGCGACGTACAACAACTACCACCTGATGACCGTGACCTCAACCATCCTCCCCGCGGCAAACATCTCGCAGCACTAACCGCGGTAACAGCAAGACGCGCTGAATGAAGGGCACGGCTTCAGCCGTGCCGTAATTGGCTGGGTTGGTGAGGGCTTTAAGCCCCTGAAGTACGTCTTTCCCACCGTGGGCGGCAAATCCTGCAGGAAAGAAATGACTTCGCTCCAGGTGTCTCGAAAAACGGACCTCAACAGCTTCTAAAATGCAAAGCTGGTCCTACCATTGTCGGGCGCTGTTGCAGAATGCTAGACTTTTCGCGTCGGGGTAGAGTTCATGCTCAGCCTCAGGATGCGCGTTGCCCCAGCTCTTGCAATCGCGGCGATGCTGTCGGCAGCACCTCCCGCTAGGCCGGCAGCACAGGTCCAGACAAACACCACCCCAAACAATCCACCCGCAACCCGGTTAAAGGTAACCAGTAACCTGGTGGTGGTGCGGGTCGTCGTGCGGGACGCGCAGGGTAAGCCGGTGAATGGCCTTCGGAAAGAGGACTTCAAGCTCTTCGATTCCGGCAAGGAGCAGCCGATCGCGCAATTTGAAGCAGAATCTGCGGCGGAACTACCTTCGCCTCCGGTGGTAGCTCCTAAACCCGAACAAGCGCGCGCAGCGCTTTCCTCCGCGTTGCCCGGACGATTTCTGGCTCTCTACTTTGACGACCTGTACACCTCCGATATCGACATGATCCAGGTACGCAAGGCCGCGGATGACTACCTCGCTGCTGATCTCCAACCGGCGGACCGTGTAGCCATCTTTACTTCCGGGGCAATGCTTTCCGACTTTACCTCCGACCCAAAGCAGATCCATGAAGCCCTGTCCAGGCTCCGGGCCAGTGGACGCGCTCCGGCCCTTGGGCATGATTGCCCTGATCTCACCGACTACCAGGCGCTGGAAATGACCAGAACCCAGGGCAAAGTCGATCTCGAGAATCCCTGGAACACAGGAGATGCCTGGGGATTGGCGTTTGAAGAGATGTCGAAGCGCGATTGCTTGCCAACGCTCGACAGAGACTTCCAACATATGCCGCCGCAGGCTCGCCTTACCACGAAAAATTTCCTTCTGGGTCGCGCGTCCGCGATTGTCGGCCAAACCGAGATGCTTGCGCAATCGAACCTGCGGGAACTTGAGGAAGTGGTGAAGTACACCGCGAAGATGCCCGGCCAACGAACCGTCATTCTTGGTTCGCCCGGCTTCCTCTTGCAGGACGAGAACCAGTTTCTATTGGAACGAATCATCGACCAGGCGTTGCGTTTACAGGTGGTCATCAGTTCGCTCGACGCAAGAGGGCTGCCGGTCGTCGAGCGTCAGGTGGACGCATCCCAGATATACATTCCGGCGCAAGGTGGAGCCTCAAGCGGAGCTATGCATCGCATGGACCAAAACCGGGAGGTGATGGCAGGGGACGTACTGGCGCAGGTGGCCGAAGGCACCGGCGGCGAATTCTTTCACAACAGCAACGATCTGAAGGGGGGATTTGGGCTTCTGGCCGGATCTCCAGGCTCCTATATCTTGGCCTTCGATCCCAGGGACCTTAAACCGGACGGCAAATTTCACCGGTTGAAGGTCACGCTGGCCGAAAAGCATACGTCCTATAGCATCCAGGCTCGTCGCGGCTATTTCGCGCCCGGGAATGAAGCTGAGGGAAAGGCGGGGGCCAAAGAAGCAGACGCTTCGAGTACCGCCGATCAAGGGCAGGAGCAGATTCGCGAAGCGCTTCTTTCGAAAACAGAAATCGCACAGTTCCCGGTTGCTCTGGATGCGAAAGTCTCACCGGGGCAGGGAGAAACCCGCGAGCTCTCTTTGTTGTCTCACGTGGACCCAAATGCACTTCATTTGCAAAAGGAGGGGGAGCATAACCTCAATACGTTGACCTTTGTTTTTGGCGTCTTCGATCAAAAAGAAAATCTGGTGATTGCCCAGCAGCGGCACGCAACCGTAGATGTTACGGATGCGCAGTTGCCGGAGTTTCTCAAGTCTGGGATGGAGCTCGGCATGGACTTTCAACTGAAGCCGGGCAGCTATCGGATACGCGAGGTGGTGACCGATGCTGAGCAACGCCTGACCGCCTTGTCCCGCAACGTAGATATCCCCGACGTCGTTCCTGTCATGCCCACCCCGTCGGCAGCCACTGTGACGCCGCCTCCAGCGCAAGCACCGGCCCCGCAACCAGCCGGCCAGCCAAATCCCCAGCTGGCTCAGCCATCGCAAGCTGCGATCCAGCAGGAGGTCAAACGGCCGGCTTCCGATCCGGCCACCAACCAGCTTCTGCTCCGCGTGTGGATGAACTTTGCCGGATCCCTGGCCTCCCTCCCCAACGTCTTCGCCGAGGAGCATGTGGTCTCCAGCGTAACCACCGCCTATAGTGCTCCCATGAAGAACGGTGTTCACGCCACCGAGTTGGATTCGACCATCGATTCCACCATCGACTCCATCTTTCGACTCAAGCGAGTCAGCACCGATGGCAAAACCGCCGACCTGATCGAGTCCCGCGAGATCACGTATGTCGACCATCACGACGCCGCCAAAGGTCAGACCCTGGCCGGGCCCGCCATCTTAATCGGGGCGTTTAGCCGCGCTCCCAATGTTTTCTCGCCCCAGGCCAGAGACTGCTATGACTATCGCCTGCTCCCTAACTTGCGCCACAATCCCGACGTGTCCGCTTTGTTTCTCCACGCCCAGGTGCTTGTTCTCGAGTACGCCCTCAAGACACCTCTTCCCGCCGGCGCTCAATGTCCCGTGCGTGAACAGACCACCGGCCGTGCCTTCATCGATCCATCCTCTCTGCAGATCGTCCGTCTCGAGCAGCAATGCCCCCGCCACGATGAATCTTCAGGGCGCCCGACCGCCTGGTCCTGGTCCATCGACTATGCGCAAGTCACCATGGGCGGCAAGCATTTCTGGCTGCCCAGGACCATCTCCTCCAAGGCAACCTCGCTCGACGGCAGGCGCCTCAAGTGGACCTTCCTCGCGACTTACAACAACTACCACCTGATGACCGTCACCTCAACCATCCTCCCCGTAGCGAACAGTTCGCAGCACTAACCGCGGTAACAGCACGAGGCGCTGAACGAAGGGCACGGCTTCAGCCGTGCCGTGATTGGCTGGGTTGGTGAGGGCTTTAGCCCCTGAGGCACGTCTTTCCCACCGCAGCCACCATCCCTGGCTGGCGAGACACATAGGAACTGCGTGCTCGGTCGACAACAACTCTAGAAGAGACATAGCGGCGGGTCCTTGAGTGGTACGGGCTTTATTGATGACTGCAAAACCTAATGTCGAGGTCAGTCTGTTTCGAACCAATTTCGAAAAGTGCTTTGTATCAGGGCACGACTGTAAAGTCGTGCCGAAAAGGGTCCAGTAGGACGAGGGCTTTAGCCCCTGAGGTGCTATTTCCCTCTCAGTTCGGCTTCGGCCGCGTTCGGCAGCTCAACCTGCGAGGAGGACGTTATCCTTTGCAGCATTCAATAGCCAGTACATGAACCCAGCAAATCATTTGGCCATTAGGCCCTGAGCTACGTTCGTCCTTTTCCCGTCTGTACAAATCATCCTTCTTCCGCATCCCGAGGAACGAGCAAGAAGCGGCCCTCAGACTTAAAAAGGTGGCATCATGCTAGATACGGTCCTCGATCGCTGAACACGAGACATATCTATTAGGAGAGATGATGCGGTATAAGTACTGCTGTCTTGCAGGCGTCTTACTCATGGCCAGCGCGGGTTACGCGCGAGCCCAGAACAGCGGACTTGCCCTACACGCAGATGCAATAGACTTCGCCGTCCCTGGATACTCACCCGGGCGCCAGGGAGCACCCGCCACCGGCGTGCGCCTGCATGACATTACCTTCGAGGGCCAACCTTTCCCCGCGAACAAACTGCGCCTCCAGCCCTTAAGCGAAGGCGTGTATGAACTGACGGGCGACGCAGACAGGGTAGGGAACTGGCGTCTCGCACTGAGCGACGCAGCGGATGCCTATTACGGCTTGGGCGAGCGCTTCAACGAACTCAATCACACCCACCAAATCATCAGGAACAGCTCGCAGGATAACGGTTCCGCCAAGGGCTCGGCCACCTACAAGCCGATCCCGTTCTACCTGAGCACCACCGGCTACGGACTCTGGGTGGACACCACTGCCGAGGCCGTCTTCGACATGAACGCCACATCGCGGGAAGATGTTCTCCTCACCGTGCCCGCGCAGAAGCTGCGCATTGTCTTAATCCAGGGTCCGGGCTTTCCCCGCATCCTCGACCGCTTCACATCCATGGCCGGCCGTTCCATGCTGCCGCCCTATTGGAGTTTTGCTCCCTGGATAGGCCGCGACTATCACCGCAACGACGGTGATGTGCGTGAGGACATGGAGAAGACCCGGACTCTTGGTTTACCCACCAGCGTAATCCTGATCGACTCGCCCTGGGCCACCGGATACAACAGCTATCTCTTCAACCCGAAGCAATTTCGCGATGAGCCAGGCTTGGTGAAAGATCTCCACGCAGCAGGATTCAAGCTAGTCCTTTGGCACACCTCGTGGATCAACGACAAAACCAGCCCGCCGCACGAGGAGGGTTTCGCGGACAAGATCGACGTAAAGTCTTCGAACTACGACGAAGCCGCCGCCCACGGCTATTTCGTCAAAGACAAGGATGGCCGGCCGTACGAGGGGACCTGGTGGAAGGGCCAGGGCTCACTCATCGACTTTACCAACCCAGCTGCGAAGGCATGGTGGCAAGCGCAGGTTGGCCTGGCGGTGAAGGCGGGAGCCGATGGCTTCAAAGATGATGACGCCGAAGGAAACTTCCAGGGCGATGCGCATTTTGCCGACGGCACCGATCCGCGGCTGATGCGCAACCGTTACGCCGTTCTCTACAACCGCGCCATGGAAGAAGTGATCCAGAAAAATCTGCATGGCAACGGAATCCTGTTCATCCGCTCCGCGACCGTGGGCAATCAGAATCTCGCCATGCTTTGGGGTGGAGACAACGAGTCGAATTTCTCGCCGGAAAACGGCCTGCCGACAGTAGTGACCGCCGGCCTTGGCGCTGGCATCAGCGGAATGGCTCTATGGACAGCCGATCTGGGTGGCTACCTCACCCCCAAATCCCCACCCAACCCGCGGCTTTTCATGCGCTGGACCGAGTACAGCGCCTTTTCCCCCACCATGGAGTTGCTGAGCACATCGAATCGTGGCCCCTGGGACTACGGCGAAGAAGCCGGCAACAACTACCGCAAATACGCCGTGCTCCACATGAGTCTCTTTCCCTATCGCTACGCCGCAGCGCAGGAAGCAGCAAAGACCGGGATGCCGATCATGCGCGCCCTGGTGCTCGAGTATCAAAACGACAAGCGAGCCCGCGTAGCGAAAGATGAGTACCTCTTCGGCCCCGACCTGCTGGCCGCGCCGGTGATCGACGAGAACACTTCGCGAGCCGTCTATCTGCCCGCCGGCGAGTGGATCGACTACTGGACTGGCAAGCACCTTACCGGAAGCAATGTAGTGATAGCCGAAGCGCCGCTGGACGTCCTCCCGCTGTACGTGCGTGCGGGCGCCATCCTCCCCAAAATTCCAGACGACGTGATGACCCTGGTGCCGCCCGGGCAAAGCGGCAACACCTCGATTAAGTCCTTGGATGATCGCCGTGTCTACGAGCTATGGCCCACCGCCCCCGATTTCCAATCGGCAACCATCACTGATTTCGAAGGAAGAACTCTAAGCCGCACAGCGAGCACGCTTGAGATCAACGGCCATGCCGCGAGGGTCACGCTGCGATGGCGATTTGATGCGGTAACCTCCGTCACATTGGGAGACACGGCCCTCGAGCTGCATACCGATTCCGGCGGCCACTACGTCGAATTCAATCACGCCGGCCGCAGCACGGTTCACTGGAACTAGGAATGTAAGCAGAGTCGGTACGTTTTTGACAAACGCCTATGTCCCAGCAACAACTTTCCATGAATGGCGAACCCTTTCCTTTTTCATCCCGCCTGCCCCGCTTTGCCCCGGCGTGCCGTGGGGCCTGCCGTGGGAGCAGCTGACCTGCCTGCGGCAAGCTAAGGCAGGAATGAACATGGGAAAGCGGTGTTTGCGATCCAGGCCCGGAGGGCCGGCACCAAAAATCAACCAGCCCGGAAGGGCTGGGTCTATAGGCAGGCAGCCGAGCGCCGCAGGGTGCGACACCACACTCTTCGTTTGTTCATTACGAGCGAAGCCGGCCTGTCCCGGCATGCCGTGGAGGGATCTGCAGTCCGTCGACCACGACTGGAAACGAAGCAATATGATGCTCAACAGAATTATCACCTGATAGCGGGAGTTTAGCCGTGCCTGAGCTCGACTCGGATACGCTAGCCAAGCTGTGATCCTCATTACTCAGGAGTTATTGATGAGTGGGCCAAATCCGACCTCAATGGGCACACCGAAATGAAAATGCATGCCCATCTCTCCCATGTTCGGATGTCACGTTGGCCACCTGAACCGCTTCGGCAAATTTTGCTTCCCGTTCCCTCGTCTTCTAGCTACCCATCAATTCGGCGAAGGTGTCTCGATGTGATCGACTACGAAGAAATCGACAGGGGCGATGGTCGGTTTCAGGTTGAGTCCGAGCTGCTCATTCAAGGCACGCTTGAATGTCATTTCCATGAATTCCGGTGGATTGGCAGTATCTGAGGGCGAAGAACCGGGTGGCACGTAGGCCCACTTGAGCGAAAAATCGAACCTTCCATCGAGCCCCGTCTGATCCACAACCGTACGATTAAGGTCTGCAGGACCTGACCCCGAAAGCCACATAGCCAGAGCGGCCATGGTCTCATCCCGGGACCCGGTGAGTACCATGTTGTTCGGCCTGACCAAGAGGTTGAAACTCCCACAATTGAACGGAAAGCTGTCGCTGCCTCCCGCTGGGGTTCCTGAATCTGACGAAGGTACAGAACCATTCTCCGAAGCGGGGACGTTGCAGGGTGGGCCGTTGCTATGAAGGCGGAGATTGGGCCCTAAGATTCCGGGTTTGACGAGTGTAAGCGCGAAAACCGGGACGTTTCGCGGCTCAAGGTGCGAAACCAACTTAAACCGGTTGACAAGCAAAGACTGCATCATCAGACGGTATTGATCTTTCGTCGGATTGCCCGAGGATGCCCGGGCGTGCACGGCGAACAGTTGTGTGGCAGCCCACTTCGGCAAGGGGTCAAGAAGCAACTTTCCCTGCTCATGGTCTAGCGACAGCCTGTAAGCGAATGCGATATACGTGACCAGCGGTAAATTCGCCGTGAAGAGACCGCCAGTGGGCTTGAGATAGTCTCCTGTGTTCATGCTCATGTTAGCGCCGGGGGAACTGCCGGGTTCGCTCGGCTTCACTGACGCCACCTCAAACTCCAAGTGGCCGCCCGCCAACGACTGCCACGAAGGTGACGACGATACCTGGGTCGGGTGGTCAGAGCCTGAATTCCCGGCGGATTGCGCCCTAAGATCGGTGCTCCACGCCAGCCAGAAGATTATTGAACAAGCAGTCGCCAGATAGGGTCTTCTGGTTATGCCTAACCCGTTGAGTGATCCTTTCATCTCACAAACACTCCAGATTGAACGATCGGGGGATGTACCTGTCATCTGGTACAGGTTTCGATCCATTGGAGAAGACGTCTCTGATCGTTCCTGCGCTCAACAAACATACCTACAGACACCGTTTCAGTACGCGCATTATCGCGATCCGTGGTGCCAGCGGAGTCGCTTCTCATTGAACGGTCATTCAGACTTCAGAATTTGGCCGCGAATCTCCCCGCCCGGATTTGCCGATGTGTGGAGATTGAAATACCACTTACCATCCACCAATTCCTCAGCCTGTTCCGGTGTCAGGGTCGCCATACCATCGATGGGACTTGTTATCTGGCTCATCCTTTCCACAGCAAGGTGGGCGGTCGGGTTAGTAATCGGAAGCTGTGGCTTCGCATTCGCCCCCGCCGCTGCTGGTCCATGAAAGTGTGCCGCGACGGCTGGACCAGTCAACCCACTGAACTCAATGTGATACTTGAACTCGTTGGTTTTAGTATCCAGCGTGGCGGTCACAGTGCCAGCACCCAGGCTGTCCTTGGGGGGAACCTCGGCTGAGGCCTTCAAGTCTCCCGTCAGGTGAACGGTTGCGGCGTGCGCGGCAATCGACACCAGCGCAAGAGCGGATACTGTGACAACGGTTCGGAAAACACGCTTAACATATCTCAATTTAGTTCTCCTTTTGCTGGCTGGCTAACGTCATGCAGTGACCCGGGACTGTTCCACAGGAAAGAGCACCAACGCCCATGTTCCAAGGAGCCAACTATTGTCATCTCGATCCAATGGTCCCAGCCGTCTTGGAACAAAACTATACATTCCACGTGTATAGGGTGGAGAAACGAGCGGCGCGTGGGGTGAAGCAAACAAGAAAGCCTAATGCGGAAATCTGCACGCTATGTTTGATGAAACGGAGAGCGCAGATTAGCCGAACCTACGGCATGCCGCCGGTCCTCGACCCTACAATTCCCCTGCCGGGGCAGGGAGGCAAGTTATTTAGCAAATGCTCGTATCGCGAGGCTGACTTACCACCGGGGAGATGAAAGGCAGATAAAACGACAGCATGCCTATTGTCAGCAATACTGGGTGATACACATCCTGTCTCCTTATCTCCCCTCCGGGTAATGGGGAATCCAACCTCAAGGAGTGAACACCATGACCCCGACCGCAGTGACACAACAGGCTATTCATCAGGCGTCCGGCAAGACTGCCGTCCGCCCCTTCCACGTGAATGTTCCGGAAGCAGACTTGGCTGAGTTACGCAGGCGCATCAACGCGACAAAGTGGCCTGACGAGAAACGGTTACAGATGCATCCCAGGGAGTACAGCTCGCGACGACCCAGGCGCTCGCGCGCTATTGGGCGACAGAGTATGACTGGCGCAAGATCGAAGCAAAAATGAACGCCTTGCCGCAGTTCCTCACCGAGATCGACGGGCTCGACATTCATTTCCTTCACGTCCGTTCAAAACACGAAAATGCGTTGCCGCTGATCGTTACCCACGGATGGCCTGGCTCGATCATCGAGCAGATGAAGATTATCGATCCGCTCACCAATCCCACCGCGCACGGCGGCAACGCATCCGATGCGTTCCATCTGGTGATTCCGTCCATGCCGGGCTACGGATACTCAGGCAAACCGGGCGCCACCGGGTGGGATCCCGGCCACATCGCCCGTGCATGGGTTACGCTGATGAAGCGCCTCGGATACACGAAGTTTGTGGCCCAGGGCGGCGATTGGGGGGCAGTCATCGTCGACCTCATGGGTGTGCAAGCGGCTCCGGAGTTACTCGGCATTCACACCAACATGCCCGGCGTCTTTCCCAACGACATAGACAAGGCCGCTTTCTCCGGGGCGCCGGCGCCCTCGAGCCTATCGGCCGATGAAAAGGTCGCCTTCGAGCGCTTGCAATTCGTGTATCAAAAGGGAATCGCTTACGGGTTCCAGATGGGCCTGCGGCCGCAGACATTATATGGAATCTCCGATTCCCCCATCGGCTTAGCAGCCTATTTCCTTGACCACGACGCTAGCAGCTACGCGCTGATCGCGCGCGTCTTTGCGGGAGAAACGGAGGGCCTCACGCGCGATGACATCCTCGACAACATCACCATCACCTGGTTGACCAACACCGCGCAGTCCGGCGCCCGCCTCTATTGGGAGTATTGGGGTAAAGGGTACTTCAATGCCAAGGGCGTCAACATTCCAGTGGCCGTGAGCGTCTTCCCTGACGAACTCTATCCGGCCCCGAAAAGCTGGGCGGAGAAGGCATATCCCAAGCTGATCCACTACAACAAGCTGCCTATGGGCGGACATTTCGCCGCGTGGGAGCAGCCGCAGCTTTTCTCAGAGGAAGTGCGCGCCGGGTTCAGATCGCTGCGATCATAGACGGCAAAATGGGCAGCCTGATCGGAAAGACACGATCGATAGCCCGAATGTTCGCAATGCAACAGGAGGGCTTCGCTCTTCCGAGCCCTCTTGTTTTGCCTAAGCCAAGTTGAACGCACCTATCCCATCATCCTCCATCGAGGACGATCCTCAAAAAACACGTATGACGGGGATCATATTGGATACTCCTGAATCAAAATCACGGGGGAATTATGAAACTCGCAGGAAAGAAAGCTCTCATCACCGGAGGCAACAGCGGCATCGGGTTTGCCACTGCCCGTCTCTTCACTGCTGAAGGCGCCCAGGTCGCTATTACCGGCCGTGACCAAAAGACGCTTGACGAAGCGGTCGCCGAACTCGGACCGAGCGCACGCGGCTACCGTGCGGATGTCACCATCGCCGAAGACCGCAAGCACCTCTTCTCAGCACTTGCCGGAGATTTCGCCAAGCTCGACATCGTCTTCGCAAACGCCGGCATCTCCGGCAGGACGCCTACGGGCGCGACCGACGAAGCCATCTTTGAAAACATTATTCACACCAACCTGAATGGCGCTTTCTTTACCGTCAATTCAGCCGCACCGCTGCTGAATGACAACGGCAGCACTATCTTTAACGGATCTGTGCACAACTATCTCGGCCAGCCCGGCCTCGCCGCATATGCAGCCACCAAGGGCGGTCTTGTCTCCATGGCGCGTGCCATCGCCGCCGACCTCGCCCCGCGCAACATTCGCGTGAATGTCGTCGCACCCGGCGCCACTAGGACTCCCATCTGGAACCGCGGGCCCCGCGCCAGCGTCACGGAAGAGCAATCTGCTAAACTCGCTGATTTCGTCTCCTCTGCAGTTCCATTGGGCCGCTTGGGGGAGCCGGAAGAACTCGCTAAAGCCGTGCTTTTCCTTGCCTCCGACGACTCGTCGTACGTCAATGCGGTCGAGTTGATGGTCGATGGCGGAGCCACTGGTGCCCCGTGGGGAGCTCCTCTTCTTCGCGGCTGACTGCTGCAGGCAAGCCGCGCGCCCGGCTTTGTGCGGGGGCGCATAGCAACACGCGTCCCTATCGCGATCCGTACTGCCTGTCGCCGTAGTGCCTGAGCACGAAATAACCTGATCCAGGGATGCGTCCCGTAATTAGGCGGGATATGCTACTTTTGATGGCAATTCGTATTCAGTTTATCCTCCACCCATATCCGCTATAAGGTTGCCCACGAGTACCAGAGAGGGGTAGCAGTTGTTCCGACTCGGCGACTGGGAATTTTGTCGAAAGCTCGATGGTTGTGATCGCGGAACGATACTGCCGCTGCAAGATCGCTTTCATGCGCGTGCGTGGATTCAGCAATCCAGGAACGATGCCTACAGCATGCAAGCAATACGCAGTGTGTTGTCGCAGGAGCGTCTTGGCTGGGACCTCTCCAGGATGTCCGACGACCGGGTGCTCGATCAGCTTTCCAAACAATTGGTTTCGGGGACCCTCCATATACACGCGTTTCCGGTCAAGGAAACACCGGCAGGGCCACAGAGCCCGGCAGAAGATCTACCACTCCCCGGCCGACGCGTAGCAACCGCTTCAGACGACGCAGCGCGCAACGCAAAGAAGGTTACCCCCGTCGGACCCGTGATCACCATCCACAATCCCATCGTTCTGGTGAAGCGTCCCTATACAAACCCCAAACGCCAACCGGTCGTCCTTTCCGTCGATGACAGTTCTTTTGACGGTTCGGGCACGCTGACGATATCGGGCGCGGCCATCACATTCTTCGACCACGCTATCAATGGCAGCAGCGTTTCCAATGGCGCAACCTTCACCGGAGCGCAACTCGACTCGAGTGTAACCATCTTTGCCGAGGGAACCACCCCGAGTGCGGCGATGAGCGACGTCCAACTGACTCTCACTCTCAAGCCCGGTTCACAACCGGTGAAGCCGCCGGCCCACGGAACCATGACGGCCGTGCGCGTGACCTTGGACATTTGCAAGAGCCGGACATCGAAGACGGCGGACCCCGCTCTGGTCGACGACAAAATCAATCAGGGGCGATTCCTGCAGGTTCAGCATTCAGACCTCTGCGGCCGTGCCATGATGATCGTGCGCAAGGCTGAGCCGGCCGCGTTTCCCGGAAATCTTGTCCTGATTCCGTTGAACGGCAAAGCCCGGGCGTTTGCCGCATCGGATGAGATTCCAGCCGCTCAAAGCCCACTCCCGGCCCGGCACTTGATTGCCAATCCAGGAATCGATAAAGCCCACGGAGAAAAGCGCTGGGCCGAGGCAGCCGCCGTCAGCACACCCGCCTTGCGGGATACAGGATTTCAGCTCGGCGTGGACGGCGTCGACGACGACGGCGACAGAGTAAATATTACGGCCGTCGAGTTTACGAAAATTGTCGCCACCATTAAGTCCACACCGCCGCTTCATGGCGCCCGCGCAGGTTTTGCTTTGCCCGCGGATTACACATTCACGACCACCAGTCTTTCCCCCAATTTTGCCGTGAACGCCCCTTTGGTCATGATGAAAAATGCGCAGCCGGACGTAAAGTTCGAAGTGACGAGCTCTCCTGCAGGCATCCCCGTCCGCTGGCAGGCCATACGCAACAGCAAGGATCATGCCACCTTAGGCGGTGCTGCCGCTGTTCCGGCGGTGGCGACACTCACCGGTAGCAGCACCAACGTCAACATGAACGCGAGCGGATCGTTTCGGGTGCGGGCGTACATCGACTGCAACGGCTCGAACAAATACGAAGACGAGATCGATCTGGAACCGTCGATACCGCTGAATCTGATCCTGGCCAACGTGACGATGGTGACTGACAATAGCGCCGCAAGTACAGCGTTTCTCAGCGCCACGGCCCAGGCGGCCGGCACGGTGGATATTCATAACGGAGAATGGAATGCCGGCCAGGGCGCTATCTCCATGTCCCTGGTAGCCAAAGTGACCGGTGGGGGCGAGCACGGCAAGACGGGTCTGGACCAGGTGTTTGGGGGATTGATCAACAATCTGGCGCTGGTGAACATAAGCGCTGTCTATCGCGATTCCTCCGTCACGCCACATGTGGACCATTCACTGGTAATCCGCTACGTGTCGAACGCATCGGCCGCCACTGGCCATTTCCGTGGAAGAAAAATGTTTCAACCGGGCAACCCAGCGCCGGCGTCCCTCGCCTGGCCGATACTCGATACCGGCCGTGCTCCAAATTCCGGGACGGGCGGCGATTTGGCCACCATGGGAAGGAGCGCTCGTGCGGTCGATGACACACCCGCAGTGGGCCAGTTATGGACGATCACCTGCATGGACGCACCGCAGCGCGGATTTCACAAGAATCATCCGGTTGTCGCCAGCGCGGTTCTCACAAGCATTCAGTATTCGCAGGACTTTACGGCTAACTTCTGCTTCTGGACGAATACTTCTAAGAATAGTGGGGCCACCGGCGATCCGGTGGATCGTCTGTATTCGGTGCTGCGCCAGGTTGCATGGCGGGTAGCCGGCGCCTGGTCCATAAGCTACCCTGCTGCGACCCCCAATACTGCGACGGTCACGGTCGTGACGGCCCACAACGCGACTACACCCTCGCGGGCCACGTTCGACTTAGGCAGAGCTGAGGACCACCAGGTCGAAGTTCGGCCGCCCTCCGGTATTGCTCAGGTCATGGTTTGGGATGCGTCATCATGATCTTACCCAGTCTGCTCGTTTTAGCGGCTAACCTACTTGGAGTCAGCATGCATAGCCAACAACCGTCACCACCGGTTCAGAGCGCCGCATCGGGCTTACCCTATGTGACCGATTCACCTTCCGCGCTTCTCGCCGCAACCAACGTTTTTTCCATGACCCCCTTGTCCGTGAACCCCAGCACTTGGGTGCTCGGCCAGGACCAATTCGAGCACCGTGAAGTCAGGGTGAAGGCGAGACTCGCAGAGATCTTCAAGGGGCGACTGAATGCCGCGCCGTCGGAGGAATTCGCGTTCAGCGTTCCTCAGGAGAGGGAAACCGGGGATATGGTGAACGATTATCACGGGCTCTGGTCGCATACAACACTCACGCCGGGAAAGAACTACCTGATCATTGCGCGGGGCTCCTCCCCTGCATTAGCGGATTTGTTGAAACAGGAGAATTGCCGCGCTGTGCTCGACCAGGCCTTTATTGAAGACGTGAAGGCTGCGCTGGCTGGAGAGGTAGCTTACCAGGCAGTCGTAGTCAAGAGCGGGCCATCTTCGGCGGTGCCCGCATCTCTGGCTTTGCTGGCCGTTGCCCAGGAAAAAGCTGCCGTGGTGCACGACCTTTTCGAGGGTTATCTGTGGGCCCGAGTCGGACCAACATTTGACCACTCGGAAAAGGAGCTCCGTCGCAGGGTACTTGATTTGGTGTCCGCTCCCAACGGAACGGTTCTCTTCCGCGGTGCGCTCATAGCGGATGTCTATCAAACGGCCGTGCGGCTTGAGCCGAATCCGGAACTTACTCGGGCGGTGGTGCGAGACTTCTTTGCCCTGTTGCACCAGCCATCGGCGAAACCGCTCGCCGCGCACCTAGTCGAGGTGGAGCTTTACAACCTGACCGTGCGCGACGGAAACGCCAACCTGGCTGTGGATACGGTCTTTCCCGATCCTGCAGAACGAGCGGCCTGCCGTGCTTCGCTGGCCCCCTTTGACACCGACCGGGCCCATCAAATCGAGAGTTGGCTCAGTCGGTAGATACTCACAAGGTTACTGGGGACGTGCAATGGAATGAGCCCCGGACGAGCTGTAACGGTTACGTGCCGTCCGTCACTGGTTCTTTTTGAAAGTCACTCCCAAATCGTCAGGCGTGAAACCATCAGCTGCCAGGCTATTTATTCAGCCTGATCAAATTGCTCGTGCGTTTGGGGCCGCCCACCTGAAAATACTGGATAGCCTGCTCGGCAAGCGTGGTCATGATGGGGTAGCCCGATGCATCCGGGTTGACGCCATCGATCGTCAGCGCTGGCTGGTATTCTGTGCCGTCACCGCGATCCAGGCCGTCATCGCCGTTAGTGCCGGGAATAGCCAGGGCGCCGTGATAATCCGCAACAGCCACGCTGCTAAGATAGGACGGCTGCAGGTAGGAAATTAGATTTACGTCGTAATCTGCTATGTCTTCCCCTCGAAAGCCGTAATTTGGATCAATCCGCATCGCTAACGGGCCATCTCCCCACGGCGTAATCGATCCAATCACCACCCGAATGCCGGCAGTGGTGGCCATCTGCTGCATCTGATCGACGTTCCCGCATACGTTGCCAGGCGGGTCACCGGCACACTCTGCCGCGCCCCCGTCCATGTCGCCCTGGCCGGCCAGAATATGTACCACGTCGGGGTGCTGATCAATCACGTCCGTCTGGAAACGCGCCAGCATAGATGCGCTGGTTTCGAGCGTAGTCGATGATTTGTCAATCCACATCGGATGTTGTGCAAGCACTCCCGAAGCCAACCATCCGTGAGTAGTTTCGTCACCGATGAAGACGACGCGCGGGTCGTGTTGCAGATTCTTCTGGGCTAGATGAGGTTGTGCTGGGTTGAATTGCGTGGAACAGCCTGTTGCTAAGGTTAGAATCAGCGGCAGAAGGCGTTTCATGGGTACTCCAACGGCGTCGCATTTCGGCGCGCAAATTCATAGCGTGATCCTCTTGTGCGGCTGTAGACCGAGTTTCGGGCGCTGGGCTCTGCCGTAGATGTGCACGATACAATTTTCAGGTTCAGCGCATTTCGGGGTGTCAAGTCGCCCGGGTCCGGCCCGAGGATCGAACTCCGTTGAACCAAATGTAACCGAACTATGTACTCGGTTCTAGCACTGTCAACCGGACAAGCTCCAAGGCGTAACCATCAATTGAGTACCGACGTTCATGATGCATCACCGATTGTCCGAAACGCCGCCCTCACACCCGGCGCCACCAGGACTCCCCTCTGGAACCGCGGGCCCCGCGCCAGCGTCGCGGAAGAACAATCCGCTAAGCTCGCTGATTTCGTCTCCTCTGCTGTTTCATTGGGCCGGTGGGGGCAACCGGAAGAATTGCCAAAGCGGTGCTTTTCCTTGCTCCGACGACTCGTCGTAGGTCAATGTGGTCGAGTTGATGTTCGATGGCGGGGCCACTGGTGCCCGTGGAGAGCTCCTCTTTCTTCGCGGCTGACCGCGGAGGGTTAAGGCATGGTTGCCGGTCTGGAATCGAGGACATGGAATGAGGACAGACGGAAAGTAACACTAATGCAACCGTATCTGATGGTGTAACTCCGGCGTGCTTTCCTTTCGCGAAGGCAGGACAGGCAGAAGTAACACTAATGCAATCGCATCTGATAGTGTAACTGCGCCGTGCTTTCCTTTAGTTCCCCCGAAACTTACAAACTATTCATAACTTGTAACTAAGACGGTCCTGGAACGTGGCGCATAGTTCGTTTGTTGAAATAGTGATTTTGTGGCGTGCCCGAGGTCACCGAAAGCTGGGTTCAAGTATTGCCTGGAAAAGCGCCATCAACCTCGACGTCACGATTCGAAACGTTCGAGTCGATCGACACCTGCCCGGACGCGGCGAATGCCTATAAGGCTAGCTAGCATGGCCCCCGGCTTGGATAAGCGGGACGCTTTATCCTGCAAGACAAGAGACCTCGAAGAGGCCAGGCCTATTAACTACGGCCGGCACCTTATATTAAGAAAAGTTAATGAACAAGAGAGCGATTTACTGGATAACTAACTCTTGACTTTGTCGCTGACGGTAAAACTGCTCCACATCTGTTATCCACCGAAGATAGCATTTTTCTTGCTGTATACTGGCGTCCGCATGCCCTATGTTGTCTGGTACTGCTTGTGCTCGCAATCATGCGGTGGTTTCTGCTTTCGTTTTCCGGATTACCGCGGCTGGTGCTTTCCGTGGTGAGCAAAGGCTTTGATCTGAGTTACTCGATGACCGAGATATTCACGACCTACTGGCAGGCATGTGTCATCGGCACATTGCTCCTCGCCTTTACGCTCGATTTCCTGACCCGGTTCCTCCTGCGGGGACTTCTGCTGAGACGCCGTCTGAAGCGAAGCATTGCCGAGATTGATGAGATTCGCAACATTAACCACGGCGACGCGACCGACCTCGATGCCATTGCCGACCGTGTCATGACCACGAATACGTTGGGCGATCTCTGGCGTGAATATGCAAAGAGTCTTCATCCGCAGCGGCAAACCAATGAGCTGGGGAGAAGCTGGGCCGTGCGCTGGCGCGCTACCGCCCTGGCCGAAGTGTTCTTTACCAACCAGGCGCTGGTCGACTCTCCGTTGCGTACGGACTATTACAAGCATCTGCCCGGTATCCTGACCGGCGTCGGCATTATCGGCACCTTTAGCGGTCTCATCCTGGGCCTGCTCGACTTCAATGTCTCTCCCAACTCTGCCGTCATGGAAGCGGCTCTGAGCAATCTGCTGGTTGCTGTCGGGCGCGCGTTCGTTACCTCGGGAAGCGCCATCTTTCTCGCCATGGCATTCACCTTGATTGAAAAGCTGCTCATCAGCAACCTCTATCGCAAGGTGGAGAGGCTGCAACAAGGGATTAACGGCTTGTTTACCGGGGGTGCCGAGGACGAATATCTGGAGCGGATTGTCAGGGCATCCGAAACCTCTGCCACGCAGGCCGTGCATATCAAGGATGCCCTGGTGTCCGACCTGAAACAGATACTCGCTGACATGACGGCGCAGCAGGTAGCCGCCTCCATCCGGCAGAGCGCCCAAATCTCCTCCGAACTCGGCAAGACCATCTCGGCGAGCCTTGAACCGGTCTCACACGTTTTTGCCCGCGTAAGCGCCGACCAGGGGGAGGCGGTCAGCAAACTGCTGGTGGATGTTCTGGCCAGCTTCTCAAGCCAGATTCGCGATCTGTTCGGTGATCAAATGACGGCGACCCACCAGCTTCTGCGAACCATGAACGATGCGCTGCAGGCGACCGCGGGAAAGTTTGAAATGTTCGCCACCAGCATCGACGGCGCCGGGAGAAACGCTAACGATGCCATGGCCAGGCGTTTGACGGAGACAATCGGCGCCATGGAAGAGCGACAACAAATGTTCAACCAGCAAATGGCGGAACTCGCCACCCAGCTTCGCGCCAGCGGGAGGGAGACACAGACTGAGGCCACCCATAAAGTCCTGGAATCCGTCTCTGCTGTGATGAGGCAGCTCCACACCCAGGTCGAAGCCTTCGCCGGCAGGCAGGAGGAGCAGGCAAACCGGATCAACCGGGAGAACGGCTCCGCGATCGGCTCTATCAGCAGCCAGGTGGAGCAGTTAATCATCAAGTCGATGCAGGCTACGCAGGGGTTGCAGGCAAGCGTTTCCGCATTGACCGCGTCCACCGGGGATTCGATCGCCAAAATGAATAGCGGCGCCGAGCTGCTCTCCACCGCCTCGAATGATCTGGCCAGGGCCGGCACGCGCGTTGCCGATTCGTTCCGCCTGGCCAGCGGCACGGCGGAGAAAATGCGCGAAGCCGCCGATTCGCTGACCGACGCCAGCAGCACCACACGAAAGGTCTCGTCTGAGTACGCGCGGTTGGTGGACGTATTCGGCGCTATGGTCACCGACCTCAAGGGAACCGTAGACAGTGCCAGGCGCGAAGCAGGCATGACAAGCGAAGTGCTCGCCAACCTCAAGCGCGGTGCGGACCAGTTGGGCCAGGCAGAAAAGCGGGCTGCCGATTACCTGGCGGAGATCAACAATGTTTTAGGCAAAGCCCACGAGGCCTTCGCTCTCAATATTGAGAAGACCCTGCGCAGTGCAAATGGAGATTTTCACAAACACCTGGCGGAAGCCGTCGGCCACTTGTCCGGGGGGATTCAGGATCTCGGCGAGTTGCTGGAACAAATTCCCGCGCAGCGGTAAGGGGGACACATGGCGCTCTATCTCGGGCATGGTAGGAGCCATCAGGCAGAAGCCGAAAAACCGTTCTGGATCTCTTTCTCGGATTTGATGACCGCGCTGATGGTACTGTTCCTGGTCGCCATGGCGGTGGCCATCCATGAGGTTAAGGCCGGTGTGGACAACGCCAATGCCGCGGCCAACCATCGCAGCGCATCGATTCGCGCCTGCATGGATGAAGTACAGAGCGCTACCCGTAACATCCCTGGGGTCACGGTGAAGGAATACTCGATCGATTTCGGGTCGCGCGCCAATTTCCAGCTGAACCGCTACGACCTGACTCCTGACGCAGGTCGCGGTACTGCGCGCCTTTGTCCCTCAGGTCGTCGCGATTACCAAAGACCCGGGATGCGACCGATGGCTCAAACGAGTAGTGGTCGATGGTTTCGCCAGCAAAGAGGGAACCTATCTCCGCAACCTCGATCTCAGTATTGAACGATCCGAGCGCGTTCTGTGCGTGCTGCTCGATCCCACGGCTCCGGTGCTCCGAGCGAAGATGACCGAAGACTCATCCAAAAGCTCTTCTTTGTCGGGGGATCCTCGTCAAACTCGCTGAAGGCGAAGCCGGCAGAGAGCAGGCGCATTGAGCTGAAACTTGAGTTTTACGAACTAAAGGAACCCAGGGAAACCAATATGGCCGATATTCCCCTCAGCACGGATTCCACATGTCCCATCGACCAGCGATAACGGATGCCTTGCTGCTCGAGGCCACCATCGCCCGCTCATTTGCGGGGGCCTTGCGCAGTCCGGAGATGTGGACCGGGCAAACTGCATGCTGAAGGCCCTGGAATCCGTTCGCAAGCGCTTCGACAACCCGGCATCTTCGTCCAGCGATCGCCGCATCGCCGATTCCGTCGCTGCGTTTCGAAAGACAAGACGCATCCCGAACTTTATAGCTTTGAAGTACATCTGCCTCGGTGCAGGTCAACTCAGCAACCAGTGGTGCGTGCTGGGTGAGCCCGAGCCTGCGCGAGATTCTGCTGTTGCGTCCGGCGAAGGCACGTTGCGCGCACAACTGAAATGCTTTCAGCGGCTGTTGCGCAGTTATTTCACTTTTGCCCGCGACGATGAGCAAACGCCGGCCCCGCGGTCGAGGGCTGGGTGGCGCTTCGTCATTGGCTGTCTTAAGCAATATGTTTCTCTCGCGGACGCACTGAAGCGAACTCCCGGGGCGCGCATACCGGAGTGGTTCCGCTTCCTCGGCAGCCATGTCAACCTGCTTACCACTGCTCCGTGCGAAGCGTATGGCCTCTCGTTGGAGGGCGGCAGCGCCGGGGTATTGCAGGAGGTGAGGGCAGGACTGGCCATACCCCAGGAATCCTGGCTTTGGGAGGAGGCTCTGCTGAGCCGCGTGAGGCAAGCCGTTCGCCTCGCGGATGCGCCTTTCCAGGATTCGATCGATCGCGTGCTCAGCGTCATCTTCTGCACGCCTGAGCTCAGGATCTCGCAGCGGCTTGCGGCGCGTTGTGTCGGCATGCTGGTTTCGCGGTATGCGCGCTGCACCAGCCGCCTTGAGTGCACGGCCTTGCGTGACGCTGCCATTACTTCGATCGGCAATCCCTGGCTGCGCCGCCAGGCGTGGGACGCGTATGTGCGCGATGCTGCGGGAAATCCGGACGCGGCCGCGCGTGAACTCATCCTTGGCTGGCTGCGCCGCGAATTGATCAAAGACTTTTTCGAGTTGCTCAGCGAAGATCGGGCCGCCGAGCCCAGGCGCTACAGTATTGGTTACGTTTCGAGCCGGTAATCGAAGATATGTGGTTCATTCTCGGCAGCCAGGCGCGTAAGTCTACCCAGGCGGAATACGTAGATTTCCGCGCTCGCGCCCAGAGTCAGGGTGTTGCGGCTTTCCGGTCAGACCCCGCCCACCAACAACGCATTTATCATGCGCGTCGGCGATGCCCTCGCCGTTGAGTTCGGCCAGAATAACAACGCCTGCTTCATTTTCGCGTGGGAGCAATTGCCGAAAGCCGTGGCCGGCAAACTGGCCACCGGCGCAGATCACCTGGAAGTGGATATTGAAAACCTCCGCGGTGGCATCAAGCTGATCCATCGCGACAGCCCCCGTGCGGAAGAGAGCTGGGAAGCGAAGTTCGACCAGACCATCGTCCCCATATTCGGCTACAGTCCGGTCCAGTGCCCGCCTTCCCGGCCTCGCCCTGCGCCTCTGCCCGCAGCAGCCTCCGCATCGTTCCGCTGGACCGGATGTCGAGAGGCTGGCCCAGAAAAGCACAATCTGCGAACGGAAGACCGCCGGCCCAGGGGCGGCGCCTACTGGGTCCTGGCCGGCAACGAGGATGAGAGCCTCGCTCGGGAGCTGAGTAGTTGGGGCTTTCGTTACCGGGCGGAGAAGGGCTGGTGGAGAGAATGAAAGCTGCGTTCCTGTCGCCCTTCTCGCGTAAGGCCTCACGCCTCCCGGCCACTTGCGCCCATCGTCAAAGCATATAACTTTGGTGGCGTGATCTTTCGCCCTCCGGCGGAGCGGGAAATCGAATGGTTGCGAAAGCCACTCGATTTCCCGGGCCAGGAGTCGATGGTGTCCTTTCTCGCACAAGTCGAGGAGGAGGGCTTTGCCCGCTTACTCGACCAGCAACTCCTTCTCAGTTGGGATTCCGTTTACCAGCTCGCCGTCTCTGAAAACTATTGCAGTGGCTTATCGCTCATCGGGCTTCCTCCCACACTGCCATGGCGGCCCCGGTTGGAAAGCCACGGTGGTTTGGGAGACAAGGATTTCGCCATCGTGCTGGCGGGATGGACCGCGCCATCCGGGGAGAAGATTCAAGCGGACCTAGGCCTGAGCGGAGCCGTCGTGAGCTGGAAGGGCGAGGAATCCCTGTTGACCAGGGAGACGTGGCTCATGGTGCAGGAGATCGCCGTGTTCCATCATCGTTGGCCCGACGAGCGAACAGCAGACTCCAACCGGCGCGGTTGGGCCAGGATCAGGAAGCATGCGCTTGCGGCCAAAGCAGACCTATCCCACTTCCTCAGGTCCACCGTGGTGCTTACCCCGGAAAAGCTGTGCCTCCATTTGCGCAAGGGCGACGTGGGCGGCAGCGCGCTGGTGGAAGTGATCCCCGATTTTACCGGCGCACCCGCGCGATGGATCGACTTCTTCGATCGTAGCGGCCGGGTCCTGGAACGGTATGACATTCCCCAGGGCGAGGGCATCACCCACGTGCTTCTCCCCCCCGAGATGCAGTCGGTTCTGCGGGAGATCAAGGCGATGCCCGGGCGGAGAGTCGCCGGATCGCGGGCCGAGGCCTTCATAAGAAATCCGTTTGCTACCCTTGGCCCCGATGCGGCGGCGGTGATGGATCCGGCGGAATTCGATCTGGCGCGGGAGGAGGCGGGGATTTCATTCGCGCGCTTCCTTCCAGAGCTTATTCGCAGCCCGGAGGGAGTGCTCACGGATGTCGCGTTGAACATCGAAGAAAGCGGTAAAGGCTCCGTCGCCCAAACCAACCTCCGTTTCGGCACCCCCACGGAGCTGGCAAAATTTGTTGCTCGCCTGGGCGAACGCATGGCGCAGGAAGCGCAATGCTGCTTTTGGAATGGGCATGAACTGGAAATCCTGGGCGACACACAGGAACACCTCGACATTTTGCAGTATGCCCTCGTCGAGTGGCGGAGGCCGGAGACCTTCACGCCGGCTGACATCTTCGATCTTTCCCAGTATTCCCAGCGCATCGAAGGCTTTGGCGTTGAGAAGCCCTACTACTCACCCTTTATCGCCAGAAATCAACGGTCGGCCTGGTTCCCGGAGGAGGTGTGTTACGGCGTCACCTATCAACCCGATGACGGGAGCGCCCCGGTCGCTATTCCCTGGACGAAACCGTCGTCGGCGAATTGATTAAGAAGCTCGAGGCCGTTAAAAGCCAGCCAACGGCTCAGATCGTTGTGCCCGGTCTGCCGCGTCCCATCCCGGTGACGGAAGCGGATCGCATCGTGTCCTCGTTCAAAGCCGCACAGAATGATCTGCGCAACCGAAGATTCAATGCGGAAAAACTCAAGCCTCTCCAACATGCGATGCTGCGCAAGCAGCTTGTCGTGAGGTCAAACCTGGATAGGGTGGATTACGAAGAACTGCGCGGCTCCTGGGTGCATGACCCCAAAGCACCAGCGCGATTACCGGGGACGCTGAAGTCGGAGTTTCCTTTAAAGCAGCATCAGCTCCAGGGATTGCGCTGGCTGCAGCACCTCTGGGCGCATTCCCCCAGCGATTGCCGGGGAGCTCTGTTGGCCGACGATATGGGCCTGGGCAAGACGATCCAGATTCTCGCCTTCATTGCCAGCTGTCTGGAAGCGGATCCGGTCGCCGATCCATTCCTGATTGTCGCGCCCGTGTCCCTGTTAGAGAACTGGAAGGAGGAGATCGACAAATTCTTTGTGCCCGGTGCGTTGCCGGTCCTGTCGCTCTATGGCCCGGTGCTCGCTCAAAAGCGGCTTTCCCGCGAGGCCGTGGAAGCGAGTGTCGGTCAGACGGGGATCGGCAAGCTGCTGGTCCGCAACTGGATAGGAAACGCCCGGATTGTCATCACCACTTATGAGACGATGCGCGATCTGGAGTTTTCCCTTGCCCGGCAAAAATGGTCGGCAATGATTTGCGATGAAGCCCAGAAGATCAAAAACCCGAATGCCATGGTTTCGCGGGCGGCTAAGAAACAGAATGCGCGCTTCAAGATCGCGTGCACCGGGACACCGGTGGAAAACACCTTGACGGATTTGTGGTGCCTCTTCGACTTCATCCAACCCGGACTCCTGGGAGCATTGGCGGCCTTCGGCCACAGATATAAGCGCCCCATTGAAGCGGAAACCGAGGAGGAAAAGGCGCGCGTCGAAGAACTCCGCAGATTGATTGAACCGCAAATACTACGCCGGACGAAGGCGGACGTCGCACCGGACCTGCCCGCGAAGATTCTCGTCGACGGTTGCCGCAAGCTGGTCATTTCGACGCCCCAAAGAGCCCTCTATGCAAAAGCCGTGCACCAGTTCCGCCACACGGCGCCGGACGGAAACGGCCAGGCCTCTTCCGGGGCTTTAGGATTGCTGATGTACCTGCGCGTTCTCTGTAGCGATCCCAGACCCACCGGGGCGCAGTCGGCGGATGATGTAAGTTTGGCTGAGATCGAAGCGTACTCACCCAAGATGGCTTGGCTGTTGGTCGAGTTGCCGAAGATCCGCGCACGGCAGGAAAAAGTGATCATCTTCTGCGAATTCCGTCACCTGCAGCGCACCTTGCAGCGGGCAGTCGGCGAACGGTTGCAGGTAATCCCCGACATCATTAATGGCCAGACCTCCGCAGCCGCGGAGCAGGCCAATAATCGGCAGCAGAGGATCAAGGCATTTCAAGAGAGGCCTGGTTTTGGCGTGATCATCCTGTCGCCGCTGGCTGTAGGTTTCGGTCTTAACATGCAGGCAGCCAACCATGTGATTCACTTCACCAGGAGCTGGAATCCGGCGAAAGAGGATCAGGCCACCGATCGCGCCTACCGCATCGGCCAGACCAGGGATGTTTATGTGTACTACCCGGTCGTGACCGCACCCGACTTTGGAACCTTCGATGCCAAATTAGACGAACTCCTGGAATGGAAGCGACAGCTTTCGCGCGACATGCTTAACGGCACCCCCGATCTCCTGCCGAACGAATTTGGCGGTCTGTAGAATGTTTCGCGCCAGTAAATGCTCTTCCATCGAGTAGAATTCTCCAGCATGAGGAGCGAGCCATGACGCTGACTGTTTACGACGGCAAAGATTTTGCCAGGCAATTTCGCGTAGTACGCAATAACACTCTTCAGATCGCACAGGATATTCCTGAATCGAAGTACAGCTTCGTGCCCGCGCCAGACTGCCGCACGATCGCCGCTCTGTTGAGCCACATCGCAGTTTCTCCACGGATGTGGTATGAGGTCCACGGCAAGCAGCGCGTGAAAACGCTGGTCGGCTTTGATTTCGTCCGCCTGGGCAGCGAGGTAAAGGCAGAGGAAGTAAAGTCCCGAACGAAAGCGGAGATTATCGATCTGCTGCGCGATGAGGGCGACAAGTTTGCAGGGTGGTTAGAAACGCTAACGCCCGAGTTTCTCGCAGAAATGATCCCCGTAGCCGATGGCTCGGGTACGAAATCACGCTTTGAACAACTGCTCGGCGCCAAGGAGCACGAGATGCACCATCGCGGCCAGCTCATGCTGATAGAGCGGCTGCTCGGCATTGTGCCCCACCTTACCCGCCAGGCCGAGGAGCGCATGGCGAGTATGGCAACAGCAAAACACTAAGCCTCAAGGAGGCCTGCGCTACTAAGGCTTGTTTAAGACTCTGGCGGGGATAGAAAGAATCACACTTGTCCAAATTAGCTCTTTGACTCCTTTGCTTCACTGGTCGCTCTGGCAATGCCAAAGCTTGCTGAGCTCCGGCGCGCCCGGCGCATCAGCCAGGTCCTCGATGTCACCCCGGGAGGCCTATCCAGGGTCCAAACCAGGGCCCTCTTCAATCGTCATGTAAGCAAAGAACGCATCGACCTCGCTCTCGAACTACTGATGACCCTCGGCCTCATCAGTAGCGAAACCTCCGCAGGACGCGGACGGCCCGCAAACCTATGGGCCAAAGGCGAAGACCCCAAAGCCGTCAGCTCGGAGACTTATGGCGCATAGGGCGCTTAAGAGTGTGCGTGAGAACCCACTTCCAAGGTCACTGTGCTCTCATGCTTTGTATCAGGGCACGGCTTCACAGGCTGCGGAAAAGCTCGTTTTCTGAAGGGTACGGGCTTCAGCCCGTACATAACTGCTTTTAGATGAATGCGGCTTTAGCCACTGAGGGAGCGGTTCTCCTTTAGCAGAGACTTTTTCCGCAGCCTGTTCAGCCGTGCCGCAAAGCCGGGAACAAACGAGGGCGCTTAAGGCGCACACTTTCCCCGGGGGCTTCTCAGTCCTCCCGCTGGAGGAGTACCCTGATCGCGACGAACCTTATGAGCTAAAGCACTTTGGTCCACCGAGGACCAGGCAGGTGCCCATTGATCCAAACACTGACCAAGAACTGGTGGTTACTGGGGTTGTGTGGCGTTCTTGACGCGATAATCTCGGTCATCTATTTAGTCATTTACTACACCACCCCGGATATCCCCGGAGGGAATGGCGTGGAGGTGTTTCTCAATAGACTCACCCTGGCGGCAGGCGTTTGCACCATCGCAGCCAGCCTCTGGAGGTCCGCTCAGGGCAAATCCTGGCTTCTGCTCCTGAATGGCCTCGCGCTTAGCGCATACGGATGGATGGCGCTCTTCTGGCGCGGCCCGCTAAGCTATGGTTTCTTTGCGCTTCTCGTCGTGGTGATGGCAACAAGCTTCGGTATTCTCACACTGGCAATCGCGCGGACCCTGCGAGGCCGTGCCGCGGACAAGTGGTTTTTTGGATTGGTTGGGGCGGTGTCGATAGGACTTGCTTTGGCGTTTCTCGCTTTGGCGAATCACTGGATTCAGCTCGAACACAGGCTCTTTCACCCTTCCGTCTTCCTTTGGTTTAGCTTTTGCTTTGGGTTCAGCGCAATCTGCATGTTAGTGCTGGCACTGCGCCTGCACAGCCTGCAGTCCCTTCACCCCGCCCCTTTATGGGTTATCGAACATACTTAATTGGATAATGGGCCTTAGCGCTTGGGGCATGCTTTCTTGCTCCATCTGGCTTTTTCGCAGCGCCGGTCCCTGTCCGCGGCCGCTGTTGACTCCATGAATATCTGTCACCGTATTCGTTTGCTCTATGCGGATCCTCTGCAGTTCCCGCATCGAAGCTGCAGTAGCGACGCGGTAACAATTCGGCTTAGCCGGCTAGTTGTGGGGTTTATGTTGGTTCCCCTTGGCTATAAGGCGTGCCTGCTCGAGACCAAGACCTCGGTCGACAAGTATTCTTGCCGCGAAAGAATCCTCTTCTCGTAAGATCCCAATAAGCAGATCCTCTGTGTCGACATGTTTGCGTCCTGAATTCGCGGCCTCCTCCGCACCGAACTTAAGGATGCGCTTGCTCTCATTGCTGAGAGGAAGGTCCAAGCTGGTCGGCGTCGGCGGCCCCACCTCCGTTGCTTGGACGATCGCCTCGCGAATCTCTGTCGCGCTTGTACTGTTGCCTAGATAGCGTCCAAATATGGATTTCTCTGCCGCCAACAAGCCGAGAAGAAGTTGTTCGCTCTCAATCCGGGGAGTGCCGAACTTGCTCGTCTCCTCCCGGGCGTAAAAGATCGCCCTCCGAGCTTTTTCCGTGTAGTTTTCGAACATCGGGCCTCCTGCTACCTGGGGAGTCAGAAACCAGTTTCCACTTTCTTCCCTAAACCGGCAAGCGATAGCTCTCAAACACCCGCAACACCGGGCCAATACAGGGCCTTGACATTACATATAGCCATCTATATATAGTCATCTATGCATGAGAAAACCTGACTCCCTCCAGGGAACCCTTGATCTGCTGGTGTTGAAGATTCTTTCCCGCCGGCCGCGAACGCATGGATACGGGATCATGGCTGCAGTCAAGGACTGTTCCGACGATCTGCTGCGTGTTGAGGAAGGCTCTCTGTACCCAGCTCTCTATCGTATGGAAGAAGCTGGCTGGATTCGCGCCGAATGGATCAAGAAGGACACTGGACGGCGGGCCCGGGTATATCAGCTGACGGCGGCCGGAAAGAAGCAGTTGGGCATCGAAGAATCTCGTTGGCAGTCTGCTTCCGCTGCCATCAATCAGGTTCTTAGGACGGTGTGATTATGTCGTTATGGTCACGTGTCGCAAATGCGCTTCGCGGTGAGCAACTGAGCCGTGAGATTGCCGAAGAGATGGAGTCCCACATTGCCGAAGCGGTTGAGCGAGGGCGCGATCCGGACGAAGCACGCCGTGCTCTTGGACGCAATTACCAGCAGCGTCAGCAGAGAGAGACTAGCTTTGAAATCCGGACTGTGAAGTGGCTTGAGTTGTTACGCGCCGACATTATTTTCGGCTGCAGGCAGCTCAAACGAAACAAGGTGACCTCAACCGTGGCGATCATTTCCCTTGCTCTCGCAATGGGCGCATGCATCGGGGCATTTCGACTGATCGATGCACTGCTCTGGCGTCCGCTGCCGGTGGCCAATGCCCAGCACCTCTACGCCCTCTCGCGTGGGGCATTCGATCTTCAGGGCAAAGCCATTCGATCTGACATGTGGGCCTATCCTTCTTTCAGCCTCATGCGGGATGCCGTGAAGGGCCAGGCCGAGTTGATCGCGGTCTCCTCCGCTAGTCGAACGGACCTAACCTACGGCTCCGACCAGGATATGGAGAAGGCAAATGTCCAATACGTCTCGGGCTCGATCTTCCAGGCATTCGGCCTCCAGCCCGCTCTAGGCAGATTGCTGACGGAAAACGATGACCGAACCCCGGGTTCTCACCCCTATGCCGTTCTCTCCCACGATTACTGGACGCAACGCTTCGGGCAGGATCCGCAGGTTGTTGGTCGAAAGTTGCGATACGGCAAAGAGCTCTATGAGATTACAGGCGTTGTCGACGGGCCATTTACTGGTACCGAGCCGGGCACAATGACAGACATCTTTCTTCCGACCATGATGCATCCTTCGGTCGCCCGCTCCGATGCTTCCTGGACTCGCACGCTGGTGTTAGTTAAGCCAGAAACAGCCCTTGAACCATTGCGCCAGAAACTGAGCGCAATCAGCCGCGCTTTTGAACAGGAACGGGCCAAGGGGTTTACCGGCGCGACCAGGATATTTTTTCAGAAGATCATCGACGCGACACTGCTGATGGAACCTGCGGGCGCCGGAATTTCGAGCCTTCAGGAGGAATACCGCAAAGCCCTCAGCATTCTCGGTGTGCTGGTCGCCATGGTTCTGCTGATTGCCTGCGCCAACGTCGCCAACCTGAAGATGGCACAGTCCGCGATGCGATCGCGCGAAATGGCACTGCGTGTCGCCATCGGGGCTGGACGAGGCCGCCTGGTGCAGATGCTCCTGGTAGAGAACGCTATACTGGCCGGGCTGGCTGCCGGCCTTGGAGCGCTGTTCGCGTGGCGATCAGCTCCGCTTGTCGTGACCATGATCCAGTCATCCGGCAGCCCAGTGCGACTGCTCTTCTACACTGACTGGAGGGTTCTCGGTTTTGGTGTCGGGTTGGTGTTCTGCGTCTTGCTGCTCTTTGGAATACTCCCCGCGCTCCGCACCTCTGCGGTCAAGCCGGTCAGCGCGCTCAAAGGTGGTGACGACGATCCTCACTCCCGGCGCCTCATGCACGGCATGATCGCGGCACAAGTAGCGTTTTGCTTTCTAGTGATATTTATGTCAGGGCTCTTCGTAAGGACCTTCGAGAGCTTGTCCAATAAACCCCTGGGCTTTTCTCCCGAAAGGCTCCTGTTGCTGGACGTGGTTGCACAACAAGGCCAACCCCCTGTGGTGTGGGATCAAATCGCAGACAAGCTACGGGCCGTCTCCGGCGTAGAGAGAGTTGCGATTGCGGGCTGGCCGTTATTGTCAGGCGGCGCATGGAATAACTTCGTTTCGGTAGGAGGAGGAGCTCCGAGTCCGATTGTCACCTACTTGCTTGCAATATCGCCGGGGTGGCCGGAGACCATGAAAATACCCTTGCTCGACGGAAGGGATTTTCGCCCTGGCGACACAGCTCCAGGTCAGGCGATAGTCAACCAGTCTTTCGTCAAGACTTTTTTTGACGGAAAGAATCCGATCGGAAAAACATTTCAAGAGAGAGAAAATCATTACCAGGTTGTGGGGCTGGTTGCAGATGCTCCCTATGGCAATCTCAGAGATGCCATTGTGCCAGTAGCCTACATTCCTTTTCATGAAGTGACTGCTCAAGGCGTGGCGCAGCCGGAAACTCAGGAGACGTTTCTCGTCCGCACTTCTGGCTCCAATCCACTCGCTCTCGCTTCTATTCTGCGCAAGGCAATTCCGCAAGCACACGCTGGTTTCCGCGTCAGCGATCTTCGCACCCAGAGCGATCTGGTGCGAGCCCAGACCGTACGCGAACGGCTTCTGGCGATGCTGGGAGCATTCTTCTCCTTCGTAGCGCTCTTGTTGGCAGCGATTGGTCTATACGGAGTGCTCAGTTATTCGGTGCAGCAGCGGGAACGCGAATTCGGGATTCGTATCACAGTCGGTGCTCGGATCGCCGACATCGCCTGGCAGGCTACGTCGCGGATCTTCCTCATGGTGATGACGGGAGCTGTGATCGGCGCAGCACTGGGGATGGCATCGGTGCGCTATGTTGAGACGCTGCTGTATGGCGTGAAAGGAAGCGACCCGGTCATGCTTACTGGTCCGGCACTAGTCTTGTTCGCGATAGCTCTGCTGTCTGCGTTGCCAGTCATAGTACGTGCTTCGCGCATCGATCCGAAGATCATGCTGCGGGCAGAATGACATATTGCGCTGACTTGTAGAATCGCTCACTCGCGATGGATCAATATCTGGCTTTTCGCCACCAGCGTACCTAAGCACGGAGCCAGGCGGTCATCCGCTAATTCTCCGAAGGCCGCTCGACGTGGTCGATGACGAGGATGTCGATGGGAGCGTGGGTGGGCTTGAGCTCAAGGCCGAGCTGACTCTTGAGCGCCCCGCGGAAGGACGCCGCAGTGTCACCGGTCTCTGGATCGGGAGACAAGTTCCAGTGAAGCGTGAAGTCGTATAGGCCGGCAAGGCCGGTCTGGTCGACGACGGGACGAGGGATGATCGCCATGCCGGTCATGGTGGGGAGCGAGGTGGCGAGCAGGCTGAGGGGAATGCCGCGACCGCCGAAGCTGCTGTGCGGGTTGTTGGAGGATGGGACGTGGGCGATGATGCCGCAGAGGGGAGGCAGGTCTCCGACGGCCGAGGGGTTGCTTGGCGATGCGGGCTGGTTGGGCTGGGGGTTTGACGTGGGGCAGGTGTCGGCTAGTGGATGGGGCTGGAGATTGGGGCCGGGCGCACCGGGGCGGACGAGAACGAGACTGAAGGCGGGAGCGTCGCGGGTTTCGTGGCGAACGACAAGGTGGAAGCGGTCGGCGAGGAGGGCCTGCATCATGAGGCGCATCTGGTCGATGGTGGGGTTGCCGGGGGCGCGGGCCTCGATGTTGAATCGATCCGCTGAAACGTCGAAGCCGCCGGTGACCCAGCCGGGTGCCTTGGACTTGAGTCCGTCAAAGTAGCTGAAGCGGAGGGCCAGTTCCTGCGTGCCGGACAGCTTGTATGCGAAGACGATGTATCGCCAGAGCGGCTGGTTGGTCGCCACGAAGTATCCGCCGGCGGAGGTACGGGCGTCGCTGGGATCGATCGCGGAGTAGACGTTTCCTGTATCGAGGGGAACGTTGCTGTGTGGCGGGCCTTCGGTCTTGTTCTGCTTGACCGAGGCCACGTCGAAGGTGGGCGCGGGCGTGAGATTTGGTGCCTGAGCCGCTGCGGCGAGGGCGAAAGACGCGACGGCGGCCAGGAGCAGCTTGCGGACGATGGGCATCGGGGCTCTGGGTTGAGTGTACAGCTGAGACGGATCAGGTTGGATTTCGGAGGCAGGGAAGAGAGGCATGTATAGAATCTTTCAGATTATTCCGATCGAGCATCCAGTGCCCGAAGCGGCAACTCTTGTACATCCACTGCACCATTGCCAACTGAGCTGCCCAGCATCACCACAGCAACGGCGGCGGCCCGCGGCTTGGCGTCTACGTGTACTCTTTCAACCGGGCGGCGGGGAAGCGGGGGCATTCTGGACGCCAAGCAGGCCCTGGAACACGCTACGGAGATGGGGAGGATTGGGCCCTACCCTGAAGCTGACGCCAGGCTGCACGCCCGGAAGTTGTATCGCCAAGGCTGAATGCCTGGGAGCACCATTCGTGTGAAGTGGGGTGGCAGATGGTACAAGACTTCACCGTGCTAAAGGTTGGAACTGAAACCGATGACGGAATCATCGACGTTTGTCCGGGATGTAGACGACCTGGGTTAAGACAGTTGAATCGCACAAATGGAACAGAAGGAGAACTGACCTTCATACATTCCCAGCGCATGATCCAAAACGGAGAGTTCTCGGAATTCGATGTAACCGATCAACATTCCTTCAGAGTTACGCTTAACTTGCCAGCGCGGGATGAAGGACATGCAGAATCAGTAGAGGTCCAATCAAGTTCAATGAACTGGAGCTAATCCAGTGGTGATGGCACAGATTGTGCTGTGGTTGGTAAACTGAACCGCGCCCAGGGAAACAGCTTCAGGCAAAGATCGATGGCGGTCGACTCCAGAGCATACAACCTGCGCTCCAGGTCCACGTTCATGGGTTCGTGAGCTTACAAACGGCTGGCGGAGGCCCCTCAGCCTTTGCGCGAAGCCGGCATAGATGTACCAGTCGCGCGATTCGTTGGCGTCGGCCAGCGTCGAACGTGCCATGCTGCGACTACTCATAGGTGTGTTGGGCGAAAGCCATCGCCAGATACTCATTCCAGCAAGAGAAATTCCTCGTATACCTATCACCACCATACGTGGCACGCACTTTTGAAATTCCTTGCGAGACAGGTGCTCGATCAGCTAGGCAAACACCGCGCGGCAGAGTTCATCTCGCATTCTTGCCGCTCCCATTTATGATGAACAACAGGGGAAGGCGTCGAGGGGTGACCACGCAAACGAATCTTCAGGACCTTCGTTATTGCGTGCGGCAGTTCCGGCATAGCCCGGGATTTACGGCCATCGCCATTATTACGCTCGCGCTCGGCGTCGGTGCCACTGCGGCGATTTTCAGTTTTGTGAATGCCGTATTACTCAAGCCTCTCCCCTATCCAGATCCGGAGCGAATTGTCAGCGTGGCGGAAAAGTTTCCGGGCGGAGGCAGCAACTTCATTTCCACTCTGAACTTCCTCGATTGGGAGCGGCAGAATCGCTGTTTTCAATTTCTCTCAGCCATCGCCTGGGACACGGTGACCTTGACCGGCTCGGGCAGCCCCGAGGAGCTTAATGTTCACAGAGTCTCGGCATCGTATTTCAAGGTGCTTGGTGTGGGCGCGACGCTGGGACGCAGCTTTGCCGCAAGCGAAAACCAGGTTGGCAACGATCTGGAAGTAGTGCTCTCGAACCGCATTTGGCGGAGCCGGTTTGGCGGCGATCCGAAAGTTATCGGCCGCAGGATCACGTTGGATGCAAAAAGTTACACGATCATCGGCGTGCTTCCGGCGAACAGTACGTTTGACCGGACCTGGGCCGTAATGTGGCTGCCTCTCGCTTTCACACCCGCGAACATGACACGCAACTATCACTGGCTTTCTGCCATTGGCCGCCTTGAGCCCGGCGTCACTCTGAAGCAGGCCCGCGACCAAATGGACACGATTGGAGCGCGCATTGCTGCCCTGTACCCGGATTCGAATAAGGGTTGGGGCGTAAGGGTTGATCCTTATATCGATGAGGTGGTTCAGCCGGAGCTCCGCCGCTCGCTTTGGGTGCTGCTCGCAGCGGTGGGAGCCATGCTGCTGATCGGGTGCGCCAATGTCGCCAATCTGACCCTGGCGCGGGGTATGGACCGCGAACACGAGATCGCTATTCGTTCAGCATTGGGCGCGGGTCGTCTCCGTCTGATCCAGCAGTTGCTTACGGAAAGCATCTTTCTCGGAATCCTCGGTGGCGTGGCTGGCCTCGCGCTGGGCAATGCATTCATGCACGCAATGAAACTATGGTTGCCGCCTGACATGCTGCCGCCGCAAGCAAACGTCCGCATGGACTACGGCGTGTTGCTTTTCACTATGGTTATCGCAATGCTCACGGGAATCCTTTTCGGGCTGGCGCCAGCGCTCAGCGGCACGAGGCCCGATCTTGCCAGTTCGCTGAAGGAGAGTGGGCGAACGACTGCCGGGCTCACACCGCATCGGATGAGGACAGCCTTGGTGGTTGCCGAGGTGGCGCTGTCATTTGTATTGCTCGCGGGCGCCAGCCTGCTGATCCGAAGCTTCAACAGGCTTGTAAGCCTCAATCCGGGCGTGGATACTACCAATGTTCTTGCGATGGATCTTCCAATGCCGCTGACAGAATTCACGAACGGCACGACACTGACGAACTATCTTAGGGAAGTAACCCAGAAGGTCAGAAGCGTGCCCGGAGTGCGAGACGTCGCCATCACTGATAAACCGCCGATGGAAGGCTTTACGAACGGCGCGCCCTTCCTGATCGAGGGGCGGGAGTATCTTTCCTACTCCCAGCGTCCCAGCTGTGGGTTCAAGGTGATAGGGCCGTCGTATTTTGATACGGCTGGTATGAGATTGTTGAAGGGGCGCAGCCTTGGCGAGAGCGATGTTGCCGACACCGCGCCTGTTACCGTGATCAATGAAACTATGGCGAAGACTTACTTCAAAGGCGAAGATCCCATCGGTAAGCGCATCTTGATTCGGCAGCTCGTGTTCGGGAAGTCTGCTCGCGGCCCGGAAATCCCTTGGCAGGTCGTGGGAGTGGTAAAGGACGAGAAAGTCGGTGGTAAAGGCGCGCGCGCTCTCAGCCTCGACGAGGACATTCCGGTCGTCTACGTCACGTTCTATCAGAGTCCCGGCACTCGCAATAGCCTGATAGTTCGTGCCGCCATGAATCCGTTGCTCTTAAGACGGTCGATCGAACAAGCAATCTGGAAAGTGAACAATAATCAGGCGCTGGCGAACATTGAAACCCTGGGAGAAATAAAGTCACAATCGGTAGCGCCAGCCCGGCTTCGTACGGCGCTGTTGGCCATCTTCGCCGGTATAGCGCTTCTGCTGGCTGCTGTCGGGATCTATGGCGTCGTCTCCTATTCCGTGGCACAAAGCATGCGCGAAATGGCTATTCGCCTGGCCCTTGGCGCATCACCGGGCGATCTGCTGAAGCTTGTGATCGGGAAAATGATGCTCATCGTTCTGGTTGGACTCGTTCTCGGTGGAGGCGCAGCACTCGCGCTGACGCGCGTCTTGGCGAGTTTGCTCTACGATACAAGCCCGACGGATCCGGTCACGTGGGGCGTCTCTGGGGCGTTGCTCGCGGCGGTGGCGCTCCTGGCCTGCTATTTTCCAGCCCGTCGCGCGACGAAGGTGGACCCCCTGACGATTTTGCGCCTTGAGTAGATGATGGCCCCTTGAGGGAATCACAGCCAACGATGAAAAGATTGTGCTGCAGCACCGATCACTGCGTGAAATCGGCACCTCACCGCTCTTGAAACAGTTGAGGTTTCTTGTCTTGAGCGGCTGTCACGATGACCTGTATGCCGGACAATCGATGTTCTCGCTGCGGAAGCACGAACCTCGTAGATAACGTTTCGTTGCTTCGGACGGTGGTGTTGGACTTCTTTGGGAATTTGCGACAGGTTGATGCCTCAGCGATTAGTGCGGCGTGAACTGCTGGTTCTGTATTTGTGGGCCATCATGAGCAGACCTTGCAACGCTTCTGTGGTTATTTCCGACAAACGAACGAGCACGTTGTCATAGCCCTCGTAATGCTCTGTCAGGTAATAGACAACTGGATCCGTCGCGAGCAACTCGTCGCGCTGCTCAGAACTCACACAAACCACCAGTGAATTTGGTTCGACTGAGCGGTTCGCCGGAAGCGTTGCAAGCAGCTTCCCGCGTATTTTTAGCGCGGGCATACCATACGCCGTACTTTCCTCGACGCCAGGCAACGCGGCTCCGATGCGCCGAACCGCTTCGAAGTTCATCCCCGCCTTTTTCATCAGATGATTGTAAGTTCAACCGCAAAGCGTTGTAATTGGTCACTCGTTTGGGCCGACCTAAGACTTCCAGAACGGAGGTCCTCCTGGACGTGACGGGAGAAACTGCGAAAGCATAGCGGATCGGGGGACGCAGAGCAATCAAATTGCGGTTGAATCGGCCACTGAAAACTACGGTTTGCCTCCTCTAGGATTCGTCAATCTACCTTGCGGCTCGCAAGCTAAAGAAGCGAATCCCGCTGTTATCAGGGCGCAGCTCATTCAATGCGCAAGGCCTTTACGGGGTCGATGGAGGCTGCACGCCGCGCCGGAATGATCCCGGCAATGGCAGCCGCAAGCGCGAGCACTCCAATGGCGATGGTCATGACCGGCACATTCACGCTGGTGATTTCATAAAGCTGAGACTTGACGTAGCGCACGCAAAAGATTGCCATCGGGACGCCGATAGCGAGTCCGGCGACGGCCTGCAGCATGGCTCCGCGCATGACCGTTCCGATGACGCGGCTACGCGCCGCTCCCAGCGCCATACGGATCCCGATCTCCGGTGTGCGGCGGGCTACGGTATAGGCTGTGACGCCATAAAGACCGATGGCAGCGAGCAGAAGCGCCAGCAGGCCGAAGAGGGAAGTGAGACGCGCGATGAGCCGCTCGTCAACGAAGCGGTCGTCAATCTGCTGCTGGAAGGTCTGGAACTTCACCATCGTGAGGTTGGGATTGATGCTGGCCAGAGTGTTGCCCACGATCTTTTCAAACCCGGCGATGGGATGGGCGGTCTGGATGACAATGGCCCCGGCATACATCGATTGGTCTTTATCGAGAGAGTCGTTGGGGTCGTTCGCGCTGCCGGCGCGCTGGGTGAGCGGCAGAAAGTACATGGCATGGTCTTTCCAGTAGACGCTGGTGTAAGTGGTGTCTTCCACCACGCCCACGATCTCATGCGCTCCATCCAAACCGGCCTGGGTCGGACCGGAAAAACCGAAGCGATGGCCGATGGGGTTGCGCTTGCCGAAGAAGGTTTTGACGAATTGCTGGTTGACGACGGCGACGGGCGCCGCATTCAGTGTGTCCTGCCACCTGAAGCCGCGCCCCATGACGACGTGGGTGCCGACAGAGTCGAAGTACTCCGCGGTGCCTTTCACCCAGGAGGCACCTTTATTCAGGTCCGGCTCGCCCTGAATTTTTACTCCGGATCCCCAATTGTTCGCCTCCATTGGCGTGTAGGTGGCAAGCCCGACTTTGAGAACGCCGGGAATGTCGTGGAAGCGGTCTACGATGGTCTGGTATAGGGGCTCGACCTCTGTGTTCTTATAGCCAGCCGCCTGCGGATTGATATGGGCGATGTAGCGGTTGGTGGTATCCAGTTTCATGTCCACGTTCTCGGCTTTGTTGAGGCTCTGGGCAAAGAGCCCTGCGGCAACGAGCAGCACGAGGGAGAGCGCCGCCTGCAGAACAACGAGTGCGCGCTGCAGCAAGGATGCTCCGTGGGCGGTGGTACGCGCATTGGACCGCAGGGCATCCGCGGGCTGCGTGCGCGCGGCCATCAGCGCCGGCGCTAGGCCAAAGAGGATGCCCGTTACGAGCGAAAGCGCAAAGGCAAAACCGATAACCAGGGGCGAAGGCGAAGCACCGATCGGCATATTTTGCTGATTAGGAAAGGCGAGCGCCAGCAGCGCGTGCGCTCCGAGATAAGAAACGGCGAGGCCGAGCACGCCCCCCAAACCCGAGACAAGAACGCTTTCCGTAAGCAGCTGGCGCACAATACGGCTGCGCTGCGCGCCCAGTGCTGAGCGGATGGAAAGTTCCGCGCGGCGGCCCATGCCGCGCACCAGCAGCAGGTTGGCGATATTGGCGCAGGCGATGAGAAGAACGAGCGCGGCGATCCATTGCAGCAGTTTCAGGTGGTCCTTGTACCCCTCCTGCATGTTCCGGATGCCTCCGCCTCCGGGCGTAAGCACCACGTGGGTGCGGGGAAGGACCTTCTGGGCGCGCTGATCAGTAAATGTCTTGAGGGGAGCAAACTGCTGCTTGAGCAGCGCGCTGGCCTTGGCTTGAAGGGCGCCCAGGGATGTTCCCGGCTTTACGCGACCGATGATGTAGGCCCACTGCGTGTCGGGATCGGTAAAGTATGGCGCGCCCATGACGGGGTCCATCAAATTCATGGGAAGGAAGTATTTAGGCGGATTGGTATCGATGCGGTCGCCATAGAAACCCTTTGGGGCTACGCCGATGATCGTGGCCGGCTTGGTATTGATGTAGAACGCGCTTCCCACCACCCTTGGATCGCCGGCATAGTCCTGCTTCCATGCGTCGTAGCTCATCACGGCAGTCAGGGGCGCGCCCTTCTGGTCGTCGGCGTCTGAGAAAAGGCGGCCAGCCGCGGGCGAGAGCCCGAAAACGCGGAAGTAGTTGCCGGAGACGAAGGTCCCCATGACGGACTTCGCCACTGTCTGCGGTCCGCCACGACGGACGGTAATTGGCCGCCAGGCGTAGCCGGACTCCATGGCGGCCAACTCTTCGAACTCCGGCAGGCTCTTCTTGAACATGTAGTAGGTGTCGGTAGAGAACAGCGAGTAATCGCCGTTATCGCTCCATCCGCCATTCACGCAGCAGTCGTCCTTGTCGCCAATGCGCACCAGGGTGTTGGGATCGACTACCGGCAGGTTATGCAGCAATATGGCGTTGACCAACGTAAAGATGGCTGAATTGGCGCCGATGCCCAGAGCCAGTGTCAGCAATACGGTGATGGTAAAGCCCGGGGTCTTGCGCAGTTGGCGGAACGCATAAACCACATCCTGTACCAGAACTGTCATCGCCTAACCTCCACATACATCGGCGGGCACAGACAGAGCGGGAATTCTGCACCAGCCACCGTGAACCAAAAAGGTCCTGAAGCAGATATATAGAATATGTTCGCAGTCGTCAACGAAACGCTTCGTAGATGGATGCCCGCTCAGCAAGGAGTACTTGGAAACACCGTCGTCCGACAACCGGACGGCCTCGATGCTACTTTCCTTTGGAATAGCAACAAAGGTTGGCTTCGCCCAGCATCACGCCCACCCCTTCAAATCTTGTGGCTTCAAAGGGTGTTACCATCATCGCGGATCCGGCCCCGATCGCGCGTTAAGCCGAGGAGGCAAGGTAGACAATGGCCACGGCGGTGGTGACACAGCGCAAGTTGCGGGCCGACGACATTTTCTTCCCCGCAATGGCACTGCTCATTCTCGGAATCGTTGTCACGGGCTTCGGCAAAAGCTACTTCCTGGCGGGAATGGTGCGTGCGAAGCTGCCCAACGGCCTAGTCCATGTCCATGGCGCTGTCTTTGTCTTATGGATCTTTCTGGTGTTCGCTCAACCGTGGCTGATCGCTGCGCATAAGGTGAAGTGGCACATGAAGCTTGGTGTCCTCTCCCTCGTACTGCTTCCTTCCATGTCAATTCTGGGCGTTCTTACTTTGTTTGACTTCATCCGCCGCGCACAACCTGGGGAAGGTCCGGAGCTCCTTCTCGTCGGAGACATGGAAATACTCATTTTGTTTCTGGTGTTAACTTCCTGGGGCTTGCTCGCGCGTCGCGATTCGGCGTCTCACAAGCGGCTCATGATACTCGGCACAATGGCAATCATGGGTCCGGCGATAAGTCGTTGGAACGCTGGAATTCCCGTCGCACTCGGCGTTATTTTTGCCTTGCCGCTCTTTGTACTCGCCTATGATCTCTGGTCACTCAGGCGAATTCATCGCACCACGATGGTTGCCGTCTCCTTGACTGCCGCGTGGGTCTTCACGCTAGCCCCATTCTCAAGGCTGGCGGTCTGGCATCACTGCGTCGAATGGATCCGGCACACATGAGAGCATGCCATGGGGATTCGAATCCACGGCACCTTGCAGTACACGCGCTTTCCAAGCGTGCGCCTTGTCCACGCCTTTGCCGATCAAGGTACCTGCGCCCTTGCATTTCGGAAAGCATAAAAAATCAGCCTCCCTCCGAAAGATCGGGGAGAACACGGACGTATGACTGAATCCCAGCAGGACCCGCAAAGTCGCCAGGAGGGCCGCGCACCCGAGGACGCACCGGCTGCCGATAAGGTCGCTAACCGCGTCCCAACGACGGCGGAAATGCAGCGCAACTGGGATCGTAAAATCTTTGATCCCAAGGACATGCTCTTCATGGACCTGCTCCGTGACGGATTCTTCGGCATGTGCATTGCGATCATCGGCGCGGCGTTGCTCTGGTTCGGGTTTTCGCGGCCGGCGAACTGGAAGATCGTGGGTGCCGGCGCGCTGACGCTCTTCGGCGGCATCTTCACTTTACTGCGCGCCGGGCGTGCCTGGCGCGTGATGAAAGCAAGCGCTCGCGCGTGAGCACGCGAAGCGCGGGATGTCCCCGAAACTGTCTGGATTGTTCCCAAACGATTCTGCCCATTCACTTCTCTCAGCACCTCAGCGACTACTGAGCTGCTGATCGCCCATTCGCAGTCTATCGATGCAGGACTTCGGACTAAGGAAAGGTGAGTTTGAAATCAGCCTGACGAGTGCTTGCGTCTAGATGCATTTCCACGTGCCGAAGAGGTTGCTCGTCGTTGGAAAGGAAGGTCGCGTTTTTAACGAGCCACTTGCGCAAGAGTGACGAATCGTATCGTTTACCTGACATGGCCGCCCAGGCGTTATGCAGGGCATCGGCTTCGCCCGCCCGCGTCTCCTGACCCGCCAGGAACAGTTGCCCAAAAGTGAACTGGTTGCCGTCGTCCATGCTTATCGTCAAGACGACGGTGCCTCGGTCCTTGTCGAGTTGAAGAGTTGGAACTGCTGTGAAGTTGATGTAGCCGTGATCCCCGTAAAGCTGATTCAGCCGTTCAAGCCCTTGGCCTATTGCGGTGTGGTTGAACTTGCCGCCTGCGGGGACATTGAACGTCTCTCTTAGTTGCTCTGGCGAAAAAGACCGGCTACCTTCAAAAAGGACTGCTTCAAGGCGATATTGTGAGAGGTCTGGGGCAGGGCTAGAAAGTGTTTTGCGCGGTGTGTCCGCTGTTTGGCAGAAACCCGTGAAGCCGAGAAGAAAGAGGACGGTGAGAACGGCGAATCGGTTCACGGCAGCCTCCCGGAACTAGGCCCATTATAGATCGGGACCCAATCCTAAGGTGCTCTACGAATTCATCCGAATCAGGCCAGCTCATTGATCAGGCTAAAGCAGGACGAACGGAGCTGATTCTGCCTGTCCAGACTACTTAAACGCTAAACAACGTCTATTCATTTTGAACTTCATTTTGGATCGGGGTTAGCTACAGTGTGTCGGAGAAATCGTTATTTGCGCGCACGAACCGCAACATGCAGCCCATGGTCCATCGTTCAGCGACAACATTTAGTGTGCAAAATTCTATCTCCGACACACTGGCTATCTGTCGCCGAAACTCTGAACAAACGCACTTGGTGACCTCCATAATTCGTTACCGTCTTGGTTCCATAAATCTTCCGGCTTCTCGCGGGCGCGGTCCGTTTGATATTTCATCATGTGGTCGGGTCTGATCTCCTCCAGCCGCAAATCGGACATTTCCCCCCCACCTTTCTAGAAAATCAGCCCGTGGATTCTGCCAAAACCCAGGTCGGACTCAAGAATATTTTTAGGCGAGAACCGCTCGCGCTCGCCGTTTATGCCCCATCAACCGCACAGTAGAGGCCGGTTCCAAGTCGCCACGCAGGATTTGCCTTCGGGTATGTCCCTTTGATTCTGGTTCATAAGGGAAGTGGATACATTTCCGTGGTGCGATTTTTACGGTTACCCTTTTTTGCGTTTAGTATTACTTACGTGTGTTCAGTATTTCTTGACATCGTTATTTCCAGCCTCTACCATTTTTCTACCGGTGCTCTTCGCCAGAGCGCTTTCGGGAAGCGTCATGTAGGAACTAGCCGAACGTAATCGAATGTGGGTTCAGGGAAGCTATTTCCGCCGTGCCGGTGTCCGCGATGCAGTTCGGAATTTTAGGGTGGAGGAACGGTTAAGTGAAAGTAGGCCCTACCGTTAGCATCGGTTTGTTTGTCTACAACGGCGAATGCTTTCTTCCCAGATCGCTCGATTCGCTGTTGCGGCAGACTTTTCAGGATTTTGAGCTCATCATTTCAGACAATGCTTCAACCGACCGCACAGAGGAGATCTGTCGCGGATATGCGGCACGCGACCACCGTATACGCTATTACCGCAACGAAAAGAACATGGGAGCAGGTTGGAACACCAGGCGGGTTTGTGAGCTGGCCGTCGGGAAGTATTTCAAACTGGCCGCACATGACGACTTGATCGAGCCGGACTTCCTCCGCCTTTGTCTAGATGCCCTGGAGGCGGACGACTCATTGGTTCTTGCCCATAGTCTCACCAAGGTAATCGACGACAACGGACAATTTATCGAGAACTACGATGACGGGTTACGCACCAACTCACTCGACCCGGTCGTGCGCGCACGAGACCTGGTGCTCCGAGGCCACAGATGCTATCCGATCTTCGGCCTGATGCGCCTGGACGCGCTGCACAAGCTCCCACCCATGGGCAGCTATGCCCATAGTGACCGTGTTCTCCTGTTGCGGCTCGGATTGTTGGGACGATTCTACGAAGTTCCGCAGTACTTGTTCATCAGCACCAGGCATTTGGGCCAGTCGGTTTGGACTATGCCGGAGAGAACCAAGGCAAAGGGTTTCCGCCTGACGCGGCGTTACGGGACGTTGCCGGCGCTCGAATGGTGGGATCCGACGAAGGCTCGCAAAATCTCCTTTCCGGAGTGGAATGCTGCGAAGGAATTCCTCCTCTCCGTGGCTCATTCCCCGCTTAATCTGTGGCAACGGCTGAGATGTTACGGCCTGGTCGTCCGGTGGATGTTGAAATATCACCGCCGCATGGCTAAGGATCTCTTGATCGCAGCCGACCAGTTGCTGTTCAACTTCCAAAACCGGGGCTTGATCCAGACGAATAAGCAGCCATATTCCGCATAGCATATTGTCTGTCCTGGCCTCTCTGGCTTTTCCTCCGGAGCTGGCGAGTCGCGGCGAAGCATGAACGTCTCATATTTTGAGCAGAAATAGTCCCTCGTGCGCGGTAACTTGCGCAAAAACCCTTAAAACCGTTACTTACGTACTCTGCCGTTCGACCCAGATTCAAGCAACCTTCGGGCAGGGTTTCTATGTCTTAATTCCCTGAGACTGGAAGCGGGTGCTTCCAGATTGTGGGCGAGAGTCTCTAACCGGGGGGCGACGAGACTCTCGCCCACTCTCCCTCCAGGAACACCTCAGAGTCACTAACCGCACGCGATATTGGAGACAGTCTATCAATGTGGAAAGAAATCGCCTCTACGGAACCACCCAAGACCACTGCCCCATCCAAGAAATGGCGCGAAGAGCTTGAAAAGAAGCATCCGAGCGTGAACGCCCCGGCCAAAACGGTCGCCGAAGACGATGCAAAACCGGTCACCGAAGACGAATTGCACGCGATATTTGAGAGGTTGGACGCAGCCCGGGACATTTTCCGCCAGAACCGGGAATTGCGAGAGGTTTTGTCCCGCCGCGAAACCGAGACCCGGGAATTGCAGAGCCGCAACGCGGAGTTGGAAGAGATCCTGCGGAAATTCGCTCCGCTGTTGGATGCGGCAACCTCCATGGGATTGGTAGCAAAGGATGAAAGGCCTGAACCGGAAAACCATCGATCGCTGGAAGAGCAGGGGGACCAGACCGGTCCTGAATCACGGTATGGCGAGCACAAAAAATCCGATCTTTTCGACCGGGGCGAACCCCTAAGAAGCTAAATGCTGCGGACTGTACATCTGTCCGTCGACGTTAGAACTATTTCGGAACACAAAAGACAAGCTCTGCCGCAGCGACGGCCCCGAGCTGCTGCAGGCGCCGTTGAGGCGGGTTCGCGGTAGGTCGGTCCTGTGACGCGAGCAGTATGCGAGGCTGAACGACTAATGAATATTGAAGAAAAACGACGCATGATGTTTCCGCTTCGCCTCGCAATGATCCGGCAGCAAAGGCTAGCGGTGGTCACTGAATCTGAGGTCGCCAAAAGGCCTCCCCTAAAGGCGTTGAAGGTGTTTGCCATGATTCTCTTCGACGTTATCGCGGAGATCGGTCACGACCGGAAATACAGGAAAAAATGCAATGCGTAACCCCGCCTCTGCCGGGCCTCATTCTGACGGTCTACCTAAAATCGGGGAATGTCTGGAATTGCCTGGCGCAAGCTGCACCAATGTGCGTGGAGAAGGGGTAGAGGCTGGTATTGTCCGGCATCAACCCTTGATGTACCGCCAAGCGATGATCGAAGAATCAGGGATTAGCTCCGCCCGTGGGAAGAATATTCGGCTGTCCCCCTCCTCTATTTTTCCATTCTCGAACCGGACCTGAACAGGAGCATCCACTTTCGGATAGGTCTTCCTGTCTCTCGGATTGAACACATTCCAGTCGCTCAGATGAGCCATAGTCTCGCCCGGTTGCGGTCCGCCCCCGCTTCACTTTCTGGCTTTCTTGGCAGCGTTTTTCGGTGTCTCTAACGCCGCATCGACCGTCCGCGAAATCTGTAGCTCCGGTACGCCCTTGGACACGGCCTTTTGAACAGCTTTCCTGATGCGCTTTACGGCCTTCTTCTGCTTTTCTTTTAAGTCAGCCATTGATTATGCCGTTCCCTCCCGAGATGAGATTGCGATTCCAGGATGCGAGGTTTCCTTCGTTTTTCCGCAAATGGCAGGGGCTGTGCGCGGGGCGCACGGAATCTGGTTCGAGGCCCAAGTCACTTTGGTGAGACCTCGTACCAGCGCTTGACGTTCTCCAGCATAAAAGCAGCAGCCAATTGGCCGTGTGAGTTCAAAAGGAGAAGATGCTCGCCTCTGACCTCCGCTCGCGACGCAATCACAGATTCAACGGCCAGCTCAGGAGTGCGAAACTCAATTAGGAATGTTGTTTCAACCATCTCGATTAGCAATCTCTTTTCAGCTATGCCAGCACCCGATCCCAGCAGAAGCCGGTGCAAGCTTGTATAGTCGCGCCGGCTGCAGTGCCGACAACAGATCGGATATTGGAAAGGAGCAGCCTTTCGAGATCCGTTGAGCGAAGCCTGGATCGGCGCACGTTGGAAGAAGAACACTCGCGGCAATTCATAAAAAATTCAACAAGGTGAGTGATACGGCCATCAAGTTAGGCGTTGGCATGCTCTTAAACGATTAAGATGAATGCATCGAGCACCAGGATGCTCTGTCTATTTACGCCAATGTGCATCATCAGGCACGGTCGGATGAAGTTGGTGGCGAGATCGCCCGGTGCCGGCAATGACGAGAGCCCTTACCGTGCTTTTGGTTCAGGGATCCTCGTCGGGAAGATTGGGATCATCCGCTTCCCGTCTTCGGGAACTAAGACGCATGAGCCTCGAAGAAAGGGGTCGCAGGCGTTTCGGCGCGCCTCGCGAGCCGGCTGGGCTAACCCGCAGAGAGCAGCACACGGGTCGATGTGCCCGCGAATGCCTCGACCAAGCAGTTCTCCGCGTCGGACCTTTGCACGCCGTGCTCAACTAGCCATACCTTTGCCTCATGGCGGTCCTGGAAAACCTTGTAGGGATGTTCTGCTGTCTTAGTTAGAGTCACCCAGTAACGTCCCTTCACGTATTTAACAAAGCGTGCCTCACTCATACTGCTTTTCCCTCTGGCGTATTCATCGGCCAGCCAGCGCGGCCAGCCACTCACTGAGAGCATCGTGCTTGCGAGATTGGGCCGCGGGAGAGCGGGACTTTACGTACGAACAAACGAAGAGTGTGGTGCCGCACCTCCGGCGCTCGACCGCCTGCCTATAAGGGCTGGGCTGATTTTTGGTGCCGGCCCTCTGGGCCTGGATTGCAAACACCGCTTTCTCATGTTCATTCCCAAATTGGCATGGGCGTTGCGGCTCCGGTCGGCGAACGTGAGATACGCTCGCCGGGTTTGGAGGGGAGCTGCGGCTGGGGCGATTCTGGTATGGTGCCGTCCCAGCTTCCTGCCGCCTCAAATTGAGCGGCTACAGCGCGCGCGTCATCCCATTCCCACTTGCCGCTATTGTGTCGTTTGAAGCTGCCGTGAAGGCTCCCAGATGGGAATATGGGGCATTCGCACCGCTTCCATGGCTTGCGCCGCTCATCGTATTCACTTGATCTGGAATTATGCGCGTGGCAATGGCGGAGAGAGTGGGATTCGAACCCACGGTACCTTGCGGTACACACGCTTTCCAAGCGTGCGCCTTAAGCCACTCGGCCATCTCTCCCGGTCTGGGAGCGCAACCGCGCGATTGCCGCGCTGGTAAACTACGCTCCACAAGGGCGCCTCATTGACTTTACCATCTTGAATTTGCCCCCCGCAAAGATTCACCCCCCCCACCCACTCGCACATCCGCGGAATCTGCTCCAGATCAGTTAAGGTGAACAGGAATGCTCTCCCGCGCTCCAGCCTCGTACGTGTCCCCTACCGCGCGCTTCCGCAGCGAACTGGGGGCTCTGTTGCTGCTGGCCATCCCCGTCGTGCTTTCCGAGCTGGGCTGGATGGCCATGTCGATCGTGGATACGATCATGGTCGGCCGCCTGAGCCCGGCTGCCATTGGCGCCGTAGGGATCAGCAGCGCCATCTTCTATACCCCCGCACTGTTCGGCATAGGTTTGCTCCTGGGCCTCGATACCCTGGTTGCCCAGGCCTACGGCCGCGGCGACTTTGACGATTGCCATCGCGCGCTGGCCCAGGGGGTCTATCTGGCCATCGCCTACACACCCATCGCCATGCTGATGGTCGGCTTCGCGCCCCATCTGTTTCCGCTCCTGGGCATTACCGAAACTGTGCGTGCTCCAGCCCGGGAATATATTCACCTGCTCAATTTGAGCGCCCTGCCGCTGCTCATCTACGTCGCCTTTCGGCGCTACCTGCAAGGTGTCGGCAAGGTAAGGCCGGTGACGTTTGCCCTGATCTCCGCCAACCTGGTCAACTGGTTCGGCAACTGGGCCCTCATCTACGGGAAGTTCGGGCTCCCCGCCATGGGCGTGCGTGGATCTGCACTGTCTACCGTCGTGGCTCGCATTTACATGGCTGGGGTATTGGTCTGGTGGGCCTGGAAGCATGAGCGCGATCGCGGACATCCGCTCTTTGCCCACTGGCCCGGGCTGCGGCCGGCGCAGTTCCGCCGGCTGCTCCTGCTCGGATGGCCGGCAGCTTCGCAATTGCTTTTCGAGGTAGGCGCCTTCTCCCTTGCTACTCTAATGGCGGGGCGTCTCTCGCCCGATATACTCGCCGCGCACCAGATCGTCCTGAATTCAGCCAGCCTCACCTACATGGTCCCCTTGGGCGTTTCTGCTGCTGCGGCTATCTCGGTCGGTCACGCCATTGGGGCAGGGAATCGGCCCCTCGCCCGCCGCAACGGTTCCATGGCCATTGCCATTGGCACAGCCTTCATGGCCCTGGCGGCCATCGCCTTCCTTACCATTCCCCAAAGCCTGGTCCATGTGTACACCCATGACGGTCAAACCGTCGCCGTCGCCGTCCGCCTGTTGGCGGTTGCCGCCGTTTTCCAGGTCTTCGATGCTATCCAGGGCGTCGGCACCGGAGCACTCCGTGGGCTGGGCAAGACGCGCGGCCCCATGGTCATCAATCTGTTGGCCTATGGAGTTATCGGCTTGCCCATCGGCTATGCCCTCTGTTTCAAGACCTCTCTCGGCATCTACGGGCTGTGGACCGGCCTGACCCTCGCGCTCATCTTTGCCGCCGCGTTGGTGCTCATGATGTGGCTCAAGCAGTCCAGGGTGGTTTGACTCGTCGTTCTGAAATGTTAGGCCGTTCGTTCGGAGTGTGGGTCAGAACGGAAGGAAAAGGGTGCCGCACATACGGCGCTCCCACGGCACGCCGGGGCAGGCGCGATCATCAGCCATTGATACCCAGCCCCTTCCGGGCTGGGCTGACGTTTGGCGGGCCGGCCCTCCGGGCCTAGGGGAGCGGCTGGGTTCTCTTCTGCCGTTCTCTCACGCGGGAGCTAATCAAGCTTTGGCATGGTGCGGGCTCGAAGACGGACTCTATTAGCCTTTCCTAGGAGGATCCCAGGTCTCAAAAGCGAGACCTGGGGCACCTTTCGCGTTTCCACGGCTGAATTGGTTTGGGACAGGGATCTCAGGGCCTTAAACCCCAACGTATTCTCAATTCTTTACGGCCCGACTAAAAGTCGTCCCCTGATGAGAAACCTCGTTTTTCCGCAGCCTATAAAACCTACGGTGATTCCGTTTCGTTTGCTCCGGGGATAAATCCCCGGCCTGCCCCGAAAACCGAATTCGTTTATTATTTTTTGGAATACTATTTCGAACATAGTGAATTGAGCATAGTATGTGGTCATGAGCGGAACGCCTCCCACCCGTGACCTTTTCCCTGGCGCACTTGAAATGATGATCCTGCAAACCCTGAGCAGAAAACCCATGCATGGGTACGCGCTCGCCCAGCACATCAAATCCGTTTCGGATGATTATCTTCGTATTGAGGAGGGTTCACTCTACCCCGCTTTGCAGCGCATGTTGAAGGCGGGTTGGCTGGAATCGGAAATGGGCGTTTCCCCCCGCAATCGTCCGGTGAGAATTTTCAAGCTAACCGCGGCAGGAAAGAAGCATCTGCAGGCGGAAATATCGAGCTTCCAGCGGATGTTTTCTGGCATCAGCCGCGTGTTGGCCATTGCCGGGGAGGCCTTATGAATTGGTTCCAGCAGATCGTTTCGCGCCGGCGCCGCTACCAGGAACTCTCCTCCTCGATACACGAGCACCTCGAGGAAAAGATTGAGGATTTGGTGGAAACCGGTCTGTCAAAAGAAGATGCCACTCGCGCCGCGCGGCAGGAATTCGGAAATGTAACTTTGATGGAAGAGCGCGGGCGCGCAGTCTGGCAGTGGCCCACTCTCGAGAACATCTGGGCCGACGTAAAGCTGGCCCTGCGGCAGATCACCAAGTCGCCAGGATTTGTTACCGCCGTCTGCCTCACACTGGGCCTTGGTATCGGCGCGAACCTCACCATTTTTCTTATCCTCTACGGGGTGTTGCTCCGCCCATTGCCTTTCCCTCAACCACAGCAGCTAGTGCGCATCAACCGTTCCTACCCTGTGCTGCATGACATCGTGGTTCCCGCTTACTCAGGAACCAAAGCGCTCTTTCTACGCCGCACCAGCCAGACCCTGGCATCGGCAGCCGTCTATGACTACATCCCCAGCCACCAGAATCTGCTCCAGGGCAACCAGGTCATCCCCCTGGAAGCGGTACGCGCCACATCCGATTTCTTCCACGTTTTTCAAATGGAACCGAAGATGGGCCGTGGGTTTCTCCCCGGTGACATGCTGCCCCATGCACCGGGGGTTGCCGTCATCAGCGATGCCACCTGGCGTCAGCAATTTGCCGGCGACCCCAACATCCTTGGCAGATCCATCACCCTGGGTGATGGGATTTACTCCATTGTCGGCGTGGCCGATCCTCATTTTCGTCTGGACACCCGAGTAGACGTCTGGGTGCCGCTTGCGATCGCAGAGAGTCCGGAAGATCAAAGCAACATGTACAACTTCACCGGACGGCTCAAACCTGGTGTTACCCGCACACAGGCTCAGGATGATCTCCGCCGCGGTTTGCTGCAATTCAAAAACACCTACCCGGCTCTGTGGGACCGATACGAATCCGTCCTGGTTGCTGATCTTCACGACTCGCTCGTGGGGCAGATGCGGCCGGCGCTGGAAATACTGATGGGGGCCGTGGGCCTGGTGCTGTTGATGGTCTCAGCGAATATTCTCAGTCTGCTCTTAGCCCGTTCTATTGCCCGCCGTCGTGAAATGGCCTTGCGGACCGCACTGGGCGCCCCGGCCTGGCGGATCCTTCGCCAACTTCTGGTGGAGAACCTCGTACTATGCATATTGGGAGGCGTGCTTGGGGTCCTGCTGGCTGCATTTGCGACGCCTGCTCTGCTGCACCTGAGCCCCCTGCCACTTCCGCAGTTTGCGAATTTGCAGCTTGGCGCTACGGCGCTGCTCTTTGCCGCGGGACTCGCGCTGGTTTGCGCGTCTCTCTTTAGTTTCGTGCCCACGCTCGAAAGCAGGCGCATGCAATTGAATGACGCGCTGCGCATGAATTCCGCCCAGGTGGCCGGCGGCCGTAATTTGCCACAGAAATTCCTGGTGGTGGGCGAAGTGGCCATATCCCTGGTTTTGCTGGTCGCCGCGGGGCTGCTGCTTACCAGCTTCTGGAGACTGGTTCACGTTTCTCCTGGCTTTGCCACCATGGATGTCCTCACCTTCAAGAGCAGCTTCACTCATCAACAAGGCGTCACCGGCGCCGCGCTGGGGCAGCGTCTGGACGACCTCACGGCGCGTCTGGAAGCGCTGCCGGGCGTGGAAGCTGCTGCCGCCGTCAACACTTTGCCCACGCAAATTACACCCACCATGCCTTTCGATATTCTCGGTAAACCGGCGGGTAGCCCCGACGCCAGCGGCAGCGAAGACTATTTGCCCATCACCGCTCATTACTTCCAGGCACTGCGTATCCCGATCGTGAGCGGGCGCTCCTTCAGCCCTTCGGACAGCTCGGATACGCAGCCGGTCGTCATCATCAATGAGCAGCTTGCGCGCGCTTACTTCAAGGGGCAGAACCCGGTTGGGCAGCACCTCCGTATCGGCATGGCCATGGGGCCGGATTTTCAAGACAAGGTGAGGGAAGTCGTTGGCGTCGTAGGAGACACCAGGAACTCCGGCCTCGATGCCCCGGCGCCGGCCATTGTGTATCTGCCGCAGGCACAGATTCCAGACAGGGAAGCGCAAATGCAAATGGGGCTGCTGGGTATAAGTTGGGTGGTGCGCACCAAGGGCCAGGTGGACGTGGCCGCCGCCGCCCAGCGCATCTTCACTGACGACGCCCGTACCCCGTTGCTCGCTGTGCAAACGATGCCGGAAGTGATCAGTCATTCCATGGCGCAACAACGCTTCACCATGATCTTGCTCGGCTGTTTCGGGCTCATCTCGCTGTTGATGGGAACCGCCGGTCTCTATGGTGTGATGTCCTATACCGTGGCTCGCCGGACGAGGGAGATTGGGGTGCGCATGGCGATCGGAGCCAGTCGAGCCAACATTCTTCGCATGGTGCTGCGAGAAGCAGGGCTGTTGGTGATGTTCGGCTTAACGGCGGGACTGGCGGCTTCACTCCTTGCCGCACAATTTATGCGTAGTCTATTGTTTGCCGTCTCTCCGTACGATCCGTTCACGTTCACCGCCATGGGGTTCCTGTTGCTGCTTACCGGGCTCATGGCCGCATGGTGGCCCGCTCGTCGTGCCGCCTCGAGTGAACCCATGCAAACCCTGCGCATGGAATGAGGAGAACAGGGTGCCGCGCCCCCTCAGGAAGGCGCCGGCGAAGACTCGACCGGTCTGGGAAACACGAGGGGCGATACGCTCAGCCGATGTCCTAAGCGGATCATGGGAATTTCGATCAGGTACCGGCTCAGGCACGCACACACCAGAACCGCCACCAGATTCCATGGTGGCTGCTGCAAGTAATGGAAAGCTCCTCGAGCCAAATCCGCGCGCACCTCTGGCAGGAAGAGTTCTTGCCAAAGATAGAGACTGTAAGAGAGCGTCCCGATCCAGCGTAGGAGCCGCCATTCCAATGCCCGCCCCAACAAACTGGCCGGCTGTAGTACGGTGCTCACCACAATTACCGGCAAGCAAATCGCGCGCAGCAAGGTCAGCCCGGGAACATGGAAAGCTTGGCCGGCCATTAGGATCACCAGCGGGATAAGCCAAAGCTGCGAGAAATGAATTCGTGCCGCCACTCGCTGAATCGAGTCAAAGTAAATGGCGGCGAGGCAGCCCCAAAACAATCCGTCGATTCTGGTATCGGTGCGTGTCATCAGATTGGCCTGCGGCAGTATGCCTGCCAGCAACTGAAAATGTCCTTCGATCACCCGCCAGGTGAAGACCAGCATAGCCAGCGAAAACGCCACCCTGCCCGCCCGCTTTGGTTTCACCAGGATCAGCAGCGCCGGCCAGAGAAGATAAAAATGTTCCTCAACCGCAAGGGTCCAGAAGTGTGCGGTGTAAAAGCCGCTGTGCTCGTCGATCCCCAAAGGTCTGTAATTGCGATAGAAAAGCAGACAGCTGGGCACGTCCGGGAAATTCACTGGAAGCGCACAAAACACCCCCAGCGCGCAGATTGTGGCCAGGGCAACATAGTAAGGCGGCAGGATCCTTAAAAACCGGCGGATGTAGAACCGGCGCAGGCTAATTTCGCCATTTGCTTGATACTCGCGCAACAACAACCCGCAAATGAGAAACCCGCTGATGGCAAAGAAAATGTCGACGCCAAAAATGCCGTGTGATGCCAGCTTCCTTAGAATTGAATGGTTGCTCAGTAACTCCGTTTGCCCGTGGTAGAGGATGACTCCAATGACAGCTACCGCACGCCAGCCATCCAGAGTGGGGATATATCTCTTCTCATGATTCACGTCGCCCTCGCATCAGGCAGCCGGTTGGGCAACGTACGCAGGGACCGGTGCGCAGATCAGGTTTCGGGGAAGCGCCACTGTGAATTTTTTTCGGCGCTAATCAACCGTCGGGGGGAACGGCAGCATCAAAACTACAAAAAAGAGCAAACCGTATTGCGGATGTGAGACCCGCTTCATTAAGTACAACTTCACCTTAATCCAGTATGTCTAAACAAGGCGCATATCTTTCGATAAAAGCGCACACCGGCACAGACCAGGCATTTGGAGCCTTACGTCTGATAACATATATTCTGTTAACTAAAAACCGCACAGGAATGTTCCTTGCCGCGGGCGCGGATTTCCCTACTACAGCCCTAGGCGGACTTGCATAAATTCAGGTACCGGGTGTGCATCCCCTCGGCGATCCTGTCCCAGGTAAAGTACCGCAATGCCCGCTCTCGTCCGCGCCGGCCCATGAACTCTCGCTGGTCATCGTTGTTGAGCAACAATAAAAGCGCCTGTGCCAACTCATCGGCATTGTTTTTCTCGACCAGGATGCCGGTCTTGCCATCGACCACCGTTTCCACCAGCGTGCCGGAGCGGCTGCTCACCACCGGCAAACCTGCGGCCATCGCCTCTACCGGCGGAAGCCCGAATCCTTCATCCCAAATGGGCGCGAAGGCAAAAATATCCGATTGGTAATATCGGGCCACCAATTCAGGCCGTTGAAACATACCCAGGAAAGACACTTTGGCGGCCACCTCGTCTGGAAGCCGGCCCTCGAGGTAACGAAGATAGACACCCTTATCAGGTTTCTTCCCAGTGAACCTTTGCCTGGCCAGAGATGACCAGCGAGTGGCATAGAACGGCGCTACATCCTGAATGGCTTTCGAGTCCCGCAAGTCAAAACTTTCCTGCAGCGGATAATTCCCCACAGGTCCGATAATGTCGAGCACCACATTGGGATATTGCCGGGCAACGATCACGAATGCATCGAGGAGTACGTGCAGCCCTTTGTGGGGCGAGACCGCGCCGCTGTACATGATGCGTTTTACCCGGCGGCGCCGGCTCGCACCGTAGTCGTTCTCGTTTGGAAACTCTCGCGGGTCGATGCCGTTGTAGGTGGTTTCACACCTGTCTGCCACCCCTGGGAAGGAACGCTTGGTTTTACCGGTCACGTAATCCCCTACCGTCGTGACCAGGTCAATCGCCTTCAAACGATGAGCCACTTCGTGAGGCTTGCTCTGCGAGAACAACTCGCTATGCAGGTGTAGAACAATCTTTGCCTTGGGATTCAAAGCGCGGATCAGTGGTGCGTACTGCGAACAATGCTGCAAGTGGATCACATCGCATCCCTGTTCCTTCAAATCCTCCGCAACCTGCCGTCCGTAATCGGGAAACAGCCATCGTGAGGTGGAGATGGGCGCGGAACGCGGAAAGAGCTTGGCGAACCTTCTCTGCACGACAAAGAGCCGTTTGTCCCGTGCAGTCGCTCGGAAAAAGCGGAAGCTGATGCCCAGCTCCTCCGCCCACCGGGCCGGATCGCCGTGGTTATCCTCCAAACCATAAACCAACACTTGAGCCGTTTGGGCTAACTGTCTCGCAACCCAATAAGTACAAGCGCCTACAGAATTCTGATTGGGCGGGAGGATGGTATCGATCGGCTGGTTTACGAACGCAATTTTCATGGTCACCCGGCAACAAAGGCACGCAACTGGTCGTTGTGCGCATGAGCGTCGGGGGCGTTTTATCGCGCATGCACCAAGGCGTAGTAGCTAAACCACACCCCGTGGCATATTCAAGGACATCTAATTAGTGCTACTGCGCAGAGTATCGGGCCCCGTATCGGCCCCTGTCAAGGACTTTATCGGCTCGCTTGCCTGGACACCGACCTTACCCCGCCGGAGTGTCGCAAACGAACAAATGCCTCCGTCAAAACGGAGGCATTTCTAACACTTTGGTAACCAAAAGCCCTGGAAAGCGTGACCTACGCCGACTCACATAACGTTTGGTATCGGGTGTGCATGCCCTCGGCGATCGTATCCCACGTGAAGTGGCCTAACGCCCGGCGACGCCCGGCCCGCCCCATAGCCTCCCGGCGGTCGTCATCCCTCAGCAATTTCAGGAGTGCCTGCCCCAACTCCTCGGCATTGTTTTTCTCCACCAGGTATCCCGTCTTGCCATCGACCACGGTTTCTACCACCGTGCCCGAGCGGCTTGTCACCACGGGTAGCCCGGCCGCCATAGCCTCCACTGGAGGAAGGCCAAAACCTTCATTCCAGATGGGCGCAAAGGCGAATATATCGGCTGCGTAGTAGCGATCCACCAACTCTGATCGCGGAATCATTCCCAGGAAGGAAACCCTGTCCGCAACATCGGCTGGGAGGCTCGCCTTCAGATAACGCAGATACCCTTCCGTGTCTCCTGCTTTGCGCAGAAGTTTCGACCTGATCAGCGACCACAGATTGGTTGCATAGAAAGGCGCCAAGGTGCGAATCGTCTGCTTGTCCCGCAAATCAAAATTCTCTTCGATCGGATAATTCCCTATCGGGCCGACAATCTCTAACACCACGTCAGGGTACTGCCTGGCCACGCGTACGAAGGCTGCCAACAGGACATGCAATCCCTTATGCGGCGAGACCGCTCCGCTGTACAGAATCCGCTTCACCTGCCTCTGCCGGCTCGCGCCGTAATCCTTGTCTCTCGAAAACTCTTCCGCATCGATACCGTTATAAGTCGTTTCACAACGGCCTGCGACGACCGGAAATGTGCGCCTGGTTTTATCCGTGACGTAATCGCCCACTGTTGTCACCAGGTCCACGCTATCCAGCCGCCCCGCGAGCTCCGCAGGATTGCTTTGCGAGAACCACTCGGCATGCAGGTGCAGGACGATTTTCGCCCTGGGGTTCAATGCGCGAATGAGGGGTGCATACTGCGAACAGTGCTGCAAGTGAATTACGTCGCAATCTTGCTTCCTTAGATCCTCTGCCACTTGCCGCCCGTAATCGGGAAAAAGCCACCGGGAGGTGGAGATCGGCGTCGAGCGGCGAAACAGCTTGGCTAACTTCTTTTGCAGGGCGAATAGCCACCGGTCCCGCCGCGTCGCTGGAAAGAAACGAAAGTCGATTCCCGATTCCTCCGCCAATGAAGCCGGATCCCCATGATTATCAGTAAGCCCATACACCAATACTTTGGCGGAGTGGGCTAGCGGGCGGGCGACCCAGTACGTACAGGCGCCCACTGAATTCTGGTTCGGAGGAATAATTGTATCGATCGGTTGATTGACGAACGCAATTTTCATGTCCACCTATAAAACCTTAAGGAATGTCAGCTGCAACGCTGGCGGCTGGGGGGACGCGAACGCTAGCTCAAGCCGGCGTACCGGCTGGATTGCAGGATGTGTAGATGGCCCGTGGTTCGTGATTCTTGGCTTGTACGACTCCAGGGGTAGGGATTTCCCAAGAGGTGACCGGTGAGCTCTATACTACCAAAGATGGGATGGTCTTATCGAAAGATAAGTTGTTTACGTTATTTTTTTAAGTTACAGGCTCCGCGATCGTTTCCTGAATGGGGACTCGCGACAGACGGAAAATACGCCTGACTTCACGCAACTGGATAGGCCAATAGGTAACCAGCTTGCTGCCCGCCATACACAGGGCAATCCCCGTCAATCCCCAACGGGGGGCCACCAGTATGGCTGAGCCAATAATACCAAGCGCACAAAGAGTCAGTGACAGTGCCAGGGCATTGACGTGCTCAAGGCCAATCAACAACTGTCCCGCGGCCATCAGGGCAATGCCAAGCAATGCGTACATCGCCAAGCCCACGACCAGGGATGTGCTGGGCATTGCCGCTGCACCCGCCCACACCCGGATAATGGGTTTTGCAAACACTGAGATAACCAGCAGCAAAGGCAGGCCAAATGCAAGTGATGCGATGGTTGAGTTCTTAAAGGCCCCTCGGATCCAGGCCCAATCGTGGCGTGCCTTGGCTTCGCCGAATGCCGAAATAAACGGCGCAGTCGCCATGAACACCAGGTCCATCGGCAAAGCGATGATCTTATATGCCACTACGAAGATGACCACATACTTCGGACCCATCATTTGGGTAATGATCATGGGCTGACTTTGGTAAATGCCCAATGAGGCCAATTGAGTAACCAGGTACTTACCGCCGAGCGAAAATAAACGCTTGATGCAATGCCAGCGCACCGCAAATGGGGAGGGCTTGAGCCAGTAATAGCGCCGGAAAAGAAAAAACGAGTTAGCCAGAGAAACTACGGCACGCGTCCCCGAAAGGGCCAACACCAGCTGCGGCAGACCGCCGTGGGTCTGGGAGACGATTACCAGCCCGAGCAGGGCCGCCGAGTTCCCTGCTATTCCCCAGATGTTAGCCAGAAAGCCATCCTGGTAAGCGCTGTAAATGGACTGCAGCATACTTAAAGGAAAATTCAGGACCAGGAATCCGAGCGTGAGCGCGCAAGCGAATTGCAGTTCGTGAGTCGGGGTGGCCGCCGAGACTTGAAACACCCGCCGCCAGGGTATGAGGTGAAACGTTGCCAGTGAGACAATCCCCGTCAGCGCGCCTACCCCGGTCAGGGCCCAGAAGGCAGACGCCGAGTAGTGCTGTGCCCCCTCACGGTCTTCTTTCCCGCTGGCCTCGGCCAGAACGTTCACCAGCGCGTTCCCCGCCAGCCCGAAATCTGTCATCGTCATCCAGGTGAGCAAGCTGCTGATGGTAAGCCATACACCGTAGCGTTCCGAACCGAGGTAATGGACCGTCAGCGGGACGGAAAGGAAACTGATCAGGATATTCAGGGCCTTGGTGATAAAAGAGGAGGAGGCCGTGATGCCGGCGCGACGATATCGTTCCCCTCCGCGACTGCCACTGGTTTTCGTCAGCAGGCCCTTGAGCTTGTCGACGCTGAGAAAGCCCTTAGCCATGGCGAACAGACTGGGATTGGCAGTTTCTGATGTTTCTGGTCCGGGCAAGAGTTCCTCTCGGTCGGTTCTTTGTAACGGCCATTGTGGCTAAACCGGACCTTGGGGGGAGCGTGGTCACTGTGGGACCGCCTGGCTCTGTCCGATCACTCACACAGTGGCTCAAAAATCCGGCAGATTTCAATCCAACTTGGGCGGATGCGATGTTTATTATTACTGGACGAAGTACAGAACCACTATACGACCCGTCTACGAAAACTCTCTCATTTTAGGTCCCCAAGCCACCTGCGTAAAAGCAAGGTAATCATACAATGGCGCCAGGTAAATTGGATGTCCTACTATGGTTCCATGTTATTAACAAAATGCTCGTGCTTCACCCTTCAGGTAATTCTTGCATTCAGCGGCGTAACATGTTGGTAAGTATGTACATGCCTACATTTTGTATCGCCCGAGATCCTCGTCGTTCAGGCCTTCGAGCCAACGTCGAAGTTCTTCAGGCGTAGTCTCGGCCATACTCGGCGCCAGCTTGGCTATCCGGATCACCTCTTCGCTCACGTAAATCGGGCAATCCGAGCGAAGGGCCAAAGCCAGAGCGTCGGAAGGCCGGGCATCCAGACTTACCACTTCCCCCTCCTGTTCCATCCAGATCACGGCATAGAATGTATCGTTCTTAAGCTCTGTTACTACAACCTTTTGCACCGAAGCATTCAAGCCGCGGACGAGGTTTTTTAAGAGATCGTGAGTCATCGGACGCGGGGTGGCCGACTTCTCAATCTCCAGCGCAATGGCATTTGCTTCGTACATCCCGACCCAAATGGGCAAAACCGTGTCGCTTTTGACATCTTTAAGGATCACGATCGGCATATTGCTGGCCGGATCCATCACCAGACCGCGGATCTTCATTTCGACATCCATGGTCAACTCCTCACACCGGCGTCGCTTTAAGAGACGGCCTCGCCGACAAGGCTGTTGGGGTGGCTGTGGGTGATCCGCACCGGAATGTAGCTGCCGGGTGCGGGACTGATTGGGTGGGGAGTGGTGAAATTGACCGTTTTGTTCTGCGAGCTGCGGCCGATTACCTGGCCTCGCTGGCTGTTGTATCCCTCAACTGCTGCTTCCATGACCTGCCCTATATGGCTGGCATAGTTGAGCCTTTGGATTTCTCGCTGATCGTTCATCAGCACCTGCAGGCGGCGGCTCTTCTCCTCTTCTGGGATGCTGTCCGCAAGCGAAATAGCAGGGGTGTTGGGGCGGGGCGAGAACTTGAAAGCAAAAACTGCGTCGAACCCGACTTCGGTAAGCAGGCTCAGCGTTTGCTCAAAATCCTCTTCCGTCTCTCCGGGAAAGCCAACAATCATGTCCGTGGTGATGCTGATGGGGCGCTGCGAGGACTTGATCCACGCGATGCGCTCCAGGTATTCCTGGCGGCTGTACTCCCGCTGCATCGCGGAGAGCACCCGCGTCGATCCGCTCTGCACCGGCAGATGCACGTGGTCGCAAAGCGTGGGCACCGCGTCGATGGCAGCGACGATGTCCGGCGTAAAGTCACGCGGATGGGAAGTCGTGAAACGCACCCGGCGAATCCCGGATACCTGGCCAACCGCGGCGAGTAGTTCGGCAAACGTGTACTTGCCCTCGCGGTCGCGGTAGGAATTGACGTTCTGCCCCAGGAGCTGGATCTCGGTGTAGCCAGCCTCTGCCATCTTCTGCGCCTCGGCCAACACAGAAGTCGAAGTACGGCTGCGCTCCTTGCCTCGTGTATAGGGAACCACGCAATACGCGCAGAACTTGTCGCAGCCTTCGATGATGGTGATGTAACCGCGATGGCGATTCGTGCGGGCGGTAAATTCGGTTTCAAAGGTCTCTTCGGTTTGGCGGTCATCGAGCCCGGTAATGCGCGACTCCCCTGCTTCCAGGCGAACCAGCATCTCCGGCAATTTGCGGTACGAGGCCGATCCGGAAACCAGCGATACGTAGGGAGCGCGCTCGAAGATCCGCTCCCCTTCCTGCTGGGCCACGCAACCCAGCACTACGAAGCGTTTGCCGGAAGCGTACAGCTTCTTGTAGTCATTCAGGCGATTGAAGACCTTCTGTTCGGCTTTGTCGCGGATGGAGCAGGTGTTGTAGAGGATCAGATCGGCAGCAGCTTCCGTATCGACCTGGGCATACCCTTCATGGCGAAGCGTGCCAATGACCTTCTCCGAGTCATGCACGTTCATCTGGCAACCGAAAGTCTCTAGATAAAACGTTTTATGAGTCGCCATGGTCAGACAGAGTATACCGCAGCGACCACCGGCCGCGGGAAGCACAACCAACGCCGGAATCAATATCGGCGCGGGATTCGTGCCCACAATAACTGCTAAACTTGTAAGCGAACGTGGTTCGTGGACGAGACTGGAACACCAGCCTGTTTGCGAAAAGCGCTGGAGGCGGAAAGATGGCGGAAACTAACGGCAATTATCCCACCGGATTGCGGCTCAAGCTGGGCCTGGCCGAGATGCTCAAAGGCGGCGTCATCATGGACGTGATGAGCACCGAGCAGGCCGTCATTGCTGAGCGCGCCGGCGCCACCGCGGTCATGGCGCTGGAACGGGTGCCGGCGATGATCCGTGCCCAGGGCGGGGTGGCCCGCATGGCCAAGCCAAGCCTCATCAAGAAAATCATTGGCGCAGTTTCGATTCCCGTAATGGCAAAGGCGCGTATCGGGCATTTTGCAGAAGCCCAGATCCTTCAGTACCTCGGGGTCGACTTCATCGATGAGAGCGAAGTGCTCACTCCGGCCGACGAGCTGCACCACATCGACAAACACGCCTTTACCACACCCTTTGTTTGCGGCGCGCGCGATCTGGGCGAGGCCCTGCGCCGCATCGCCGAGGGCGCGGCCATGATTCGCACCAAGGGCGAAGCCGGTACCGGCGACGTGGTGCATGCGGTGAAGCACATGCGCCAGATAGTGAAAGAGATGCGAGCCCTGACAGTGCTGCGCGACGAGGAACTCTACGCTGCAGCCAAAGAGCATCGCGCTCCCTATGAACTGGTGCGCATGGTAGCCAAGACGGGCAAACTTCCGGTGCCCAACTTCTCCGCCGGTGGCATTGCCACCCCGGCCGACGCGGCTCTCATGATGCAGTTGGGTGCGGAGGCGGTTTTCGTCGGCTCCGGCATTTTCATGAAAGAAGGCGCGACCCCGTTGGACGTCGAGCTGGATGAGAAAACAGGAAAAGCGCGCAATCCTGAGGAACGCGAAGAAGCGGAATCACGCGCCAAGGCAATCGTGATCGCGACCGCTCATTACAACGACCCCAAAGTCCTTGCCGACGTTAGCGAGCAGATGACCGGTGCGATGCAGGGGCTGGCTGTAGCCGGACTCGAAGAGGGTGAGCTGCTGCAGACCCGCGGCTGGTAGCCCTGATGGACAAGCCGGGCGCGGAGCACGCGCCTGACCCCAATTCCGATCGTCTCGTTATCGGCGTGCTCGCCATCCAGGGAGACTTTGCCGCCCACGCTCAAGCCCTGGAAGAGACGGGCGCCGCGGCCGTAGAGGTGAGAACACCCGCGCAGCTGGTTGGCCTCGACGGCCTCATCCTGCCTGGCGGGGAATCTACGACCTTTCTGAAATTCCTCGAACGGGACGGCTTTCTCGAGTCGCTGCAGCACTTCGTTGCCGGGAAGCCAACCTTTGGTACCTGCGCCGGCTGCATTCTGTTGGCTCGCAACGTTTCCCAGCCCGCGCAACAGAGCCTGGCAGTCATGGATATCAGCGTGGAGCGTAACGCTTACGGAAGGCAGATCGACAGCGCCATCCAAACCGGGGAAACAGAGTTGCCGGGCGGACCGTTAGAGATGGTCTACATCCGTGCCCCGCGCATAGCGAGCGTCGGCCCGGGTGTCGAGGTACTGGCGCAACGAGACGGTTTTCCGGTGCTGGTGCGGCAAGGCCGCTTGCTGGCCGCCACCTTTCACCCCGAGCTCTCAAGCGATCGCCGCGTGCATCAACTCTTCGTCGATATGGTGCGTGAGCAACTCCAGACCGCTGGATAGAGCAGCCGCAGTGGCTCGGGGTTGGGGAACGTTGCCCTCAGGGGCTAAAGCCCATCGTTTTGCTTCAGTGTATGTACGGGCTGAAGCCCGTACCCTTCAGCGAGCAAAGCCGTACCTCAGGGGCTAAACAGGCTGCGGAAAAACTCTTTCGCCTGAAGGGGATGGGCTTTCAGCCCGTCCGTAATTACTTTGAAATGAATCTGGCTTTAGCCACTGAGGGGACGACTCTGTCCCATCAGACCTTGGGTACACTCTTCATTTCGCTTTAAAGCAAAACCCTTCTCCACTGCTCGTATCTCTTTTCGACTGCCAAGCGAACTACCACTTTCCTGCCACCTCCGAAGACCTCTCCCCAAGCAAGGCGACCATGGCGATGAAAGAACACGTCGAGGTTACCAGCTGCATCCAATTCCCTATACGGTGTTCACCGCAAAGAAGCAGATTTCAAAATGCAGTGGGAGCCGGAGGCCAAACAGGAGTAATCTTCGAATGTCGGAGTTCTTCCATGCCTGCTACCTTCACACGCACCCCTGTTGAGACCGAGCGCAAAGACCCTGGATTTGGCGGCAAGCCGCCGGTAGCCCGCAGGCCAACGGGTGGCGGCGGAGACGGCGAAAATTGGGATAATCGGCCCCCCGGCCGGCGAGGACCCCGCGATCTGCTGAGCCGTTACCGTATGGTCTTGTTTTTTGCCCTGGCCAGCGATCTCATGTTCTTCATTGCCCTGGTAAGCGCCTTTTTCGCCCGCCAAAGTAGTGGCCACTTCACTGCCAGCAATATCTGGGTGACCGATTGGCGTCCGGTCGGAATACCTCCCATTCTCTGGATCAACACCGCCCTGATTCTCCTCAGCAGCGTCACCATGGAAATTGGCCGCAGGCACTTTTTCCGGGAAATCGATGTCATGGAGGAGTGGCTGGGACTGGGCCGTCCGACCATCCGCCGCGCCGCCCCCTGGCTGGCAGCAACGGCCGTACTCGGTGGCCTGTTTCTTGGCGGCCAATGGGTCGCATGGAAACAACTAGTAGCTCAGGGCGTCTTCTTCGCCTCCAATCCGAGCAGTCACTTTTTCTACCTCATCACCGGCACCCACGGTCTCCACTTGATGATTGGCGTGGCCGGGCTGGCGGGCGCGATGCTGGCACTCATCTTCTTGCGCCGCATCGAGCTGCGACAGGTGGTCGTCGACTGTACCGCGTGGTACTGGCACACCATGGGCATCTTCTGGGTCTTTCTCTTCGGCCTGCTTGTCTTCTGCCAGTGAGTCGCTCGTGACCACCGGCAGTTGGCCCTCACTCAAATGGACGGATTGGCAAGCAACCGCCGACACCCTTCACATGTGGACCCAGATCGTGGGCAAGACGCGGCTCGCCCTCAGCCCTCTGCAGGCACACTGGTGGAATGTTCCCCTTTATGTAAGCGCCCGTGGCCTGAATACCTCGGCCATGCCCTACGGTGCAGAGTTTCTGGAAATCACCTTCGACTTTGTCAGTCATGACTTGAAGTTCGCGATGAGCACCGGCGCGACCTTGTCGACTCCGCTCCGTGCTCAATCGGTTGCCGACTTCTACCGTGAGTATCAGCGAAGTCTCGCCGCGCTCGGCGTCAGCGTGGACATCCATCCCGTGCCGGTGGAGCTCGCGCATCCGATTCCCTTCACTGAGGACTTGGAGCACGCCTCCTACGACCCGCAAGCGGCCCATCGATTCTGGCGAGTCTTGATGCACGCGGACCGCGTCTTCCAGCAGTTTTCCTCCCGCTTTGTGGGCAAAGTCAGCCCGGTACACTTCTTTTGGGGAAGCTTCGACCTGGCGGTCACCCGCTTTTCCGGCAGACCAGCCCCGCCCCGTGAGGGTGCCGACGCCGTCACCCGCGAAGCCTATTCGCATGAAGTGATCAGTGCAGGCTTTTGGCCCGGCAACGGCGGCTTCGGCGAAGCAGCCTTCTATTGCTATGCTGCGCCGGCGCCGAAGGGCCTGGAAAACGCATCCATCCAGCCCGCAAAGGCCGTCTATAACAAAACCCTGAGTGAATTCGTCTACCTGTACGAGGATCTCCTCCATGAGCCCTCGCCGGATGACGCACTCCTGGCCTTCCTCCAAAGCACCTACGAAGCAGGAGCGACCCTGGCCCAATGGGACCGCAGCTTACTCGAAAGACCACCCCACCAAGCGCGGACCTTCACCCCTTGAGAAGAATCACCCAAAAGACTGGCTGCGCCACAGCTCTTGTCGCTTTGATCAGCGGGAACCGCACCTCTCCGTTGAGGGTGGAGGGCACGGCTCCTTCAGCCGTGCCGTAAAGTCGCCGTGATCGAGGGCTTTAGAGTACGCGTGAGGTACCTTCTTCTTTCCTGAAGCCACCGATTTCAACACAGTCCCGCAGGGACGTCTGCGAATAGCCCAGGACGTCAGTCCTGGGTAGGTTTCGACGGGACGTCCTAGTCCCGAAGGGACGGCTGAAAATCGGCCGCAATGCAATTCTCCTTCAGTCGTCCCTTCGGGACTCAATCATGTTTCATGATTTACCCAGGACTGGCGTCCTGGCTAAGTTCAGCCCGTCCCTGCGGGACTCAATTCATAAATCCGGTTCTCACACACCCTGTTTAGCGCCTGAACTACCTCTTCACCTGCGCCGAATCTGGCAACATCCTCATCCTGACCATCACATCTTGACAGTCAACTGGAGAGAGCGTAGCTTGCTCCCAGGTACGGAGGATCCCGCATGTCTCTATGGCGGCAACTCACATACGGCTTGCGGACGCTAACCCATCGATCAGCCCACGATCAGGAGATCGCCGACGAAGTAAAACAATACTTCGAAGAAGCAGCCGCGGATTGGAGATCACGCGGGCTCTCGCCGGAAGATGCCAAACGGGTCGCACGTCTTGAGTCCGGTAACATGACCACCGTGCAGGATCAGGTGCGTTCGTACGGATGGGAAAATGCTGCCTCTGCCTTCATCTCAGACCTCCGCTTTGCGCTAAGACAAATGTGGAAACACCCCGCATTCGCGGCAACGGCGATCCTGACGCTAGCGTTGGGAATCGGTGCCAACACCGCCATCTTTACCGTGATCCAATCCATTCTGCTTGCGCCGCTGCCGTATCAGGACGCGGACAGAATTGCCGTTCTCGATACCCGCTGGACTAATAGCGGACATACCATCCCCCGGGTCACCGGTCCGGATGCCATCGATGCACGCGATCAGGCGCAAAGCCTCGCCGCGCTCAGCCTCTACTCAGGTGGCAGCCAGGGCATCCAGTTGCGCGACCACGCAGTGTTCACGGAATTGACGGCCGTCGATGCCGGCTTCGCCCAAGTCTTCGGCTTGCACCCCATAGCCGGGCGCGTCTTTTCCCCAGCCGGCGCCACACGCGAAGCCCTGGTCGGCGAGCGCTTTGCCCGGGACAATTTCGGTAGCCCGCAGGCCGCGGTGGGGCAAACCCTGCACGTCGAGAATGAGCCGCTCCAGATCGCAGGCGTGCTGCCGGCATCCTTCGACTTCCCCGCCAGGACGGAAGTGTGGGAAGCCTACCCACTGCATCCTCAGGGGGAGCAAAGAACTGCGTTCAACTACAAAGCAGTCGCGCGCCTGCGCCCCGGCGTCACCTTCCCTACCGCACAGACGGAATTGAAGGGAATCTCGCGCCGGCTGGAAGCCGCCTATCCCGATGCCAACAGGAACAAGCAAATCCTCCTGCAGCCCCTGCAGCAAGCGCTCACGGGAGACGCACGCCCCACCCTCCTGCTCCTGTGGGCTACCGTCGCCCTCATACTGCTCATCGCTTGCGTCAACGTCACTCATCTGCAACTGGTGCGCTCGCTCGAGCGGCAGCGGGAGCTCGCGATTAGAAAGGCCCTCGGTTCGTCGCGCTGGCAAGTGATGCAGCCGGTCATCCTCGAGAGCCTGCTGATTTCGCTGCTGGGCGGAGTGTGCGGAGTTCTGCTTGCCATCCCGGCGCTGCATGCTCTGCTCACCATCGCACCCCAGGATTTGCCACGCGCCGCAGAGATCCACCTCAATGGGTGGGTGCTCGCATTTACCCTTGGACTCTCCCTGACCACCACGCTCATCTCTTCCCTGCTCCCAGCGCGCAGGGCATCGAAGGTCGACCCTGCCGATGCCTTGAAACAGGACAGCTCGCGCGGCATTTCGCCCCGCCGCGCATCGCTCCTTCGCGACGGACTGGTGGTCACAGAAGTTACGGCGACCTTTATTCTGGCCGTAGGTGCGGGCCTTTTGCTGCACACCATGGCGAACCTGCTCACCCGCGACATGGGTTACCGGACACGGCAGCTCCTTGTCGTCCAAACCGATCCACCAGTGCACTCCGGCCAGGATGCTGAGCGCCAGGTCCAGCAGTACAACGATTTATTTCCCCTGCTGGCTGCGTTGCCAGGCGTGGAGCACGTAGTCGGAATTATGGGTCTCCCCATGGGCAGTTATGGCTCGAACGGTAACTACAGCGTGAGAGGCGCGAAGCAACCGGCGAACCAGGACCAGGATCATGCACCGTGGGCCAATTTCAGCCTGGCCAGTCCCGGCTACTTTCAAACCCTCGGCATCCCGCTGAAACGCGGCCGCGACTTCAATTCGGGTGACTTGTCCAGCAGCCAGTTCGTCGCCGTCATCAGCGAGTCCATGGCCAGGCAAAGCTTCCCCAACGCAGATCCTGTGGGCCAACAGATTCAATGCGGGCTCGATTCGGACAAATGGATGACGGTGATCGGCGTGGTCGGCGACGTGCGCCAGGACTCGCCCGCGGAGAGGCCCGGACCCACTCTGTACATGCCCATCACCCAGCATGCGTTGATGGCCACCCTGAACCAGATCCACATCGTGCTGCGCACGGAATTGCCCCCGCTGACCCTGATGAACACCGTGCGCGAGAAGATCGCGCAAACTGACCCGCAAATGGCGTTACGCTTCACCACCATGGATGCCATGGTCAACAAGTCGGTGACGGCGGAGCGCTTCCGCGCGGCTTTAATCTCCTGCTTCGCCGCAGTCGGGTTGCTCCTGGCCATGCTGGGTGTTTACGGAACCCTGACTTATTCCGTGGCCCAACGCACCTTCGAGATTGGGATACGCATGGCGTTTGGCGCAGAAAAAGTCACCATCCTGAGCACGATTCTTCAGCATGCCGCTAAGTTGGCCTGCTGCGGAATCCTCTTTGGGCTAGTGCTAAGCCTGGCCACCGCACGCCTGGTGACCAGCATGCTGGTAGGCGTCCGTCCCATCGACCCACTCAGCCTGATCATGGCCTCCGCGCTGCTGCTCATAACCGCGATTGCCGCGGCGTTCGCTCCGGGATATAAGGCAACGCGTGTCGAACCGATGACAGCATTACGCTCTGAATAGACCCGCCCCATCTAGGTCAGGCCCAGTTGCTGCAGCGCCACGCGCGCGCCCTTTAGATTCGCGAGCTTCATCTCCGAGTACTTTCGTGACAGAATCACGCCGTCGGCGCCGCCGTGGAACGCCGCCAACACTGCGTCCCTGGTCCCTTCCGGTGTGCACTTGCTGTGATTGGCCGCCGTCGGAATGTCGATGTCAATGCCCGGCCACAGCTGCGTCCTGGTCCCGGCGAGGCCGGCGCGTGCCCGTTTTGTCTCGCGGTAAACATAGTCGGCCGATAGTCCTGTAAACGGGATCTCCGCCAGGCTTTTTTCCTTGTAGTCGAGCACCCGGTAGTGAAAGTCCAGCAACTCCTGCTGCGGCACATCACCGTAAAGTGTCTGGTGAACGCTCTCAATGTACTCCGCCATCCGTTCGCCACCGCAATTGTGATAAATCACAATCTTCAGAAAGTCGGAAACCGGAGCAATCGCCGCCAGATCCTGCTCCGCGCGATAGATCGGGTTGAAGGAGTTGGTGTGCCAGATATGCCATCCAACCCCCAGCGAGGATTTGGCCTCCTTCACTTGCTTGTAAATAGCCGCGTACGTTTCACGCAGGCTGTCGGTCCACAGCATCTCCCACGCCAGCAGTTCCGGATAGCGCAGCATGAGCCGCCAGACTTCAACGTAATATCCATCCACTGGCCTCTGGCCATTACGGCCCGCATCCACGAATTTTGCCAGCTCCAGAAATCCTTGCCGCGCGCGCTCAGGATTGATGCCGCGTTCTTTCGCCTTCGCCTCGCAGAACTGGCAAAAGCAAGTCACGTTATGAGGATTTGTGTTCCTGCCCCCGGCGCTCGCGCCCAACGCATTTGCAAAAGGACCCTGGCGCTCCGATCCCCACATCACCCCATCAATTTCGTAAGAGTGCGACCAATCGTCGACAATCCCCAAAAGAAAATTCCGGTAATTCGGATTGTTGAAACACAGCGTGGTCGCGTTCTGGCCGGACAGCTCCTTCTCCTGCAGTTGTTCGATGTGAGGCAGGTCCTTGCGGAAAACGTCTTCAAACCAGCAGATTGTCTTGATGCCCCGCTTCCTGGTCTCCGGCAAAACAGCCTGCAGCACGTCATAGTCGCCCAGGTCGGTCGCGCGCGTGCCCTGGAAGACGGTGTTCTTGTAGTATTGCGGGTGGATCGTGGCGTAGTTGCCGCCATAAAACGTACCCGTGTCGTACTCTTGTTTGCCGTGATCGGGCAGAGGCTGCCCCGGAACCTGCCGTCCGGCGATCCCCCGTCCATAAGTAAAGGTCGCCAGGAAAAGTGTATTGACCGCCGCATCCCGCTGGAATTCATCCAGCACTTTATCCACTCCCTCATCAAAGAAGGAGACCGCTCCTACCTGGATCCCAATCATTTTCTCCTTCGTGCTGACCTCGGCCTCGACTGCAGCCGGCATGGAGGCGGTGACCGCTGCGGCGGCAGCGCTGTGCAAGGAAGCCCTTCGATCCATATGCACCATTCAGTCTCTCTACCTTTCCGGTGGAAGTGATTGGAGGCCAAGCAGACGGGCCGGATTTTCTTTTGCCATACGATCGATCTCGGCCTGGCTAAATCCTTGTTCTTTGAGCCCCTTGAAAAACAGGATCAGGCCATCCGTATGCACAGGGTTCGCCGGCTGGCCCATGTCGCTCGCGAGGATGCAGTGTTCAACCCCCACATAGCGAATCGCTCTGGCATAGTCTTTGAACGTGAATTCCTTATAGAACCCAATGAGCCCGTTATAGACAAACTCGATATACGCGCCCATCTTCGCCGCCTCCAGCATCTGTGCATCGGACATATGAATCGGCTGCATCATGGCGTGGGTCACCACCATGTGCTTCACGCCTTGCGCTCTTCCTTCGCGAATCATCATCAGAGCTTCTTCCGCCGTTGGATGACCCGTCGCCAACACCAGGTTTCGCCTGGCGATCAGCGCGATCACCTGCCTGGTCTCCGGAAGCAGTTGGCCATTCTGAGAGACCCGCACAAAGGGCCGGTCCTGCTTGGAGTACCGCACCTGTGCCTCGGAATCAAATGTGCTCATCCAAACCACGCGCCCGTAGCCACCGGTGGTCGCCGCCATATGTTCCACCGCCGAAGGATTCATTCCACCGACGGAGAGGTTCAGATCCACGCCCCCGAATACCTCGATCCCGGGAACCTCTTTGCGCACGATATAGGCGAGTGACGCGGTCGGTTCATAGTGGTTTTTCAGCACCAGGCCTCGCATCCCCCGGCTCTTTGCCAGGCGCGCAAGGTCGATAGCGTCGATCTTGCGCGGTGTGCTATCCGGCGCGCTATGGACGTGGATGTCAATCACCCCCGCCAGCGGATTCGCCTGAGCGAGAGCAGTCATCGCCACGCCGGCAGCCAGCATAAGAGCAAGCAGGGTTGCCGTTCGCATCGAGGTGTCCCGGACCCATCTTCGCTGGGAAGACTCCATTCGTTTATTCTTGCATTATGGAATTCAGAAGACTTGGACATTCAGGATTGAAGGTGCCGGTGCTCTGCTTCGGCGCAGCGACCTTTGGCGGCGGGAGCGAGTTCTTCAAAGCGTGGGGATCCACGGATGTCGCCGAGGCGACGCGCCTGGTAGACATCTGTCTGGAAGCGGGAGTCAATCTGTTTGACACGGCGAACGTCTACTCCCAGGGGATGTCGGAAGAAATTCTAGGTCAGGCGATCGCCGGCCGTCGCGACAAGGTTCTCATATCGACCAAAGCCACCTTCCCCATGGGAGAAGGCCCCAACGATCTGGGCTCCGGTCGCGGGCATCTGGTGCACGCCTGTGAGGCGAGCCTCAAACGTCTGGGCACGGACTACATCGACATCTACCATTTGCACGGATTTGACGCGCTCACGCCGGTGGAGGAGACGCTGGACACCTTGAACACCCTGGTGCGCAGCGGCAAAGTTCGCTACCTCGCCTGCTCAAATTTCTCCGGCTGGAACCTGATGAAGTCGTTGGCCGTGTCCGACCGCTATGGCTGGGCGCGTTATGTAGCCCATCAGGTCTACTATTCCGTGATTGGCCGCGACTACGAACATGAGTTGATGCCACTGGGCATCGATCAGGGCGTAGGCGCGATCATCTGGAGCCCTCTTGGCTGGGGACGGTTGACGGGCAAAATCCGCCGCGGCCATCCGTTGCCGGCGGAGAGCCGTCTGCACAAGACCGCGGCCCAGGGTCCGCAGGTCGACGACAAATATCTTTACCAGGTAATCGACGCATTGGATGAGGTAGCCGCGGAGACTGGCAAGCCGCTCCCCCAGGTTGCGCTGAACTGGCTCCTGCAGCGCCCGACAGTTTCTACGGTGATTATCGGCGCCCGTAACGAAACCCAGTTGCGCCAGAACCTGGCCGCAGCGGATTGGAACTTAACCAAAGCGCAGGTAGCCAAGCTGGACGCCGCAAGCAAGGTAAGTGCTCCCTACCCCTATTGGCACCAGCGCCAATTTGCCGCGCTGAATCCTTCTGTCGTCCCGGAATAACTGAGGAGAGGAACGACCAAAGCGAAGTGGAAGTCAAAAGGTGAAGTGAAATCAAAGAAAAATCGAGGAAAGAACCGAAGGGTGCCCCAAGTTTCGCTTTTGAGACCTGGGACCCCTGCAGCCGATCCGAGATGGAAACCCCACCCTCTGCGATCATCCCAAGCGTAGCGGACCTGTCCCGGCGTGCCGTGGAGGGATCTGCAGTCTCCACCCAACGCACAAACTTTCAGGAAAACCTCACCCTCCCCTTTGTCATCCTGAGAGCTTGTGACTTTTTCGATCTTTTCGTGTTTTGTGCGTAGCTAACCGGATGCTTTTCACCCCCCACAAAGCCGTCATCCTGAGCGAAGCGCCGCGTGGATCTATCGCATAGCGGAAGACTTATGGCGCGCAGTCGAAGGACCCCGGCGGTGCTTTGTTGGCAGATGCTCTTCCGAGCTTTCCAGCCCACAAACTACAGGGCAAATCAAAAAAAAGTCACAAGCTCCGACCGAGGGATCTGCAGTGCGCCCTCCCCGGGCCACAAAATTTTCTCGAAGCACAGCCTCCCCCTTGGATCTCTGGCGAGTCCATCGGGAGTTTGTGGCCCGGGAAGGAAAAAACAGATCCCCACTTCGCTACGCTTCGGTCGGGATGACAAAGGGGACGGTGGGGTTTTCTTGAGAATTTGTGGCCTGGGAAAGGAAACAGCAGGTCCCTCCAGTTCGCATCGGACGGGATGGCACTACTCCCCACCCGCCTACTTAGCATCCAGCGTGAAACTATCCTTCAACTCCACTGACTTCACAGCCGCGTCAGGGTCCACAACCCTGTACATCTTTGCATCCGCGTGCTTACCCTCCACCGTAATCACCAAATAATTGAAATTCGGGTAAGTCCGTGCCTGATACAGGTCCTGATCCCCGCGAATAAAAATGGGATAAGGCCGAGCGCCTCCGCCCCCCGTAATCACATGCATGATCCCATTCATGTCAAACCGCTCGTAGTTATGAATATGCCCGTTAAAGATCACAAACCTGGCATGCGACCTGGCCGCACTCGCCTCCAGCTCATGGCGCAGACGAAGCGAAGAAGGATCAGGAATGCCAAGCATGAAAGCCGTCTGCAGATCAGAAACCAGCGGCTGATGAAACAAAAAGAAAACAAAATCCGCCGACGCGGGAAGATGCGCTAACTGAGCCTCGAGCCAGCCAAACTGTGGCCAGCCAACATTGAGGAAAGTGCTGCTATCCAGCGTGATGAGATAAATATTCCCCAGCTGCACCGAGTAATAAGCGTGGTTTTCGATCTGTGGGTAAGCCGCAAAATAATTCCTCATGCCACCGACGGGGTCCGGAAGTCCCTCGTGATTGCCAATCGTGGGGTAAATGCGCAATCGCTCCTGCGTCCATACGGCCGTCTCCTGGCTGTAGACTTTCCAGTCAGCCGGGTCGCTGCCGTGGAAAGGCATATCCCCGGTAAGCAGCAGGATGTCGGGCCTTTCTTCCCCTACCTTTTGCGCCAGCCATTTGCGTACTCCAGGATGCGTGTCCGATGTATTGCTGGGATTGGTAAAGCGCATGTCGCCATACACCACGACGCGCAGCCGCCGCCCCACCGGCAAATCGGAAACCGTAAAGGTTGGTGCGCCGTCCTCTTTCGCCTCAGGGCCTTGCGCATAGGTTCGCTGCGCCAGGGAGACAACGCAGGCAATCACGAACAAAAGCCTCGCGGCTTTGCGCGAGCGGTCCATCCCTATCGACCGCCGCCAACAAAGTGCACAATCTCGAGACGGTCTCCCTCGCTCAGGCCCGTAACCGCCCACTCCGCGCGAGAAACTATGTTGCCGTTATGCTCGATCGCAACCCGGTCGCCTTTCAGACCGAGCTCGGCAATCAAATCCTGAAGATTGGCCCCGGGTAACAGCTGCGAAAATTCACGCGACTGACCGTTAAGGACGAAATACATAGAGGGAGGGTATCATTCCCCTCCACAGATTCAGACCGGCGGCGAACCCATGACCCACTGTTTGATCCGTGTGAATGCCGGTTGAACTTCCGCCGCTGCATAGTAAATTTCCCGATTAAGTCTCTTGAGCGTCTGGATGGCTTCAATGCGCGGATCCGCGCTCCCAAAACGTCCCTTTGTCTGACCGTCCGCGCAATATTCGTCGGCCAGGTATTCAATCGCATGACCAAGCATCTCCAAAGCACGACCTTCCGCCGGAGACAACTGCCGGCGCACAAACGGCCGCGATTCGACCGCCGAACCAAAGCCGGTAACCAACCCTGCTTGCGAAATCTCCAATAAATTGTGAAGCACGATTCCACCTCGTAAGGGGGGTATCGACCGAAGTTGGCGAACGCATGAGAACTCTGTGTTGAAAAAAGAGACGAACCCTACCCACCTTCGCCTTCACGCGATTGTCATCCGTCCACAACCCGGCTTGACTCCAGCAGGGCGAAAACTTACAGTCGAACCAGAGCGCTTGAAAAATGCAGACGCCCGATTACTTTTGGAACTACCTCCCGCTGCTCATGCAGATCATTGTTGCCGTGGGCTTTGGAGCCGGAATCGTCACCGCTTCCTGGTTCATCGGGCGGCACAAGAATACAGTTGCCAAACTGGCGTCCTATGAGTGCGGCATTCCCGCCGAAGGTGATGCCCGCGGACGATTCTCCGTCCGCTTTTACATGGTCGCGATGCTCTTCATCCTCTTTGACGTGGAAGCCGTCTTCATGCTTCCCTGGGCGGTGGTCTACCGCGACCTGCCCAAGCTGGTCGGCTCCCGCATGTTTGGCTTCTGGGAGATGGTCGTCTACCTCGGCTTCGTGCTCGTCGGCCTCTTCTACGTGACGAAAAAAGGAATCCTGGACTGGTCCTCCGACAAGGCGGACCTCTGATGGCTGCGCCTGGCGAAAAAGACTCCGTTCTCCAAGCCCACGCACAAAACCACGCCATCGTTGCCCTGCTCGCGGCCAAACCCTCCTGCATTACCAATGCCCGCTTCGATCGCGGTGAGTTGACTCTCTGGATCGAGCGCGATGACATTCGCCCGGTTTGCCGAACCCTGCAGAAGGCGGGCTATAACTTCCTGGTCGACGTCACCTGCGTCGACTGGTACCCCAGCGAACCACGCTTCCAGGTGACCTATCACATCCTTTCCCACAGCCTGAAGGAGCGTCTCCGCCTCTGTGTCATGGTCGATAGCCTGGATACAGAAGTGGCCAGCATTACTCCCGAATGGCCTTCGGCCAATTTCTACGAGCGCGAAGTCTGGGATTTGTTCGGCGTGCGCTTTGGCGGACATCCCAACCTGCGCCGAATCATGTTGCCCGATCAATGGGAAGGCCATCCCTTACGCAAGGATTACCCGGTGGAGGGCTACCGCTGATGGATGCCGCAGACTATGTCATCGCCCCCCTGATCGAACCTCGCATCGAGGAGGGTAACAAGGACCGAACCATGGTCCTGAACATGGGGCCCCAGCATCCCTCGACCCATGGCGTCTTGCGCCTGGTGCTCGAGATCGATGGCGAAACCGTGCTCCGCCTGGTCCCCGACATCGGCTTTTTGCATACCGGCATCGAGAAAACCTGCGAGGCCAAGTTTTATCAGCAGGTGGTTCCCCTTACGGACCGCATCGACTATCTCAGTCCGATGTCCAACAACCTCTGCTATTGCCTCGCGGTCGAAAAGCTGTTGCAACTGGAAATCCCGCCCCGGGCGGAGTTTCTCCGGGTGCTGCTGAACGAGCTCACCCGCCTTCAGTCTCACCTGGTCTGGTTGGGCACCCACGCCATGGACATTGGCGCCCTGACGCTGTTTCTCTACACCTTCCGTGAGCGCGAAGAAATCCTCAAGATCTTTGAAGACGTCAGCGGTCAGCGCATGATGGGCTCCTATTTCCGTGTCGGAGGCATCGCCCTTGAGCCGCCGGTGGATTTCTACCAGCGAGTGCAAAACCTGCTCAAGATGATGCCGGAAAAGATCGACGAATACGAGAACCTGCTCAACGGCAATCCCATCTGGGTGAGCCGTCTGCAGGGCGTCGGCTACCTCAGCGCCGCCGATGCCGTCGCCCTGGGAGTGACCGGGCCGCCCTTGCGCGCCAGCGGCGTCGATTGGGACCTGCGCCGCGATATGCCCTATTCCGGCTACGAGAAGTTCCAGTTCAAGGTACCCGTTTCCGATGTGGGCGATGTCTGGACCCGTTACACGGTGCGCGTTCAGGAGATGCGCGAGTCGGTGAAGATCTGCCAGCAGGCGTTAGACGGCATGCCCACGGGCCCCATAAAGGCCGACGCCCCCAAAGTTGTTCTCCCCGACCGGGAAAAGATGAAAACCCAGATGGAATCCCTCATCCATCACTTTAAGATTGTGACCGAGGGGTTTGCCGTTCCGGCAGGGCAGGTCTATCAGGGAATTGAATCCCCACGCGGGGAAATGGGCTATTTCGTGGTCAGCGATGGCACCGCCAAGCCTTATCGCGTGCACATGCGCAACCCCACGTTTGCCTCCCTGCAGGCGCTGGAAACCATGTGCGTCGGCCGTCTCCTGGCTGACGTGGTGGCCGTGATTGGCTCCATCGATATCGTGCTCGGAGAAATCGACCGATGAGCGACGAGGAAGCGGGCTACTCGGTTCAGGTGCGCCGGCAAGTCTGGGACTCGCTGGTAAGCATGCTGCGCGTCTATGCCCATGCGGCCAGCCTGAACGGTAAAGAGTATGTGGTCATGAGCGATCCCGAAAATGCGTGGGTCAAGTACCAGGAATCCGCCTTGACTCTGCGTTTTGCACCCACCACTGGGGAGGGTTGCTGGCGCATCACCCAGCCGGAACGCGAGGAGTGGGGCGAGTTCCGCATTGAAGAGGACGGCACACTGAATTCCCCGGCAGGCCCCAAGGCCCTCGATGCAGCCGCGATCGAATGGATAGAGCATCTGGTACACGTCACATCCACAGCACCTGATGTGCCGCTTCGCCAACCACTGGGTATCTCGTAGAATCAAATCATGAGTCCAGAGATCAAAACCATCTTCAGCTCAGCCCTGGCCGCGCGCTTCGACCGCATGGTGACGCTCTACCCGCTGCGTCGCTCGGCACTCATACCCATGCTGCTGTATGCCCAGGATGAGGTCGGCTATCTCTCCGACCAGGTCATCCGCGAGGTGGCTGCCCGGATTGAGATTACCGAACTCGACGTCCGCGATGTGATCAGTTACTACTCCCTGATGCGCACCCGGCCGGCGGGCAAGTATCATGTACAGGTATGCACCAACATCAGTTGCATGCTGCGCGGTGGCAATGAGCTGTTGGCCCATTGCAAACAACGCTTAGGCATTGGCAACAAGGAAACCACGCCCGATAAGGTTTTTTCCCTGGAAGAAGTAGAGTGCATCGGCGCCTGCAGCTGGGCTCCCGCGGTTCAGGTGAACTACGATTTTCATGAAAATTTAACTCCCGATGCGATGGACAAAGTTCTCGACGGCTATCGCGCCAGGAACGAATTGCCGATCTAAGCACGCGGAGAAAACCATGGCTTATCTCGTCTCCCACCCAGATGAAGTGAAGGTGATCTCGTCCCGCTTCGGCAAGGGTGCGACCGATATCGAAAAGTATCTCGAGCTGGATGGGTACAGTTCTGCACGCAAGGCCATCGCCCTGGGCGCAGATGGAATTATTGCCGAGATGAAGGCATCGAACCTGCGCGGCCGAGGGGGCGCCGGCTTCCCTACCGGCATGAAGTGGTCATTCGTTCCCAAGCAATCAGCCAAACCAAAATATGTTCTGGTCAATGGCGACGAGAGCGAGCCCGGCACTTGCAAAGACCGTCTGATTTTCGAGCATGATCCCCACTCCGTCATTGAGGGTGTGATCATCGCCGGCCTGGCCATCGGTTCGAAGATGGGGTTTATTTACCTCCGGGGCGAATACCGCTATCTGCTCAAGATCATGGAAAAAGCCATCGACGACGCCTATGCCAAAGGCTTTTTGGGCAAAGGCATCTTTGGCAGCGACCTGGATTTCGATATCGTTTCCCACACCGGCGCCGGCGCCTATGAAGTCGGCGAAGAGTCTGCATTGATGGAGTCGCTTGAAGGCAAACGCGGCATCCCCCGCATCCGGCCTCCTTTTCCCGCAGTCGTGGGCCTCTACGGCGGCCCCACCATCATTAATAATGCTGAGACCCTGGCCACGGTGCCCCATATTTTCCGCATCGGGGGTGCGGAGTATGCCAAGATCGGCACCGAGCGCAACGGCGGGACCCGTCTCTTCTGTCTAAGCGGTGATGTAGCCAAGCCCGGTGTCTATGAGTTGCCCATGGGCTACAACCTCAAGAAAATGATCTACGAGGTCGGCGGCGGCATCCCCGACGGCCGGTCCCTTAAGGCCGTCGTCCCCGGCGGATCCTCCACTCCGGTTCTGTTGCCCGCTGAAATCGATATAGGCATGGACTTCGACCAGGTGGGCAAGGCCGGTAGCATGCTCGGGTCCGGCGGCGTAGTCGTGCTCGACGACACCGTCTGCATGGTCGAGTTCGCCCTGCGCACCATGAAGTTTTACCAGCACGAAAGTTGCGGGTGGTGTATTCCCTGCCGCGAAGGCACCGACTGGCTGAAGAAGACGCTGACCCGCTTCCACGCCGGCGCCGGCGTTGCCAAGGATATCGACAACATCCGTTACCTGGCGCAGAACATGTTGGGCCGTACCTTCTGCCCGTTGGGCGATGCAGCGGCTATGCCGACCATCGCCTTTGTCGACAAGTTTCGCAAGGAATTCGAAGACCACCTGGATGGCAAACCGTGTCCCTACGCCCACCAGCCGGAAGCGGCACTAGCCGGCGTTTGAACTTAAAGACAGGAATCCATGGCTGACGTAACCTTTACCGTCGATGGCAAAAAGCTCACCGCACCCGCAGGCACTCTGCTCATCGAGGCCTGCCGCGAGGCCAGCATTGCCATCCCCCAATTTTGCTACTACCCCGGGTTATCGCTGCAGGCCGCGTGCCGCATGTGCCTGGTCCGCCTGGAAAAAGTGCCCAAGCTGCAGACCGCCTGCACCACCCCGGTTGCTGAAGGCATGGTGGTCATCACGGAAAGCGACGAGATCAACCAGGCGCGCAAAGCGACCGTCGAGCTGCTGCTGGGCAATCATCCTCTCGATTGCCCGGTGTGCGATGCCGGCGGCGAGTGCGAATTGCAGGACATGACCTTCAAGTACGGCGCCCCCGAGTCGCTCTACACCGAGGCCAAGCAGCACCGCGATGAGCAGCAGTGGTCGCCGGTAGTCTATTATGATCGGCCCCGTTGCATCCTCTGCTATCGCTGCGTGCGCGTTTGCGGTGAGGGCATGGACGTGTGGGCCCTGGGGGTGCAAAACCGCGGCGTAAGCAGTGTCATCGCTCCCAACAAGCAGGATCATCTCGACTGCGAGGAGTGTGGCATGTGCATCGACATCTGCCCCGTCGGCGCACTTACCTCCGGCACCTATCGCTACAAAACCCGCCCCTGGGAGATGAACCACGTCTCCACTGTCTGCACCCACTGCGGTGACGGATGCAAAACTACCCTGGGCGTGCGCAGCGTCAATAACGGTTCCGAGATTTTACGCGGTGACAACCGCGACAAAAGCGGTATGAACGGCGACTTCTTATGCATCAAAGGCCGTTACGCTTTCGATTTTGCCAACCACACTGACCGCTTGACCAAGCCGCTGGTGCGCCAGCCGAATGGCAAATTTGCCGAAGTGAGTTGGGAGCAGGCGCTGGACCATGCCGGTCGCAAACTGCGCGAAATCCGCGAGATCAAAGGTGGGAACTCGATCGGCGTGATCGGCTCCAACCGCACCACCAACGAAGAAAACTACCTCCTGCAAAAATTCGCCCGCACGGTGTTGGGTACCAACAACATCGATCATCATCGCACCGCCGACTACACCGCCTTTGCTCGCGCCATATCGGGACAAAAGGACCGCGCTGCTTCACTACGCGAGACCATGACCGCGCCCGCCATCCTGCTGCTGGGCAATGATCCCACCGAGCAGCACCCCTTGTTGGCCTGGAACCTGCGCACCAACCTGCGCCACCACAATGCCCGCATTTACCTCATCAACCATGCCGGCATCAAACTGGAGCGGCAGGCCCACCAAACGCTGATCATTCCTCAGGATGGTTACGCCAACGTGGTGCGCTTCCTCGCCGGCGAGGACGCCGCCTTTCCTGGCACGCAGCTGGGAGACGAAGCCAGAAAGTTTCGCGATGCGTTGCGCGCCGAGCCTACCCTGCTCATCATCTTTGGTTCCGAATTTCGCGGCCGCGATATTGACGCGCTGGTGAATTTCGGAATGGGGCTACCCCAGGCCCGGTTCGCCTGCCTGGGCGATTACGTCAATTCCCGCGGCGCCGCGGACATGGGTTTGCTGCCCAACTTTCTGCCCGGCTATGTGCCCGTGGCCCACGGCGGGCCTTTTGCTGAAGAATACGGCAGCGCCCTGCCGCCGGCTCCGGGCATGGATCTGGTGGAAATGTTCGACGCCGCCGAGCGCGGCGATCTGGCGGCCTTATATGTCGTGGGCGCCAACCCGATCGCCCGCTACGGAATTGACCCGGCTGCGCTCAAGAGCACTTTCCTGGTGGTACAGGATATGTTCCTGACCGAAACGGCGCTTCTGGCCGACGTAGTCTTACCCACCTCCAATCTTTACGAGAAATCCGGAACCGTCACCAACACCTATGGCGACCAGCAGCTGGTAAAGAAGGCCGGTGACCGCGCCGGGGTTCGCAGCGACTTCGAGTTGATGGTGCGGCTCGCCGACACCATGGGGGCTAATGCCAAAAAGCTGGTTCCCTTTGGCCGCGGCGTTCACGCAGATATGGGGCAGACCCGCGGCGCGCAATCGGGCGAGGCAGACCGTCACAGCGTATGGCTGGCCGCGCAAAACCTCGAACCGAAGCTCAGCCCGTTTGATCCCTTTGCCATCCTCGACGAGATCCAGCGCCTGGTGCCTGGCTACCAGGTCTCGCGCCTGGAGCTATTGGCAGGCAACGACGTTCATGTGCAATCATCGCTGGTGCAAATCGACGCCGGCCCAGAACGCCATGCGCTGATCCTGCCCGCGGAAGACACCCTCTTTACCTCGGGCACGTTGGGCCGGTACAGCCCCATGCTGCACGCAGTCATGGAATCGCACACCACCAAACCTACCGAAACAGCAGCAGACTAGTGAAGAGTATGGGTAAGTGGAGGATTCGGGCTTTTATGAAAGGGTACGGGCTTTAGCCCGTACATAAAACAGCAGAACCAACCGGCCTTTAGGCCCTGCGGTACGCTTTTCAAGACCTGTAGCACTCTCTTTAGCCCCTGAGGGGCCAGAAAGCGAAAGACTCCCGTGAGCTTCCTGATCTTTTTCTTGCTGAGTTGTCTAAAGATCGCCGTAGTGCTGGCAATCTTTCTCGGGGCCGTGGCCTACACGGTATTGCTGGAGCGCAAAGTGGTGGGCCGCATCCAGAACCGCTGGGGTCCCACCCGCGTAGGCCCATTCGGCATGTGGCAGCCCATGGCCGACGGCCTCAAGCTCTTTCTCAAAGAAGATCTCTTGCCCACCAACGTTGACCGGCCGCTGTACATTCTGGCCCCCATGATCGCGCTCGGTTGCGCATTGATCTCGATTTCGGTAGTTCCCTTCGGCGCAAACATCACCTGGCACGGCGTCGACATGTTCGAGATCGCCAACGTAAATATCGGACTGCTCGTGATTCTCGGCGTGACCTCGGTCGGGGTGTACGGAATCGCGCTTGCCGGCTGGTCGTCCAATAACAAATATTCCCTCATGGGAGCCCTCCGCGCCAGTGCCCAGGTCGTCAGCTACGAGCTTGCCCTGGGGCTTTCTCTGGTAGGCGTCGTACTGCGGGCCGGATCGTTAAACCTCCGCACCATCGTGGACAGCCAATCCGCCCATGGCCTGCTGTCGTGGAATGTCTTCGGCGGCTTTCAATTTGTCGCTTTCTTCATTTACCTAACGGCTGCTTACGCCGAAACCAACCGTGCCCCCTTCGATCTGCCCGAGGCAGAGACCGAGCTCACCGCCGGCTACCACACCGAGTACAGCTCGATGAAGTTTGCCATGTTCTTCATGGCCGAATACGCCAACATGATCACTGTCGGCTGCGTCGCGACCCTGCTCTTTTTTGGCGGATGGACCAGCCCCTTCGGCAATCTCATTCCGCCCTTCGGGGGGATCGTGATCCAGGCGCTGCTGCCGGTGTTCTGGTTCGTGCTCAAAGTTTTCTGTTTCCTTTTTCTTTATATCTGGGTGCGGGGCACACTTCCCCGTCTCCGTTATGACCAATTGATGGGCTTCAGCTGGAAGTTCCTGATGCCCCTGGCCGTGTTGAATATTCTTGCCACCAGTCTGTGGCTTGCCTAGATCTAAGAAGCGTTGCAGATTTAGTCTCTCGGTGCAGAAAAAATGGTGGGTGCCCCATACACCGGATTTCCTGTGAGGCTTGATGGAACCGATCAACTTCATGCGGCTTTCCTCAAAGAAAGCCGCACACGTGGGTATCGTTGGGGCCGCTAACAGGAAATTCCGGCATCTCGCTGGTTTTTCGCGAGATGTGGGATACCACGAAACCTAACGATTCACCCTGTAGGGCTACTCAAGCTGCAGTCGGAAGAAAGTCCGTAAATGGAAGGTGTTCTACAATCAGCATCGGGCCTGATATAGGAGAAATGCTCTAGCATGTATCTGGTTCTCTTCATCTTTTTTGCCGGCCTCTGTGTAGCGGGAGCATTGAACCTGCTGCTCCAGCGCCATCCCATCAACAGCGCCCTCTCCTTGATCGTGGTCATGAGCTCGTTAGCCGTGCTCTACCTCCTGCTGGGCGCTGAGTTTCTGGCTGCCGCGCAAGTCATCGTCTACTCCGGCGCCATCATGGTTCTGTTTACTTTCGTCATCATGTTGCTCAATGCCGGGAAAGAAGAACGCACCCATGGCAGCCACGCAGCATACATCGTGGGCATTCCCGGAGTAGCCGTACTCGTCAGCCTCCTGGCCTTCATCTTTCTTTCCGCGCGCACCCACCTCGCTCAGGCCCGCCTGGGCGACTACGTGGTCTCCACCACCGACCTCAGCAAGGTGCTCTTCCGCGATCTGCTGCTTCCCTTCGAGGTGACATCGGTCCTGATCCTCATTGCCATCCTGGGCGCGGTCGCGCTGGCCAGCAAGGAGCACTGACATGGTTGTTCCCATCGCCTATTACCTGGTACTCAGCGCCATCCTCTTCTCCATCGGGGTGGGCGCTTTCCTCATCAAGCGCAATATCATCACCGTCTTCATGTCCATTGAGTTGATGCTGAACGGGGTCAACCTGACCTTTGTCGCCTTCGCCTATCAATGGCACCGCCTCCAGGGGCAAATTTTCGTCTTTTTCGTGATGGTCGTCGCGGCTGCGGAAGCCGCCGTGGGCCTGGCCATCATCATTGCCATTTTCCGCGCGAGGAGCACCCTTAACGTGGATCAAGTCAACCTGATGAAACTATGAACGACACTCCCTCGCTCCATCTATGGTTGATCCCGGTGTTGCCATTCATCGGCTTCCTGCTGAATGGATTGCTGGGCAGTCGCCTGCCCAAGGCGCTGGTAAGCACCATCGCCCTGCTGTTCACCGCGGCGCCTTTGGCGCTGGTCACGAGTATCGCTTTCCGCTTTACCAGTCTTACGCTGCCGTACGTTGAGCGGTTAGGGATGCCCTGGATGCAGACCTCGGCCTTTCAAGCCGACTTTGCCTTCCTGCTCGATCCGTTGACCCTGGTCATGCTGTTGGTGGTCACCGGCGTCGGCTTTCTCATCCATATCTACTCTGTCGGCTACATGGCGCATGAAGACGGGTACTGGCGTTTCTTCGCCTACCTCAACCTGTTCATGTTTTTCATGCTGACGTTGGTGTTGGCGGAAAACTTTCTGATCATGTTCGTTGGCTGGGAAGGTGTCGGCCTTGCTTCTTACTTATTGGTCGGCTTTTACTACCTGAAAGAATCGGCCGCGGATGCAGGCAAGAAGGCTTTCCTGCTTAATCGAGTTGGGGACGTTGGTTTTCTCCTGGCCATGTTCCTGATGATCGCCCACTTCGGCTCCTTGAGCTTCAGCAGCGTCTTCGGCGCCATCGCTCAGCACCCTGAAGTGCAGGGCGGTTTTCTCACCGCAATCGCCTTACTGCTGCTGCTCGGCGCCACCGGCAAGTCGGCGCAGATTCCGCTGTACGTCTGGTTGCCGGATGCGATGGAAGGCCCCACACCCGTCTCCGCCTTGATCCACGCAGCAACCATGGTCACTGCCGGCGTGTACATGATCGCCCGCTCCCACGTTCTATTTGACCGCTCCCCGGTTGCCCTGAGCGTTGTCGCCATCATCGGCGCCGCCACCGCGTTGTTTGCGGCGACCGTCGGCATGGTGCAGACGGATATCAAGCGCGTCCTCGCCTACTCCACGATCTCCCAGCTGGGCTATATGTTCCTGGCCTGCGGAGCGGCCGCGTACTCGGCTGCTATCTTCCACCTCGTCACCCACGCCTTTTTCAAAGGCCTGCTCTTCCTGGCCGCAGGCTCCGTCATTCACGCCATGGGCGGGCAGCAGGACATGCGCGCCATGGGTGGTTTGCGCAAGGCCACGCCCATCACTTTCTGGACCATGAGCTCCGGGGTCTTCGCCATCTCCGGGCTGCCGCCCTTCTCCGGCTTCTTCAGTAAGGACGCGATCCTCTATCAAACCTTTGTCTCACCCACCGCGGGCCCCATCCTGTGGGTGGTGGGCATCGTCACTGCATCGCTCACCGCCTTCTATATGTTCCGCCTGTGGTACCTGACATTCTTTGGCGACAGCAGAACCAAGGATGCACATCCCCACGAGGGCCCGTGGTCCATGCTGGTGCCGATCATGATTCTGGGTGTGCTAGCGCTTGCCGGCGGCTGGATTGGCATCCCCAAAGCCCTCGGTGGCGGCGATCAGTTTGCGCGCTTCCTTGACCCTGTTCTCCATGTCGCGTCAGCGCCGGCTTCCTCCAACGATAGCCAGGAGGTCTGGTTCAGCGTCATCTCGGTGGTCATGGCTTTAATTGGCTGGTTTTTCGCCGATCTGCTTTATCGGCGTAAACCGGGCCTGGTCGATCGGTTCGTGGAGCGCGCCGGCGCCGTCTATTCGCTGCTGGTCAACAAGTACTGGATCGACCAGATCTATACCGGCCTGATTGTGGCCCCCCTGCTTTTCCTTTCCCGCTACCTGTTGTGGGGTGCCGTCGATCGCGGCGTCATCAACGGCGGCGGCAGCCTGGCGGCGGGCAGCATGCGCGGCCTGGGAGCTCTGGTCCAACGGGTGCAATCAGGCAACATCCGTTCCTATGCCGGGTGGCTCGCCGTGGGCGCAGCGGCCCTGCTCCTCATTACCTATTTCGGTTTTTCCATGCACCTCTCATGAGAGAAAGCGACCATCAGTGCTGAACGATTCGATATTGACGCTTACGACCTTTGTGCCGGCTGCAGGAGCCGTGGTCGTGGCATTGCTTCCGCGGCGGGGCCGCATCATCCAATGGTTCACCCTGGCGGTGGCCCTGCTTACCTTCGGCTTGACCCTCCATTTGCCGATGAACTATGTTTACGGCCACCCCGGCTTTCAATTTGAAGTAGATCTCCCGTGGATCTCCAGTCCCGCCATTCGTTATCACCTGGGAGTGGATGGTATTTCCGTATGGGTGGTCGTGCTCACCGGCTTTCTGGCTCCGCTCGGCGTGCTCGCTTCCTGGAACACCATCAACCATCGCACTAAGGAGTTCTACTTCTTCTTCCTCCTTCAGCAGACCGCGATGATCGGCGTCTTTGTGTCGCTCGATATGTTCCTCTACTACGCTTTTTGGGAGATGACGCTGGTGCCCATGGCGATTCTCATCTCCATGTTTGGCCGCGATCGTGGGACCGAGGCGGCGATCAAGTTTTTTATCTACACCTTTCTTCCCTCAGCTCTGTTGTTGGTAGCGATTGTGTGGCTCTACGCCAGGACCGGCACCTTTGACTTTGTCCGTCTGCAATCCATCCTCGCCCAAAGCAGTTCCACATCCAGTTCCGCCTTCCCGCCGCAGGCCCTCTTCTGGGCTTCGTTAGCATTTCTCGTCGCCTTTGCCGTCAAGGTTCCAGTCTTTCCCCTGCATGGCTGGCTCGGGGATGTTTTCAGCGAAGCGCCGACTGCGATGGCGATGGTGGTCGCGGGCAAGCTTGGTCTCTACTCCATTCTCCGCTTCAATCTCGGTCTCTTCCCGGCGCAGGCGCGGCAAGTGGCGCCATGGATGATCGCCTTGGCCGTGATTGGCATTCTTTACGGCGCACTGGTGGCGCTGGTGCAGAAGGATATGAAGCGGCTGGCGGCGTTCTCCACGGTCAGTTCCCTCAGCCTCTGCATTCTCGGCATCTTTGCCTTCGCGGTCTCAGGCCTGGACGGCGCGATCTACCAGATCCTGAATGAAGGTATCTCCGTCGGCGCGCTACTCCTCCTGCTCGGCTTTATGTACGACCGTTACGGCACCTATGAGATTGGCTCTTACGGCGGGTTGGCCAAGCGCATGCCCCACCTCGCCACCCTGTTCGTCATCACTGGGCTCTCGCTGATCGGCCTGCCCATCCTCAACGGATTTGTGGGGGAATTCCTTATCCTCAGCGGCAGTTTCCCTGGGCACGTTCCCTGGGTTGCCGCGGCCACGACGGGCGTTATCCTGAGTGCGGCGTATATGCTGTGGATGATCCAGCGTGTCTTCTACGGTACCCAATCAGGCATGGTTACAGACCTGGCTGTAACCGATATGAGCTTCCGTGAACATATGGCCGTCTGGCCGATAGCCGTTCTGATGTTGCTGATGGGCGTCGCCTCACCGCTCTGGATGCGCGCCATCGATGGCGCGGCCGTAAAGCTGGCATCGCCGGCGCCCCTGGTGGGCATGGCGGTGAAGCAGTGATGCAAGCGCCCTCAGTGCCCGACGTGTATCGCATCCTGCCGGAAGTGCTGCTCACTATCACCGGCGTTCTCGTCATGCTCATCGAGCCCATGATGCCGCCGGGTATGACTCGTAAGCCGATCGGCTTTCTGGCCCTGGGCGGCGTGATCGCTGCTCTCATCGCCAGCGTGTGGCAATTGGGGCTGCCCCCGGGAACGGCCTTTTATAGCACCGTGCAGACGGATGCCTTCAGCGTCTTTTTTCACGTGTTGATTTGCGGCATTGTGCTGGTTGCGTTGCTGATCGCCTTCGACGTATTCGACGGCAGCAAGGAACGGCCGGCCGAGTACTACGCTCTCTTGTTATTCGGCGCCACTGGCATGTGCCTCATGACCAGCGCGGTGGAGTTGCTGCTGGTCTTCGTCAGCCTGGAAATTTCTTCCATTGCCACCTACATCCTGGCCGCGTTTCGCAAGCGCACCGGCAAGAGCCCCGAAGCTGGCCTTAAGTACTTTTTGCTGGGCTCCTTTGCCACCGCCTTTTTCCTCTATGGCATCGCCCTTACCTTTGGCGCCACGGGAACCACCAATATTTCCGATATAGCCGCAGCCCTCCCCAACAGTCCAAACCCTGGCTTCGCGACGCTGGCCGTGGCCATGATTTTGATTGGCATTGGCTTTAAGGTCTCGGCCGCGCCCTTTCAGGTTTGGACTCCCGACGTGTACGAGGGCGCCCCTTCTCCCGTGGTCGCCTTAATGTCCACCGCGCCCAAGGTCGCAGCGTTCGCTGTTCTCTTGCGCATCACCTACGGCGCGTATCCGCAACTGCGCGCCCATTGGCTCCTGCTGGTCTGGATCATGGCGGCGCTCTCCATGACGTTCGGCAATCTGGGTGCGCTCCGCCAGCACAGCGTCAAGCGTATGCTGGCTTATTCTTCCATCGCCCACGCCGGCTACACCCTCGTCGCCTTCACTGCGCTCTCCAGCGATGGCATCGCCGCGGCCATGTTCTACACCGCAAGCTACGCGGCCATGAACATCGGTGCGTTTGCTGTGGTGAGTCACGCCGGTGGCTATGAGGACAGGTTAATCTCGGTTGCTGACTATCGCGGGCTCGCCTACCGCTCTCCTCTATTGGGAGGAGCGTTGGCTTTGTTCCTGCTTTCGCTCATCGGCATTCCCTTCACCGGCGGCTTCTTCGGCAAGTTCTATGTCTTCGCCGCGGCCCTGCATTCGGGTGAAGTTTGGCTGGCAATCATTGGCCTTCTCAATAGCGGCGTCGCCGCCTATTACTATCTCCGCCTGCTCATGTCCATATATGGAAAGCCCACCGACGATGCGCCCGTGCAATTGATCCCGCGCCTAAAAGGTTCGCTAACCCTGGCGCTGTTACTCACTGTGGCCGCGACCCTTATCCTGGGCATTTTCCCCGGCAGAATCCTGGCCATGGCCCGAGCCGGAGCGGCGACCTTCACCGCAGTAAGCGGAACGGACCACTGAAGACCCAAATCCGCTCCAGGTAAACCTCTACCCTATCCTCTCTTACCATCCTATTGCACTATGAGGGTGCAGCTAGTTGTGCTTTGCGTCGCTCCTGCGGTCGCGATCACCTGGAAGGTATAGGTGCCTGCAGGCGTGTTATTCGACTTCGAAGTCGACGATGAATTATTGCCACCGCAACCCAACGGAAGCAAAGCGATGCCGGCAAGCGCAAGGACCATCCAGTATGCGCGACGGCGTTTCGGCCAGAGTAGTAGCAGACTGCCGGCGAAGATCCCGCAACTCAACGTCGTCATGCCGGGCCCCAGGAAAGGTTTGGCCATGCCTGCCATGTTGCCCGCGGCCGTGGAAACGGTCAGCATCGACGATTGGGGAGTGCCTCCTGCGAGGTTGACTGTGGCTGGGTTGAAGCTGCACGAAGCACCTGACGGCAATCCTGTGCACGTCAAGGTGACGCTGCCGGTGTAACTCGCCGCACCCGTCACGCTGAGCGGAACGCTTACGTTCTGTCCCGAGGTTACCGTGACAGTCGGACTTCCGCCGTTGCTCTGCACAGCGAAGGCCGAGGCGTTGGGAACTGCCACTAAAGGAAACGGCGCTGAACTACCGCCAGACGGCGCAAAAACAAGGTCCGGGTAAGTGTTGGCAGGAGGTTGGATGGTACCCAGGGTAGCGGTATTGAAGTAGTTGAACGCCGCCGGAACGGTGGGAATAGGCACTTGCACCACGGGCGTACCCGCAGAAAAATGCCCTTTGCCATCTCCCAGGACGACCGCTCCACTGCCAAACACCAGATCAAGTGCGCCATCGAAATTGGCATCGGTAACCACGGCAGTGCCTGCCGGCGGCTGTCCGCTCGCGGCCCCCGCTTGCTCAGTGGTGGTGATGGTTGAATCGATCTCGGCTCCAAAAGTCCCATCGCCGTTGCCTGGCAAGAAGATCACTGGCGAAAGATAGGTCAGGCTTGTTTGCAGAGGCGGGGGATAAATGAGCGCGATATCCACTTTCCCATCCCGATTGAAGTCAGCCGCCTGCAGGCTGAGTAACTCGATCGAACCCCCATTCTGCTGTGACGTGTAATTTACCGGCACGGCTGTCGCAAATGTCCCGTCGCCATGGTTCAACGCGGCTGATATCGTGGCCGGTGCTTCCGCATTGCCGAATCCCACAAAGTACATCTGCGCCACGAGGTCCAGTTTTCCGTCGCCATTCAAATCGACAAAGCTGAGCGAGGCTAGTGTTATGGATCCCGAGTATTGTCCTGTCCCTAATGTGAAGGCCCCGAGCGACTGGAAGTTGCCGCTCCCCTGGTTGGCAAACACCGTCACCGCTAGTGGAATGTTGGGATCGTTGCCGAGGGATGACTGGGGTATCGCATTCACCGCAATGATGTCCGGTTTACCATCTCCTGTCACATCAGCCGCGTAGGTTCCGGTAAATCCTGATGAGAGAAAAGTAGGGATCACCGGCTGCTGAAAAGTGCCATCGCCGTTGCCGTATGCCGCTGCGGTGCCGATCAACAAGTCGAGCTTGCCATCGCCATTCACATCGATCGCGGGGGGCGGCGTGACCGCCACATTGGCGAAAGCAGTCGCCGGCAGCGTGAGCTGCTGCGGTGTGCCGGCGGTGAAGCCACCTTTCCCGTTGGAGATAAAGCTCTGGACCATGAGCGGGTAGGGGTTCGCCCCTGTGTTCACTGCTTGATAAACCAATAGGTCGGGGGCACCATCCCCGTTGAGGTCCGCCGTCAGCTGACCCTGTACGTTATTAAAAGATGAATCGACGGACGCACCAAAATAAGTGCTGAAAGCCGTCGTATTAAAAGCCGGGCCGGAGGGGGCAGCCGCCCGCGTACTGAACGAAGCCGTGCTGTCGGGGAATTGCAGGGTTACGGTGGGGGCGGTCGCTTGCGCCGCGGCAATCGAACAAAGAAGAGAACCTGCACAAAGAACTACGGAGCCGAGGAACCGGAGCATGGGACACCAGGGTAAGTTACCCAAATGATCAAATTAAATACACGCGCAGTATAGCCGCACGGATAATAATTCGCTCGTAAATTCGTTATTAGGGTTACCCAATAGTCATAGGTACTAAGACACCTGGCATGTTAAGCGAGAAGCTCGCATCGACATATTCGACGTAAGGCGGCCGCCAAGCACTTAGGCCTCTGACGTGCGACTTTTCGATCCCCATGTCCGTCTATTATCGCTCGCAAAATTTACCGTCGTGTTACGGCGACCAGGCATTGCCAACCGGCCTTGCTCATTCTTAGTTGCTGACCGGTCTTCAGCACCACCGAGCCTTCGCTCTGCCCCTCGCGAAATATTTCGCTCACCTGGTCCACGTTCACGATGACCGATCGATGGATTCGTACAAATTTAGCCGGATCGAGCGTACTGGACAACTGCTTGATGGTTTCGCGCAACATGAGGCGTTTGCTGCCCACATGCAAACATGCATAGTAATCCGCTGCTTCAATCCATTCAATCTCGTTCACATTTACGAAAGAATCTTTGCTGCCATTGTGAACCAAGAGCCGCCGAGGAAAATCCCGCTGCGCTGCGCCGCCCTTCTCCAGGCTGCTCAAGACCGACTTCAACTGCTCCTGGGTTACCAATGCAGCTTGCGAAGCAATCCGTTCTCTGACCCGCGCCAGAGTCGCGCGCAGCCGCTCCGGCTCGACTGGCTTGGTGAGATAGTCCAGCGCATGCACCTCAAACGCCTGCACCGCATAGTGATTGTGCGCGGTTACAAACACTGTGACCGGCATGTGCACCGACCCGATCTGTTCGATGACCTCGAATCCGTCTTTCCCCGGCATCTGTATATCGAGAAAGAGAACGTCGAACCGGCTTTCCTTGAGCGCGGCAATCACTTCTCGCCCGTTGCGGCACTCGCCGCCCACTTCCACCTCGTCCTGGCCGGCGAGCAGAAATCTTAGCCGTTCCCTCGCCAGCGGCTCGTCATCGGCAATCAGGGCGGTGAGCTTCATACTCCAACGCGTTCGTACGGAATGGTGATGGCCACTTCAAAGCCGCCAGCCTGTAGCGGCTGCGCACTCATCCGGTAATCGCCGGAATAGAAATGCGCCAGCCGTTCACGCGTATTCCTAAGTCCGATGCCATGCCCATTGTGCTGGCTGGCCATCTCTCCTGGCCCGCTATCCCGCACCATCACATGCAGAAAATCTCCCACCCGTGTGGCCGATGCCTCCACCAACCCTTCGTTCTCGCAATGCGCAATACCGTGCCTGATTGCATTCTCCACAATGGGTTGAAGCAGAAAACAAGGGACCAGGCCGTCCAGCGCCCGCGGGTCCACATTCATCTGAATCCGCAATCGATCCGCAAAACGAACCTGTTCGATAGCCAGGTAGTTCTCCACTAACTCCAACTCCTGCGACAAGGGAACCTTTTCCGGAGTGGTTCTCGCCAACGTACTCTTCAATATGGAATTAAGATGATGCAGCATTTCCGCCGCTGGTTTCTGCCGGCCAAGTTCCACCAGCGTGGTGATCGCGTTCAACGTATTGAAGAGGAAATGCGGTTCTATTTGCATCTGCAGTGCTTGCAGATGCGCAGCGGAGAGCTCCTTTTGCAGGGAAAGCGATTGCATGGCCTCGCGTTGGGCGCGAATCTGTGATTGGATCACCCCCGTAATCCCGAACAGGAACCCGTAGAGCAATAACTCAATGCCCAGGCGGTTGATGTTGAGCAGGCTTGTCCAAACCGAAAGAGCCGGTCCCGTGCCGCGCCATCCCGCATCGGTGAACCCCAGGCTTCCCATCAACAACAGGTGCACGATACCCAGCGCAGTGCCCGCCAACAGGTGAATCGAAATCGACCCCAGTGAGAGGCTCGGCACGCAATGTATTTTCTGTCCTAGCCGCCACAACAGGCTGGCAATCAAAGCCCACCAGCCCCAAAGCAGCGCGCCATACAACAACGAAGGAAGATGAGTGATTGAATGACACTCGCTTGCGGTCGCAAGCGCGAGCACGGCTGCCACCGAGAATATAACTACGTGAGCGTTTAAGTTCTTTGTCATCCTTTTCACCGGAACCCGCTTGCATTGATGGTACATCCGTGGCATGACCGCAGTTCCAGGCCGGTCAGGGCGCCGGCAGCTTGCGCTTGCAAGGAGGACGGAAAAGCCACGGCCACGCCGGCCAGAATCAAAATGGGAGCTCTCATGGGGTTGAGCATGAGCGCTCACTCGCCCACATTCCACGCCTTTGCAGCCAGCGGCGGGATTTTTGCAGCGAGATCCTGCCCCGATTGCCCTATAGTGATCTGGATGAATCGAAGAGACTTTGTCGGTCTTGCAGCCGGCGCAGTGGGTGCCACGGTTTTGCCTCGGGCTCTCGCTGCTGCCCCTCCCGCCGCGTTCAAACCCTTTGCTCTGGGTGTGGTCGTCGCCCCATACGGCGCTCCTGACGAGCACTTGCGCCAGGTGCACGAACTCGGCTTTCCCACTGTCTTCCTGTCCCTCGACAAATACATCGGCATCTTCACCCCCGCCCTGGCCAAACAGTATCGTGATCTGTTGGACAAGTACCAGCTCATCGCAACCACTGTCGAGATCGTAGGCCCACCCCCGTTGCAATGGAACTTCATGCAGGGACCATCCACCATCGGGGTGGTGCCGCCCAAAACCCGCGCCGCGCGTATCGACGCCCTCCTCCAGGTCTCGGATTTCGCCAAGCAGGTAGGCATTCCCCAGGTACAAACCCACTGCGGTTTCATTCCTGAAAACCCCGGCGATCCGCTCTATCCGGAAACCGTGGCCGCCATTCGCACCGTCGCCCAACACTGCCAGGGCAACGGCCAATCGTTCCTCATGGAGACCGGCCAGGAAACCCCGACCACCATGTCGCGCGCCATCCACGATGTGGCCATGCCCAACCTTGGCGTCGGCCTCGACACTGCCAACCTGCTGCTCTACGGCAAAGCCAACCCGGTCGATGCAGTCGACATCCTCGGTCCGCACGTGATGAGCGTGCATGCCAAAGACGGCCGCTGGCCCACCGATCCCTACAAATTCGGCGAGGAGGTGCTGATCGGTAAAGGCATCGTGGACTTCCACACCGTCTTCACCAAACTTCACCGTCTCGGTTACAAAGGCGCAATCACCATCGAGCGCGAAACTTCAGGCCCGCAGCAAATCGCAGATTGGCGTGCGGAAAAAATCTACCTCGACCGTGTTATCCGGGAAGTGACCGCATGAATCGCCGCGAATTTATCCAAACCGGAACTGCCTGCGGCCTGCTGCTGCTGAAGCCCAGCACCGCCTTCAGCTACCAGGCTAACTCCGCCGTCCGTCTTGGCCTGCTCGGCTGCGGCAATCGCGGCACCACCGTCGCCAGTTCGTTCGCCAAAAACACAACCGCGCAGGTAGTGGCGCTGGCCGATATCTTTCCCGACAAACTAGCCCTTGGCCACGATCATTTCAATCAACTGAACGCCAGCCTCGGCCGCCAACCCGTCGACGACAAGCTGCTCTTCCACGGCCCCCATGCCTTTGAGCAGCTGGTCGCATCCCAGTCCGTCGACCTCATCCAGATCTCCACCCCACCGTTCTTCCACGTGCAGCATCTCGAAGCCGCCGTTGCCGCAGGCAAGCACGTCTATTGCGAAAAGCCCGTCGGCGTCGACGTTGCCCAGGCGAAGCAAGCACTCGAGATCGCCAAGCGCGTGAAGCCCACGCAAAGTGTCGACGTCGGATTCCAGTGCCGCAGCGCACCGCCCATCGCCGCCATCGCAGAAAAAATCAAAGCCAGCGCTCTGGGCAAAATCGGCTCCGTCGCCGGCTACTACAACGCTCCTGCTTCCGAGGAGAAGGTCCACCCCGGCGCCTCACCCGACGAGTACCGCCTGCGCAACTGGCTCTGGTTTCGCGCTCTCTCGGGAGACATCCTGGTGGAGCAGAACATACACATCATTGATCTCTGCAACTGGATGCTCGGCGCCCACCCGCTCAAAGCCACCGCCACCGGAGGCCGCAACATCCTCACCCACGCCGGAGACTGCTGGGATAACTACCAGGTCGACTTCACTTACCCCAACGACGTCCACTTCGCCTTTGCCTCTACCCAGTTTGGCGATCCCGGCTTTAACGCCGGGCTTGCTCTCTACGGAGCAAATGGCTCGGCAACGGTTCCCTACTCCGGCCCGGTGGCCATCACCGGCGCACAACCCTGGGCCTGGACGGATCCCTCCGCAGATGCGACAGCCCCAGCCCGGCCAGCAAAGTTCGCCGCCAACGGAGCCTTCAACGACAACCTCGCCTTTGCTGACCGGGATAAGGAGCGCACCTTCATCGACAGCATCACCACCGGCCAATGCCACAACCAGATAGCCGCTGGAGTGGAGACCGCATTGAGCTGCATGCTCGGGCGCATGGCCGGCTATGAAAAACGTGAAGTCACCTGGGACCAGCTACTCGCCCACGGTGAAACCTACAAGCTGGGCATGGACCTCAACCAATTCGCCTAGGAAGATTCCTTTTGAACACGGGAAGGGTGCCCCAGGTCTCGCTTTTGAGACCTGGGATCCTCCTAGGAAAGGCTGGTCCAGTTCCCAGAACGTTTATGTCGGTCAATCGCAAGCTCCTTGCCCCCCTCGAATAGCCGCCTGCATTTCCTCCCTGACCTGATCCCGCAGACTCACCGGCTCTAAAACCTGAACCCGCGCCCCGAAACCCAACGCGATAAACCGGGCTTCTCCCGCGTTCTCGAACGCCACATGAAGCACCGACCACTTCTCCGGAAGCTCCGGATCGCACCGCACCTCCGGAGCCGCAGAAACTCGGCACCACCGGCTGATCGAAGCTGCTGCATCGGGAGTTAGAGCCAGCGTCGCGCGAAACTGCCCCCGCTTCTGTTGCAGTTGAGCGGTAGAGCTCTTCCAGTGCGCAGCCAGGTCAAAGTTTCCCGGCCGCTCAAACGTCACCGCCAGCACCACCGCATTCTGCATGCGCGAAAGCCGATACGTCCGCATCCCCGCCGGAGCACGCGCCACCAGGTACCAGACCGCCTGCTTGCACACAATGCCAAAAGGATCCACCGTGCGCACCCCGCTCTCCCCATCAGCGCGGGAGTAAAGGAAGGTAAGCTTGCAGTCTCGTGCTATCGCGTCCTGCACGACAGGCAGCAGGCCCAGGTCGTCCGAGGAAAGGTACCACCCTTCCGGATCAATATGCAGCCGGGCCCGGATCGAAGCAGCCTGGGTTTGCATTTTCTGCGGCATGGCCGCCAGCAGCTTGCCGAAGGCTCGTTCCGATGCCGCCGCCAGGCTGGGATGACCCAGCGCACTGGGCTGCGACATCAGCAGCGCGCGCAACTCCGCCTCATCCAATCCGGGTACCTTGGTGCGCCACCCCTTGGCCAACTCCCATCCGCCCTGCGCGCCGCGGAGCGCGACGATAGGAACCCCGGCCTCGCTTAGCGCCTCCATATCGCGATGGGCGGTCCGTTGCGACACTTCGAGACGCTCCGCCAATTCGCGGGTGGAGAGGCGCCCATGCGCCTGCAGCAACATCAGGGTCGAAAGTAAGCGGCCGGATTTCACATTCTTAAATTAATAAATGATATATGCCATCACATGTCATATATGCCTCTTTAACTTAAGAAAGTAACGAAGGGAGAAGACCAATGGGGCTGAGAGAGTTTTTCTTGTGGCAGTTGGAGCACGAGGCCGCAACCTCGCGCAAGGTAATCGAGCGAGTCCCCGAGGGACGAAACAGTTGGAAGCCGCACGAGCGCTCCATGGAGCTGGGCTACCTGGCCGCCCTGGTAGCCTCGATGCCCGGCTGGGTCGAGTTCATGGTGAACCGTCGCGAATTGGATCTCTCCGACCCCGCCAACGAAGTGATGAAGACCAAGGCCGTAAAAACACGGGCCGAGTTATGCCACATGCTAGCCATGGGACTCGCCAGGTCTCGCAAAGCGCTTGAGGATACGACCGAAGAGAACCTGACCAAGATGTGGCGTTTCCGCATGAACGGCCAGGTGATCAGTGAAGGCCCCCGCTACGCCATGATCGCCGACGGAGCCATGACCCACCTCGCCCATCATCGAGGCCAACTCACCGTCTACCTCCGTCTGCTGGAACAGCACGTGCCGGCCATCTACGGCCCGTCGGCGGACGAAGCCTACTAACCACCTGGATCGGGCCCGTTAAGGTTCGTGGTATCCCACATCTCGCGAAGAACGAGCGAGATGCCCCGAATTTCCTGTACGCGGCGCTGGACAAGGCCGCGTGTGCGCCTTTCTTTAAAGGAAAGGCGCATGGAGTTCGCGAAACTGCGAAACTTCACAGGAAATCGGGGATGTGGGCCACCCGTCAGTTGTTGCGTCCTAGACACCCAAAGACCATCCCCCCAAAACAACTTCCCCCGTGGAACTAACCAACCAACCCCAACAAACCACTGCCCAACCCTCCTCTTCAATCGGTATATTGTGTACGGTCGGAAACTCGAAGCAAAACCACGCGCCAAAGGCCACCACGAAGAGGTTTGAACCATGGGATCACGTTCGCATAACTGGGCAAAACTACGTTGGGCACTCATTCCACTCACCGCCGCCGCCCTAACCCTCGCCGCGTTCCACCGAGCCCATCCAGTCCAGGCGGACCAGGCCCCACCCCCCAACGTCAAAGACATCAAACTAGGCGACGCCCGCCCAGGCACCCTCTACGCCATGACCGTGGCCATTAAAAACCCCGCCCAGGTGCAAGGCACTGACGCCGTACTAGCCACCGTGAAAGACGCCCAGGGAGTCATCGACTCCAAATGGCTGCACACCGCCGACCTCGACTTCTACCTGACCCTCCGTCCAAGAGCTGCAGGACCTGTAACTGTAACCCTCTCCTCCAGCGCCCCCGCGCCGGAGATGACCACCGCCCTCAAGAAAATCCTGCAGGCCCCGAACCTGCCCACCGATAACCAAACCCCGGGAGTGATTGCCGCCGCTCCCAACGGAACCTGGCAAACCGCGCAACCCTTCGAGTTCGGGCAAACCATCTATGGCAGCGACGACGAACGCCCCTACGCCCCCTCGCACAGCGAAGACGGCTACGCCGCCATGGTCAAAGGTTTCCAATGGTTCAAGTTCACCTTTAAGGAAGCCAAACCCCGCCTGGTCTTCTTCACCCTTAACGTCACCGACCGCGACGTCCCACTCGACGTCGACATCTTCCAAAAAGGCCAAGACGACGTAGTCCCATTCAATAAAGGAGAATTCGTCTACCAGGTAGAAGCTACCCAGAACTACCCCGGCCTCTACAAATTCCGCACCCGCATCCTCGAGCCTGGCCAGGAATACTACGTTCGCATTGCCGGCGACCACCCGGCCTATCAACTCCACACTTCCGACTTCCCCATCCCGCCCTACACTGATCCGCACCTGGCCGTTCGCGCCGGCATGGACTTCCTCGTCAACATGGGCGACACGTGGCTCTCCAACACCCCGCGCCGCGGAGCCGTCGCCCTGCGCACCACCATGCAGCATTCCGAAACCCAGCTCTGCATCGCCTGTCACCCGGCCCAATTCACCACCCGCGGCTATCTCACCGCGGTGCACAACGGCTATGCGCCGAGACAGCGCTCGCAGCTGGAATTCCTGATGGACCGCATTTACAACAATGCCCGTCCTTTATATGGAGAACCCAACACCAACTGGGTCCGCGTTATCTACACGGCCCGCACTGTCTCCAGCCGCCTGCCCCTCATCGCCGATCAATTCGAGCAGAACATCACCCACGACAAGCCGCGCCTGAAGTTCAGTCTTCCCTACGCCGAGTACCTCAAGATCCACTACAAAGGCGTGAAAGAAATGCCCGGCGACGAACCCGACGGCTGCGAACCCGATGTGAGCCCCTTCGAGATCGCCACCCAAAGCTGGCAAACCTTTGACATGGTTTACAAGCAATCGAAGGATGAACAGTGGCTGAAAGAGCGCGACCATGTAGAGCAACTCGCCACGGCCTACGAACCGAAAAACATGATCGACCTCGACTGGGACATCATCTTCCTGGCAACCATCGACCGGGTCAAGTATCAATCGCAAATCGACAAGCTCATTACCCAGCTCTACGAGTACGAAACTCCGCAAGGAGCCTGGCCTTACCCCTTCGACAAAAAAGCCAAGACCGCGGACTTCATCTCCTACAACGCCGTCTATGCCGTAGCCTTGGCCGGCCGACGCCCGGAAACCGATGAGCACTTAGCCGTAGCCGTAAAAGCCATGATGGCCGCGCAACGCCAGGAAGGCAGTTGGGAAGGCGACCCCGTCTACCAGGGCTTCAACACCCCCTTCCGCGCCACGCAGTTCGCCGTGATGGCCCTTTCCACCCTTTACCCCGGAACCACGGAGGCCAAAACCTGGGACGCCGGCTTCCCTGCCCCGCCCACCAAACTGGCAAAAAATAATCTGCCACTGCTGTTGTCGCAATTAGATCAATTTTGGGATCCGGCCCCGGAGCCGGTCCTGAAACAAATCCGCGAAGTCCTGCTGAAAAGCGATCAGCCACTGGCACGAGAAGCCGCCGCCCGCGCCATCGGACACATGGCCGACGCCGGCTCACTCCCCGCCCTGATGCAGGCCCTGGGTGACCCGACAAAGATGGTGCAATCGAGCGCCGCCTACGCCGTGCGCATGATCCTCTCCCGCCGGCAAGACGCCGCCCCCGAAGGACGCAAGCTCCTGATCGCCGCATTGGATTCGCCCAACGCGCGCACCCGCTGGGGAGCCGCCCGCGTCTTCAACCAGCACTTCCGCGACCTGACCGGAGATCCGGCTCTCTTAGCCGCCCTGGAGAAAGCAGTCAACGACCCCGTACCCTTCGTCCGCTTTGAAGCCGCGAGTGGGATATGGCGCTGGTACTACTGGCAAGTCGATCAGCCGGAGATGCGCCGCAGCACCCTCGAAACCCTGGCCACCCGCATGAACGTAGAGACCGACGCCATGGTCCGCCGCGGGCTCCAGGAGAGCATCTACGATCTGCTCGACGAGAACACCGGCTACCTCACCGCCTGGGTCCGAGCCAGCGCGCAAGACGAAGACAAAAACAAAATCGGAGCCGGCTACGAAGCCGTCGTCCACGACCAGGCCCAGGTCCTGGCCAAGGTCCTGCGCGAGGGCACGCCCTCAGGCCGCGAAGGCATCCTCAACGCGCTGTGGGATTTCCACATCCGCCACTACGCCCTGCCCCCGATCAAAGAGAACACCGTATCCATCGGCCTGCCCGCCGTGCTCACGAAATATGTGAGCGGAGTGCCCGATCTCCATCGCCCCGGCTATGAGTACCCGCCTTATCGCGAAGCCGTCGACTTCAAGTACGACGTGCACAACGGCTTCTTCCAGACGAGAATCGGCAACGACAGCGACCTCATTCATTTCTTCAAGTCGAGCGGCCCAGAGCTGGAAGAAGCACTCCTGGCCTGCCTAAAAGACGCGAATGACACCATGAAGATCGAAGTCCTCAAAGCGGGCAGCACTTTAAGCGGAGCCGGCGACGAGCGCTTCACCCTGGCGGCGTTGACCTTATCGGAAGACCCCAACCCGGAAGTACGCCAAACCGTCCGCTACGTCTATGAAGATGAACAACGGGGCGCCCTGAACTTAGATCCACCCCCTGCTGGTTCCGCAAACCAACCAGCCGCGCAGCTTAACGAACCTGCTCTTCCGTCAGCGCAAATCATAGCGTCGGTGATCCATCCCCAGGGAAAACACCCACTCTTTCCTTTGTCATCCCAGGGAAAACTTCCCTCAACCCAACTGATAGCGTCGGTAAGCTATCCCGGCGTGCCGTGGACCGATCCCCAGGGAAACCCACAACCTTCTCCTATGTCCTCCGGGACACAACAAAGCGTAGCTGTTCCCGCACCCCCACCACCCGACCCTCAACTCGTAGCCAAAGTAGTAGAAATCCTCAAGCATGGAAACCCCGACAGCCAAGCCGTAGTCCTCCCAATGTTAGCGGCGCTCCCCAGCGACTCCCCGTGGACCACGCAGCCGGAGGTATTAGCCGGTCTCCGCACCCTCTTGGAGCAACAACCCCGCCCGGCAAACTACGCGTCGGTGCTGAACGCGGCCTCCTCCTTTAGAACGCTGATGCGCGAAACCGATTTGCAACAGCAAGTGTTATCTGGCCTGAACGATCCCAACCCCGAAGTCCAGCGAGCCGCGGTACGAGTCTCCCTGGAGCACTTCCTGGCCGACCCGCAAACCCAGCCCATGGTCAAAACCGCCTTCGCCCATCTCGACCCCTCCGCCACCAGCGTCCTGTTAGAGGAAGTGGGAGACCCCAAGTTCATGAACCGCCATGCGGGCGTTTCGGGCGGAGCCATCTCGCAGGACCAGGGCTACTTCCTGAACAAGAGCCTGGTAGCGATCAAGCGACCGACGGACCTGCTCGACGACCCCCTGGTGCTGAGCACAGTGTTGAACAGCCTGAACAACCCAGACAACAACGTGCGCGCCGCGGGACTGGACACGCTCCGCAAGGTGAAAGGAGTGGAGCAGCGGCCGGAGTTCCGCACCGCCATGGAGCAGCTCAAGAACGACAACAATCCAAGACTGAAGCTGATCGCCACCAGCGTCCTCGAAGGCAATAAGTTAAGCGATGCCTTAAAGGACGTGCAGCCCGGCTCCGTCCTCGACTTCAACTACTTTGTAGCCAAGATCGAGCCCATCCTGGCGACCCAGGGAGCCGACGGCAAAGCCTGCGTTTTCTGCCACGCCAGCCACGTCATCTTCAAGCTGCACCCACCCAATGATCAAGGTGTCTTCTCTGACCAGGACAGCGAAGACAACTATAAGTACGCCATGCACGTAGTCGACATCAACGACCCGACCAAGAGCCTGATGCTGATCAAGCCGACGAGGCCGACAGACGCCGCGGGCAACGTCGGCGACTACCTGGCCACGCACAACGGCGGGCAGCGCTGGCATGGGAACGAACAAAGCTGGCAATACCACACGATCCTGGAATGGATTCGCGGGGCAAGGCTGGAAACCGCAGCGGTGGCGAAATAGTCCCTGGGTTGCCACCGAGGGCTAAGTCCTTTGTTTCAAGCGACGCTTAAAGCTGTGCGTGTATTTTGCCTCCTGCGTGGTGCAAAAGTGGCCGACGAAAAGGGTGCGTGATATGCGTGATATGCGTGGTAAGGTCCGACGAAAAGGGTGCGTGATATGCGTGGTATGCGTGATAAGGTCCGACGAAAAGGGTGCGTGGTATGCGTGGTATGCGTGGTATGCGTGATAAGGTCCGACGAAAAGGGTGCGTGGTATGCGTGGTATGCGTGGTAAGGTCCGAATCCAGGCAAGAGGTTGTCCGGGATAATTTGCCCACTGAGCCGTTCTGGCGAGCCGCGTTTCGTGCATCATCCGCGCACGCGGCCGGCAAATGATTTCGGACAGCACAGAGTTATTGGTGGACACACATATATATATGCGGATTGGGGCCAGTTTCGCGGCAGGAGGAAGGTTTTTTTTCGCGGACTCTAAAAGGGTGTGAGAATCGGAAGAGAAAGCGTAGACACCACTCCGCGACGCTGTGGGGAAGCGCTACCCTCAGGGGCTAAAGCCCAATTCTTTTTTATAGCCTTTACGGCACGACTAAAGTCGTGCCCTGATACAAAGCGTCAAGAGCTTCTTGCGCAGCTATCGCTCCTTTACCCAGGTCATTCGACGGCACGGCGGAACGAGAAAAAGCGTACCTCAGGGCTAGCTAAAGCCCTCACCAGCCGGAGTGTTGTGCGGCAAGGCTGAACAGGCTGCGGAAAAACTCGGTTTTAGGGTAGGCCGGGGATTTATCCCCGGCGCAAACGCAATGAAATCATCGTGGGCTTTAGCCCCTGGGGCATGCTTTCTTGCTCAATCCGGCTTTTTCCGCGGCCTCTTAAGCCGTGCCCTTCGTTCGATGGTCTTCCGCGACCTCGATGCCAGTGAATGCTTCCTGTGCTGTCCAACTTGGCCAACTGAAAAACCTAAGTTGGACAAGTCTGAGATTCGACCGTCCCTAGTCGACTGGGTTTGAAATTGAAGTTTTCACACACGCTTATCAGGCCCCGGGGGTATGCTTTGCCGCCGACACCGCAACCCAGAGGGATCATCCTCCGGCCTCACAGCCCGCTGCTGCCAAAACCTCGGTCAGAGCGCTCGGTGCTTCCCAGCTCATCGATTTCCTGAAAGCTCGCACCGATACGTTCCACGATTCGCAGTTGGGCGATCCTGTCTCCGGCTTTCAGTACCAGGGGAGTAGCTCCAAAATATGCCGTCACTATCTTTAATTCGCCCCTGTATCCCGGATCGATGACACCAGCGAAGGTTGTCAGACCCTTGATCGCAAGCCCGGATCTATCGGCGACCACGGCGCCATATCCGGGAGGAAATTCCAATGCGATTCCAGTCGGGATGGTTTTAACGTCGCCCCTCAGAAATGTCACTTCTTCGACTGCGTACAGATCAGCAGCTAAATCCCCAAACGCGCCGTCATGCGTATATTTCGGAACGATCGCGTCCAGTCGCAGCCTTTTCACACCGATCTTCACCATTTTTACGGCCTTTCCCATCAAAGTCGCGTACCAGAAAACATCATGGCACAGGGGATGCTCCTGTTCCGCCGACATTGTGGCGTCGGACAGCCGCAAGCAGCGGCTAAACGAGGTGAGTCCGCCCCGGAACGGACGAAAACGAACCCTGCTGCCCCCCCCAAAAAAATAATCAATCACTTGATTGACATCCAATCAATTGATTGATTAAATAATCCAGGTATGACAGAGGAACACAACGAAGAATGGTGGCGGACGCTTCTGCATCCGCAGGATGAACATGGCAAGCGGCGGGCGGCCCTGTTGCAGGCTGCCTTTGACGTAGTGGCCGAGGCCGGGTTTGAAGGTCTGCGCACCCGTGCCGTGGCCACGCGCGCCGGCGTTAACATCGCCACCCTCCACTATTACTTTCCATCGAAACAGGACCTCATCGAGGGGGTGGCCCAGTTACTGAGCGCAAAGTTTGTTACCCTGCATGGCGCGGCCCCGCGGCCCTCGGGACTTCCACTCCTCGACCGCCTGCGGCAGGAGTTCTCCGACGGTCGCTTCTATCTCAAACATCATCCGGAGTTGGTGCTCGTGATGCAGGAATTTGGCCTCCGTGGCAAACGCGACCCCGAGGTACAAAAGATTGTCGACGAAATGAACAGCCACTGGCGCGATGGAATCTCACAGATGATCCAGCAGGGCGTCGCCGACGGCACCTTCCGCGACGATATCCCTGCGCACGAACTGATTCCCCTGGTGATGTCGATCTTTTCCGGAACTGCCGTGTCCGGTGCCGGCCACGTCGACGCCATTGAACGACACACGGAGTCATGGATCCTCTCCGGCAAAGCAAAGAAAAGGCTTGAAAAGCCCAAAGGAGGTAAGCGATGAAAGAGCACACTGTATCCATCATCGACCGCGAACCCGGCGGCCTATGCCTGGCGTTCGGGTTGCAGAACCCAGGAGCCGGCGCGGCAAAGCCGGAGACCTCAATGAGCGAGCTGATGGCCAAGGTCGAGAGACAGTGCGAGATTATTGGCGATCTTTTGGTGAAAAACGAGCAGTTAAGAAATCAATTACGCCGCATTGAGCACAGCATTCCGGCAAACCCGGGCCAGCACAACGAACTCGAGGCTGCCGGGTAGGTACGGGCTGGTAGGTACGGGCTTCAGCCCGTACATAAACCCGGCAACTCATCTGGCCTTTAGGCCAGGGGGTACGCGCTTTATTCTTTATCCCAATCCGTAGAAACCATTTATTTTTCCGCGCCCGTTTAGCCCTTGCCCACATCCCATCGAGGCCCGGAGGGCCGCCGGCTAAACGGTCCGTACCAACGCCGGCCCAGCCCGACAGGGGGGGTTGGACCCCCATCATAATCCGGCCAGCCCCGGGGCGCCGTGGGCCTGTCCCGGCTTGCCGTAGGTGCACCATAGGCGCGGCACCTTCTTGTCCGCAAAATCCACGGAATGCGCGACCCTTCCGGGACCCACGTCTCCGATGCTTTGTATCAGGGCCCGACTTTTAGTCGGGCCGATTACGGACAAAATCCGGAGGCCTTTAGGCCCTGATCAACGCTGTTCACGCCCACTCGACACCAATCTGTGAGACTCGGGACCCGCACAAAAACAACCCTACTTGTAAGTAGCACTGGTACGATCCAGCTCATCATGGTGTGCCGCAATATCCACCAGGGACTCAAACGCCACGCCCCCCAGCGGATTGGACTTGATAGCCTCCTCCAGCGCCGCATTGACCTTATCCAGCCCGTCCGCCTGAGCCGCGAGGTAAACAATCAAAAACGTGCCAGGAGCTTCGGTATGGACCGCTTGGGTATCGACTTCGTACTCGTGCAGCGTGCCGTCGGCGAGTAGTTTCTCCAGCAGCGGCACGATCAGCCGCTTGCTGAGTGTGTCCACGGAGTCCTCCGGCGCATCTGGCTTTAATCGGTACGACGCCGAATAGGTGTACCCATCCTTCCACGATCCGGGATGCCAGTTGTAAAACCGGCTGACGTAGACGTTATCGAAATGATTCGTGGCGCTGTCCAGGACGGAAGCCGTTGAATCGCCGGACTTGATGAACTGGTCCAGCACGTGGAGTACACCGGCCAGGGACATGGCCGACCACCAATCGTCGTGGGTGGTGCCATCCCCCTGGTGAACCAGGCTCACATCGGTGCCATATCCCACGATGGTCCCGTCGCTGACGGCCTTATCCAGAATCTTCTGGTTAGCCACGCCGGCCTTCTCCATGTCTGCCCACTGCGCCCGGGGAATATTCCAATTCGCAACATACGTGTAAAGCGCAGGTTTTTCTTTAACCTCGGACGTCTGCGCGCCAGCCTGTCCGGCCCACACGGCGAACATCGCGACTGCGCCCAGGCCTGCGAAAGCTTTCCACAATTTCCCGTTCATGATCATGCATCCTCCGTAAGTTGACCAGGATCTACGTTTCGGTATTCCTGGCCACCGAAGTGTACAGGGAACCTGTCCTGAAAAGCAGAATTTGCACGAAGTGATGGTGATCGGCTAGCCGACGGTGTCCCTTTGGGAAGGGGGCTTCCAAGCCAAACTATGTTTTGGCCCATCTGGGCCGCGGACCTACTAGACAACCAGGCGGTGCCGAGCACGGCTGGCCAATTGGCAAACAAAACCTTAATTAATGTTATTTAGTGATCTCTCCGTCAACGCTAAGCCAACCAACTTCATGTTATAGGCGAGTCTTTAATTTGTTTTGTGCCCTCTATGGATAACGTTTCAATGTTCTGCCGACTGCAAGAAGGTTTGCGACGTCCAACGAGGGCAGCATTGCCAAATGCTTTTGGAACGTTAAGCCCTTCGACAGGGCAGCTACTCGCCGTTCCACCAACTCGGGTTATTTTGTGGCATCAAAGATAGCCTGGTGGATGTAAAGAGCTACACATATAATTGGCCATGACTGCTGCATGGGTACGCTGTTAACATTGGGCCAGAGGTTAATGTAATGACTGAAATAGACGCGGAAACAAAAGCAATCGGCGAAATCACGGGAATCGTGGGCTCGCTTGAAGAAGATCAACGCGGGCGTGTGATCCGGTACATATTGGAAAGGTTCAACATCGCCGGTGTATCAAAAACCACGAAGAAGCCCCGGGGCGGTTCTGAGGCAGAACCTGAGGATGAAACTGCTATTGAATTTGCAGATTTCGCCTCGCTAGCAGACGCCTGCCATCCGAAGACTGAATCTTTGCGGGCTTTGGCAGCAGGTTATTGGCTCCAAGTTTGCCAAGGTGCCCAAAGTTTTGATGGCCAAAGTGCTAATAATGAACTGAAGCACCTCGGACATCCTTCGGCAAACATCACAATGGCCCTCGGAGCCTTGATCAAGCAAAAGCCTTCACTTGTGCTTCAACTTCGCAAAAGCGGAAGTACCAAGCAGGCTCGTAAGTTATACAAGATCACAGAATCCGGCGTTCGCAAGGTCCGGGCAATGATTTCGGGTGATGAGGACATTGAATGAGCGATGCCCTCGATTCTTTCCTAGCTGCTCTCCAAGGGGCAGACGCCATTCTCGCGAAACATAGAGAGGCGGTGGCTCTATTTGGGTTTTTCTTGAGCGAGATCGCTGGGGAACCCATCACGCCGGCCGCCATTGCAGGGTGCTACAGGGCCGCACGCTTGAGACCTCCAAAAAACATTGGCGACACAATGAGCAAATCGCGTGCTTTCGTGCGGGATAAAGGAAGTTGGACTCTCCATCGCGACGCGATGGCCCGGCTCAAAGCCCTCGTACCTGCTGTAAATTCAATTGTTGGAGGTGAGGATGAAGAGCGCCGAAGAGCGGTGATGGTAGTCTACGGGCAGGACGAAGAGACGAGACTTGACATGTTTAGTTTCCTTCGTTCCCTCCATCTTCGACCGATCGAGTGGAATCAAGCAGTCATGCAAACAGGCAAAGCATCGCCTTACGTCGGTGAAATCTTGACTACTGCGTTCTCATTGGCCCAGGCATTCCTGGTTCTAATGACCCCCGATGAGGAGGCAATTCTCCGTCCCGAACTGCGCAAAATAGTCCGAGACGATGAGGTGACATTCCAGCCCCGCCCCAACGTGATTTTGGAAGCAGGTATGGCTTTGGCGAGGGACGAGGCGCGTACGATTCTCGTGGCTACCGGTACGATTCGAGGAATGTCCGACCTTGACGGGCGGCACGTCATCCGTCTGAACAATTCGGCGGAACGCCGAAATGATCTGGTTCAACGGTTGAAAGTGGCTGGCTGTCATCCAAGAACGGATGGTGCCGATTGGATCCGCACGGGAGATTTTGAACGGTTCAAATGAAATCTAGCGCAGGAAAGGCCGCGACAGATGGAACGCTTACTATTCTTTAACCCAACCGTTGTCGCATGCTGGCCCTTTTGTCTCCAATGGTTACAATGGCAAACACGCCATCCCTTGTTCCCGGCGAAACGCTGCGATGGTTGTATGGGTCCTTTGTATGGGCCCTCCGAGCTTCGCAATGCCGAGCGGCGATTGAATAATTGCATTGCTATGAGTCGAGTTTCTTTACCTGCCGATCCCCCAATAGGACCCGCGTGCTGACGCACCCCGGTTCCGGCGATCCAAAGCCGATTCATCCGAAGGACAGCCTCCAGTTATTTTTCCATGGCTTGGGAGCGGGCCAAATGCAGGACACTCATCGACCAAAATTAGAACACCTCATCTCTCCGATCGAGCTGCCAAGGGGTGCCTCCAGAACCGGCTGCGGCTTGAACTTCCCGGGATCGCTCTCGAATGCGGCGATGCGACGTTTGATCTCCACTCCGTCGGCATCCGCTGGCAGCGACCGGCCGATTGCGCGCAGCTTTGCCATGACTGCCGAGCGCACTGCAAACGAGGTTTGCGGGTCAGAAGCTAGGCGGAGGAGCGCTTCAACGGACGGGACGATTCCGTCATTTAGAACTGCCGCTACGGTAGTGTGTGCTATTTGTGAGGTGACCTTGCCGTCTGTCCCTCCTCCGTCACGGTAGTGTGTGCTATTTGTGAGGTGATCATCCCGTCTGTCCCTCTCCGTCTGTCCCTCCTCCGTCCCGCTGTCCCCTCCTCCGTCCCGTCTGGACTGCACCCCTAAGCTGAGACACGCCAAGTTCCGTTAATTGGGGACACTTCAGCGTGTTTTAGTTCTCATTTTATTGAAAAGCAGTCGACCCGCCGTGGGAGTGTGGAAATCCTGGAGGGATTTCCAAGGCCTGTGGGAGCGGTGGTAAACCTGCCTTTGGTTTTCCACCGCTTCCATCAGCGCCGTCACTCTCTTTAGCTTGGCTGGCCTGCTCAAACTCTTCCGGTGTCAGATAGCGTAACGCTGAATGCAGCCTCTGGCGGTTATACACCTGTTCCAGGAACTCACCGATTCGGCCGCGTGCGTCTTCTAGATCCTGATACTCCGTTCCGTGCACCTCCTCTTCTTTGAGCGTCCGCATAAATCGTTCCGCGCGTGCGTTGTCATATGGATTGCCACGCCGGCTCATGCTGATTTGAATCTCCGCCTGGTCCAGTATCTGGGTGTAATCGCTTGACGCATACTGCACGCCTTGATCTGAGTGATGAATCAGTTCCTCGGCTTTCCAGTTCCGCTCGCTAAGCGCCATCTGCAAAGCTCGAATCGCCAGTTCCGCGTGCAACGTGCGGCCCAAATCCCAACCGATTACGCGCCGGGAGTATGCATCCAAAACGACCGCCAGATAGATGAACTCGCTCCGTAGTCGGATGAACGTAATGTCGGCCACCCACAGCTGATTGAGCCCGGTCAAAGTCACACGCCGTGCCAGGTTCGGGTAAATCGGCCAATTATGCCGCGAATCTGTCGTAAACACGTACTTTATCCGTCGCAAGCTCAGCAGGTTGTCTTCCCGCATCAGGCGCAGTACACGTTTGTGGTTGACCACCTGCCCTTCACGCCGCAGCAGCGCAGTCAACATCCGGTAGCCACGCAGACGATGATGCGCCACCGCTAACTCCTGCAAGCGTGCGCGCAACAACAAGTCCGCCTGCTCAGGCTTGGTCTGCTGCAAATAGCGATAGAAGCCCGCTCGGCTCACTTCGGCCAGCTGGCACTGCCGTTCCACTGTCAGTCCTACTCCTTCGATTGAGAGCGAGGCTTCGATGCCGCGATAGACCCCTTGTCGCCATCGCTGGTACGATTTGCCGCTGCTCCCCTGACCTGCTCGAAGGTTCGTTTGAAAAAATCCAGCTCCACTTGCTTGCGGCCCAGCAGTCGCTCCAGTTCTGCGATCCGCAACTCAGCCGCGCTGGGTGTCGGCGGTGTGGAAACTGATTTTGATTTGCTCCCTGGCGGCCTTCCCGGGCCTCGCTCTATTGCCGACTTGCCACCAGCCTGCAACCGCTCACGCCACAGGTATAAGAACTTCCGCCGAACACCTAACTCTTCCGCCAAGGCGGTGACAGTCTTCCCGCCCTGCCCCATGCGACTGACCGCATCCTGCTTGAACTCCGTGCTATACCTGCTCTTCCTGCTCATCGGTCATCTCCATTATGACCGCTGAGTGTCCCCTATTTTTCTCCCCCACCGTGTCTCACTTTTGGGGTGCACTACAAAGCATTGAAGGGACAGACGGACAGTGTGTCGGAGATAGATGTGAGAAGTGCACCAAAAATGGTCGCTCGCCGGGGGAGAATCTCGTAGGATTGGTTGGTGAACAAACGTTTTCGAGTTTGTAGCCACGATCAGCCGTTTTTGCTTCCCCCCTCTCTGCAGGACTGGCTGCCTGAGAGTCACCTGGCGCGATTCGTAGCTGACGTGATGAACGAATTGGACTTGTCTTCTATTTACGCCAGCTATGAACGAAGTGATGGGCGAGGTTTGTCAGCGTACCATCCTGTGTTCATGGCGCGGTTGTTGCTTTACGGTTACTGCATCGGAATCACGAGTTCCCGCAAGATCGAGCAGGCTACTTACGAGAACGTTGCATTTCGCTATTTGTCTGCCGACCAGCATCCCGACCACGATACCCTTGCTGCTTTTCGTCAGCAACATGTGGAAGCGCTGGCGAGCTTATTCGTACAAGCCTTGAGACTATGTCAGAAGGCTGGTCTGGTGAAATTGGGCAATGTTTCGATCGACGGCACTAAGATGAAGGCCAACGCTAGCACCCGGCGTTCCGTAAGGTACGAAAGGATCAGCGAACGGGAACAACATTGGCGCGCCGAGGTTGCGCGATTGCTGCGTCAAGCACAGCAGACCGATCGTGAGGAAGAGCGGCGAGCCGGGCTGGACCAAGCGGCCAACCAACTACCCGACGAGTTAGCAAATGCCCAGAAGCGCTTCGAGCGGCTGCAGCAAGCCAAGGCGGAGTTAGAACAGGAAGCACAGGCACAACTAAAAGCCGCATTGGACGGCCATACTCCAGGCAAACGCGGTCCCCGTGGTAAAGCGGAACAGACAAGCCAGCCGTCGAAGGATCGCAGACAGCGCGAGAAGGATAAGAAGCAGCGCTTGCGAGCGAGAAAGAACGCCGCTACACCCAGTCGACAATATAACTTCGTCGATCCTGACTCGCGAGTGATGAAAGACAGCGGGGAAAGAGGCTTTGTGCAGGCTTACAACGCACAGATCGCCGTAGACTCGAACGCGCAGATCATCGTGGCCGCAGAGCTAACTCAGCAACCTATTGATCGTCAGCAGTTCTCCCTATGGTGAAAAGTCTACGGAAAACACTGCAAGCGGTGCCAACAACCATCACCGCCGATGCCGGCTACTGGGACACCACCAGCCTGCAGGATCCGGCGATGAGCGGCATTGAAATGCTGGTCGCACCTGACTCCAAGCCGCATATACCAGGTAAACCTTTGCCGCCCTGCGCACCGCGCAGCCAGGAAGCGTTTGACATGAGAAAAGTTCTGGCCACAGAGGACGGTAAAGCGCGGTATGCACTTCGACAGACAACGGTGGAACCGGTATTCGGTCAGATCAAAGAAGCACGTGGTATCCGCAGGTTCCGCTTACGAGGCCTGTTGAGCGTGACATCAGAGTGGAAACTTATCTGCGCCACCCACAATCTTCTCAAACTATTCCGCCATCGAATGGCTCTGGCTCACGCCTAACGAACGGCCAGAACTACCTGCCACCCCATCACTTCAACAGCTCATAGCCTCCCACTAAGCATGTTGCACGCGATCCAGAAACTTGCCCTTCGACAGAGCCATTGCTACTCCTGCCTCAACAACGAAGCAGTTTCTCTCCGACACACTGCGGACAGT